>CANQNO010000006.1 GCA_947625245.1 uncultured Clostridia bacterium
GGCGTATAACAAATTTTATTCTGCCGGTTAAACAGATTTTATAGCACTGAATTAACTATTAAATTTTTATAATTATTATCACATTAAGCTATTTTTAGAGGGTTTTAAGGCAAATTACGAAGCAAAAGCCGTCATTTACTGCAAAAACGATGTTCGGATAATTAACGTTGGGGTCACCAAACAAAAAGGCACGGAACAACTCCGTGCCTTTTTGTTTGGTGGTTTATGCCACGAAATAACCACAGGTTCGCGCGAGCAGCGGGCATACCCGCGACGCTGTGACGAGGGCGACCTTTTAGGGGTTTCAAATTCCAGGCAAGATTACCATAGTCAGTATACATCGAATTTTTCATAATTCGGGATAGACCGATTTTTAAGCCATGAAATGCTTCAGACAAATACTATGCTATGAAATCAAATTTTAACAATGTATATGAAGTACATAAAAAATTTACCTGAAGGTTTTATAATTTTACTGTCAGGTGTCTTGATAATTTCCCATTGAAGTGCTATAATAATTCCAAAAAATAGCATTAGACGCAAGTTTGCTTACTGTATGGTTATAGTCGAGGTTTATGTATGGCAATTATTGAATTAAGCAATGAAGAAACCAATAAATATTTGGACGAACTTTACTCTTGTTTCCCAACTGGGAGAGAGTTTGAAATTTTCTTAAACTCGTTTTTAAGTGCTCTCGGCTTTGAAGAGGTTGTTACCACCCAATATGTAGGAGACAAAGGGATTGACCTTACTTGCATTAAGCCCGGGCTTGATTTGAACGGCACAGACACGATTAACTATTACGTGCAGGCAAAACGTTATGCCCGAAACAACAAAGTACAGGCAAAAGAAGTGCGTGACTTGAAAGGCACAACCAAAAGGGATAGGAATGGAAACATTTTAAGTAGCAACTACATAAACGTTTTTATTACGACTTCATCATTCACGAAAGGCGCGTTAGACGAAGCATCGGATAACCCCAATATGCCGGTTATTACGATAGATGGGACGCAACTTTTGCAGTATTGTATTGAAAAAGGCATTGGATTTAATTTTAAACCCGTGTTTTCAAAAAACAGTATCATAACATTAACACATTCGGAACAACAGTCTTCTCCTGTCACCACAACGGATGGAGAATATCTGGTTGAACGTGAAATTACAGCAAATGATATTCGCGCAAAGATATTGGTCATACCCCAGATTATTAAAAGTATGCTTGATGAATCTGCGGAACAGTTTGCGGTTATTTTCTGCGGAATAGAGAAAAAGCTAAACATTGATAAACACCGTCGTTATTTCGGCGGTGTGACGGAGTTTTACAGAAGATTTGGACTTTTAACCGATGATGGAGCTTCAATATGCAAAAAAGCAAAATGGAAAATCTTAGACGAAAAGATTGTTGTTGATATAATACATGATGATTAAAGTATAATGAATTTGACGTTTGGATAAAGAGATTAAGTTACTTTTTCTATTCCCCACAGCGATTCGTTGTGGGATAAACTGAGTAGTTGGCGACGCAATTCCTGTTCTTATGGTAAAAGCCCTTGCGGAAAGTATGAGAACGGCGTTGGATATATTGTTCTAAAAGGTTTAACTAAAATTTTTGTTGTACCAAGCAAAGAAAATATAATTTGCATGATATGCGAGCTTATAAAGACGATATCGTGGAAAAATGAAAAAGAAATTCGGTTGAAAATTTGTTTAGATAAACAATAATGAATGTACAATCAGCAGAAAAGCCAGCAGATTGGCCTTTAAATCAATATGAGCAAAATATAGACTACATTTTAGGTTTAGCAGAAAAATTTTATGCTAAACCGAGCTATACATTGAAAGAAACACTGTTTTCTTTTATCGACCAAACAGATTTGAATGAAATCAACGAGATGGGTACAGTTAGACACACGGGCTATGAAGTAGCTGTTTTAAATGAGTTATACTTAATATCACTTAAAATAAACTGTGAAAGCCTAAAAATATATATTTATTCCTATTTGTGTAGGCAGATAAGAATAAATAATATGCTCTACAAAATGAACGATTTATTGGCAAGTTTACAGACCGAAACTAATAGATACTTTATTGAATCCTATTTCTCTTTGCTTCCGCCTTTGAAATTGTTTTTTGTTTGTTACACTCAATTCCGTATGCATAAAAACCGCAGTTTGGCGGACGAACTTATCAATACAACGAAAAATCTTCTTAATACAGATAACTCCGAATTATATGATGAACTTACCCATAGTTTTGTTACAATGTTTAGAGACATTAGTTTTTTCACATCTATAAAAACTTGCGGCGTATTTGCATTTGAACGCGATGAATTATTGAAATTATTTGGATTTGAATCCATTTTATTAAAAAAAGCTAATCAAAACGTAGTCAAATATCCATTGCGAGGAGTCATCAAACTTACAATAAAAAACTGGGTATTAAAATCAAGGAACTGTTACAATAGTAATTATTTATATAAATGCATTTCAACAAAATCTGCTTTACAGGCATTTAACAACAATGAAATCTGGATGAGTAAAATAGAAAAATTAAATGATAAACGAGAACGAAAAATTATTAAAGAAATTTATAAAAATAAAACATGGATTAAATATCCTTGGGCAAAAAAAGTTAGCTTGACATTTAATGCCAGCAGCTATGTTTGTTCATATAGTAAAGTTTTTCCAACGGACGAAATGACACGGGAATATGGAGAAAATATTTTCGGATATAAATCTGACCGTATCGGGGATATTTTAACCCCCATAGAAATAATAAATGGACATCCTTTTTTGGGGTTAATTTCTTGCTATGATATAATATATGGGCAAGATGAAGCCAAGAACGAAATAAATTATTTGTGTGATATTATCAATCTGTTTAATATGTCTGACGAAGAAAAAAGTGACTTCTTGTCAGATATTTTGGAATATTGGTCTTTATCATTTAAAGATAAAAAATGGGACTATGAACATGAAAGGCGTTATCAAATATTTATAGCAAACGAATACAGCCTAATTGATACAACAATTGACGAGGATTATTTCAAGACAAAATGCACGTTGTATACCTATCCTGATTTTCTGCTTTCAGAGGATAAATGTATCAAATTTAAAGTTCAAGTGAATCGCAAGAAAAAACTTAACTTTGTGGCACAAAAAAATTATATTTACTGTTCGAATTGCTTTCAAGCAGACTTTGATGGTGCAAGTACATATTCAAAAGAATATAAATGTCCTATATGTGGTTCATTTGACACCAAATTTATTGATGTTTTTAAAAAGTAACAGTGTGCTTAATTATTTCAAGGTTAGACTTTCTAACCTGCTTGGTGATTTATGCCACGAAAGAACCACAGGTTTGCGCGAGCGGGCATACCCGCGACGCTTTGCGCATAAGCGCAAATTCCCTCAAGGAGTTAAAACAGTGCGGTCAACTCCGCATTAGTCATAAAAATAAAAACACGGCGATTATCAATCGCCGTGTTTTTGCGTTTCAGGTAGTTGCGGAGCGCGCTTTGGTTGCCACTTGCCAGTAATATGAAGCAGAAGAAAGCTTATAAACAGGAACACATTGTGCCCTATCATAAACGCCCAGGCAGAAACAAGTCCGCCGCCGCAAAACTGTGTTGCTATAAAAGTACCCAAAATCCTTATGCCCCACATCCCCGCAACGTTAAACCAAAAGGGCGTTTTGGTGTTTCCCACGCCCTGCATAACTCCTTCCAGCACGATTGCTATGCCGTAAAAAGGTTCGGACAGCGCCACCATTTTAAGCACCGTTCCCCCCAGCCCGATCACTTCGGCATCTTTGGAAAAGAGACCCACCAAAAGCGGGGCGGTAAAGAACAACGCCGTTCCCGTGATTATCATCAACCCCGCTTCCACAAAAGAGGTGGTTTTTACAAGGTTTTTTATTTTATTTCTGTCGTCTGCGCCCCATGCGTTGCCCGCAATCGTCGCGGCGGCGGTCTGCAGACCCCAGCCGGGGATATAGAACGCCGACTCAACCGTGTTGGCTACGGTGTGCGCCGTCGTCGACGCCTGACCGAGAGAATTTATCATTGATGCAAACGCCACATATCCGAACGATATCAAAAACCTCTGCAACATATTTGGGAACGCAACGCGCAAACAGGGCTTTAAGACCGAGGCGTCGGGCTTTATGCTGTAACCCTTAAATGAGATTTTTTTGTGTTTGTACAGACAAACGGTAAGCAAAATTCCGCCGCAGGCAAATGCTATTGCGCTTGCCGCCGCCGCGCCGTTTATTCCCCAGCCCGCGCCGTGGAGGGTGACCGTTTTGCCGAATATAACGCTTTCACGCGTCGGATATATCAGAAAGTAGTTTAAAACCACGTTGACGAGGTTCATCAAAACCCCGGCTATCATGGGGCGTTTGGTGTCGCCCGCCGCGCGCAGAACCGTGCCGAAAATTATATTCGCCGTGCGGAATAAAGTAGTGGAGTAAAGTATAAAAAAGTACCCCGAAGCCGCGCTCCTTATTTCGGGCGCAACGCGCATCATTACGGGAACGACCCCGCTCAAACCCATGGTAAGGGCGGAAAACACTGTTCCGACTACCAGCACGGCGAGAATAGACTGCGCCGAAGCGCGTCTCGCCTTATCATCCTCGCCCCTGCCGAACGCCTGCGAGATATACGCCAAAAACCCCACGCCGATAGCGGAAATTGTGCTGTTTACAAGCCAGTTTACGGTGGTAGTGGAGCCGACAGCGGCGGTTGCGCCGTCGCCGAGGGTGCTTACCATTACCGTATCCACATATTGGACGGCGGTTTGCATAAGCTGTTCAAGCATTGTGGGCCATGCGAGCGCCGCTACAAGCCAAAGCATGCTTTTGGGTTTTAAATTTTTTTGCTTTCTTTCAGTCATGGCAATAAAAAAGCGTGTACGCTTATATACATATTCATATTAACATACGCGCAGTGAAAATTCAAGTAAAAAAACGAAGGCGCCGCCATCTCTGCAAACGATTGCAAGAAATAAATTATTGTGCTATAATGGCGTTTGTGAAGACAGAACTTTTGGGTTACTCGAATCTGAATATATGCGTTGCCGTATCGGGCGGGCGGGACAGCATGGCGCTGCTGCACTATCTCGCAACAAACGGGAAAGAGTACGGCATAACCGTCTGTGCGTTAAATTTGGACCATAAAATACGCGGAGAAAGCTCCGCGCGCGACAGCGCGTTCGTCGCCGGCTATTGTAAAAAGAACGGGATCCCGTTATTATTTTACGAGTGGACGGAAAACGTGAACAAGACCGAACAGTCCGCCCGTCAATGGCGGCTCAAAAAATACGCCGAAGCCGTTCTTCCCCAAAAAACCTTAGGCGGAGAGGAGTGGAAAGGCGCGGACGCCGTCGCCACGGCGCACCATATGGGCGACAATGCCGAAACGGTGCTGTTCAACCTCGCCCGCGGAAGCGGCATTGCGGGGCTTGCGGGCATTAAGGACGAAGAGTTTATATCGGGCGGGAAAAAGTGGAGACTAATACGCCCCTTTGCGGCGGTTCCCCGCGCAGAAATAGAGGAATACGTTGCCTTAAACAATATTCCGTATGTGGACGACGAAACAAACTTTACTGAGCTTTACACGCGCAATAAAATCCGTATTAACGTTTTGCCTGCTCTGGAAAAAGCCGTGCCGGGCGCGGAGGGCGCCATTTACCGTCTTTCGCGCATAGCCGCAGAGGACGTGGAGTACTTTGAAAACCTTATAAATAAAATGCGGCTCATACGCAGGTCGCCGTTCGGGTATCTCGTCGCGCGGTGCGAAGAAAAAACGGTGTTCAAACGTGCGGTTTTAAAAATTTTTTCTGAAAACAATATTCGCGATTATTGCGGGCAATGGCTTGAAAATCTGTACGAATTGCAGTTTGCCGCCAATGGCAAAAAGTTTGAATTTTCGGAGTGCACTGCTTACAGCGAAGAGGGTAAAATAGCGATATGCCCTGCAAAAAACCCCGAAAATTATGGCGAAGGCACGGATTTTGCGGCTTACGCAAAAGAGGGGAAAGAAAGCTTTTTGGGCGTTCCGCTTTGCTTTTACGGTAAAAATGATAAGCCGCCAAAGGACTGCTTTGCGGAATATCCGATAAAGACGCTGCGCTTCGATCCCGAAAAGATCCCTTCGGGGGCGGTTATCCGCTTTATGCGCGAGGGCGACTTGTTTAAAAAATTCGGCGGCGGCACAAAAAATTTGGGCAGCTATTTTTCCGACCTTAAAATCCCCGCGCGGTTGCGGCGGCAAATACCTTTGATAGCAAAAGAAAACAAGGTTTACGTTGTTTGCGGAGTGGAAATTTCGGAAGAAGTAAAGACGAGCGCGGGCGGGGATTGCGCCTTTTGCGCCTGCTGCGATTTTACGGATTTAAACCTTTGAATATTTACGGAGAACAAAAATGCACAGTGACGTAGAGAGAATACTTTTTACCGAAAAACAGCTTAAAAAACGGGTTGCCGAGGTCGCGAGGGAAGCGGACGCGTTCTATGCCGGTAAGAATCCCGTTTGCGTGGGCATTTTAAAGGGAGGGATAATATTTTATTCGGACTTCATCCGCAACCTCACCGTGCCCGCAGAGCTGGATTTTATGTCCGTTTCTTCTTACGGAAGCGGCGCGGTGTCGTCGGGCAAGCTTAAAATCAAAAAGGATTTGGACTGCGACGTGAAAGGGCGTGACGTGCTTATAATAGAGGATATCATAGACAGCGGGTTCACGCTTGCCAATTTAAAGCGGCTTTTGTGCGAACGCGGCGCCGCTTCGGTTAAAATAGCCACTTTACTGAACAAAAGACCGGCGAGGAAGTACGATATTTGCCCCGATTTCAATTGTTTTGACATAGAAAACGAATTTGTGATAGGTTACGGGCTGGACTACGCCGAACGCTACCGTTCTCTCCCGTACATAGGCGTATTGAAGCGCTCCGTTTACGAAAAATAAATTTTATAGATCGCCCGCCGAGCGTTTTTGCCCGGCGGGCGATTTTTTATTTTAGCTTTTAATTTTGTTGACATTTTAATAGCATTTGTGCTATCATTATGTCGAGGTGATTTGTGATGGAGTATGTTGCCGAAATTTTAAAAAAGAGAAAGCAGCTTAAAATTTCTCAGAGGGAGCTTGCAAAAAGATGCGGGATCCCGCAGTCGACCGTCGGGCGCATAGAGGCGGGGATAGTCTCTCCCAACGCGTCAACATTGCAAAAATTAGCAAGCGCGCTGGGTATGCAAATAAATTTTACGCCTCAACAATCGAAAGACAGATGGGACGGGCTTGAAATTTTATGCTTCTGGCACGACGAGCTTGTATCATACGTCACGGTAAGCGGAAATAAGGCAAAGGTTCAAAGATTTACCTCTCACCCCGTCAAGCAAATTTTCCGCGATGCCGAAATGGATGTTTTCAAGCTTTCAAACATACTCGAAACCCGTTGCTGGCAGCGCGATTGCCGCAATATCGACAACTATCTGAAAAAGCTCGAAATACCCTATTACGATCCGCTTTCCATCGTCAAAAAAACCCACGGCGTTTCCTATAATGACTTTTTGTGGTTCAGATTCAACGGCGAAAGCCTTACCTGGAAGGACGTCGCGCCGAGGAGGCTTAGAAATGTTTGACGTAAAAATTTCAAACAATTTTCTCGTCGATACCGAAGGGACAAGCGACGGCACACAGCTCAAATTTTTCAAGGACGGCTATTGGTATAAGGAGGACAACGAGGGATGCGAGGGAGAAGTGGAGTACCTTGTATCCAAACTTCTTAAATTCTCGACGTTGAAGTCCAAAGATTATGTAGCCTATGAGCATGGCATGATCAACGGAAAGGCGGGTTGCAGAAGCAAGTCTTTTTTATCGCCTGCGCAGTCCTTTATAACGCTCGAACGGTTGCACGGCAATGTAGCGGGTATTCCGCTGTACGAAAAGATAAAGGAATTCAACGGTATAGGCGCAAAAACCGCATATGTGTTGGGTTTTTGCAGGCAAGCTGTGGGGCTTGACTTGACCGAATATTTCAAAAAAGTCTTTACGCTCGACTATATCGTTTTAAACGAGGACCGGCATTTCCACAACCTCGGCATAATCATGAACGGGGATGGAAGCTATCTGCCCGCGCCCATTTTCGATAACGGCAAAAGTCTTTTAAATTGCAACCCCTCGGTAAACCGCAATTTGCCCATAGCTGAAAATACGGAGCGGGTCGTAGCAAGACCTTTTTCGGGTTCGCACAGGGAAATGTTTGAATACTTCAGCAAGGGTTTCGACATTGATTTTGCAAGGGCATTAAAATGGCTTGATACCGAGCCCGACAGCTTTTATAAACAGGTTTTGGTTTACCGGTTGCAGAAGCTTGAAAAATCGGCGATTTTCAATTAAAATAAAAACTTGAAAAATTTTTAAAACAACAACGCGCCCGCGGGAGAAAACCCGCGGGCGCGTTGTATAGTGAAGTAAATAAATAGTTAACCTGCCGGTGCCATATAATTTACAGCCAAAAAATGAATTTCGGAATTACAGTATAACTTTCGTGGGCTTTCACATACTGCTTTTGTAAATTCGAATTATAGGAGTGAATATGAAAGCAACCGGAATTGTGAGAAGGATAGACGAGCTCGGCAGAGTGGTGATTCCGAAAGAGATACGCTCGACTTTAAGGCTCAAATCGGGGGACCCGCTGGAAATTTTTACCGACCGTGACGAGCTTATGCTTAAAAAATACTCGCCGATAGCTTCGTTGGAAAAATTTTCCGAAGGCACCGCAAAGTCGCTTTCCGATTTATCGGGGCTTGTTGCCGTGATTTGCGACACGGACGAGGTACTGCATGCCGCGGGCAAGAATAAAAAGGAACTAAACGGAAAAAGCCTTTCTTCCGACATGGAGCGTATTTTGAAAGACAGAAAGAGCTATGTAGCCAACCTTTCGGAGGGCGGGGACATAGTTCCCATCTGTGACGGGCAGGAAGGTCTCACGGCGCAGGTAATAGTTCCCATAGTCTGCAACGGCGATTGCCTCGGCGCGGTTGCCCTTGTTTCGAGCGAACAGGGTGCGCGCATTGAGCAGGCGAGCTGCAAACTCGCACAGCTTTCCGCCGATATACTTGCGGGGCAATTCGAATAACCCGGTTACAGCGCTCCGCCGCAGGGCGGAGTTTTATTTTATGCGAAACGACAGGCAATCATATATAAAAGGAGCCGTCATCATTTCGTTGGGCGGCTTTATTTCCAAAATTCTCGGCGCGGTCTACCGCATACCCCTTACCAATATCCTCGGCGGAAGCGGCATGGGAATATACCAGATGGTTTATCCCCTGTACTGTATTCTTTTGACCGTATCGGCTTCAGGCATACCCACGGGCATCGCCCGTCTCGTCTCGTCGGGTAAAGGTTACGGGGTTGAAAAACGCGCCTTTCTTCTCTACGGCGCAATAGGCGTCGCGGGGACTTTTTTGATGTACTTTGCGGCGGCGCCGCTTGCCGCTTTGCAGGGCGAGCCGGCGGTGGAACTGTGTTGCAAAATGCTAAGCCCCGCGGTATTTTTCGTTTCTGCGCTCTCGGTCGTGCGCGGCTATTTTCAGGGCCGCGGGAATATGTATCCCACGGCTGTGACGGAGGTGTGCGAACAGCTTGTAAAAGTAATTTCAGGCGTGGCGCTCGCCTATATTTTCAGGCAAAATCTTGAAAAAGCCGTGGCGTACACCCTCTTTGCCGTGACTTTCAGCGAAGCCGTTTCTTCGGCGGGAGCCGTGCTCTTTTACCTAAGGCATAAGCCCGTAAGACCTCTTTACAGAGTGCCTTACGCTTCGGCGGCTTCGGTATTCAAATACACCGTTCCGCTCACCCTCACGGCTATAGCGCTGCCCCTTTCGCAACTTGCCGAAAGCGTGGTCGCCGTGCGCTTTTTAAAATCCCTTTCTGCGGACGCAACGGCATTGTACGGCATATATTCGGGTTGCGCGGTGACTATAATCAATCTTCCCGTGTCGGTTACGTACGGGCTTGCGGCTTCAAGCGTACCGCAGATATCTCCGCTTGCCGAAAGCGGGAACTTCGCCGCGGCAAAGTCAAAGGCGTACAAGGCGCTTTTAATAACCTTTCTCGTCTCCCTGCCCGCCGCTTTGGGACTTTTCCTGTTCGCGCCGCTGGCGGCAAGGCTGATTTTCGGCTCGCTTAAAGAAGGCGAGCGCGCTCTCCTTATAAAACTCGTCCGTATTATGGCTGTAAGTTCGGTGACCGAATCGCTTGTGCAGACGTCGTCGGCTTGTTTAACTTCGCTCGGCAAGCCCGTTTACGGTACCCTCACCCAATGGATAACTTCCGTACTGCGTGTCGCGCTTACGGCGGGTCTTATGGGAATTTTCAAATTCGGTATAGAAAGCGCGGCATGGGCGGCAAACATTGCGTTTTTTGTTGCAACTTTCATGAATTTATGGTATATTATCGGCACGGGTGTAAAAAATGAAAATAACGCTGATAGGATTGGGAATATCGGAAGGCGACTTAACCCTTCGGGCGAAGGCGGCTCTCGATAAGGCGGACGCGATAATTGCGCGTACGGGGCTGAGTGAAAGTTTTAAAAGTTTAAAGGGATACAAGGTCCGCGTTCTCGACGGATTTTCCGCAAATAGCCGCGCCGAACTCGATAAGAGCCTTGCCGCCGAAGTGATTAAAGAAGCTTCGGTTTCCGATGTATGCTATTGCGTTGACGGCGCGGTCTGCGAGGACGGGAGCTGTAAGATAATTTTTTCGGGATATCCCGACTGCGAAATTCTGGAATCGGTTTCTAAAGCTTCACATACATATAACTCGGCAAAACTCTCGTGCGACCAGCCCGTATGCCTTCCCGCTTATTCGGTTAAAGAACTAAAGAGTTGCCGCGCAGCCTGCGTGTACGGCATAGACGCCGTTTCCGCGGCGGAAGTTTGCGGGCGGCTTTCGGAGCTGTTCGGCGGGGAAAGCTTTTGCTTTTTCGTTCACGGCGGCAAAGCCGAAAAAATCAAAGTTTCGCAAATCGCCGCACAAAAAGATTACGGCGGTTTTTGCGCGGTTGCCGCGGAAGAGGGCGAATTTTTAAACAAAGCCCGCTACGATTACTATGATTTGGAGCATATAATCGAACTTCTGCGCGCGCCGGGCGGGTGCCCGTGGGACAGGGCGCAGACTTCCCGAAGCATAGAGAAGAATTTGATAGAGGAAGCGTACGAGCTTGTCGACGCCATAGAGCGCGGCGACGAGGACGGTATGGAAGAGGAGACGGGCGACGTGCTGTTGCAGGCGGCTTTCCACGCCGTAATGGCTAAAGAGCGCGGCAGTTTTACGGGCGGCGACGCCATAACGCGGAACGTCAAAAAACTTATTTTCCGCCACTCCCACATTTTCGGCGCCGATAAAGCGCAAAGCGAGGGCGAGGCGCTGAGCGTATGGGAAAAGAACAAAATAAAGGAAAAGAAGCAGTCTACTTACGGCGAAACGCTTCAGGCAGTACCCAAAAACTTCCCCGCGCTGATGCGCGCCCAAAAAGCGGGCAAGCGCGCTTCGAAGTGCGGTTTTGACTTCTCTTCGCCCGACGAGGCATTAAAAAAGCTTTTTGAAGAAGTACGGGAATTGCAGGACTGCATAAAGCAAAAAGACGCCGCGGGAGCTTTTGATGAGGCGGGCGACGTGCTGTTTTCGGCGGTGAACTTCATAAGACTTACGGGAGTGGATTGCGAAGAAGCCCTTAGAAAATCGACCGATAAATTCATAAGACGTTTCTGCGAGTGCGAAAAACTGATTGCGGCTGAAGGGAAGGACATAAACGAAGTTACAAAAGACCCCGTTATGTTCAATAGCTTTTGGGAGAGAGCGAAAGATGAGATTGAATCCGATAAAGATAGGTGATTTTACCCTTCCGGACAACCTGTTTTTGGCGCCGCTTGCGGGCTATACCAACGCCGTTTTCCGCGAAATGTGTTCGCAACTCGGCGCAGGGCTTACTTTTACCGAAATGGTCTCCGCAAAAGGGCTGTGTTACGGGAACGAAAAGACGCAGGATCTGTTATACATAACCGAAAGCCATACGGGCATTACGGCTTGCCAGATTTTCGGCGCGGATCCCGGGTTCATGCGCCGCGCCTGCGAAAGCGAGGCGCTTGCTCCTTTCGGCATAGTGGACATAAACATGGGCTGCCCCATGCCCAAAATTTACAAAAACGGCGAGGGGAGCGCGTTGCTTGAAAATATCGGGCTTGCCGAAAAGATAATTTCGGAGTGCAAAAAGAGCGGCAAAACGATAACCGTTAAAATGCGCACGGAGAACGAAGAGTCCGAATATACCACTCAGGATTTTGCTAAGATGTGCGAGGCGGCGGGTGCGGATATGATCACCGTTCACGGCCGTACGCGCGATAAAATTTATTCGGGCGATGTAAATTTAAAGGAAATAGCCGCCGTAAAAAACGCGGTAAAAATACCCGTAATCGCCAACGGCGGCATATTCGATCCGTCCACCGCAAGCGCAGTAATGAAAAAGACGGGCGCCGACGGCATAATGATTGCCCGTGCCGCTATGTACAACCCTTGGATTTTTTCCGAAATCACGGGGAAGGACTGCGGCGACAAGCGGCAAACGGTGCTTTGGCAGCTCAAAAAAACCCGCGATTTGTACGGCGAACGTTTCGCCTGCGTGTATATGCGTAAAATGGTCGGGTTTTATCTTAAAGGCCACAAGAGCTCAACCTCTCTCCGCAGCAAACTGTTAAGTTGTAAGAGTTGCGGGGAAGTGGAGGAGATGATTAATAGTATACAATTATAAAATGCAATATTATAAAATGCAATGCGCCCGCGCGTTCCGCGCGGGCGCATATTCTAAAATAATAGCCCCAAAAAATGTTAACAGCGGCGCAAATGCGCCGCTGTTTTTGTTTATGAATATGTACATAGAATAATATGTTCTATGTGCTTTCACACGGCTGAAAAAGGCGGCGGAAAGCGGTTAAAATAACATATTTAAAAAATTTTTGTTTTTTTCACAGAAATGCGGCGTTATTTCTTGACATAAAATGAAGTTGGGAATATACTGTTAAAGTACTAAGTACGCAGAACATATTATTCTATGTGCTTTCACACGGCGTTTTAGTTGCCGCAAAAGGACAATTTTGGATATCTCGCCGTACATCCCTGCGGTGTGTATATTAAATAAAAAAAATCAAGGAGACAAAAAAACAATGTTACAAAAAACAAGAAGCAAAAAAGGCTTTACGCTTGCCGAACTTTTGATAGTAGTAGCTATTATCGCAGTTCTTACCGCAATCGCAGTGCCTCTCTTCGTGGGCGCGTTAAACAATGCTGATACTAATGCAAAAGAGGCATCAAAGCGTGCTGTTCGTGCCGAAGCGGTAAATGAAATCTTGTTGAACGAAAAGAAAGACGCTGAGGCAGATGCCTATGACTACATGTATGTAGGTGGTAAAAGTACAGGTGGAGCTGCTACTCATTGGCATGTACAAGCAAAAGTATCGCTTAATGGCGCAATTGAAAAGATTAATATTTTGCCCCAAGCAGCATGTGCAGAAGAAACTTTTGTTGAGAAATGCGAAAAAGGTGACGATAATAAATACACAATTCAGTTAATTGTAAGTTTACCTGATGTTGGTCATACAATTAGTTAAAAAATTATAAACAATTAGCAAGCCAAAGCGGCATTGATATTTGCAAGGGTATGCCGCAAAGCTTATATCCGTATCTATAGGGATGTACGATATGGGGTGGCGGGGTGTGAAAACACCCCGCTATTTTAATTCACAAAAATTGCAGGCAAGCCGTGCCTGCAATTTTTCGTGATAATAAATAATAGAAAAGTCCATTACGAGTATGTCATTTCGAGGGATATGAGACCCGCGGAGCGGGCGATTGACCGAGAGAATCCCCCCGTGGTCTGCTCGTGGTAATTACGAAGAGCGGTATACAAAAGCCCGTGCTTCCGCTCAACTTCTGGGGGATTCTTCGGCTACGCCTCAGAATGACAGAGGGGTGGAGAGGGGGATTCTTCACTTCGTTCAGAATGACAGAGGGGTGGAGAGGGGGATTCTTCACTTCGTTCAGAATGACAGAGGGTGGAGAGGGGGATTCTTCACTTCGTTCAGAATGACAGAGGGTGGAGAGGGATAGTTTTAATTGCTGTTTGAAATCAATTCGGCAAACTTGCTCTCCCAAAAGGACTGTTGGGGTCTCGAACCGTAATCAATAAATCTTATAATGCCGCAATTGTCTATAATCGCGTTAGTGGGGTACACTTTTACAAAACTGCCCGAAACTATATTTTCGCGGTCAGCCGCCATAAAAAACGTGCAACCGTGTTGGGTTTTATATCTTTTAACGTTAGAATTGCTGTCGCGGTTGGAAACCGAAATTACAAATACGTCGTTTTTGTAATTTCTGTATGCGCTCTCTATGGCAGGCAATTCCTGTTCGCAATACATACACCCGTCGTACCAAAAATTCAACAGCACAAGCTTATGCGTTTTTAAAATTTCTTTCAGCTCAACCGTAGTTCCGTCGGCATCCGTAAAAGAAAAGTTGTGTATTATATCGCCCTGCTTGTAGTTTTTGGCGGAAGTGAGCGGCTCGTCTATTACCTTTGTTTTGAATTTTGCATGGACTGCAGAGCCGTCTTTAGGAAGTTTCGTTGCCGTGTAAGAGGGGTCGGCGTAATATCCCTCGGGCAGATTTTTAAAACACAGTTCATAGTCGTCTTCGGCAACGCCGAATTGCGCATAGCCCGCCGTGGCAACTTTGCTTGCAACGTCCTTGCCGTCCTTTTTAAGTTTTACGGTAACGCCGTTAATGCGCGCCCCGCTTGCGTTTTCGGTATAAACGGTGTATTGCCTTATTTTAGCCGGTGCGTTATTCGTATCCGAGCCGTTATTTCCGCCGTTATAATTTTCTTTTCCGTCGTCTTTGTTTTCTTCGTGTTCACCCTCATTTTTGTCGTTATCGGCGGCATTGTTGTTATCCGCATTGTTTGCGTTATCCCCGCTTTCCGCGTCGTTTGTGCCGTTATTGCCGTCGGGGTTTGGTTTGTCTGCATTGCCCTCGTTGTCCGGATTTTCCGAATTCTCCGTGTTTTCGGAATTTTGGTTGCCGCTGTCGCCCATATCTTTAAACCAATTGCAGCCGTACGTTGCAAAAGGTATACAGAATACGCATAAGAGCATAATCGTAAAAATCAAGATTTTCTTTTTCATTGTTGGTCTCCTTGAAATAAGTATTTGCAAAAATTAACAAAACACTCCTGTAAACCGTGGATAAGCTTCGTTCTGCTGTGTCAAGCTACGCTCCGCCTTGTTCGTGTACTTCAGTGTACACTCGCTGCGGTCGTCGCTTGCTTTCCTTGCATAACTTGCTTCTCCGCGGTTTCCAATAATTACTAAGCTCATTACGAGAGTGTCATTTCGAGGGATATGAGACCATCGGGGATTCTTCGGCTACGCCTCTCGCCGTTGGCGAGAGCGTCGGGCAAAGCCCTCGCGCAGAATAACAGAGGGAGAAAAGGGGCTATTTTCGGCTTTATGGCTTGCCGACTTAATTCGGCATAATGCGACAATTTATTTTACTTTTTGCCGCGGCGGCTTTGCTATAATTCGAATTGCAATGCAGGTATACGTCGAACTCGCCCTGCTTGAAAACTTTTGCATGGACTTCACGCTTTTGTACTGCGCGAAACTTGTCTCCAAAAATACGGCGGGCAGAAGAAGGGTGGCAATCGCTTCCGCATTGGGCGCGTGCTTTGCGGTGGCGTTCCCTCTCTTCGGGCTTAAAGGCTTTCCTGCGGCGGCGGTTAAAATTTTATCGGGGCTTGCCATCTGCCTTGCGGCGGGAAAATTCAGGTCGGTAAAAAGCTATCTTAAATTCACGGCTTTGTTTTTGGCGTTTTCGGCGGTTTTGGCAGGTGCGCTCATCGGCATTTTTTCGCTTGCGGGCATTGCCTATGCCGAGGGCGGGGGATTTATCCTTTCGTCCGTGCCGGTGGGAATACCTCTTTTCGGGGCTTTATGTCTTGCGGGGGTTGCCCGCGCCGTAAAAAACAAGTTTGCCAAAAGGGGTAAAGCCGAAGTCTCCTGCAAAATCTTTTTGGGCGATAAAAAGGTGGATCTTCCCGCTTTTTACGACAGCGGCAACAAAGTTTATTACCGCGGCGAACCGGTAACGG
Organism: uncultured Clostridia bacterium; assembly: GCA_947625245.1. Taxonomy (GTDB): domain Bacteria; phylum Bacillota; class Clostridia; order Christensenellales; family Borkfalkiaceae; genus Coproplasma. The sequence continues at coordinate 16,204 of CANQNO010000006.1, forward strand.
TTATCCCCGAAGCTTCGGCAAAAAAACTTGTACGTACAAAAGGAATAAAACAGGAAGTAAAAATACATACTGTTGCGGGAAGCAAAGTTATAAAAGTTTTTACCGCAGACAGGATAGAAGTGGACGACGGACAAAAAATTTCAACCTTTTATAAGGTCAAAATAGGCGTAAGCGCCGCGGAATTGAATTGCGCGGTACTGCACCCGGATATATCGGAGGATTAAATGTTTGAAAAGATAAAGCATATTCTGTCGCTGATTTTCGGCAAAAACACGCTCGATTACATATGCGGCACCGAGGCGCTTCCTCTGCCTTTTTCGCAGGAAGAGGAGAGCGACAAAATCGCCCTTCTGGAAAGCGGTGACGAAAAGGCGAAAGCCGAACTCGTGGAGCACAATCTCCGCCTTGTGGTATACATAGCAAAAAAATTCGAAGGCTCGGGCGCGGACGGCGACGATTTGGTTTCGGTAGGCACTATAGGGCTTATTAAAGCCATCAATTCCTTCCGTTCGGACAAGAACATAAAGCTTGCGACTTACGCTTCGCGGTGCATAGAAAACGAAATTTTAATGTACTTAAGACGCCTGTCGCGCCTTAAGCAGGAAGTCAGCTTCGACGAGCCTTTGAACACCGATTGGGAGGGCAACGAGCTTCTTTTGTCGGACGTCATGGGCACGGACGCGGACAGCGTCTATTCGGACATAGAGGGGGGAGTCGAAAAGGAACTTTTAAAAAATTCGCTGTCCAAACTTTCCGCGCGGGAGCAGAGGATTATGAATATGCGCTTCGGGCTGGACGGAGGCGAGAGCATGACGCAAAAAGACGTGGCGGACAAACTCGGCATTTCCCAAAGTTACATATCGAGGCTGGAAAAAAAGATAATCTCCAAACTCAAAAAAGAAATTTCAAAACAAATAGGTTAATCATATCCCTTTTTGCAATGTACATACCGAATCGGAGGGGTATTATGTTGCAAAAAGTCGTTATCTGCGGCGTGGACACTTCGGGTTTGCCCCTGCTGTCCGCAGCCGAACAGGAAGAACTTATGAAAAAGCTTAAAGCGGGCGACGAAGCCGCGCGCGAAAAGTTCATTGTGGGCAACATGCGGCTTGTATTGTCGCTCGTAAGAAGATTTTGGGCTAAAAACGCCAACGCGGACGACGTGTTTCAGGCGGGTTGCGTAGGGCTTATAAAGGCGATAGACGGCTTTAACGAAAGTTTCGGGGTGCGCTTTTCCACTTACGCCGTGCCCATGATTTTGGGAGAAATAAAGAGGTTTTTGCGTGACGGCAATTCTCTGCGCGTATCGCGCTCAATACGGGATACCGCCTACCGGATTTTAAAAGTGCGCGAAAAACTGGAAGAGACGGACGACGACGTGACTTACGATAAAATAGCCAATGAAATGAATATCGCCGTTTCGGAAGTGGCTTATGCGCTGGACGCGATATCCGACCCCGTAAGCCTTTACGAACCCGTATACAACAAGGCGGGCGACACGCTGCTTTTGATGGACCAGATTTTCGACGACAAGAACAACGACGAGGTGTGGACGGAAAAAGCCGCGCTGTACGAGGCGATAGACAGGCTTGAAAACAGGGAGAAGAAGATTTTGTTTTTGAGATATTTCGAGGGCAAGACGCAGACGGAGATTTCCGCGGAAGTGGGAATTTCGCAGGCGCAGGTCTCCCGCCTCGAAAAAACGGCTTTAAAGCAAATCCGTGCCTGCATTTCATAAAACGCATAAAAAAACGGGTTGCGCAAACTACGCAACCCGTTTTTTTTGAGGTAGGTTTCACCCCCTACCTTAATGCCGATATACGGCGGGTGCATCGGCTGAAAGCCTTTGCCGCATTATCCTCTTGCGAGGTCGTATATAGAATACCACAGACGAATTGTAAAAATCAACGGATTTTAACAGGGAAAACAAAAATTTAAAATAAAAAAGCCGCTTTGCCCCGCGTCCGCAAAAATTTTTGCGGACGCGGGGCTTTTTTATGCTCTCTGCGCTTGACATGCGCAAAGGATTATACTACAATTATCTCAAATATTTTAGCTAAAATTTTAAAGGTTATTTTTATGCTTGAAGAGAATTTTGAAAAAATTTACCGCAATTTCCGCCTGAACGTATATAAGCGGATATTCGAGATAATGGGCGAAAACGAAGGCTCGCTCACCGCAACGGAATTTTTTGCCGCCGAGACAGCGGAGCTTATGGACGAGCCGACCGTGAGCGAGTTCGCCGATTTTTTGTCGATCACTTCGTCGCACGCGGCGTATAAGGTGCGCCAGCTCGCCGAAAAGGGGTACCTCGAAAAAGTGCCCACCGCGGACAAGCGCACATACAGGCTGAGGGTGACCGAAAAATTCAAGCGGGAATACCACAGCCGCAACAGTTACGGGAGTTACGTTTTTAAAATACTTTCCCGTTCGCTCGCACCCGAGGAGCTGGAAATAGTGGACGGCTTGTTTGAAAAATTTGTTAAGACTATAGACGGTTTAAAAGTTTAAGGAGGATAAAATGGTTTCCGTAATCACCGATTCTTCAAGCAATATTTCGCAGGAAGAAGGACTTGAAAAGGGCGTCACGGTAATGCCGCTCACCGTAGTGTTCGGCGGCGAGGAGTACAGGGACGGAGTGGACCTGAACTGCGACGCATTTTACGAAAAGCTGGTTTTGCGCAAAGATTTTCCGCACACGTCTCAGCTCACCGAACAGCAGATAGAAGAGGCTGTGGAGCGCGCCCTGAAACAGGGGGACGAAGCTTTGATAATGCCCATTTCTTCGGCGCTTTCGGCTTCGTACGAAAGATGTGTGCAGGTGGCGCAAAAGTATAAAAACGTATATGTATACGACACGAAATGCACCACCGTAATGCTTAAAATGCTTGTGTACGAAGCCTGTGCGCTGAAAGAGCTGCCCGCGGAGGAAATTATAAAAAGGCTTGACGAATTCCGCTCCAAAATAAAGCTTTACGCCGTGCCCAACACTCTCGAATATCTTAGCAAGGGCGGCAGAATTACCAAAGCGCAAGCGGGTTTTGGCAAAATACTTAAAATCAAACCCGTGATAACGGTAGACGAAGAGGGGAAAATAGCTCTGATCTCCAAACAATTCGGCATGGGCAAGGGCATACAATATATTGCCGGGCTGATAGACAGAAAGAAGATAGATTTTTCAAAACCCGTATATCTCATTTATTCTATGGACGAAACAAACTGCCTGGCGCTTGCAAAAAAGACGGGCGGCATATGTACCCGCAAGGAGAACATTTGCCCCGTAATAGGCGCGCACATAGGACCGTGCGCCGCGGGCATCTGTTTTGCGGAAAAATAGTTTGACATTTAACAAAAACGGGCTATAATTATAGTAACGATCGCCAAACGGTAAAAAGCGGTGAAAATCTTCAAATTTGTGTTTAAGATTATTTCGGCTTTAACGGCTGTAACTACAATAATATTCGTCTGTTTATATTTTTTCGGCGGTAAAAACGGCATTTACTTAACGGGCGCGGTAATTTCGGCGCTTGCAATAAGCGTGTTGCAGATAGCGGAGATCATAATAAATAAAGCGTTTACCCGAAAAAACCCAGATAATACAAAAGACGGTGAATAGAAGCCCGTGCGGATTTGATTTAAAGTATACCGGAAAAGGAATCGTGGATTACATAGTTTTAAAGCGGAGTTAATAAAATATGGTTTTGGCTGACTGGATTTTTATAGGCGGAATAATATTAAGTCTCATATTGGGCTCTCTTTTCGGCTTCGGGCACGTCCTCAAATTTTTGACGGGCGGCATTGTGGGCATAGTAATTTCGCTGTTCGTATGCTATACTTTCGGCGGGTTGATACTCGATATTCCTTTCGTGCACACCATGCTCACTTCTTTAGCGTCCAAATGGGCGCACATAGAGTGGCTTACAAAGATCCACCTCGAAATCATCATCTATTACGTCGTTCTGTTCTTCGTAATAACAATTTTGCGCATCATAATCGTAAAGTTATTCACCCTCGTAGTGGAATCGGACGTACTGGTTCTTAAAATTATAAACAAAGCGGGCGGGGCTTTGCTGTTCACCGCGGTGGCGCTTCTTATAATGCTGTTGGTTTTCCAGATTATTTCCTGGATAGGCGGCGATACCTCTTTCAACTTCCTGCAAAAGCTTGCCGGCAGTTCGGTGGTGAAGCCCATATTCGAGCACAACCCGCTGTTAAAACTCGTCGAAATGGTAAAATTCGCCAAATGATTTAAAATTATTTCAAACCTTTACAAAATAACCGTGCGGGAGACAAATACTGCTGTCTCCCGCATATATTATATATATGGAAATCGTTTTTTCTGAGCTAAGGCAAAAGGAAGTAATAAATTTGGCGGACGGCAAACATCTGGGAAAAGTCTGCGATTTGAAGTTCGTCTTTCCCGAGGGCACCGTGCTGGGCGTATACGTCACCGGTTGCAAGGGATTTAAACTGACCAAACAAGAGGTGTTCGTGCCTTTAAAATGTATAAATAAAATAGGCGAGGACGCCGTGCTCGTAAATCTCGGCAATCCGCCTCCCGCGCAAAAGCCGCCCAAAAATCCGGAGTGCCCGCCGCCTTTCTGTCCGCCGCCCCCGCCGCAGTCGAGGCGGAGTCTGGACGAATACGAATAATTAAAAGATATTCTCGAATTTCAGCTTGTATGCGCCGGGCAGATTTTTTGAAATTTCCTTTAAAACTTCAAGCTTCGCCAACGCGAGTTCGTAGTTTCCGCGATAAATCAGCCCGCACGCTTCGCTAAGCCAATAGTCCACGTACGAAATATCGTTATGCGGCAAAAACACGTGCAGGTTTTCCTTTTTGGAATTCCACAAAGTTCTTACGGCAAACCCGTCCTCGCGGTTTGCCGTTTTGTTTTCCGTTTTATCGTAGAGAGTTTCCACCGCGGCGGAAAATTCGTCGAATTGCTTTCCAACATACAATTCCGTAAATATAAACAACCCGACGCACAGCGCCGCCGCGGCAAGGGTAAATATAATGGCTTTTACCATTTTTCGGGCACCTCTATATCGAAGATCCGATATTTTTCGCCGCGCTTCTGAAAATACGTTCTGCCGTCGCCGTTGACCGTCATCGCCACAACGTCTTTAATTTTAGCGCCGTGCGCCTTTAATAATTCTTTAAAGCTCCCTTCGTCGAAGCCGCATTTTTTTATGTTCTTTTTGTCGGGTTTGCCTAAATCTATCAATATCAAAGGCAATGAGCCGGAGTTCTTTTCTTCCTTTTCGAGCGCCGAAAACGAGCCGTTTGCTTCATACAGCCCGTAATATACGTCGTCGAGACTGAAATATCCCGCCCCGCGCATGCTCTCCACAAGGTCGCTTACGTCCAAATCGTTCTTTTTTAGCTGGAACGGGTCTATGCCGTCCTTGTTTATCACCACCGACGGCGTACCGCAAATTACGTTTTTTACGGGCTTGAACCACAGGTTCAAAAGCCATACGAGCTGGTGAAGTATAAAAATCGAAACTATCGCCACAATGCCGTACAAAAGGGGGATGGACGAATCCGCCATGGGTATGCAGGCGAGTTCGGCTATGACCAGAGTTATGACGAGCTCAAAAGGCTGCATTTCGCCTATCTGGCTCTTGCCCATAAGCCGCATTATAAGCAGCAAAGTAAAAAATATTATCGCAGTGCGTATAAAAACGAGCGCCAAATTTTTGCCCCCGGGACAGATTTTAATATAAACAGTATTGTCAAAAAAAACGCTAATATTCTTGATTTTGGAAAGGCGTTGTGATATAATGCTTTTTCGGGCAAGGTAAAAAATGTTCGGCATCGTCAAAAAAACCGAAAATCTGAAAGGCGGCGCGATGGAGTTCGGCACCGAAAACGCGCGCGGGCTTCTCAATAGGCTGGGCTCGCCGGACGGCGGGCTCAAAATAATACATATCGCTGGCACTAACGGCAAAGGCTCTGTTGCGGAATACGTTTCGCGTATTCTCGTCGCCGCCGGCAAAAAGACGGGGACTTTCACTTCCCCGCAGGTTTTGGGGTTTTACGACCAATTTAAAATAAACTGCGAACAGGTAAAAAAGCGGCTGTTCGGCAAATATCTTACCAAAGCTTATAAAAAGGCGGAAGGCTGCACTTCGTTCGAGGTGGTAACCGCCGCCGCCCTCTATTGCTTTTTTAAAGAAGGGTGCGAATACGCGGTGGTAGAGTGCGGCATGGGCGGGCTATACGACGCCACCAATGCCGTTTTAAAAAAAGAGATCGCGCTCATATCTTCGGTAGGGCTTGAACATACTGCGTATTTAGGCAATACCATACGGGAGATCTGCCGCCATAAAGCGGGAATAATAAGGGATTGCCCCGCCGTCGTAAGCGCGTTGCAGCCCCCCGAAGCAGCGGAATATTTTAAAGAGACGGGCGCGGCGTTCGCGGACAAGCCGATAGAGGCGTTAACCCCGGTAGGCGGCTTGCGGCGTTTTAAGTACGGCGGCAGGGAATTCAAAATCCAAATGGCGGGAAGCGCGCAGATGTACGACGCGGCGCTTGCCATAGAGGGCGCGCGGCTTTTGGGGATAGACGAAAACAGCATAAGCGAAGGCGTTTCAAAAGCCCGGCTTGCGGGCAGGTTGCAGTTCTTCCGAAAGAACGGCAGAACGTTTATAGTGGACGGCTGCCACAATCCTTCGGGTTTCGAGCCCTTAAAAGAAGCGCTTGAAACTTTTGACCCCGAAGACACCACGGTTGTGTTCGGCTGTCTTTCGGACAAAGACATAGACGGTTGCCTGAGCAAAATAGGCGGGCTTGCGGCGCGGGCGTATGCGGTAAAACCGCCGGGTCCGCGGGCTATGGACGGGGATAAAATTCTTTCCTCGTGCAAAAGACATTTCGGCGCGGCGTATGCCGCGGACAGCGTAAAAGACGCTCTCGATAAATCATCGGGCACGACAGTCGTGTGCGGATCTTTCACACTCGTCAAGGAGGCGGTAAAGTGGATAGGGAAAAGGTAATAAAGGCTATTGAGGAGCTTTTGGACGCCCTCGGCGAGGATCGCTCGCGCGAGGGGCTTAAAGACACGCCGAGGCGGGTCGCCGACGCGTATGCCGAACTGCTTTCGGGCGAGGGAAAGACGGCGGACGAGTGTCTTTCCAAAACCTTTGCGGGAGCGGGCGGGGAGCTTGTAATAGAAAAGGACATAAGCTTTTCTTCTACCTGCGAGCATCATCTCATGCCATTTTTCGGCAAAATAGCCATAGCGTATATTCCCGACGGAAAAGTCGTGGGCATATCCAAACTTGCCCGCACGGTCGAAATTTTTTCAAAGAGATTACAGATACAGGAAAGGCTCACAAGCAGTATAGCCGAAGAAATAATGCGCTGTCTCAAACCCAAAGGGGTTATGGTGGTATGCGAAGCCGAGCACACCTGCATGACCTGCCGCGGCGTAAAAAAACCGGGCAGCAAGACGGTGACATACGCCGTTGCGGGGAATTTCCCCAAAGAGAAAAAAGACGAAGTTTTCGGGCTTCTGAAATGAAGATAGGCAAGCGGGAATTTTCGGGTTACACCTATGTAATGGCTATAATAAACCTGACGCCCGACAGCTTTTACGCGGCGAGCCGCAAAACCGCGGACAACCTGCTTTTCGCCGTCGAAAAGGCGATTGGCGACGGCGCGGCTGTAATAGACATAGGCGCGCAGTCCACCCGTCCCGGCTACGAAAAAATAAGCGCAGACGAGGAGACGGAGCGCTTTTTAAAACCCCTTAACATGATAAAGGCAAGGTTCGACATACCCGTTTCGGTGGACACCTTCTACGAAAAATGCGCGCTGGCGGCGCTTGGCGCGGGCGCGGATATGATAAACGACGTATGGGGGCTTACCTATGATAGGGGGATGGCAGACGCCGTGGCAAAATACGGCGCTTCCGTATGTATAATGCACAATTCCCCGTCGCCCCTTAAAGGGGATATCTGGCAGCCCGTTTTGGGTTTTCTTGAAAATTCCGTCAAAACAGCTTTAAATGCGGGCATAGACGGCGATAAAATAATACTTGACGGCGGCATAGGCTTCGCCAAAGACAGGGAACAGAATTTTGAGCTTTTGAACAATTACCAAAGGCTCGGTTCTTTGGGGTATCCCACATTGCTGGGCTGTTCGCGCAAGTCCATGTTCGGCGGAAAGCCCGAGGACAGGCTGAGCGCAACGGTTGAAGCCACGCGCCTCGCCTGCAAAAAGGGCGTACTCTTCGTGCGGGTCCACGACGTAAAGGAAAACGCTATGGCGATAGAAGAATATTACAGGCGGGCGGAGGGATAATTTGGATAAAATTTTGATACGCGGGCTGGAAATTTCCGCCTGCCACGGCGTAAAGGATTTCGAAAAAACCGAACCGCAGCCGTTTGTGTTCGACGCCGACCTGTATTACGATTTCGGCGCCGCATACCGTTCTGACGATTTAGCCGACACTTTAAACTATTCCGAAGCCTGCAAAATAATAGCGGCGACGGCGACGGGCAGGTCTTTTAACCTGATAGAAAAACTTGTGTACGAGTGCGCATATGCGGTTATGGACAAGCTTCCCGCAAAAAAAATGATCCTTACGGTCTACAAGCCGCAAGCCCCCATGAAGCAAAAATTTTCCTCCGTCGGCGTAACGGCGGAAGTGGAGCGCAACACCGTTTATCTGTCTCTCGGTTCGAGCGAGGGCGACAGGAAAAAATATCTCGGCGCGGCTTTAAACGCGCTTGACGCCCATCCCTTAATAAAATTGAAAAAGGTGTCGTCATTTATAGAAACGGAGCCGTACGGCGGCGTTGCCTCAAACAGGTTTTTAAACTGTGCGGCAGAGATAGAAACCCTTCTCACCCCGCAGGCGCTTTTGTCATTTGCGCAGGAGGTGGAAGCCCGCAACGGCAGGACGCGCGTCCGCCGCTGGGCGGACAGGACGCTGGATATAGACATAATCTTTTTCGGCAAAAAAGTAATTGCGGAGGACAACCTTATAATTCCCCACCCCGATTATGCGCGGCGCGGCTTTGTGCTGGAGCCTCTTTGCGAAATCGCGCCCGCTTTCGTCTGCCCCGTATACAGAAAATCCGTCAAAGATTTATTGTGCAATTTGCACAAAAATAATTAAATAATCTATACAAAAAAAAAGTTGTATGTTATAATGTGTACCTGAAAGAATTTGTTTTTAAGCAAAGTGGCGGCATAACCGCCCGTGAGGAGTGCATTTTGGAAAAAATAGGCATTATTGATTTGGGCTCTAATTCGGCAAGACTTGTTATCGTGAATCTCTTCGCGGACGGCTACTTTATGGTAGTCGACGAGCTGAAAGAGAGCGTCAGATTGGGTCAGGATATGGAGCGCGACGGATTTTTGAAGCCGGCGCGCGTTGCCGAAACCATAAAAACGCTTAAAATGTTCCGCAAACTCTGCGACGCAAGCGGTGTTACGCGCACTATAGCCGTTGCCACCGAAGCGGTGCGCAGGGCAAAAAACCAGCGCAGTTTTCTCGACGAAATACAGGCGAACTGCGGGATAAAGATCCGCGTTCTTTCCGCCGAAGAAGAGGCTATTCTTGTATACCGCGGCGTAATAAACACCATGGATATCCCTAAGGGGATAATCCTCGAAATAGGCGGAGGATCCACCAAAATAGTTTATTACAACCGCAGGAACATGCTCAATTTCGTAACGCTGCCTTTCGGCGCGGTGACTTTGACGGGGCTGTTTTCGGGCGACGGGCTTAAACCCGAAGAGCAGGCGGCTAAAATAGAGGAATTTTTCACCGACCAGCTGAGCAAAGTGGAGTGGCTGAAAGAAGTAGACCCCGACACGCAGATGATAGGCGTGGGCGGTTCGTTCAGAAATCTTTTCAAAATAGCCAAAATGGTTACCAAATATCCTTTGGACACCGTACACAATTACCATATGGCGACGGAAGATTTTGTGCCCGTATACGATATGCTCAAAGTCCTCGACCTTGACAAAAAGAAGAAGATAAAGGGGCTTTCCGCCGAGCGCGCCGACATCTTGCCCGCCGCTCTCGCGGTGATAAAGGCGTTTATAAACTATATGAACGTGGACGGCTTCACGCTGTCGGGCGCGGGGCTGAGAGAGGGCATTATGTTCAACCAGGCTCTTCCCATGACGGCGGAAAAGCCCATTGCCGACGTATTGACCTATTCCCTTTCCACGTTGATCAAATATTACGATTGCGACGAAAAGCACGTGGAGCATGTGGTAAATTTAAGCATACAGCTCTTTAAACAGCTGCGCGTATTGCATAAGTTTCCCCGGCAGTATTTAAGGGTCCTCAAAGTTGCGGCAATGTTGCACGACTGCGGCATGCGCATAAAGTATTACAACCACCAGCGCCACAGTTGGTATATGATATTGAACTCCACCCTTTACGGCGTAAGCCACCGCGACATAGTGCTTGCGGCGTTTGTTGCCTGCTGTCATAAAAAAGAGGACATCAACATGTACGATTGGGCGAGGTTCAGGGATATCGTCACCGACGACGACCTCGAAATCGTAAAGAAACTGGGCGTAATGCTCAGGATAGCCGAAAGTCTCGACAGGGCGAATTCGGGCACCATCAAGAGCGTGAATTGCGACATTTTGGGCGATTCCGTAATAATGAAAACCGAAGTCGACGGGGATGCGGCTCTCGAAATCAAAAACGCAATGGCGGCGAGCGCCGAATTCAGAAAATCTTTCCACAAAAATCTCGAAATTCTGTAACCATATGCCGTCCGCACGGACGGCATTATAACTTTTTGCCGGCTTATGAAATATATTCTTGCAAGCGCTTCGCCGAGGCGCAGCATGCTCTTAAAAAGTATTTTGCCCGAATTCGACACAGTGCCCGCCAAACGGGAAGAGCGCGTAAACATGTCGCTGTTCCCCGAACAAATGGCTTGCGCGCTCGCCGAAAGCAAGTGCGACGAAGTGTTCGAAAAATATCCCGACGCCACGGTTATCGGTTGCGACACCATAGTGGTATTCGGTAAAGAGGTGTTGGGCAAACCCAAAAACCGCGACGACGCCGCCGCAACTCTAAAAAGGCTTTCGGGCAACACCCATTATGTGATTACCGCGGTGTGCGTACAGAACAAGTACAAAAAATTAACCGAATACGAGCGGACGGAAGTAAAATTCAACGTGCTTTCGGACGAGTTCATAAAAATTTACGTGGACAGCGGTTCCCCGCTCGACAAAGCCGGCAGTTACGGTATACAGGACGGCGGGCTTGTAAAGGAATATTACGGAAATTATACAAACGTAGTGGGCTTGCCCATCCAGCTTACTAAAAAACTGCTTGAAAAGGTAAACGACATATGAAGAGAATTGCCATAGATTTAGGCTCAGGGCTCACCAAAATTTATATGCCCGGGAGCGGGGTCGTCTTAACCGAATCCACCTGCATAGCGGTGGAAGAAATTTTCGGCGCAGACGGACAAAAAAAATTCACCGTAAAGGCTTGCGGCGAAAAAGCCCGCGCGCTTTCGGGCAGGGCGGCGCAGAACACCGTGATAGTAAATCCCGTATTCGAGGGGGATATAGTTCACCCCAACCTTGCCGCGCGCCTTTTATCGTACTTCCTCGAAAAGGTGGAAATAACGGGAAGAAAGCTCAGGCGCACGGAGGCTATTTTCATAATTCCGTGCGGGATAAGCGAACAGATAAAAGACAAGTACAGGCGGCTTGCCGCCGACGTAGGGTTTGAAACGACCTATTTCACCCTTACGCCCTATGCGGCGGTTTTGGGGCATAACGTCTCCATAAGCGAGAGTACCCCCAAATTTTCGCTGGATATAGGCTGTACCATAACCAACATAGCGGCGTTTTCGCAGGACGGGATAATCGCAGGTCTCAACGTCAATTTAGGCGGCAGTAACATAGACAGGCAGCTAATTGACGAGCTTGCCGAAAATTTTTCGTTCAGAGTGGGCGCCCTCACCGCCGAAAAGCTGAAAAACACGGTGGGAAGCCTATTGCACGACGACAACAAAATGACCGTTGCGGACGGTCGCGACGCAAATTCGGGCGCGCCCGCTTCGCTCTGCGTGAATTCCGAAAAACTCCTGCCCATAATAACGGCGTATGTGGATAAAATTACCGAATACGTGCAGCTTGTCATTTCCAAATTGCCGCCCGACGTAACTTCGGCTGTAATGCGCGGCGGTATATATCTTACGGGCGGGCTTGTAAAGCTTGACGGGCTGCCCGAATATATCGAAAAAAAGCTCTCTATTCCCGTAAATGTGCCAGAAGAGCCGCAGCTTGCCGCAGTGATAGGCGGCGGAGCCATACTTTCGGACGACGGGCTTTTGGACAGGCTTGCCACCGAATAAAATTATAAACACCTCCAAAAACGGGCAGCCCGCAATTTTGCGGGCTGCCCGTTTTTGGAGGTTAATTTTTATGGTTACGCTTTCGCGCTTTTGCGGAGTTTTCGTATTTTACGCTTTATGGGGAACGCCCAGAATATCGAAACTATCCATAAGAGAAGATAGCAACCGCCGCTTATCCAGGTCAGCGAGGATATAGCCGCCAAAATCGCCGCTAAGTTTATGCCTGCTTCGGCGGGAACGAGGGCGGAAAGCACAGAACCCGCCACAAGGGGAAGAACCCCGAAAACAAAGCAGGGGAAGAACCCGAGCAACTTAACATACCACATTGTAAAACGCTTGTTTTTGGCAAAAAGATGTGCAAAGGCGAATATGAACAGCACAAGCCATACGGCGGCGAAGCCCATCATTACAAAAGAAATATATTTAAAGTAGGGCAATATGTTATCGAGAGAGGAATTGATGCTGTCGAGAGGACTTCCCGAATCTCCGCTTTCGCCGAACATAGCCGTAATAAGTTCCTGATAGGTGGTATAAATTTTGCCGTCGTTATTGTTGTTTTCTTCTACAGCCGACGCGAGGGCGACGGGCGCAACGCCCTGCACGTTTCCGTCGGAATTGTTTCCGGATTCGTTCATGATTTCGGATATGGTAACGCAAATAAAGTTTTCAAGGGTAACGTCGCCATCCACGGCTTCCGCCGCGTCGTCGTAATACTTCCTTATATATTCGCTCAATTCGTCTTTCATATCGTCTTCTATTAGCTGCGTTCCGTCGGCTGTCGTTGTTTGCCGCTGCAATTCGTCCACCAAATCATAAATAGCCTCGTCGATCTCCGTGTCGCTCTGCGCTTCGAAAACCGCGTTGAGTTTGCCGGTGACAGCTTTGACGTCTATATTATCGAGATCTATGTCCGAGTCGGGCTGGTAGTTTTCGATTATTTGGGGAATAACGGTTACCACTACCGTGGAAAACAAATCCGCCTCGATCTGCGTAAAGATGTCGGCTACATATCCCGTGATCTGCGAGAAACCGTCGCCAGAGGCAAACTTATAAAGCCCTATAACGGTGACGTTGAGTTTTAAATTTTCGGTACTTTTCGTAAGCAGTCCTAAAATATTGCTCATTTCTTCGCTTTCTCCGGAGCCTTCACTTTCGTCGCCCGCGGCGCTGTCCATCGCGGAAACTATTTCGCCCGTAATCTTGCCCACGTTAACGGTAAGGATAGGTGCGAAAAGTATGCTCAAAGCCGCAACCAACGACAAGACCATAACCACAATGTTGACGGGAATAAGCTTCTTTTGCAATCTTCCTATTTCGTTCATAGTTCTCTCCTTTTTAAAGAATTGTGTTAAGACATAATGATTTTATCATTAACGCCGCAAGCTGTCAACCGTGCCGCCGTCGTTGTATGTAAAAAAAATACGTTTGAGCGTTTAAACCTATTGCCAAACGACAAAGTTTTTTATATAATAAACCTATGGGCAAAAAGAACAATATCCGCAACTTCTGCATAATAGCGCACATAGACCACGGCAAGTCCACTCTCGCCGACAGGCTTATGGAGTGCACGGGGCAGGTCTCCGAGCGGGATATGGAAGCGCAGCTTCTCGATTCGATGGATATCGAAAGGGAGCGCGGCATAACCATAAAGCTCGCTCCCGTTAGAATGTTCTATAAGGCGGACGACGGCGAAGAATACGAACTCAATCTTATAGACACGCCCGGGCACGTGGATTTCACGTACGAAGTTTCCCGTTCTCTCGCCGCATGCGAGGGCGCTATCTTAATTGTCGACGCCACGCAGGGCGTGGAAGCGCAGACCCTCTCAAACGTATATCTCGCCCTTGAAAACGACCTTGAAATTCTGCCGGTTATAAATAAGATAGACCTTGCTTCCGCCCGTCCCGAAGAGGCTAAAAAGGAAATAGAGGAAGTTATAGGTTTGGACGCGTCCTATGCGCCCCTCGTTTCTGCGAAAGAGGGCATAAACATCCGCGAAGTGCTGGAGGACGTTATAAAATATTTCCCCGCGCCGCAGGGCGACGACGATGCCCCGTTAAAGGCGTTGATTTTCGACAGCTATTACGACAACTACAAGGGAGTAATTCTCTTTGTGCGGATAAAAGACGGCACGGTAAAGCCGGGCGACAGAATAAAAACTTTCCGTTCGGACAAGGAGTACGACGTGGTAGAGGTGGGCGCCTTCAATCCCCGCCTTCTTCCCAAAGAAATTCTTGTTTCGGGCGAAGTCGGCTATATAGCCGCTTCCATCAAATCCATACAGGACGTCGCCGTGGGCGATACAGTAACGGGTGTTTTACGTCCCGCCGCCGAACCTTTGCCCGGCTATAAAAAGGTGCAGAGCGTAGTGTTCTGCGGGATATATCCCCTCGACGGCAGCAAGTTCAACGACCTCAAAGACGCCTTGTTAAAGTTACAGCTTAACGACGCGTCGCTCTTGTTCGAGCCCGACAGTTCGGTCGCGCTGGGCTTCGGCTTCCGTTGCGGCTTTTTGGGGCTTTTGCATATGGAGATAATACAGGAGAGGCTGGAAAGGGAGTTCGGGCTGGAGATAATAACCACCGCGCCGTCAGTAAGCTACAAGGTAGTAAAAACGGACGGGGAGGAGCTGTTTGTGGACAACCCCTCGCACCTGCCTCCCGTTTCTGAAATAGAGCATATAGAGGAGCCGATAGTCAAAGCCGATATCTATTCCCCGCCCGATTATTTGGGTCAGATAATGGACCTGTGCCGCGAAAAGCGGGGTGTGTTTTTGCAGATGACCTATCTGGACAAGTCGAGGGTGCGGCTGGAATACCGCCTGCCCCTCAACGAAATAATTTTCGACTTCTTCGATTCCATAAAATCCCGCACCCGAGGCTATGCGAGCTTCGATTACGAGCTCTGCGGCTACGAAAAGAGCAAGCTGGTAAAAATGGACATACTCTTAAACGGCGAAATATGCGACGCGCTCTCCATGATAGTCCACGAGGACAGCGCGTATCCGCGCGGCAGAACGCTTTGCGAAAACCTCAAAGACGCAATTCCACGCCAGCTCTTCGAAATCCCCGTACAGGCGGCGATAGGCGGCAAAATCATAGCGAGGGAAACGGTTAAAGCCATGCGCAAGGACGTGCTCGCCAAATGTTACGGCGGCGATATCACCCGCAAAAAGAAGTTGCTCGAAAAGCAGAAAGAGGGCAAAAAGCGCATGAGGCAGATAGGCAACGTGGAAGTGCCCAGCGAAGTGTTCATGCAGATTTTAAAGACCAATAAAGACTGAGATGGATTTTTTCGGAAAAGTATACGAAACGGTTAAAAAAATACCCGCGGGCAAAGTGCTCTCTTACGGCGACGTCGCGGCAATGGCAGGCTGTCCGCGCGCGGCGCGCAGCGTGGGTTGGGCGCTTCACTCAAATCCCCGCCCGGGCGAAATACCCTGCCACAGGGTCGTATTTAAGGACGGTTCGGTAAGCAGCGGTTTCGCGTTCGGCGGACCGCAGGTGCAGAGGGCTATGCTCGAAGCCGAAGGCATAGTGTTCTCCCGCGACGGGAAAGCCGATATGAATATTTACCGTTGGGAGGGAAACTGATGGCGGGAATTTACGTGCATATTCCCTTTTGCAAGGCAAAATGCCGCTATTGCGACTTTGCCTCCTTTCCCGAAAAGCTATATCTTGCCGAAAGCTATATGGCGTGCGTTTACCGCGAAATGGCTATGCGCAAAGAGGAGCTTAAAGGATATAACTTCGACACCCTCTACATAGGCGGGGGAACGCCCTCCGTGGTGGACGAAAATTATATTGCAATGCTCGTCGCGGCGGCAAAGAAGAATTTTTCTCTCTCCCCGTCCGCCGAAATCACCATAGAGATAAACCCCGGCACCGTAAGCGCGGGAAAGATAGACCTGTATTCAAAGTGCGGCATAAACCGCTTTTCGGTGGGCTTGCAGACGGCAATCGACAGCCAGCTTGCCGAAATAGGCAGAATTCACACCCTCAACCAATTTGTGACCTGCGCAAAACTTTTAAAGGGCAAAAATTTTTCGGTAGACGTCATGATAGGTTTAAAGGGTCAGACTCCGGACGACGTGATAAAGACCATAGAGGTCGCCGCGGCTTTCGGCGCAAGCCATATTTCCATGTACGCCCTCTCGCCCGAAGACGGTACGCCTATTTATACGGACTACCTCAACGGCGAACTGCCCGACGCGGACGAAGTGGCAGACATGTATGCGGCGGGTTATAAAAAGCTGGAAGAGCTGGGCTTTCACCGTTACGAAGTCTCCAACTTCGCCAAAAAGGGAAAGGAGAGCCGCCATAACCTCAACTATTGGAAGAGGGGCGAATACATAGGCTTCGGGGTATCGGCGTCGTCGCATATAGGCAACGTGCGGTTTACCAATACTTTCGGTTTGGACGAGTATTTCAAATGCCTGCTTTCGGGCAACCTTGCCGTCGTCGACCGCGAAACGGTGGACAAAGACGGGCAGGAAGAGGAATTCATAATGCTCGCCCTGCGCACGTCGGCGGGGATAGACAGGGAAGAATACACCCGGCTTTTCGGCAAGGACTTCATTTCGGAGTATAAAGACGCGATAAATAAAATGAACGGGTATATCGAGGTCACCCCGCGGCGTATAAAAATAAAGGACGAATATCTGTTCGTGCAAAATACGATAATAATAGAATTTTTAAGGAACCGGTTATGAAATTTTCTTACGCGCCGTCGCGCATAAACCAACTCGAAGAAATAATGAAAATATACTCCTCGGCACAGCAGTTTATGGAATCTCTCGGCAACCCGCAGTGGGGTAAGGGATTTTTGGAAGAACACGACATACGCGAGGGGATTTTGGGCGGAGTGCTGTATTCCGTGAACGTGGGGAAAGAAGTCGCCGCGGTGTTTTCCCTTTTAAACTTTGACGAAAACTACGTGGAGATCGACGGGAAATGGCTTACGGAAGGCAATTATCTTGCCGTGCACCGCGTTGCGGTCGCCGAAAAATTCAGAAGGACGGGCGCCGCCATGTACGTTCTTATGGAAGCCGCGCCCGAAATAGCCAAAAAGCGCGGGCGTACCAGCCTTAGGATAGACACGCACATAAAAAACGGACCCATGCTTGCGCTTTTGGAAAAGCTGCAATTCAGCCGCTGCGGCACGGTTACATTGCTCCGCGACGGCTCTTCGCGCGTGGCGTTCGAAAAAATTTTATGATCAAATTTAAAATTTTAAAAATTAAAGCGCGGCTTTTTTTAAAGCCGCGCTTTTGCATTATTGGGGTTTTAAGCGGGGAGTTTTTTGTGCGAGATGACCTTGCCGCTCGTCCCGTCCAGGAGATATGCCGAAACGTTTTTCTCCCTGTCGCATACGCCCACGTAATAATAGCACCCGTCGTCGTACAAAAGCCGCACGTAAATTTCTCCGCCGAACCCATTTTTACGGGTCAGGCTTTTAAACAGCTCCCCGTCGTATTCCGCGGCAAAGCGCACCGCGTCGCCGCAACTTATGGTGTCTTTCCCCGCCACGTTCAATGCGCGGAAAGTTTTTTCTTTTCCGTCAAAGGTAAGCGTTACGTCAACGCCGTCCGCCGAAAACGGCTCTGCGGAAAATGTAAGGGTAAACCTTTTGTTTACCGCTTCGTAGTTCATCTCTCCCGAAAAATTTCCCACCTTTGCTTCAAGGGTTTCGGGCGGAACGGGGAAAGAGGCAAAAATTTCGGCAAGACTGCACGGCTCGCCGCATATCCCGTCAGAGACATACGGCTGTTCCCGCTCCGTGCAGTAAATTTTAAAATCTATTTCGTCGTCCGAATACAAATAAATCTCGCTTCTCTTTTCCGAAATGAATTTTGTGTAATCAATTTGGGAAGAGCAAGCCGAAAGCCCCGCAATCGCGGTCGCCGCAAACAGCGCGGCTATAATAAAACGTTTCATAGGCTATTTATATTAAAACCGCACACCGCTTTATGATAAAAAATTTTGCCGCGCGCCCGTATGTTAACCCCGACCATATGATAATGAAATATAAATTTTAATTATTTAGTTGCTTTTTCCGTGCGGCTATGATAAAATATTTTAAATTCGATTACGGACATACTTTGGGTGACGGTTTGCAAAAAGTAGTTTTAAAAACGGCTTTGAAAACTTTTATCGGATTGGCGGTAATTCTCGTTCTTGCGTTTACGGCTGTAAGCCTCGGTCTTCCTGGGCATATGGCTACCTTTTTCGAAAAGACGGGCAATTATTCGTTTGCCACTGGATACGCTTCGCTGGCATACACCTATTCGGGCGAATACGGCGATCTGGCGCGTTGCGTGGACGACAGTATTCTTTCGGGCGACGACGCCAACGTCGTGAATTTCGCGTTGCGCATGATAGACGCGCGCGAGTTCGAGGAATATTGCAAGACCCGCGACATAAAGACTTCAGACGTTTTGGGCGGCAATATGTCGTCTTTGACCGATTTCAGCTACAAACAGTACGTAATGGGCAACCTTGCGTGCTCGCAATATGCTTTGGGCAGAAAGACCGACGCCCTTTCCACGGCGGAAAAGGCAATGAAAGATTTCGGTTTTCCGCGCAACAATGCCTATGCAATGCTGTCAAGGCGGGCGTTCGAAAACGGCGACGCCGATATGAAGAGCACTTTGGCGGAAAAAGTCGGCAGCCTTACCGTTTCGGACGCGGACGAAGAGGCATACCGCAAAACCATACTCGAATTATTGAAACTATAACCAATGCAGGAGATTAGCAATGAGCGATAAAATAGTAAAAGAAGCTTTGACCTTCGATGACGTGCTGCTTATACCCGCGGCTTCGGAAGTGCTTCCGGCTACCGTGGATTTAAAAACCACGCTGTGCAAGGGGATAGAACTTAATATTCCCCTGCTTTCCGCGGCAATGGATACCGTTACCGAAAGCAAACTTGCCATAGCTATGGCGCGCGAGGGCGGCATAGGCATAATACATAAAAACATGTCGGTGGAGGAGCAGGCTCTGCAGGTGGACAAGGTTAAGAGGAGCGAACACGGCGTTATAACCGATCCCTTCCATCTCAGCCCCGAAGAACCCGTTTCCGCGGCATGCGCGCTTATGGCGAAGTACAAGATAAGCGGCGTACCCATAACAAAAAACGGCAAGCTCGTGGGGATACTCACCAACCGCGACCTGCGTTTCGAAACGGACTTCGACCAGCCCATAGACAACGTGATGACAAAGGAAAATCTCGTCACCGCGCCCGAGGGCACATCGCTGGAAGAAGCCCAAAAAATTCTGGGCAGGCACAGGATAGAAAAATTGCCCATCGTCGATAAAGAGGGATATCTCAAAGGGCTTATCACCATAAAGGACATAGAAAAATCTATTCAATATCCCAACAGCGCGAGAGACAAAAACGGCAGGTTGCTTGCGGGCGCGGCAATAGGCGCTTCGGCGGACGTGCTCGAAAGGGTTGCCGAACTCGTAAAATCCAAAGTCGACATCGTTGTGCTGGATTCGGCGCACGGTCACTCCAAAGGCATATTGCAGGCCGTTACAAAGGTCAAAAAGGCATATCCCTGTCTTCCGCTCGTCGCGGGGAACGTCGTCACGGCGGAAGCCACGCGCGACCTTATCGAGGCGGGCGCCGACGTAGTTAAAGTAGGCATAGGACCGGGCTCCATATGCACTACCCGCATCGTGGCGGGCATAGGCATGCCACAGCTTACGGCAGTTTTAGACTGCGCGGAGGCGGCGGACAAGCTGGGTAAACGCGTAATAGCCGACGGCGGCATCAAGTATTCGGGCGACATAGTAAAGGCTATCGCGGCGGGCGGCAGCGCGGTCATGATAGGCTCGCTGTTCGCGGGCACCGCAGAAAGCCCGGGCGAACTTGAAATTTATCAGGGCAGAAGCTTTAAAAGCTACCGCGGGATGGGCTCGCTTCCCGCAATGGCGGCGGGCGGCAAGGAGAGATATTTTCAGGGCGACGCCAAAAAATTCGTGCCCGAAGGGGTGGAAGGGCGCGTTCCCTACCGCGGGGCGATTGCCGATATCATCTTCCAGCTTATGGGCGGCTTGCGCGCGGGCATGGGCTATACGGGCAACGGCACTATAGAAGCTTTGCGTAAAAACGGCAGGTTTGTAAAGATGACCGCCGCGTCGCTTGCCGAAAGCCATCCCCACGATATAAGCATCACAAAGGAAGCCCCCAACTACTCGCCCAAAAACTGATTTAAATTGTAAGGCGCAAGCGCGGCTTGCGCCTTAATTCGGATAAAAGAGAGGAATATATGCTCCATCAAAAAGTATTAGTGCTCGATTTCGGCGGGCAGTACAACCAACTTATTGCAAGAAGAGTGCGCGAGCTGGGCGTATTTTGCGACCTTAAACCCTGCGAGACCACGGTGGAAAAAATCAGGGAATATAACCCCATAGGTATTATTTTTACGGGCGGGCCCAACAGCGTTTACGAAGAGGGCAGCCCCAAAATCGACCCGCGCGTATTCGCTTTGGGCATACCCGTTTTGGGGATTTGCTACGGCTGCCAGCTTACCGCGCATATCCTCGGCGGAAAAGTCGGGCGCGCGGATACCTCCGAATACGGCAAAGCCGAAGTTAAATATTATCCTTCGCCGCTCACCGAAAACATACCCCGAAAATCGGTCTGCTGGATGAGCCACACCGACAGGATAACGGGGCTGCCCGAAGGGTTTGAAAAGATAGCCGAGAGCGATAATTGCCCGTATGCGGCTTTCGGGAACGAAGAGCGCAAAATTTACGGCGTACAGTTCCACCCCGAAGTCAACCATACCCAATACGGCATGCAGATACTTAAAAATTTCCTCTATAACATCTGCGGCGCGGCGGGAGACTGGACAATGTCCAACTTCGTTGCGGGCAAAATCGAGGAATTAAAGAGGAAGATAGGCAACAGAAAGGTGCTCTGCGCAATGTCGGGCGGAGTGGATTCCGCGGTTGCCGCAACCCTCGTGCATAAAGCCGCGGGGAACAACCTCACCTGCGTTTTCGTAGACCACGGGCTTTTGCGCAAATACGAAGCGGACGAAGTTATGAAAGTATTCCGCGACGGGCTGAAAATGAACCTCATTAAAGTCGACGCTGGCAAAATATTCCTCGAAAAATTAAAGGGCGTCGCCGACCCCGAAAGAAAGAGAAAGATAATAGGCGAAGAGTTTATTCGCGCCTTCGAAGCCGAAAGCAAAAAGATAGGCAAGGTGGATTTTTTGGTACAGGGCACCATATATCCCGACGTCATCGAGAGCGGCAAGGGCAAGAGCGCGGTAATAAAGAGCCATCACAACGTAGGCGGACTTCCCGACGTGGTGGACTTCGAAGAGATTATAGAGCCGCTGCGCGACTTGTTTAAGGACGAGGTGCGCAAAGTCGGCTTCGAGCTGGGCTTGCCCAAATCGGTGGTTATGCGCCAGCCTTTCCCGGGGCCGGGGCTTGCCATAAGAATTATGGGCGAAGTCACCGAAGAAAAGCTCGAAACCCTGCGCGACAGCGACTATATATTGCGCGAAGAAATTGCAAAGGCGGGGCTCGACGGCGAAATATGGCAATACTTCACCGTAATCACCAACAGCAAAACGGTGGGCGTACAGGGCGATTTCAGGACGTACGAAAACGTGATAGCCATCCGCGCCGTGACCTCTCTCGACGCAATGACGGCGGATTGGGCGAGAATTCCGTACGACGTGCTCGAAACTATTTCCAACCGCATATCCAACGAAGTGAAACATGCCAACAGGGTGGTTTACGATATCACTTCCAAACCCCCCGCGACAATAGAATGGGAGTGAAAAAGGAGAGTTGCCATGAAAATAATTACCGTAAGCCGTGAATTCGGAAGCGGCGGCAGGGAGCTCGGCAAGCGTCTTGCCGACGTTTTGGGGTTCGGTTATTACGACAAAGAGATAATAACCGCGATAGCCGCCAACAAAGGTCTGGACGAAAGATACGTGGAAAAAGCTCTCGACAGCAACTACGTACAAACTTTTTCCTTTACGTACGGCAATACGTTCGGCGTAATTCCTTCCTTGCAGGCGCAAAAAACCGAACTGTTTCTCGAGCAGAAGCGTGTGATAGAAAAGATAGGGCAGGCGGGCAAGGACTGCGTTATAGTAGGGCGTAACGCCGACGTGATTTTAAAGGAGTTTAACCCTTTCAACATTTTCGTGTGCGCAGATATGGAAGCCAAAATAAGGCGGTGCGCGGCGCGCGCACCCGAAGGTGAAAACCTTTCGCGCAAACAGATAATAAAAAACATAAAGAGCATTGACAAGAGCCGTGCGCAGATACGCGAATTCATGGCGGATTCAAAGTGGGGTTCTTCTTCCACATATCATCTTACGGTGAACACTACGGATTGGAACATAAAAGAACTTTCTCTCGTGCTTGCGGAATTTATACAATGCTGGTATAAAAGGTCAAAAAATTCCTGAAATTTTTTTCAACGGGCACTGCGCCCGTTGATTTTTTTATTTTACCGTTGATTTTTGGCATGCGGTGTGATATACTTTGTAAATAAACCCTTAAAGGCGCGGAATACCCGACGGAACGATGAATAAACTCGAAGAAGCCGAAAATTTAATAAAACCCGCCAAAGAACCCACAAAACAGTTTTTTTGCGATCTTCTGGACGAAGAAAAACAGCGCGATTACGAGGACAGGCATATTCTTGCCGTAAAAGTAATGCTCAAAGCGCTGTATATCGTCAAGCTCAAAAAAGCCTCCGAAGCCGCCCGCGCCGAAAAACAGGAAATACTTTCTTCCTCCGATTACAACGCCGAATCGTATAAGCGCGTGCTCGCGCTTAATTCTGAAATTACCCGCCTTAAAAAGAAAACAGACAGCTATAAACCCTTTTTCGCCGAACCCTATTTTGCAAGGATGGATCTTACCGACCCGTCCGAGGGATACAATTCGTATTATATAGGCAAGCGCGGCGACGCGGGGCTGGAAATTGTGGATTGGCGCGCTCCCCTCGCGCAGAAATACTACCAGAAGAGCCGCACGGCGTTCAACATAAACGGTTATGACTACAAGCTTATTCTCCGCCGCTCCGTCCGCACCGACAACGGCAAGGTGATAGATTTCAAAAACGAATATCTTAACCTTTCGGACTTTTTGACCAAAGAGGAGATAGGCGGCAGGGACGAAGCGCTCATTTTCGACCCCTTTTTAAAGGAGATCTTAAAGAGCCGCAAAGAGAAAGAGGAAATCACCGACATAATAGAGACTATACAGGAGAAGCAGTACGAAATAATAACCCTGCCCGAAGAGTCGCGCTTCGTATTGCAAGGGGTTGCGGGAAGCGGCAAAACGATGGTAATGCTGCACAGGCTGTCGTATATAATGTACAACAACGACGCCATACGTAATTCCGACGTGCTTGTAATCACTCCTTCCGACTCCTTCAACGCATTTATAGACGAGCTTTCCGCCGTACTCGAACTCGAAAAGGTAAAAACCTGCACCCTCGACAACTATTTCATAGCCATGCTCAAAAACGCGGGGGTGGACATAGCGGGAAAGACGGATATGAACGCCGAAGTGCCCGAAGAGTATTTAAAATATATATATTCGGGCGGCTTTGCGGGCGACGTCACCAAAAAACTTGCCAAAATTTATGACGGCATTTACGGCATGTTCAATTCGGACGACGCCAAGGACACGGTAGAACATATTATATCCGTGTGCGAAAAGCAGGTTGCCCGTTACGAAAAGATAAAAAACGCAAGCCTGCGCGTAAGGCGCTGCGTTTTGGGCGAAATAAAGGAAAAGCCCGACGGCGGGCTGTACTATACAAAACAATTCAGATACATGTTCAACTGCGTGCTCGACGTGGCGGAATTTTTGCGGCTTTCGGGAGAGGACGCAAGGATGAAGGGATACGCCTTTTTTTACAGGCAGTTTTTGTCCTTTTACAAGTCGGTAAGATTTTTAAGGCGCTATTCGGGCAAGATATGCCGCGCCGCAACAGAGGATCTTTCGGCGTTAAAGGAGATTCTTACGCGCGAAGCCGCCGACCTCAGACGCTATAAAACGAGAATCGGCGACGCCGAAGTGCTCACCTATTCGGAGGGAGTGGAAAAGCGCGAAAAGCTGATAGCGGAAACAGAGGAGATCTCTGCGGCGGCGGAGGAAATATTGGGCGGCTTTTCGGCGATATGCGAATTTGCCGACGTGATACGCGGCGACGAGGCGCTGGTTGCCGTGGGCAAGTGCGAAAACACCGCCGACGTCCTAAGATTTTTCTACAGGGAAACGGTTAAAAAATACAAGGCGCGCTTCGGCGTGTCCGCAAAGACCCTGATAAAGAGCGACCCCTTTTCGCTGTGTTTCATCTTGTCAAAGCTCGGTTACGACCTTTCCCCCAAATACGCGTTCATATTCGTGGACGAGGCGCAGGACGTCTCCCCCGCCGAATACGGCATATTGCGCGCGGTCAACGACAGGGCGGTGCTCAACGTTTTCGGCGATTTAAAGCAGAATATCACCGAATACCGCGGCATAAAGGATTGGCGCGAATTGGGGCTCGACGTTTTGGAACTCAATCTCAACTACCGCAACACTAACCAGATCGTGGACTACGTTTCCGGACGTCTGGGGATTGAGATGAAGTCTATAGGGCTTGACGGCAACGACGTAAAATTCATAGAAAAGCGCGCCGTAACGGGGTTTCTCTCCAAAACCACGGGCTTAAAAGCCGTGATCTGCTCCGAAAAGAACTTCGAAAAACTTAAAAAGAAGAGTTACAACCTGCCATGTTTTACGGGCAAAATTTCAAAAAATAAAATAAACCTTATGACGGTTTACCAGAGCAAGGGTCTGGAATTCACTTCCGTTGCCGTCGCCGACGAGGATATGACCGATAACGAAAAGTACATTGCCTACACCCGCGCTTTAAAGGAACTTGCCATAATCAAAAAAGTTTAAACGGTATAAAAAATGCGGCTGCGTTTTAATAACGCAGCCGCATTTTTTTTGGCTTCGGGTCAAACAACCGCCAACGAAGCACATGCGCTTGCCATCATGGAAATGAGCAAAATGCCCGGTACAAATCCCAAAAGCGACAGCACAAGTCCCGCAATTGCCATACCGCGCCCTTTTCCGTGAACAGAACCTGCCTTTATAATACCCACAATGCTCAAAATAAAGCCGAGCAGTTGCAGTATAAAGGCAATCGAAAAGAACAAACCGATAATCGACAGCACAAAGCCTGCCGTAGCCGAGCCGTTGGATTCGGTGACAGGCGATGTTACCACAATCTGCTGTTGCGGCTGTGAGTAATAGGGCTGCTGCACGGTTTGCGATGCGCCGCAGTGGGGGCATACCGTCTGTCCTTCAGGAATTTCTTTTCCGCATTTGTTGCAATACATACATATCTCCTTTTGTGTAGCGTTAGTTATATTATATGTGCAACGCACATATTTGTCAAATGTTTCGTCATAATTTAAGTATACTTTTTTTATGGAATTTGGGGAGAGATTTAAAAGTTTGCGGTTGCAGAACGGGTATACCCAGTTGCAAGTCGCGCAGATTTTGGGAATAAAACAGTCTAACATAAGCGATTGGGAGAACAACGTTTCCCGACCCGAGTATGAAAATCTCATAGCGTTGGCGCGTTTGTACGACGAAACGCTCGAATCCCTTCTCGGCATAGATTTATCTTAAAAAAATAACGTTGTGCCCGCGGGTCTTGCCTGCGGGTTTTTTTATATTTAAAAAACCTGTAAAATTGCTTGACAAATATGTGCAATACACATATAATTTTATTATAAAATATTTTTGGAGGAAATATGACAAAAAAATTGGTTTTACTTATACCTGCAGTGGCGCTATTATTGTTTACGGTGGTTTTTTCGGCGGGTTGTAATTTTTTCGGGGTCAACGGCGAATATTATCTTTATGAAAACAACGAACTTAATACAGACGTTTATATTAAACTTAGTAACGGAAAGTGGAGCAGTTCGGGGTTGGAAATGTCGTACTCTTTATTCGGCGGCGATGATATCGAAATTAATTCGGGTACATATCAAATTTCCAACGGATTAATCAGTTTTACAAGCGACTATATCCCTGAATACGGAACGACTATGCTTGTTTCATCCAACGGTTTCTGCGACCGCGGAGGACTTGAATTCCGTGGAAAATCGTTTTATAAAAAAGGCAGGCAGCGCGAAAGCGTAAGAGGAAGTTAAAAAAATAAAAAACAAAGCGGCGGCGGGCGCAAATACGCGCCCGCCGCCGCTTTAACTTTTTTACGGCTTATATTTAACTGTTAAAAAGTATTAGTCATATCCTCAAAACCGTACAGCGCGGGCGGTTTTCCCTGTATCCACTTTGCCGCCTCTATCGCGCCCGCCGCGAATATATCTTTGGACAGGGCGGTGTGGGAGAGGGCAATTATTTCGCCGCCGCCCGCAAAAATTATTTCATGCTCGCCCGTAATCGTTCCGCCGCGCACGGAGTGTATGCCTATTTCGCCGCCGCGCTTTCCGCCGTGCCCGCAAACATAGGGCTTTCCGCCCATTACTTCGCCTATGCTTTCGGCAAGCGATATGGCGGTGCCCGATGGCGCGTCCGCTTTAAGGCGGTGATGTTTTTCTATAATTTCCACGTCGAAATTTTCGCCGAGAATTTTTGCGGCTTCCCTTGCCAGCTTTTTAAGAACGGCTATGCCGAGGGAGTAGTTGGGGGAAATAAACAGCGCGTTCTTTTCGGAACGCAGGCGTATATATTCTCTTTCCCTGTCAGAATAGCCCGTTGCGGCTATTATAACGGGCACATGCCTGCTTTCAGCCCACTCCAGCTCGCCGTAAATGGCGGAGGGAGAGGAAAAATCTATTACGGCGTCGACCTCTTCGCCGACTTCTTCAAAGGATGAATACACGGGCGGTTTTAAATTGGTTGCGGCTATGTCCACGCCGCATACGGCTTCGGCGCCGCGGCTTTGGCAAATTTTAAGCGCAGTCCCGCCCATTTTGCCGCATATACCCGTTATAAGCAGTTTCAGCATACTTTTAAAATTCCCGTCCTTTCCAGTTCCCTTTTTAAAATTTCTCTGTTTTCCTTACAAAGCGGGGTGAGGGGCGGCCGCGGCTCGCCCGCGTCGAATCCCAGCATATTGTACGCGGCTTTTACGGGTATGGGGTTCACTTCCGAAAACAGCGCGTATTCCAAAGGCAGCAAAAAGTCCTGCAGGGCGTTGGCTTCGTCAAGGCGGTTTGCCTTTACCAGCCCGTACATTTTTTTCATGGCCGCCGGCGCGACGTTGGAAGTCACCGAAATAAGCCCCGCGCCGCCTATTGCAAGCAGGGGCAGGTTCAAAAAATCCTCGCCCGAAAATAAATCCAGCCTGCCGCGCACCCGCCGCATGGTTTCCACTACCTGCGTTACGTTTCCGCCGGCTTCCTTTATTCCCGCAAGATTATTTATTTCGGCAAGCTTTTCGCACGTTTCGGGAAGAATATTCACGCCCGTGCGCGACGGCACGTTATAGGCGACTACGGGGATTTTTGCCCCGCCGCACACCGCCTTATAGTATTCTATTATGCCGTTTTGGGTGCACTTGTTGTAGTAAGGGGTAACGGCAAGCAAACCGTCCGCGCCCTCTGCGGCGGCAAATTTCCCCGCTTCCACGGCTTTTGCCGTACAATTCGAGCCCGTGCCTACAATAATTTTTATTTTGCCTTTAAAAGCCTTTACCACGCCTTTTATAACTTCGGCTTTTTCGGCTTCGGTCATTGTGGAAGCTTCGCCCGTCGTGCCGAGTACCAAAATCCCGTCCGCGCCGTTTTCTGCCTGATATTCCGCCATTTTTAAAAGCGAAGCCATATTCACGCCGCCGTCTTTAAAGGGGGTGATCAAAGCGGTTATTATACCGCCCAAAAAACCTGTCATAAAAAATCCGCCTCGATAACCATCATATGTTTCGGGGCGGATAGGTGTTAAAGTTTTAAAAATGCGGACGCCTGTACGGCGACAATCAGTCGAAATATCCCTTAACGGCAACAAGTTCTGCAAGCAGTACGGCGCCGCCTGCGGCGCCGCGCAGGGTGTTGTGCGACAGCCCTATGAATTTATAGTCGAAAACGCTGTCTTTGCGAAGCCTGCCTGCGCTGACCGCCATGCCGTTTTCCAGATCCCTGTCAAGGCGGGGTTGGGGGCGGTTGTCGTCGCCGAAATAATGTATAAACTGTTTGGGCGCGGAGGGCAGGTTTAAAATCTGCGGCTCGCCGCGGAAATTTTTCCAGCCGTCTATAATTTCTTCCGCCGTGATTTTCTTTTCGAACTCCACAAATACGGCGGCTGTATGTCCGTCGGTCACGGGTACGCGTACGCACTGCGCCGAAATGTGCGGGGCTTGAGCGGGTTTTATTATTTTGCCGTCGGGCTTTCCCCAAATTTTAAGGGGCTCCATTTCGCTTTTGAATTCCTCGCCGTCGATAAAGGGGATTATGTTGTCGTAAATTTCGGGCATGGTGGCAAAAGTTTTGCCCGCGCCCGAAATTGCCTGGTACGTGCAAAGAGCCACGTTTTTAAGCCCGTATTTCATAAAGGGGTGCAAAAGCGGCACGTAGGATTGGAGAGAGCAGTTGGATTTTGCCGCAATAAACCCGCGCCTTGTGCCGAGGCGCTTTCTCTGCGCGTGTATGATTTCGAGATGCCCGGGGTTTACTTCGGGTATGATCATGGGCACGTCGGGCTCGTCGCGGTTTGCGGAATTATTTGAAATTACCGGGCATTCCGCCTTTGCATAACTCAATTCCAGCAGCTGCGTTTCGGCTTTGGGCATATTTACTGCGCAAAAGCAAAAATCGGTTTGCTCCGCAATTTTTTTAACGTCCTTTTCGGCGTTCAATACGGTCATTTCCGCAAATTTTTCGGGCATGGGCGTGGGCATATCCCACGACTTGACCGCGTCTTTATATTTTTTTCCCGCCGACCTTTCGGACGCGGCGAGACTTACCACGTTGAAAAAAGGGTGATTTTCGAGCAACGTAAGAAATCTTTGTCCGACTATGCCGGTCGCGCCGATTATTCCCACATTGTACTTTTTCATAAATAACTCCTTTGCGCAAACGCCTTATAATAAAAAAGACAGCTTTGCGCTGTTCGATAGGTGAAAGCGGAACCTTTTAAATCTTTACGGGCAAGCCCGTCCGCCGATTTAATTAACAAAATAATAGCACAACGCAATGCGATTGTAAAGTTTTTAAAGTCGGGGAAGCAAATTTTTTTATCTTCCGCCGCAAAATTATTGAAATAATTTCGCTTATGTGATATTATTAAAAAGCAAAATTGTGTTTTAAAGGAAATATATGGTAGAACTTAAAGGCTTGCAGGGCAACGAAATTGCCGACGATTTTAAAAAGGTGGAAACCGAAGGGGGCAGATGGCGCCGCACGTGGGAAGTTTTCAAGACAAATTTCTGGAAACTCGTCGCGTTGAATTTGCTGGTGCTCATCACCTTTATCCCCGCTATAGTGGTGGTTTATATGCGGAATATGTATATAGACACCCTTTCGCTGTCCTATCCTTTCAACGCGTCGCAAGGCTATCCGTTTTACCCGCGCGAAGCGCTGACCGGGCTTGCCGAAAAGCTTGTTCTTTGGGTGGATATCCGCTTTTTCGCCCTCTTGATTGCCTCGGGTCTTATTGCTTCCGCAGGCGTTTCGGGCGCGGCTTACTGCATAAGAAAGCTTTTATACACCAAAAACCAGTTTACCATAAAGGGGCTTTTGCACGGCGTTAAGGTGGGATATCTTAAAACGGCTTTGCCCGTAACGCTGTTTATGTCCCTTCTTTACTGCACTTTCCTTGCAAACGACCAAATGCACCTTGCCGCGGCTACCGCTTCGGGGTTTGGCGGCGCGGTGACGCTGTTCGTGTTTGCCATAATTTTCACCGTTTTAGGCGGCATATATCTTTTATGGCTCTTTGCTTTGGGGGTAAGCTACCGCACCAATTACCTTAACATTATCCGCAATGCGTTCAAACTTATGTTCTGTACGCCCATACAAACGGTGTTTATGGCGGGCTTTTCGCTCATACCCGTATGGCTTGCCATGATGTTTTCGGGGTTCTGGCTTATTCTTGTATACATTATATTCGCGCTGTTCGGGTTTACGTTCGTGCTGTTGTGCTGGCTCAGCTTTTCGCAGTGGGCTTGCGGGCTGTATCTCGAACCCGAAACCAAAACCGACAAAGCCGCGCCCCGCAAAACAGAGCGTGAAATTGCCGTTGAAACCGAGGACAGGCAGAGGAGGGAAGCCCTCGCCCTGCTCGCCGCGGGCAAAAGCTCGCTTATATCCCGTCCCATAAAACCCATAGGAAACGAGCGGGTAGACGTTATAGGCAAGAGCTTTACGCGCGCCCGCATTGCCGAAGCCGGCGTCGCGAGGGAGAAGATGGTTTCTGGCGTTCTGGCTTACGAAAAGGAACATGAGAACGAAAAGGAATACGTAGAATACAACAAGATGTTCGCCGAACGCGAAAAGGCGCTTGTCGTTGACGGGAAAGACAAAAAGAACAAGAACAAAAAGGTGAGCGCGGAAAATCTGTTGAGATGACCGCGGCGCTTAAAGGCAAGTAAAAACCGGCATAATTCAAATCGTACTGCGGCTATTTAAATGGTCGCAGTTTTGATTGAAAGGGCGGGCTTTAAAGAATTTTTAAACGAAGATTAACCAAACTATGAGAGCGGGCTTTTGCCCGAAATAGCGGGAGAGTTTTTAATGAACAAGCTGTATAAAAGTCTTATATACGACCGTCAGGTTTCGCTGTCCGTGCTGGAGACGAAAGACCTTGTGAACGACGCGATAAAAATCCACGGTCTCGACGACGTTTCCGCGGAAATTCTGGGCGGGTTGCTCACGGCGTGCGCGTATATGGCGGGCTGTCTCAAAAACCCCGTGGGCGCGGTGTCTCTTACCGTTAAATCCAACGACGGCAGCGCCACGGCGGGCGTTTCGGGTGATATCGACGGGCATATCCGCGGCTATATAGAAAACGGCGGCGGGGGGCTTAAAGGCGGCACGCTCACCGTAATAAAAGACGACGGGTTTTACCGCCCGTTCGTGGGCACGTGCGAACTCGGCTCGGAGGACATTTCCGAAAATCTTACGGAGTATTTCCGCATGAGCGAGCAAATCCCCACTTATGTATCGATAGGCGTAAGAGTGGCAAACGGCAAATGCCTGTCGGCGGGCGGGGTGATAATGCAGCTTTTGCCGGGCACTTCCCCCGAAAACGCTGAAAAATCAAAGGAAAAAATGCTCTCTTTCAAAAACGCCGCGGAGCTGTTTTTACGGTGCGGTGCGGAAGAGATACTTAAAAAGTACTTCGGTACTGAGGCGGAGAGCGGCGGTCTTTACGAAACTTTCCCCGAATACAAGTGCAACTGTTCGGAAAATAAGATAGGGAAAGTCATAATATCCCTCGGCAAGGACGAGTGCGAAAAGATAATCGAAGAGCAGGGCAACATAAAAGTGCATTGCCATTACTGCAACAAAGACTACATATTCACCCGCGGCGACGTGGAAAAACTGTTCGGAAAATAAGTAATGTCAAAGACGGTAGAGATCGACCTCAGCGACGACAGGCTTATAGCCATTGCCGCGGATATGGTCGAAGAACACAACTATATAGGCGCGCTTAAAATGCTCAACAAAAACGCCGAAATCACGGGCAACGATGAGGACAGTTATATGCTGTACGCCGAAATTTTCGACGACATAGGGCTTTACGAGCGCAGCGTCCATAATTGGTTCAAGTATATGGATATAGCCGAATTTTCCGAAATGTCGGACTGTTACGAGGGGCTTGCCGTCGGCTACATGAATTTGGGCAACGAGCAATTTTCGGCTTATTATTACAACAAGCTTCTTATGGAGTCGGACGAAGTGGACTCCGCAACCCGCGAGGAGATACTCCGCGATTTTCTCTCTGCGGAGAGCAACCCTTTAAAATTCGTCTATCCGCCCGAAATAGCCGACGTTTCGGACGTGTTCGTGCAGGGGCTCGGCTATATGAAGCAGGGCGAATTCGGTAAGGCTTACGACGAATTTTCTAATGTCGCCGAAGGCAACCCGAGATGGGGCGAAGCCCGCAATTATATGGCTATGTGCCTAATAATGCAGAACGAAAACGCGCAGGCGGAAGAAGAGTGTCTGGAACTTATCCGCAAAAATCCCGGCAACGTGCAGGCGCTTACCACCCTTGCGGCGGTCAAAACCGAAGCGGGCAAAAAGGACGAGGCGGCGGAAATCACCAGACAGCTGTTGAGCGTGGAAGTCAGCGACCCGGACGATCTGTATAAAATAGCCACGGTCTGTTGCGAAAACAAATTCCACGCCGATGCATACGGCTTATTCTGCAAAATCGGAGCCGAAAACCGCTATGATTTGAATATCCTGTATTTCAAAGCCATTTCGGCTTTTAACTGCAGAAAGTACGACGAGTGTTTCGAGGCGTTCGACACCCTTTTAACTGTTTATCCCGACTCCGTGATCGCGCAGTATTGGTACGGCATCGCTCGGACTTTGAAAGAAGAGGGCAAGTGGGAAGAGCTCAACTACTTTTACACCCTGCCCCAAAGCGTAAAGGAATCGTCCGTAAAAGTGCTTGCGGCGTATATGAAGCTTTCCAAAGCAAGGGCTATGCACTTTGCCGCGGAGCTGGATATAGCCGGACCCGTAAAGTGGTGTTTCGACGAAAACGACCCCTCGGGTTCGGAGGAGCTTCGCTATCTTGCGTCGCGCGCGGCGGTAAAATCCTGTATGGACGATTACGTGCGGGATTTGCTGCTACATCCGTTTTTATCCGACGCAATTAAAATCGATTTGCTCGAGGCGCTTACCGAACGAAATTCGGACGACTCTTTCGGGGTGGTTATCTGCAACGTATACAGGCGCGTGTCTGTGCGCAAATTGTTTTTAAACCGTAAACGCCGCGCAAATTTCGTGCGCGCGTACGCCCGCCTCGTGTCGCATTTCTCTATTCTCGACAATGTTTACGGCGAACGGTTTGCCTCCGCCGCCGAAAGGGTTTACTTCAGGCTCGAAAGAGAGGGGAGAACGGAGGATTCCGACGACGTGGACGCGCTTACGGCGTATGTTTTCGACGAAGCCCGCATAGACGACGCGGGCATATCGCGGAAGAATATATGCGCGTTTTTTGAGGTCACCGAAGAGCGGATACAAAAATTGAAAGGTGAACAATGAAAATTTACGACTTTGACGGGATGTTCGACGAAAAGCTTTCCGCCTATATCTCCCGCGACCCGCACAGGTATACCGAAGAGGGCTGGGAGGACGCCA
This sequence comes from uncultured Clostridia bacterium, assembly GCA_947625245.1. Taxonomy (GTDB): domain Bacteria; phylum Bacillota; class Clostridia; order Christensenellales; family Borkfalkiaceae; genus Coproplasma. The sequence continues at coordinate 49,895 of CANQNO010000006.1, forward strand.
TACCCGCTCTGTATAAAAAATTCGGCGAAACGGTGATAAAGAGTATAGGCAAATCCCCGCGGCAATACTATGCCGAAATGACGGACGCGGAAATCACAGGTTGCCTTAGGCAGCATCTTGCAAAGGGAGTGTCCGTGCCGGGATTTCTGCGCTCCGAAGCCGAATCCCGCGGGCTGAGGGAAGAATTTTTAAAAATGCTCGGCGGAACCCCGTCCGAACGCGACTTTGCAATGGGCGTTTTGGGCGCCGACGACGCCGCAATATCCAAATATATGGATATCCTCGTTTCGTGCGGAGATGAAGAGGTAAAAGCGCGGTGCGCGGAATTCATTTCGGAAAAAGCCGATCTTGCGGCAGGGCGCGCTATCGAAAATTACCGCGCGGGCGTAGAAAAGGAATACATGTGCGAAATTCTTTCGCGCACGGTCGTAAAGGACGACAGGATCTTCGAAATTTTGTTAAATGAATTCCGCACCGCGGACGAAGATTTAGGCGTCCGGGCGGACTTTTTGGCAAATTACGGCGACGAGCGCGCGCTTCCGTATCTGCTTTCGAAAGCCGACGAGGACGGCTTGACGTACCTCGAATTCCGCGAATTGAAATTCGCCGTAGAAACGCTCGGCGGCGAATACAAAAGGGAAAGGGATTTTTCGGGCGACCCCGCATACAGGGCGCTTAAAGAACACGAAGAGAGTTCTGCCGATATATTCGAAATATTTCAGGGTGACAAAAATTCCGACGGAGGGAAGGCCTGAACATCTCCGTTCCCATAAAACAGTTTCAATCCTTAGCCGCGCGCGGGGCAAATACGCCCCGCGCGCGGCTTAATTGTAAAATATAATTCCAAAAGGGGTTGACTATAATTAAAGCAAATGTTATAATACAAATAGTCTAAAAAACAGATAGGAGTATATGGAATAATGTTCAAAAACGTACACGAAGTTTTGGCTTATTGCGAAAAAGAAGAAATAAAAATGATCGACTTCAAAATGGTTGACATAGACGGCAGATGGCACCATCTGTCTATTCCCGTTTCGCGCTTTAACGAGGACACCATGAAGTACGGCATAGGCTTCGACGGCTCCAACTACGGCTTTGCGCCCGTCGAAAAGAGCGATATGGTATTTATACCCATAATCGAATCGGCGGTAAGAGATCCCTTTGCCGAAATCCCCACGCTCACAATGTCGGGCGACGTAAGAATTATCGACGCGAACAACAGCCGCTTCGACCAATATCCCCGCAACGTGGCTATCGCGGCGGAAGAATATATGCGCAAGACCGGCATTGCCGACAGGATGATAATAGGACCCGAATTCGAATTCCATCTTTTCGACCACGTAGCTTTTGAAAACACTCCCAACAAGGCTATGTTCCATATAGACGCGTGGGAAGCCGATTGGAATACGGGCGACGAGGAGCCGGGCAATACGGGCTACCATACCCCTCATAAGGGCGGCTACCATGCCTGCAAGCCGCAGGACGTAACATACGATATCCGCAGCCGCATGTGCATGATGCTCGAAGATTGGGGCGTTAAGGTAAAATATCACCACCACGAAGTGGGCGGTCCCGGTCAGGTGGAAATAGAAGTAGAACTTGACGATATGACCAAAATGGCGGACAACACCATGATAGTCAAGTACATAATAAAGAATCAGGCTATAGAAGAGGGTATGACGGCAACCTTTATGCCCAAACCCATTTTCGGCGAAGCGGGCAACGGTATGCACGTGCATATGCTCCTTTTAAAGGACGGCAAGCCCGTATTCTACGACCCGAACGGCTATTCCTCGCTCAGCGAAACAGCGCACTATTTTATGGGCGGACTGTTAAAGCACGCCGCAAGCCTCTGCGCGTTTACAAACCCTTCCACAAACTCGTATAAGAGGCTTGTGCCCGGGTTCGAAGCGCCCGTTACGATAGGCTATGCCACCGCCAACCGCAGTTCGGTCATCCGTATCCCCGCATACGCTAAGTCTCCCGATAAAAAGCGTTTCGAACTCCGCAACCCCGATGCGACCTGCAACCCTTATTACGCTTATGCCGCAATTCTTATGGCGGGTCTCGACGGCGTTAAAAACAAAATCGACCCTCACAAGAACGGCTGGGGTCCTTTCGACTTCAACCTGTTCGATTTGAGCGACAAGGAGAAAAAGAAGATACAGCACTTGCCTTCTTCCCTCGAAGAGGCGTTGGTTGCGCTTGAAAAAGACCACGATTATCTCACCTGCGACGGAGTATTCCCCGAAAGGCTTATTAAGATTTGGGTTGAAAAGAAGCGCAAAGAGCTTGACAAAATCAACAAGATGCCCACTCCCGAAGAGTTTGAAATGTATTTCGATTTATAAAATTTTATACGATTATGGTTTGTAAAAAAGCCGCGGTGCGTGTACGCACCGCGGCTTTTTACTACCGCAAACCGCGTATAAGCTTCGTTCTGCGGTGTCAAGCTACGCTCCGCCTTGTTCGTGTACTTCAGTGTACACTCGCTGCGGTCGTCGCTTGCTTTCCTTGCATAACTCGCTTCTCCGCAGTTTATCTTCTTAAATGCAAAATATCCGAACACTTTGCCGTACAAGCATTTTAGTGCAATTTTGATAACCTGTATTGCGTTTTAAAATGTTTTTAGGGGCAGTGTATTAAAAATTAGGGGCAGTGTATTAAAAATTATTGCGCGGGCAATAACCATTGCGGAGGTAATTTTATGCAGGATATAACTTCTAAGGAACTCGAACTCATTTCCGACGCTCTCACGGCGGAGGGGCTTATCTGCAAAAAGGCGCGCGCCTATTCCAAAACACTCACCGACGTGGATTTGGCTCAGGTTATGACGCAGATTGCAGACGAACACGAACAGCGCTACAACGCTCTGTTGAATATTATAGGAGGTTAAATATGAAACTCACCAAAAGCGACGTAACTTTAAACGAAAAAGACGCATTGCAGGATATGCTCGAATCAGAAAAACAGCTTATGACCATTTATACCACCGCATTGTTCGAAGGCAGTACCAAAACGATTCGCAAAAATTTTTCCACCAACCTTATGGGCGTTGCCGAAAACCAGTACAGTCTGTTCACGCAGATGTCTTCCCGCGGGTACTACCAGCCCCAGCCGGCAAATAAAAATATGATAGACACCGCCAACCAGACCTACAAAAAGCAGAAAAACCAGCTCAAAGCACAATAAAAAATACGGCCTTCCTTTTCGGGAAGACCGTATTTTTTTACCATACAGTTGACAATTACGCCATAATTTGGTAAAATTTATTCACATACATTTAAAACGTAATACAGGTATCAAATATATCCGTAACGAAGGAAATTTAAATGAAAGTTCTTGTAACGGGCGGTGCGGGGTATATAGGTTCGCACACCTGCGTGGAATTGTTAAACGGCGGTTTTGAACCGGTGGTTTTGGACAACTTTTCAAATTCCTCTCCCGAAAGCGTTTCGCGGGTGGAAAAAATCACGGGCAAACAAGTAAGGCTCTATAAAGGCGACGTGCGCGACGCTTCGCTCTTAAATAAAATTTTCGAAGAAAACAAAATAGGCTGCGTAATACATTTTGCGGGGCTTAAAGCCGTGGGCGAGTCCTGCCGCATGCCGATAGAGTACTACGACAACAACATAAACGGCACTTTATCGCTTGTCGAAGCCATGCGCGGGCACGGCTGCAAAAAGATTATTTTTTCCTCATCGGCAACCGTTTACGGCGTTCCCGAAAGGCTTCCTCTCGACGAAAATTGCAGAGTGGGCGGCACGACCAACCCTTACGGCACTTCCAAATATTTTCAGGAGATCATCTTAAAAGATCTGTACGCTTCCGACAACGGCTGGACGGTGGTGCTGCTCAGATATTTTAACCCCGTGGGCGCGCACGAAAGCGGGCTTATAGGCGAGGATCCGCAGGGTATTCCTAACAACTTAACTCCCTATATAGCCAAAGTCGCCATAGGCGAGCTTAAGGAAATAGGCGTTTTCGGCAATGACTATCCCACTCCCGACGGTACGGGCGTACGCGATTATATCCATGTAGTAGACCTTGCCAAAGGTCATGTCGCGGCAATCGAAAAGACCGCGGACAGCGGCGTTTACGTATACAATCTCGGCACGGGCAAAGGGTACAGCGTTCTGGAAGTGATAAAAGCTTTTGAAAAGGCTTGCGGAAAAAAATTGCCGTACGTCATCAAGCCGCGCAGAGCGGGGGATATAGCGGAGTGTTATGCCGACTGCTCCAAAGCGTATGCCGAACTGGGCTGGAAAGCCGTTCTCGGCATAGACGAAATGTGCGCGTCTCTATGGAATTGGCAGTGTAAAAACCCCAAAGGCTATAAATCATAGACTGAATTTTGTAACGGATTTTAAAATTAAACGGCTTTTGCGTGTGTAACCCTGCCCGCCTGTTTTTGCGCGCAGGGTGATTTGATAAAGATTTTGTTCTATCGGGACCCGCCGTGCGAATAGATTAAATTAGGGCGGACCGTAAGTCAAAGTGAAAAAATTTAAAAGCAGTGTTTTAAACCTTTAATAAGACATAATTCGCCCATTAAAATGCGCTAATATCGGAGAAAAGGTTGTTTAAAGTAATCGATTTCAAATCCGTTGCCGCGGCGCTCGCTGCGGCTTGCATGGCGGTGGTTTTGTGCCTTTCGGTGCGTTTTACGGGCGCGTACGCAGTGTATTACAATGCGTCGCCGCGGCTTGTTCCAATCTATTCCGTCGGCAGGGACGACAAGGTCGTCTCAATAACGTTCGACTGTGCCTGGGGCACCGAATACACCGATAAGATTTTGACCGCCCTCAAAGCTTCGGACGTCCGCGCAACGTTTTTTATGGTTGAATTTTGGACGGAAAAGTATCCTGATTTCGTCAGAAAAATAGACGAAAGCGGGTGTGAGATCGGCACCCACTCCGCAACGCACAGCTACATGTCAAAGCAAAATGCGGAGGAGATAAAACTAGAACTGCAGTCCTCGTCCGAAGCCATAACCGCGGTTACGGGCAAACCGGTGGAATTGTTCCGCCCCCCGTACGGCGACTATGACGACGAACTGTTGAAAACGGCTTCCGAACTCGGTTACTATACAATTCAGTGGGATGTGGACAGTCTTGACTGGAAAAACCTGTCTGCATCCGATATCGCAATGAGAGTTATCAACGGCGTGACCAGCGGTTCGATAATTCTTATGCACAACAACGGTACGCATACGGCTGAAGCCGTTCCCGTGATTCTGGAGACCCTGAAAAACAGAGGATACACTTTTGTGCCGGTCGGCGAGCTTATTTTCCGTGAAAATTATTCCGTAGACCATACGGGTCGACAGCAAAGAGCGCAATGACCCGCGGCGCGTATCGAAAATAAAAGGAAATACTTTTTTTGGAGGCATATATGAATTACAACACGGAGAAGAACAACAAAGTCTATTTATACGGAGAAATAGTATCCGAAGCGAAGTTTTCGCACGAAGTATACGGCGAGGGGTTTTACGAATTTTTTGTAAAAGTGATGAGGCTTTCGGGGCAGGCGGATATACTTCCCGTCACCGTTTCCGAAAGGATAATGACTCCCGAAATGAAAGTGGGCGAAATGATTTCCGCCTTAGGGCAGTTCCGCAGCTATAATAAGCTCGAAAACGGCAGGTCGCGGCTTATGCTCACGGTGTTCGTAAGGGAGCTTCCCGAAATCCAGCCCGGCAAAAACCCCAACTCCATAGTGCTTTCGGGCTATATCTGCAAGCCGCCCGTTTACCGCACCACGCCCTTTAACAGGGAAATCGCCGATTTGCTGATCGCCGTCAACCGCAGCTACAACAAGTCCGACTATATCCCCGCCATAGCCTGGGGCAGGAACGCGAGGTTCGTGCGCAATCTCTCCGTGGGCGACAGGGTCGCCGTATCGGGCAGGATACAGAGCAGGGAGTACCAAAAAAAGCAGGAGGACGAGAGCTTTGTGACCATGACCGCATACGAAGTCTCCATCTCCAAACTCGCCGCTTTCGACGACGACAGCCAATTCGATATAGACGAAGAGTTCGAGCTGTATTCTTCGCCCAAAACATACGAAACAAACGAGTGACCGCAACCGCGGGCATATACGGCGGCGCGCGCAAATTTTTGCGCGCGCCGCCGTTTTTTGTTGCTTTTTGAATTTTTTTTAATTATAATATGCAGGTATGCAAAAGGCAAAAACCGTAGATTTGACCCGCGGAAGCGTATGGATCACGCTTTTAAAATATTCCCTGCCGCTTTTCGGAAGCGCTATGGTACAGCAGATTTACTCGCTCGTGGATCTGCTCGTCGTCGGCAATTATGCCGCCGACGGCGCGCTTTCGGTGGACGCGGTGGGAAACGCCACAAACGTAATAAATATTCTTCTTGCCTTTGCTTTGGGCGCAAACGGCGGCTGTTCGGTAGTAATAGCGCGGCATTTCGGCGCCAAAGATAACCGCAAAGTGCGCGAAACGGTGAATACCGCCATGATCTCCTTTGCCGTGCTCTGCACCGCGGTAATGGGAGTGGGGCTCGGCTTCGGCAGGCAGCTCTTGTATCTTTTAAGCGTACACGGCAGTTATTTCGACAGCTGTCTCGAATATCTCTACATATACACGGCGTCCATGCCGTTTGTATTTTTGTACAATCTGGGTTGCGGCATTTGTTCGGCACTCGGCGATTCAAAAACACCTTTCATTTTTCTCGTCATTTCCTCTGTCTTAAACGTCGCGCTCGACTTCATGTTCGTATGTCTTCTGCACCTCGACGTCGCGGGCGCGGCATGGGCTACTTTCATTTCACAGGCAATTTCCTGCGTACTTACGGTAATAGTGCTCGTAAGAAAACTCCGCACGGTCCGCCCCGACGATAAGCCCAAAAAATTCGACGGCGGAATCCTGAAAGAACTCACCGTTGCCTCCGTGCCCCTCATTTTGCAGCAGTCCTTCGTCTCCGTGGGCAACTTCTTCGTTTCCCGCAAGATCAACAACATAAGCGAGGACGCGACTACGGGCTTTATTACGGCGTTCAAACTAATTGGCATGTCAAACATGGGCGTAGTGAGCATGACAAACGGGCTGGCGAATTTTGCCTCGCAGAACAAGGCGGCGGGCGAATACGGCAGAATACGCGGCGGTTTTTGGGCGGTTCTCACCTTCGCGCTCGTCACAAGCCTTGTGTTTTTGTCACTTTTCGTGGGCTTGCCCGAACCGCTTACAAGGCTGTTCGTGCGGCAGGAAAAGCTCACGGCGGACGCAATGGCGTATTCCGTCAGGTTTTTGACCACAGTCTCATGCTTCTTGCCCGTGGTTTGCCTTAAAATAGTGGCGGACGGCGCGGTGCGCGGCTGCGGCGGGAACATAGGCTTTGCGGTGAGCACTTTTACCGACCTTATCCTGCGCGTAGTGCTGGTATACGTTTTCGTGGACGCCGGGTTCGGCTTTGCGGGCGTGTGCTGGGCATGGATAATAGGGTGGAGCCTCAGCACCGTTCTGGCGGTGATCTTTTACATCAACATCAAATGCCTTAAAGGCGTTAAGCTCTTTTCGGGTTTTCCGCGGAAAACCGACTGTAAATAAATAACACTTCCAAATATTTGACACGCGGCTTCGGCGGGTTTATAATGGTAAAGCGAAAAGGAGGTATAAAATGCATCCCCAACCTTTGTTTATGATAGGTTCGCACGGCGTATACGCATACGGGATCTGTATGGCGGGCGGCATAATTCTGTGCTTTGCTTTTCTGCTTTTCGCCATGTGGAAAATGAAATTCAACGACGAAGCTACCGATAAAATTCTCATAATAGGTATCTTCGGCACGGGCTTCGGCATTTTTGCCGCAATGCTTTTCCAGTCTCTCTACAACTATATCGACAATCCCGCCGCGGGGTTCAGGCTGAACGGAAGCATGACTTTTATAGGCGGGCTCATTGGCGGCGTGGTAAGCTTTGTGCTGGTATATTGGCTGTACATATACGTTATTGCCCCGCATACCAAAATCGGGTTTTTGAAGAACAACATGAACGCCACTCTTACCGACGCTCTTCCCTTTATCCCTATAGGCATCTGCATAGCGCATGCTTTCGGGCGTTTGGGCTGTTTTTTTGCGGGGTGCTGTTACGGCGCGCCCACCGACAGCTGGATAGGTTTGGCTTGTTCCGCGCCCAACGGCATCCACTCCGCGCAGACGGTTATTCCCACGCAGCTTCTCGAAATGATTTTCCTGCTTGTCTTAGCCGCGGTAATGGCTGTGCTGTACTTCAAATTCCGTTTCAACTATAATTTCGCTCTTTACCTTTTCGCCTACGGCGTATGGAGATTTTTGATAGAATTCCTCCGCGACGATTACCGCGGCGAATTTGTTGGGGAGGCGCTTTCGCCCTCGCAGCTGTGGTCGCTCGTAATGTGCGTTGCGGGTGCGGGATATGTATTTTTGCAGCGGTTCGTCTTTGAAAAATTTATGAAACACCCCGAGCTGAAAGCGGCGGCGGCAAAGAGCGCGGCTTCGGACGCCCCGTCTGAAGAGCCTCCCGCAAACGCCGGTGAGAACGGCGGCGGAACGCCCGGCGGCGAAGGTTAATTTTATACGTTGCACTTTTAAAGGGAGCGCGGCGCGGGCTGTCTGAGCCCGCGCCGCAGATTGTTTTTATATGCCTGAATTCACGGAAGGAGGAATTAAAAAATGAAAAAAATCATACCTGTATGCTGTTTTTTTCTGGCTTGCGCTATTCTTCTTCCGTGCTGTGCGCATAGTTGCGACGGGGAAAACGGGTATTACCAATACGATTATTATGGCGTAATGAATTCCGACGCGGTGCTTAAAATTTACGCCGAACGGGGCGACGAAGAGGAAGAAAACAGATTTAAAGAGCTCGCCCGCAAAGTGGGGGAAATGCTGGCCGGCGTCGAAAAATCCCTCTCCGCGGAAAATCCGGATTCTTTCATTTCCCGTTTCAACGCCGCGTCGGACGGAACGGAAACGGAGATAGACTATAACGCCTATAAGGCGCTTTCGGTCGCAAAGGAGATATATAACTTAACGGGCGGAGCCTACAATCCCGCCGTGTATTACAGCGTAAAGGCGTACGGTTTCAACGGCGGCGAGCCGCCGAAATCCGCCGCGGAGCTGCCCGCGGACGAAGATATTTTTACATACGTCGAACTTTCCAAAGCCTTCGGCGGCGTAACGTTGAGGGAAGAGGAAAAAGAGGGCGTCAAACGCTATTATGCCGCAAAGCCCGTAAATACTGCGGCGGAGAGCGGGGAGCTTGCGCTCAAAATAGATTTGGGCGGCATCGGCAAGGGCTACGCCGCCGATCTTGCGGACGGGCTTATCGGGGAATACGGCTTTTCATACGGATATTTCAGTTTCGGTTCGAGCAGCATAGCCTTTAAAAAATATCCCGACGAAAGTTCCTGTTACAATCTCAGAATTTCAAACCCGAGACTTGACGGCAAATCCCCGCAGAGCTGTCTCACCGCCACCGTTAAGGACGAAAGTGTATCCACGAGCGGCGACAACGTGAATTATTTTCTTCTCGATTCCGACGGCGACGGCATAAGCGAGCGCTTTTGCCATATAATAGACCCGTTTACGGGCAAACCCGTGCAAAACGGCGTTATTTCCGTCACTGTTACGGGCGGCGCCGCTGCGGAAAACGACGCCCTTTCCACCGCGCTTATGGTTATGGGAAAGGACGGGGCGTTAAAGTTTATAAACGAAAAACTCGGCGGCAGGCGGGTGGTTATGCTCTGCGAAGAGGAAAGCGGACTTTCGCTTTATACCACAATGGCTTTAAGCGAATTCACTTTGGACGACCCGCGCTATGCCGTGCACTGTATTGCGGGAGGCGGAGATGTCGCTTGAAAAAGTGCGGCAGGTCAGATCGGGCAGGTTCTTCCGCCCGGCAGACCTCATAATTTACGGGATAATCGCCGCCGCGGCAATCGCGCTCTTTATACTGTTTTTCGCAATAAAAAAGGATGGCGGATTGGAGGGGGTGCGCATTTTCGTGCGGGACGAGGTAGTTTTCGAATACAGCTTCGAAAGTGACGAATACAAGGTTTTTTCTTCCTGTGCCGAAGTCGTCAACGGCGAAAAACTTACCGTAAACATTACAACGGAAGAGGGCGGCAACCTTGTGGAAATAGACAGAGCGGCGCGCTCCGTGCGGGTTGTTTCCGCCGACTGCCGTTCCCGCGATTGCGTATATTCCCCGCCCTTAACGGGCGCGGACGGCTTTATATGCTGTATGCCTCATCATATGCGCATATTGCCGTTTGGATATAAAGATGACGGAAAAACCGTTATAATTTAGCTGCCGCAAACCGCGTATAAGCGTCGTTCTGCTGTGTCGTGCTGTGGCAACCCTCAGTAAGGCTAACGCCTTCGGTACGACACGTACTTCTTTGTACGCTCCTTCGGGTTATTCCTCGCACTCCTTGCATAACTCGCTTCTCCGCGGTTTCTAAAATAATTACATAGTAATTTACGAGTATGTCATTTCGAGGGATATGAGACCCGCGAAGCGGGCGATTGACCGAGAGAATCCCATGGTGGGTCTGCTCGTGGCAATTACGAGCGGACACACTTCCTAAAATTACTACCGCTCTTTCATCGTTGGGATTCTTCGGCTACGCCTCAGAATGACAAGTAGGAAAGGGGGATTCTTCACTTCGCGCAGAATGACAGTGAGGAGAGGGATTCTTCATTTTTGTTCAAAAATAAGTAAAACAAAACACGGTCTTGCCTAAATGGCAAGACCGTGTTTTGGCGCGGATGGCGAGATTTGAACTCGCGCTGCGGTTTCCCGCACTACTCCCTTAGCAGGGGAGCCCCTTGAGCCTCTTGGGTACGTCCGCAACGTTTAAAAGCCTGTTAACTATAACATAATTTTCATAATTTGTCAAAACATTATTCGGCATTTTTAAAATTTGCATATAATAATTTTAAATTACCCCTTGTAAACACCGTCGGGATATGATATAATCAAACCGATAATATAATATTGTCGCGAGGCGTCGGTGCGGCATTGCGGGCGGAGTTTTGCATAAAAAATTTATAATGCATAAAATTTTTATAATTGTAATAAAAAAGCCCCGCGCGGCGCCCGAATAGCCGATTATATATATGGTAGCAATTAACAAAAATGAAATTTTGGTGAATTAATTTATAAATTTCACATTTCCCGTCTAATTTACTTGCTTTTTGGGTTTGACTTATTGTATAATACCCATATCCTGAAATAATAGGGATAGTTATGCCCTTTTGTTTTAAGATAAATATACAAATAATATAAAGGAAGTGGCTATGAAGAAATTTTTCCTGTTCGTGTTGGCAGCTGTCTGCGCCATATGCGTCGGTGCGGCGGTAGCTTGCTCGGGGAACGACGGCGAATACTATTCGCTCGTATTCCGCCAGACCAACGGCGTGACCTATGTCTGTGACATCCCCACGACGGGCGTCGAAGTGCGCGCCGGCACGGAAGTCAGATTTACGATCACTCTGAGCGAAGAGGCGCAGGGCTATCCCGTCGTTTATAGGAACGACGAGGAAATGACCGCGGACAAAGACGGCTATTATTCTTTCACTCTTGACAAGAACACCGTCATCAAAGTTCTCGGCATAGACGCTCCGGGCGGAGAATATAACCGTATATTTTATAACAACGCTCCCGGTGCGACCGTAAAGTTCACTACCCAAAACGGCGACGAAATGCTTCAAAACGGCATGCTCGTACGAAACGGCACGCAAGTCGATTTTGAAGTTTCGCTCAGCGCGGACTATTTCGTTGAACCCAAAGACCAACCCAACGACGCGCCTTTGGTAAAAGCCAACGACACGGTTCTTGTGTCGACGGGCAGAACGGAAGCCGGCTGGACGTATTCTTTTGTTATGAACGGTCGTACGGAAATAACGATCGAACATATCAAAAAGAATATAACGGTGACATACGTCAACGGCGACACGCGCGTAAAATATTACGATGCGGGCGGCGACCAGATAGATGCCGACACAGAGTTGCCTTTCAAAACGGGCGACGAAGTTAACTTCAAAGTCGAAATTTCCGTTTACTACAAACAGGATGAGCCTTACGAAGTACAAGCCAACAACGACATACTCACCATAGGTGACGACGGCTTGTATCACTACACGTTCAAAGACGACACACGGATTTCGGTCAACAACCTCGTAATTGCACCGTCGTTTACCGAACGTCCCGAAGATTGCGGTTCGGGCACTGAACGCACTCCTTTCCTGCTTTCCGAGCCGATTGACCTTTACCAGATGGCGGGCATCATAAACGGCACACAGAACGTAGGCGATGCATGGCGCCACGGCTATTACAGACTGGAAAAGGATATAGACCTTAAAGGCGAACAGCTCTTTATAATAGGCACAACGCAAAACGATTTGGCTTATTTTGCCGGTCATTTCGACGGCAACGGCCATAAGATCTCCAACTTCTACATTGTAGACAATTTTGTGGATCAGGAGACGTTCCAACCCATGGTTGCTTCCAGCGTAGGCATGTTCGGTACGGTCACTCCGAGAAGCGGCAGCGACAAGCCCGAAATAAAGAACCTCACGCTTGAAAATTACCAAATAACCGCAAGCGCGGCAAGTCAGAATTACAGGCTTTCCGTGGGCAGTTTTGTAGGTATGGGTTACGGCGTAGACATTATAAACTGCAAAGCGGTGGGCGGCACGATAACCGTTACCGGCGGTCAGCAGGCGGCATACGTCGGCGGCATAATAGGCCAGCAGGTGTCCGCTTATTCCGATACGGGCGCGTTTGCCATAGAATCCAGAGTTATAGGTTGCGGCAGCAACGCTAAAATAAGAATTCCCGGCTCCAGCGCAAATTTGGTTTACGCAACGGGCGGCATAACGGGCTTGCTCGGCGCAGGCGAACGCAGTGTTTCCGCATATGTCCTTAATTCCTACTTCACAGGTAATATTTCCGGCGGTTTACGTGCAGGCGGCGTAGTAGGTTACGCTTCCGACTTCACTTCCGTAATAAACAGCTATTCTAACGGCGTTGTAAGAGCGCAAAGCCCCTTCAGCGTGACGGGTATGAGCGAAACGCTTTATGATGCGTACGCGGCGGGCGTTGTGGCTGAACTCGGCTATGACTCGATAGTTTCCGGATGTTTCTCCACAAGCTCTGTTTCTGCCGATACGGCAGGGCAAAACGCCACAAAAGTTGCAAAACCCGTTTATGCTATTTTGGGCGGCACGGAAGACGGAGTTAACAAACAGTACGGCTTTAACAAAGCCATAGCATACAACAACCTTCCGGAAAAAAATGAAGGCAAAATTCAAGTTTCCGAAGATAGCATCTCTAATATCATGGAAACTTTGGGCTGGCATGCAGACGAGTGGGAGACTGTAAACGGCTATCCCATCCCCAAAAATATTCCTTCTCGCGATATAACTATAAAATTTGTAGCAGACGGCGAGTTTGGCACGGTTAACGACCACAAGTCAACCGGCTATAAATCCCTTGCCGAATGGGGCAAGATAAACGGAAATAACAATATTCCCGAATATCTGCAAGGCGAGGGTAGCTACCGTTCTTACGGATATTACTTCGACGCGGAACATAAAAACAAAGTGCCTTTGGGCTATGTGTTTACGAACGTTACAACAACATTATATATAGCTTCCGCAGATTACAATGAGGTTGCGGGCAAGTATTATCTCGGAAACAACCCCCAAGTGGGAGCGTATATCGAACTCAACACCGACGGTACAATGTTCTACCGCAACGGCGCGGTAAGTCAGGAGACGACTTATTTCTACAACAAAGCAGAAAACGAAATCGTGCTTTTGAATACGGTAATAAGCGAACTTACCGAACAGGATTTGGGCAACGACGCCGGAATTCTCAGCGAATATTTCTCGGTTTACTATAATTTCGGCGCGACGTTGGAAAATAACGCCTTGTCGATTGTCGGCGGCTATGTCAGCGAATTGACTCGCAGCACAACCGACGCCACCCAAATCAATGCCACGGGCAACACTATAACGCTGTTCCCTCAAACAAACCCTTTGAGAGGACTTAAACAAATTTCCGAAGAAATGAAATACGGCGAGTATTATTCCGAAGATAAGAACACCGTATACGGTTTCAACGGCAACGGCAACGGCTATAGAACAGTTAAAGGCGGCGACTCGCCCGTTACAACTTATTTCACATATAATTATACAGGAAATAACATTACCATAACTTACGATCCCGAAAATACCGAGACCGCAACAATCGAAAATAACGTAATAGCCACTATAAAAGATACGTCGGTTAAACCTTACGACGGCTTTACGGGCGTTTGGGAAGCGGCTTACGGCATTTCCGAAAAATACGAATTCGACGGCATGGGAAAGTGGAATCCCAACGTTGAAGATAATACCGGTGACTATACCATAGAAGGAGGTACTCTTACCGCAACAGGTAGTGCAAGTTTCACCGCAACAATCAATAAAGACGGTTTCCTCGAAGTGAAAAAAGACGAAAAAACCGTAACTTATTACAGAGAGGGAAGCTTTAAGGGCGAGTGGTATTTCAGCAGAAAAGCCAACAATACCAACTCCATATCCGTAAGCCTTGTGCTCAGCGGACTTACCGAAGCCGGCTACGGCACGGCTGTGGCAACCTTGTCCTCGGGCGAAGTTTACGAACTCGATTACGAAAAGACGACTACAACCGACAATAAGCCGGGCGTCATGCTGCAGAATAAAGAAATTTTATACGGCAGTCTCGTTTATGACGACACGACGGGGCTTTTGAGCGGCGATTTCACGGGCTTTGCGGCGCGCTTTACCGCATACGACACATTGATGGGTTCATGGATAGCCGACGACGAAACTCTCTATTCGTTGAGCTTTAACGGCAACGGTTTCTATGACCTGTCCGCCGACAACAATAGCGGCTACAACGCCGTTAAACCCAAAGTTCAGGTTGTGGAAAAGGCGGCAGACGGCAAGCTTGTAACAAAGACGGCGGATTACCGCATCTACCGCACTGCAACCAACGGCTATAAAGCTAACGAAGGCTTTATTAAATACAAGAGCGGCAACGATACAATTGAATATAAGTTGACATACGATCCTTTAGCCGATACCGTTTCGTTGCAGAAAAAGACGGGCGAAGCGTATGACAGCAATTCAATTACCGTTCAACACCGTGACGAGTGGTACGGCGTGGAACTCAAAGACCAAAACGGCAATGTTTTGGTATTCGACGGCAGGGGCAGGCTTAAAGACGGCGGTAAGCTTACTATAAATAATAAAAACGGCACTCTCAAAGACGACGGTATTTATAAGATAACCGAACAGGGTATCAAAATTACCGATACAGACGAATATAACGATAGCCCTGACGTAGCTGTCGTTATAAAGAAAGGCGAAAAGCAAATCGGCGAAAGCGGAACCCATAACGTATATTATATCGAGGGTAAAGAGACCATCTTCTACAAGAATCTTCCTTTTGTGGGCGACTGGCTTATCGGCACGGTAAGGGGCGAGCTTACAATTTCCGAAGTCTATGCGGACGACACCGCCACCGGCTCCTACAAGATAAATGAAGGCAACGTAGATGTTCAAAATGCAAACTTCACTTATCACCAGGACGGCAATTATCTCGAGTTCACATACGGCAACAGCGGCAAGACCTATTATATTAACGCGCTCTCCGTGGGCAGCGATTACCGTTTGTCTTTCGGACCCGACAACACCTTCTCATCCGCAAACAACTACACTTGCGTAGTTGACGACGCCGAGCATAAGGACAAATATTACAGCAACACCTATTACGTATACGAAAAAGACTCCGAAGACAACTCCAAAGACAAAGATTTGGGCATGTTGGTATTCGACGGTCTCGGCAAATCCACCGGTACCGTAACCTATTACGGACTTACCGGAGAAAGCGCAATCGATTACAGCAAGGTGAACAGGAGACACACATACACGATAGCCGAATACGGCAGGGGTGAAAGGACATACGACTATCCCAGAATCTTCGACGGGTTCTATGAATACCTGCTTATCCCCATTTCGAGGGACGCGAACTTCGATGGCGACGTAATGTACTACCTGCACGACGGTGCAAGTGAAAACAGAAAGTACTTTGCGGTTGTTTATCCCGACGAACTGTACGGTCTTACGGTTAGCGACGGTAATGGTACGAACTATACGTTCGACGGCGTAGGCGGCGTAACGGCATACAGCGTCACGGGCGATAATGTGGTATTATATAAATATACCGTAAAGAATATCAACACCGATACCTATATCCACGACCTCATATTTACCGTAATCAATAAAGACGGCACAACGGGCGATTCGTACAATGTACAGTTGGACCAGAGCAGTGATGTGGATTCGGCAATGTGGCGTGTAATCATGGGCGACAAGATCACCGGGCAGGCATAAATAAATAATAAGGAAGAAAAAAATGACAAAATTCAGAAAGACATCGATTGCGGTTATGTCGGTTGCCATGGCAGCCACCGTCGCGGCAAGTCAGGTTGTTGCGTATGCAAACTCCGGCGCAATGCGCGGCACGTCGTTGCAGGCTACCGAAACCGTCCGTAACATTGGGTTCACCGATCTCACGGGCTCTTTGGACCTCTCAGATATTGCGTTGAGCCAACTTTCCGATAAAACGGTGGATAACGGCGCCGATATCGAGGAAAGAAACATTACGGGCGCAGGCAATAAAACCCAAACGGTAATTGTCAGCTTCAATACCCCGTCGCTCGTCGAAGCAAAGGGCGACGACATGGAAGTTGCCGAATATCTTTCCACCAACGCGGGCAAGAGCGCTCTTAAAAATATCGAGGACGCGCAAAACAGCTTTTTATCTAAGCTTAAAGCTTCGGGTACGAGCTATAAGCTTGTGGACAGATATAACACCGTAATGAGCGGCGTTGCAATCGAAATCAACACTGCGCAGTTGTCCAAAATCAAAAACTTCGCCAACGTTGCGCTTACGGGCATTTCCAAAACCTATGCGGCTCCCAAAGTGGAAGCGGCGCAAACAAACCCCAGCAACGTTTACGGAACGGGTATTTACAACTCGCTTGAAACAATGAAAACGTACGGCGTTGACGGAAGCGGAATAAGCGTTGCCGTGCTCGATACAGGTCTCGATTACACCCACGAAGCCTTTTCGCATATCCCTGAGGTACAGGGGTTAAGCAAAGATACGGTTGAAAGTGTGTTCGAAAGCCTCAAAGCGCACGGGCGCAATCCGTCGGCAACGATAGACGACCTGTACAAGAGCGGTAAAGTTCCCTTCACGTTTGACTATGCCGACGACGACGCGGACGTTTATCCTTCCTATTCGCAGCACGGTGTGCACGTTTCGGGCATTATAGCCGGCAAAGCCGATACCTATACCGACAAAGACGGCAATACGATAGATACAACTAAACCCGCAGACGAATTCACACAATATAATTACGACGGTTACGATTTCCTCGGCGCGGCTCCCGAAGCGCAGATCGTCGTTTGCAAAGTGTTCACCGACGATCTGAACAGCGAAGACCTCGGCGGCGCTACTTCCGAAGATATAATCGCGGCTCTTGACGACTGCGTAACTCTCGGCGTAGACATAATCAACATGAGTCTCGGCACGGCGTGCGGCTTCTCCAGCGACGTCGGCGACGACGACGAGGGCAAGGAATTAAGCAGGGTTTATAACAGCATTAAAAATGCGGGCATAAGTCTTATCACCGCGGCGGGCAACGAGTACAGCTCGGGCTCGGGCAGTGAATACGGTACCAACCTTGCTTCCAACCCCGATTCGGGTACTGTAGGTTCGCCTTCGACTTTCACGGGCGCAATGTCCGTCGCTTCCATAAACGGACAGGAAGCGCCTTACATGATCGCGAACGAGGACGAAGATAACCAGTACGCCAACGCTCCCATATACTATAACGATTCCAACGACTCCAACGCCGTTCCTTTCGATTTCGCGGAAGAAATTTTGGGAGATAAAAAGAGCGCCACTCTTAAATATTACGTAATTCCCGGTTACGGCGCGGCGGGCGACTATTCCGACACGGTTAAAACCGCATTGAGGAACAAGGCAGAGGGCGAAAAGATACTCGTTCTCGTAAGGCGCGGTACGTCCGACTTCAAAACAAAGGTTGAAATCGCTCACTCCATGGGCGCGGACGGCATCATAGTTTATAACAACGTCCCGGGCACCATAAGGATGTCTCTTGCCGATATCGAAGAGACCGATCGTATCCCCGCCATTTCCATAAATATGGACGCGGGCGCGATCCTCACCACCAACCCCGACAACCCGTCGAGGCTCAGAACGTCCGGTACAATAAGAATAGATAAAAACCTTAAAGCGGGTCCTTTCATGAACGACTATTCGTCCTGGGGCGCAACTCCCGATTTAAGGCTTAAACCCGATATAACCTCGCACGGCGGCGAAATTACTTCTACCGTTTCCGGCGGTTACGAAGAAATGAGCGGTACCTCAATGGCTACCCCCAACTTCGCGGGCTTTATGGCTCTTGCAAGAAGCTATTTCAGAACACATTCTCAGGAATTGTTCGGAAAAGATCTTACAGATAAAAACTCGACAAATAATACAAAGCTTACCACTTGGCTCAACCAGCTTGCCATGAGTTCGGCAACGCTTGTGTTCGACGAGGAAAAGCTTCCTTACTCCCCCAGAAAGCAGGGCGCGGGGCTTGCGACCCTCAGCAATATGTTCTCCACAAAGGCTTACCTCTACACCACTCAAGAAGATGCGGAAGCAGGGGATTTCGACATAGAGGACGGCAGACCCAAAGTGGAATTGGGCGAGGACGAAGCAAAGAAAGGCGAATATACCTTCACTTTCAGAGCGAAGAACTTTGATAAAACAAAATCGCTTACCTTCGAGCTCATTTCAAGGTTTATGACCGAAACCATTTCGGCGGACGGGATTGCGGTTGCCGAAGCGGCGTATATGCTGGACGACGTTCCCGCACAGTTCACCGTTAGCGGCGCGACTTTCGCGGACAATAAAGTTACCATTGCGGCGGGAGAGGAAGCTACAATTACCGTTAAGCTTACCCTTTCCTCAGCCGAAAAGGAATATCTGAACAGAAACTTCAAAAACGGCATGTATGTAGAGGGCTTTATATCCCTTAAATCGAAAGATGCGGAACAGTGCAACCTCAACCTTCCTTTCATGGGCTTCTACGGCGATTGGGAATCGGCTCCCATGCTCGACTACAACGCATACGAAATGTCCGAAATCGAGCAGGATACATCTGTAATCGAAGAGGAAAAGACGCACGAGAGCGTATTTGCAACCCAGCTCTATTCAACATATTATAACGGCAGGTACGCCGTTCCCATGGGCGGTTTTGCATACGTTCAGGATGAAAACGCAGAGCAGGTTTATGTAGAAGAAGAGCACTGCGCGATCTCCCGTTTCAACATATTCACCAGCCCGACCGACAACACCAACTACCTTACGAGTACGGGCGTCAGAGCGCTGTATGCCGGACTTTTAAGGAACGCCGAACTTGTAACGTACGACCTGTACGACGCATATACGGGCGAACTTATAAAAGCGGGCAGAAAGTACCGCGTCGGCAAGGCATATGCTGGCGGCGGCAGTGCAAGACCCGCGCTTGTGGATTTGAGAGAAGAAGATATCGACGCAGACAACCTTCCTCTCTACAATAACGGCAAGTACAGAATAGAATTCAATTTCTATATGAAAACCGAGGACGAAGATACAAACGTTCCTTACAAAAATACTTTCGGTTCCGATTTCTATGTAGACTTTGACGCGCCTATTTTGCAGAGCGCCCGCGTGAGATATTACGACTACGAAGAAAACAACAAGACCAAACAGCGCGTATATCTCGACCTCGACGTATTCGATAACCATTATCCCCAGTCCGTGCTTTTGTGCTATTCCGACGAAGAATATTCTACGGACAGCACCGAAGTTGCCGAAATAAATCTTGCCACGGAATATGTAACTCCCATATACAATCCCGGCAGGAACACCACAACCACGGTTTCCATAGAAATCACGGATATTTACGAAAAGTATCAGAACAATCTGTACGTTCAGATAGACGACTATGCGCTCAACCATACCGTTCAGGTGCTGAACTTCAAGGACGACAGTCTTTTAAATACCAATTCCGATTTCAGCATTGTAGCAAACAACAGGGTAAAGAGAACGGGCAGCGCTCCAAACTATCAATACAACCTTACGCTTGAGAAAAACGAAGCTTACAAAGTCCAGCTCAACTGCGGCGACGCAAATCCTTCCAACTATATCTGGAAGTCGGACGACGATAGTATAGTAAAAGTTAAAAACGGCGAATTGTTCGGACTTGCCGTAGGTAAAACCACAATAGAAGTTACGGGCGGTACGGCGTTGAACGGCGACACCGAAAAAACGATTTACCTCGACGTTGAGGTAGTGGACAGTTCAAGACGGCTTTCCACACCCAGACTGTCGTTCGGAGTTGTTAAGGGCACAAACCAGAACCTCGAAATCGCTCAGGGCGTTGTAAATGTCAACGCAGGTCAAACGTTCACGATGGATATCATCACCGACCCGTGGTACTATCCCCTTGAAAATCTAACCTTGCTGTGGACTTCGTCCGACGAAAACATAGCGAAGATAGTGACGGAGACCGATGGCGTTCACATCGTAACTCAAAATAAGCACGGTTCAACCATTATAAGGGCTTCGGTAGCTGCTTCCGACGGCGTAACGCCTACAAGTACGGCGGCTTCGGTCACAATGCGCGTTGCGGAACCTTTCGATATTGCCAACATGACTCTCAACAAGTATTACGGCAGCGAAACGGAAGTCTTTATCCCCAAAGATAAAAACGTAATGACCATAGGTGAAGAGGCGTTCGAGGACAACAAGACAATGGAAATAGTGCATATACCCAGAACGGTAACGCAGATTTCCGAACGCGCTTTCCTCAATGCAACGGCATTGCGAGAGGTTATATTTGACGTTGAAAAGCCAAACGACCTTTCGGCTATAAACCTTATCCTTGCCGACGCCTTCCAGGGCTGCACAAGTCTTACTACACTGGATCTTACCAATGTCAAGGTATTGACCGTCGGCGACAGAGCCTTTAAAGATTGTACAAATCTTACAACGATTATAGGCATGGAGAAGATAGGTATAGCGCAGACGTCCGCGTTTGAAAATACCGGTCTTACAAATGTCGATATCACGGGCTTGCATACAGCAGGTTACAGAGTATTTGCTAATTGTAACGCGATTACTTCCGTTAAGACAGACCATTACTCGGCAATAAGCCCTGCAATGTTCTACGGCTGTACCCAATTGGATAGTGTTACCATAAACAATGAACGCGTCGGCGGCGGCGCTCGCGGCTTTGGCGCGTTTGAGAATTGTACCAATCTTACATCCGTAACTTTCGGCGGAGAAGAAATCGCAGATAAGTGGAGCGATACCAAATTCAAAATCGACGCTTACGCGTTTGCGGGCTGTGAAAAGCTTGGCACCGTAACTTTCGGAGGTTACGAAGTTTCGTATATAGGCGATTACGCGTTTGCGGGCACCAACATTACCGACTTCACAATGCCTAAGGGCAATCCCAAACTCGGCGAATCCATTTTCGACAGCCAAGTCGGCGGCGGTAAAGTTAATATCACGTGGCCTAACAATAACACTTATGAAAACGTAGGCGGCGCTATTTATGTCGGCGATACGCTTATAAAAGCTCCCGATACTATAACAAGCGAGTTTAGCCTCAGAGAAGGCACTAAGGCAATAGGACCTTACGCATTTACCGACAGTCAATTTGATGGCGTGACGACGATTGATTTAAAGAATATAGAAACTCTCGGTGAGGGCGCGTTTGCGGGCGCGGGTATAACCGAAATTACAATACCCGAAAAATTGAAAGTTATCCCCGCTTCGGCGTTCAGACAGAGCAAACTCACCTCTATCCAAATTCCCGCCACAGTGACGGAAATAGGCGACGCGGCGTTCTCGACCTGCTCTGCTCTTACAGGTATAACGTTTGCTGATCAATCCCAACTCAAGAGAATCGGCGACAATGCGTTCCAGATGTGCCCGATAGACGAAATAACTTTACCCGACGGAGTGGAAACCATGGGCAACTATGTATTCCTTGGTTGTCCCAAACTTGCAACGGTAGTTCTTCCCTCGGTTAAATCGCTCGGCGCATACACCTTCTCGGAATGTCCCGAACTTAAATCCGTGACGTTCGGCGACCATGCAACGGATTCGGGTGCATACACCTGCTTCCCCGGCGCGGATATCAACCAAATTACGGGCGAAGTTAATGAAATTTACTCTAACAAACTCGATACGGTTAACCTCGGCGGTCTTACCGAAATAAAAGAGGGTACGTTCTATGCTTGCACGGAGCTTGCTTCAATAGACCTCAAAAATGTTACCAAAATAGGTGACGGCGCGTTTGCAAGCTGCACAAAACTTGCAACAGTTACAAACCTTGACAAAGTCACCGATTTCGGAGCGATATCTTTCGCGGCTACGGCGGATAATTCCAAAATCACTACACTTACGCTTACGGCGGCAAAGAATATCGGCGCGCAGGCGTTCGTGAACAGCGCGGCTACAACAATTGATTTGCCCGCTGTAGAAAATATCGGCGAACAGGCATTTGCGGGTATTAAGATAACTTCCCTCAACCTGCCCTCAACGCTCAAAACATACGGCGCGGGCGCGTTTATGGCGGCAACCAATCTTGCAACCTTAACTTTGGACGGAAAAGGGGACGGCAAGAACGATAACTTCTTTGTGAAAGACAACGTATTGTACCGCAATGTAAAGAACCACCGCACGAACGAAATCACTTATGAACTTTGCCTGTATCCGGGCGCTAAAAGCGACGTTGATTATACGGTAATAGACGAAACCTCGACCATACAGTCGCGTTCGTTCTACGGAATAAATAGTACGCTTAAAACGGTTATACTTCCCTATAGCTTAAAGACGATAGGCGTTCAGGCGTTCACGGGAAGCGCGATAACGAGATACGATTTCTACAGCATCAACGCTCCCGCACTTCTTTCCGAATATTTCTATACCGAACTCGAAGAATCGTCGTTCCGCTCCATGTATTACGACAACTTCAACGATTCGTTCCTTTCGCACTTCTCCGGTGTAAACCAAAATGCCACACCCAGCACGGTGACGATAGGCTATCCCGACAACGGTATAGGCTATGACAACTTTGTCTACGGCATATACTTCGGCAGCACGGTGAGCCTCGGTGAGTGTATGGACGACAACACCCGCGCTTTGAGAGATATACTCGACCATTTCCCTTCGGCGGAAGAAGTTGCCGGTTGGGTAAGCTGGGAAATTACCGACGAAAACAAGGCACAGGTTGAAGCGTTCTCCGCAGAGGTAATCAACGCGCACAGAATGTACAACAATATCCCCACCGACAAGCAGAGGGATTACCTGAATACGGGCAGCGCAAGGGCAACAAAGCTTACCGATATCGAAAAGGCTTTAAGACCTGTAAAACAGCGTTTCGGCATTGCTTCCAAAGTTGCCAGCGTGGCGGTTTCCCCGTCGAGCACTGTAAGAACAGAGTATGTCGAGGGCGAAACTTTCGATATCACGGGGCTTGTGCTTATAATAACTTATGACGACTATTATACCGAAGAATTGACCGATATGACCAACGTAAAGATAGGCTCTAACTATTCCGGTCCTCTTCACACGTATAATACCAGGGTTGTAGTAACGTACAGCGGCATCAACGTAAATATCGGCGTTACGGTTACTGCCGCCGACGAAAGCGGCAACGGCGAACAGGAAGGCAACGCCGGTGGCGGCGGCGGATGCGCAGGTTGCTCGGGTTGCGGTTCCACCGATATCGGCACTACCATAGGCGGAACGGGACTTATGCTTCTCACCTTTGTCGGCGCATTGTTCCTGATTCAAAAATCTCGCCGCAAGGCAAATAAAAACTGAAGGAAATAATAAAAGTGAAAGCTAAATTTAAACCACTGATAATATTGATAGCAGTATTTATATGTTCCCTTATCGCGGGCGTGGCGGCGGGCTGTGCCATAGGAGAGGAAACCGCGCAGGATTTCGCCGACAAAAGGGGCTTGACTTGCCCCGTTACATATTATATCAACGGCGGAAACTTCACGTTGGGGCAAGACGTTGAGGACTACTCCTACAAGACAATATATTATGCTCCAAACACTCCGATATTGAACATTGGCGTTGTGGAAACCACTTCCACGCCGGTTATTTGGCTTAGACGCACGGGATATTTGTTCCTCGGCTGGCGCTATTGCCTGCTCGACGAAGACGGCAACCCCGTTTTAACCGATATGGACGGCAATTCCATCAAGTATCTCAGCAACGGCACTGCCGATATGACCGAAACTAAGAACGGCATGGAAGTACAGTTGCCCGAATCGCGCAAAAAATTTTTGGCAACGCCCGACCCCGACCAACCCGGATACGCTTTTGACAACGGGAATGTGGTAGTCAAGGAAAACCAGCATCTGTTTCTTGTAGCCGACTGGATAAAGGACGTAGAAATACAGTATATTCTCGACATCGGCGAAAACAACAAGATGACAATCGACTTGACCAAAGGCGAAACGACGGAAGAGGTGGAACTTAATAACGGAGACGTTATCGAAACTGTTTCTTTTGGAAAGAGCGACAGCAAAACGATTGACCCTTCCAACGCAATTACCTATAACGCATTAGACGGTACGGTAAAAGTAAAGAGTCACAGCTACATAAGCCTCTATCTTGAGCCGAACGGCGTAAAGCCCATAATAAAGGGCAATGAAAACGCGACGATTCCAAAACCTGAAGCCGACCTATCCAAACCCGATGAAGACAGAAACATAAAAATTTATGCAAGATTTTTTGAGGGTACAAATTGGAAAGGCGTACGTACGGTGAGTGAATTCGCCGGAATGTTGAGAGATACCGGCTCGAATAAATATTTTATCGTAAACGATATCAATTGCGCCGGAACGAACATAAGCCCTAAAGGCGGTGACGTTTTCAGTAACAGCATTTACGGCAACGGCTGTACGATTTCCAACATTAAAGTAGGACAGCGAACACCGTCCAACGCTAGCGACGTTTCGCTTTTCGGTAATCTCGATGCAGGTGTGAAGATAGAAGATCTCACCATCGAAAATGTTGAGTACGAAAAGGTTACGATAAGGAAAGGGAATACGGTCCCGGTTCACGTTTTATTCGCGTCGGTTGCAGATAAATCCGAAACTTTTACAAACTTTAAAGTAGACGGCACGATTAAAGTTACTGTTGAAAGAGTCGATAAAGAAAATAAATCTGCGATAGATAACATAACCGAGCAGGAAATTGCGGGCATTTTTGTTGCTTCGGACAGTTGGCTCGGCGGCGACAGTTTCAGTACAAACGATGAGTTTATCAGGCTATACGGCGGCGATAAGCTTACGCTTGAATTAAAAATAGATGAGTATAGTGTTCAGGAGGATTAAAATGAACAAATTTGCAAAAGCGCTTACATGTGCGGCGTTGGGTAGCGCAATGTTGTTTTCCGTCGCATGCAACAAGGGTGAACAGACGGACATAACTGAGTCCCGTTGGCTCGCATTGTCGTTGGGCGTACCCGACGGCGTATTCAATCCCTTTTTCTCTACGTCTCTCGTAGACAGCAAGGTTATAAGCATGACGCAGGCTTCGCTTATAACTTCCGACGTAGACTCCAAAGGCGACGTAGTACCCGTTGCGGGCGAAGAGTATCCCACCGTGGCAAAGGCATTTGAAATCAAGTATTATAACGGCGATAACGAGTGCGAACCCGCACAGGCGGCTGAAGATGGCGGCAGAACGGAATACAGATTCCTCATTAAAAACGGGATGAAGTTCTCCGACGGCGAACCGCTTACCATTAAAGACGTACTGTTCAACTTCTACGTATATCTCGACCCCGTTTATACAGGCTCCAACACTATGTACTCGGTAAATATACAGGGTCTTGACGCCTACAGAAACAACAACCATTATACTCCCGACGGTTCTGGCGACTCCAATTTGGGCGCCGACCAAGCTCGTCAAAGAATTCAAAAGCTTATAGATTATGCCAATAGTGCAAACGGCGTAACCTCGCTTGACGAAGAGGGCGAAAAAGACTTCGAATACGTAAAAACGAAGTTCAAAGAAGAACTCGAAACAGACTGGAACAACATGGCTTCCAGCTGGCAGGAAACTTATAAAGTAAACTACACTTTCCAGTATACCTGGCAGGCGTATCTCTTCCAGGAGGGCATTGTTACTGCTCAGAAAAAGCAGTATCCACAGGAAGAAGGCAAATATATTACCAAAGAAGTGAGAGTGGATGAAAACGGACAAGAAATCGACCCGACGGTAGAAGCCAATAAAGAAGCTTATAAGAGCGGTAAGGTTAAAACCACTCTCGACAAATGGGTTGAAGGCAACACCGAAAACGGCAGTACCGAGCAGATAGGCGCCCAGAACGAGATCGACCAGTTTGAAGGCTTGACTGACGAGGATGCAATTAAGCAAAAAGCTATCGATATCGTTTACGGAAAAATTCTCGGCGATAAAACCGGTCTTGACGAGGTGCTTAGCTACTGGGCTACGGCTAACACCGTATACAGCGACTGGGTTGCCGAAGAACGCGGCGAGCTTTTGGAAAAGACCGATGCGCCCCAATACTTTATAAAGGGCATTCAGACCGAAAAAGTAACCGAGTTCGACCTTGACGGCAAAAACGGACCAGATCAACTTGACGGCACTTACGACGTGCTCAAAATTATAGTAAACCGGGTAGACCCCGCCGCCATCTGGCAGTTCGGCATAACCATTGCGCCTTTGCACTATTATTCGGGCGAATACGGCGGCAAGGACTATGTCAAAGATTTCAACGGCGACACGGCTATAACAGATTATAGTGGTGACGGAGATTTAAACGGCGATAAACAAGACAATGACATATGTTTTGGTGTTAAACGCGGTGACTTTGACTTCTTCCAGACAATTTTAAAGGGAGATGTAAAGAGCGGCGTACCCGTCGGCGCGGGTCCCTATAAGGCTTCCACAGAACTCGGCGGCAAACCCGAAAGGAGGAGCCAGTTCTTCAACAACAACCTTGTAAACTATGAGCGCAACGAGAATTTCACTACCATGGGTGAACAGATAGATAACGCAAAGATAAGATATATGCGTTACAAGGTAGTCGATGAGTCCAGAATTCTCAACTCCGTAATAAGCGGAGAAATCGATTACGGCGAGCCCAACGGCACCGAGACTAACCGCACAATTGTTGACAACAATGCAAACGTGCTCGGTTCTACCCACTATAGCACAAACGGTTTCGGCTACGTGGGCGTTAACCCCACCTATGTGCCTGATCTTAACATCCGCCGGATAATCATGCGAGCAATGGATACGGCTTTGTCGGTTGACTATTACGGCAAATTGGCAGATAACCTTTACAGACCCATGTCCAAAACTTCGTGGGCATATCCCGAGGACGCTCAGGATTACTTTAAAGACGATCCTTTGGGCACTCCCGAACAGGTTAAACAAGAGCTCCGAAAACTCGGATATCAAGAAGGCGACGACGGTGTATTCTATAAAGACAACGATAAGTTAAAATATACGTTCACTATTGCGGGCGCAAACGCAGACCACCCCGCATACAATATGTTCAACCAGGCGGCGGATACGCTCAACCAGTGCGGTTTTGATATCAGTGTTTCCACCGACCCCAACGCATTGCTTAAGTTGACCAGCGGCGAACTTGCCGTATGGGCGGCTGCATGGTCGTCCGGCGTCGACCCCGATATGTATCAGGTATATCATAAAGATAGCCAGGCTTCGAGCACTTTGAACTGGGGCTATAAGACCATATATAACGATACGACCGGCAAGTACGACACCGAAAAGGGAATTATAGACGAAATGAGCAAGCGGATTATGGACGCCAGAAAAGTTACTGACAATGAAGATCGTGCGCCGATATATTATGAGTGTCTCGATATGCTTATGGAATTGGCGGTAGAACTTCCCGTATACCAGCGTGACGATTTCTGCGTATATAACAAGACCGTAATCAATCCCGCTTCCTTGAATCAAAAACCCAACGCCACTATCGGACTTATCGACAGAATTTGGGAAGTAAACTACAACTAATAAGTAAAATTTTAACGGAAATCAAGTATGGTTAAATATATAGTCAAAAGATTGCTTCTTTCCATATTCATTCTGCTGGGCGTCTCGATGATAATATATTTCATAATAAGGCTTATGCCTATGGACTATATCGATCAGACGTTGGGCGGACTGATGTCCGGCGGTTCTGCCATGAACCAGGAAAAAATCGACGCAATCAAAGCATTGTACGGTCTTGACGACAACAGCTTCGGCGGAATACTTAAAGGTTATTTCGGCTGGCTGGGCAGGTTCCTGAAAGGCGATATGGGCACGTCCTATATGTACAACGAAAAGGTTGAAGACGTTATAATAGACAACATGGGCATATCTTTCGGTATATCCTTTGTATCGCTCATATTCGAACTTATAATCGCCATACCTCTCGGCATAAAGTGCGCGGTAAACCAATATGGCAAGCTCGACTACACTGCAACCGTCGTATGTATGACCCTTATGGCGTTCCCCACGTTCTTCCTCGGCAATCTGTTCATAATGCTCTTTGCGGACAAATTGCAGTGGTTCGACCCGTCGCTGGGCTTAGTTTCAACATCTTTGCCTGTCGGCACGTCGGGCTGGGTACGGTTTTGGGATATGATGTGGCACCTTGTGCTGCCTATGGTAGTGTTGGTGCTTCTTAACGTCGGCTCGTACATGCGCTACCAGCGTACCAACACTCTTGAAGTGTTGAACGCCGATTACATAAGGACGGCGCGCGCCAAGGGGCTTTCCGAAAACAAAGTCATATACAAGCATGTATTCCGTAACACAATGATACCTCTTGTTACGGTGCTTGCTTCGGCTTTGCCCATGCTCTTCGGCGGCGCAATGATTACCGAAACGGTGTTCAATATACCCGGTATCGGTAAAAAGACGTACGACGCGCTTATGAAAGGCGATATCCCCCTTGCAATGGGTTACAATATGTTCATAGCCATACTTACGGTTTTGGGTATATTGCTGTCCGATATAATGTATGCCGTGGTTGACCCTCGCGTCAAGCTCGGAAAGTGAGGATAATATGGAAGAAGAAATAAAGATGGAAAATCCCGAAGAATCCGAAATTCCCGTAGCTCCCGAAAACGAGGAGAATAACGAAATATCTCAGGACAAACTCCACGGCGAAAGTTTGGGGGACAGAGTAAAGGCGCTGTCCCCGGCGGCAACCGTCGCAAAGCGGTTTTTCCGCTCCAAACTCTCTATGATAGGACTTGTCACCATAATCGTGCTGTTCGTATTTTCGTTCCTCGGACCTCTGTGTTCGCCCTGGGGCGAAAAAGAAGCGGACAACAACAAGTCCGACGCAATGATTTCCGGCAGTTACATAACTTATTCCGTTGACGATACCGAACTCAGCGGCGAAGAGATAACGTACGCCTGGAACAGAACGCTTAACGACTATGCCGGCATATCGGGCGACCACTGGATGGGCACCGACAGGCAGGGTTATGACGTATTTTCCCGCTTGATGTACGGCGGCAGGGTGTCGCTTACTATAGGCTTTGTGGTTATATTGCTCGAAACCCTTTTGGGCGTAGTTTTGGGCGGTATATCGGGCTATTTCGGCGGCTGGGTCGACAACGTTATAATGCGTATAGTCGATTTGCTGAGCTGTATTCCCACAATTCCGCTGATGCTTATTTTGGGCTTTGCCTTAAACGGCATAGGCGACCTTGAAACGAGTATAATGAAGTTATACATAATAATGGGTGTGCTATGTCTTATAGGTTGGGTCGGCACCGCGCGGCTTGTCCGAGGTCAGATATTGTCCTTGCGCGAGCAGGAGTTTATGCTTGCCGCAAAATGTTCGGGTCTTTCCACCCGTTCCAAAATATTCAAGCACTTGCTGCCTAACGTCATACCGCAACTCATAGTTTCAATGACCCTCGGATTGGGCAACGTAATACTTATGGAAGCCACTTTGGGATTCCTCGGTATAGGCGCGCCTCTTTCAACGGCAACCTGGGGCAACATGATAAATTTGGTGCAGGATATGCGAATAAGGTCGTACTATCCCAACATGTGGATAGGCGCGGGCGTTTGCATTACTCTTGCAATACTTGCATTTAACTTTGTCGGCGACGGTTTGCGTGACGCATTCGATCCCAAAATGAAGAGGTAACCCATGGCAGTCGATAAACAAGAAAGAAATAAACATTATATATCCCGTAAGGAATCGCGCGAAATTGCCAAAAACAATTCAAAGATGATAAGAAACTTTGAAAAGCAAAAGAAGCGCAAGATCCGTCCCGAAGAGTATGTGACCGAAATGAAGGACCCCAACAATATAGTGGAGTTCGACGACCTGCACACATTTTTCTTCTCGGACGCGGGTACCGTAAAGGCGGTAAACGGCGTTACTTTCTCTGTTCCCGCCGGTTCGACCGTCGGCGTCGTGGGCGAGAGCGGTTGCGGCAAATCCGTAACTTCGCTTTCCCTTATGCAACTTGTGCAAGCGCCCAGCGGTCAGATAGTTTCGGGTTCCATACGTTTCCGTGCGGACATGTTCAAATTGGACGAACACGGGCGCAAGATTCCCGTATACGAGACCGAAACGGACGAGGACGGCAACGATAAGCTGGATGAAAACGGCAACAAGATTTACAAGTTGGACGCCCGCGGCAAAAAAATCATTAAAAAGAACGAGCTCGGCGGCAATATGTACGAAATGGAGCGCGAGGTAGTCGATATCGCAAAAATGCCCACACAGGCAATGCGTATGATCCGCGGCAGGGAAATATCGATGATATTTCAGGAGCCCATGACTTCCTTGAACCCCGTATTCACGATAGGCAACCAGCTCGACGAAGTCGGCAAACTTCACATAGAGGGAATTTCCAAAGAGAAAGTAAAAGAGCGTTCTATCGAAATGCTCAACCTCGTCGGAATTGCCGATCCCGAGGGCGTTTACAAAAAATACCCCCACGAACTTTCCGGCGGTATGCGCCAAAGGGTAATGATAGCGATAGCCCTTTTGTGCAACCCCAAACTCATAATCGCCGACGAGCCTACAACCGCGCTCGACGTTACAATTCAGGCGCAGATTCTCGACCTTTTAAGGGAAATCAAAGGCAAAATCAACGGCAGTATAATGCTGATCACGCACGACCTCGGCGTCGTAGCCGAAATGGCGGATTACGTTGTGGTTATGTATGCGGGCAAAGTTATAGAAATGGGTACGGCTGAGGACATATTCGACCGTCCTTTGCACCCCTACACGATCGGCTTGCAGAAGAGCAAGCCTACGGTCGACCAGGTCACGGACGAACTGTATTGCATACCCGGCTTTGTTCCCAACCCCATAAACATGCCCAATTATTGCTATTTCCGCGACAGATGCGACAAATGCATGGAAAAATGCTCCGGCGAATATCCCGGCTATGTTCAGGTAACGCCCACGCACAAGGTAGCTTGCTATCTGTATAAAGATATGGCGAAGGAGGAGACAAATGGCTGATAAAAAGACCAAAAAGGCTGACGTAACCGGCGAAGAGACCATAAAGACAGAACAGCCCGCGGAAGTTTTGGAAACAGCCGCCGCGGTTGAAGAACCCGCGGCAGAAGTCGTTGCGGCTCAGGAAGAAACCGCCGCAACTTCCGAATATGTTTCCGACGCCTTTCTCGAAGTAAGAAATCTTTGCAAATACTTTGTTGTGGGCACAAACTTTTTCGGCAGACCCAACAAATGGCTCAAAGCCGTGGACAACGTCTCGTTTAAACTGCAAAAGGGCAAAACGTTGGGTATAGTCGGCGAAAGCGGTTGCGGCAAAACCACTATGGGCAGAACCATTTTGCGCCTGCACGACGTTACGAGCGGCGAAGTGTGGTTCAAAGGCGAAAAAATTTCCGATCTTTCCAACCGTGAATTCGACAAACGCCGCCCGCACATGCAGATGATATTTCAGGACCCTTACGCAAGTCTTTCTCCCAGACTTACCGTGGGCGAAATAATCGGCGAAGCGGCGCGCCAGCACGGTATGGTAGACAAAGCCGGTTTTTACGACTATGTCATAGAAGTAATGAAGATGTGCGGCTTGCAGCCCCACTATTTCGAGCGTTACCCGCATGAGTTTTCGGGCGGACAGCGCCAGCGTATATGTATTGCGCGCGCTCTCGCTTTAAAACCCGAACTCGTGATTTGCGACGAGCCTGTTTCGGCGCTTGACGTGTCCATACAGGCGCAGATCATAAATATGCTTATAGAGCTTCGTAAAACTCTCGGGCTTACATACGTATTCATCTCGCACGACCTGTCCGTCGTAAAGCACATTTCGGACGAAGTCGGCGTTATGTACCTCGGCACAATGGTTGAATACGGCTCCAAAGAGAGCATTTTCGAAAACACTCTTCACCCTTACACAAAGGCGTTGTTCTCGGCAGTGCCCGTTCCCAACGTACACGTAAAGATGAACAGGGTTATTCTTAAAGGCGATATACCTTCGCCCGTCAACCCGCCGTCGGGTTGCAAATTCCATACGAGATGCGATAACTGTATGGAAATATGCTCTAAAGTCGCACCCGAATACAAGGAAGTGGAGCAAGGGCATTTTTGCGCTTGCCACCTGTATAATTCGGAAGAGGACACCGCAAGGCTTTGGGCCGCATACGAAGAAGAGCAAAGGCGCATAGCCGAAGAATATGCGGCAAAGCATGCAAAACATAAACCCGAAAAGGTTGCCGAAGGAGAGGACGACGGGGCGGAAGCGCCTGCGGAAGTTCAAGGCATACCCGAAGGTGAACATTCGGGGCAAGCTGCTTCCGAATAAACTAAATAAGGAGTAGTTACATTTAGTAAATGCCCAAAAAACGCAAAAAACCCGATAATCTCGATACCACCACAACTTTTGCGAATATGAACGTAGAGGGATTCAAGTGGTACGATCCGACTCTCGAAAAGAGGTTGGAAGATAGGAAAAAAGGTATTGTTCCGCCCAAAATAAGCCGCCGCGAATACTGGCAAATGGTTCGCGGCGCCTTTGTGGCGGCGTTGCCGGTAATCCTGATGATAACTTTGATATTCGGGATATTGGTGGGCGTTGCCTATCTGTGGCTATCGCATTGATTATGGCAAAATTCGAAGAAAAAACCTGTAAGCTTGTGCGGCTGGTATTCGGTATAGTTATGTCAGTATATACCGTTGTCCTTGCCGCGCTTATTTTATGTCGGATTCTCGACATATATTTTTCGGGCGTTTCTGCAGGCAATATAAAGCCCTATACCTATGAAGCGGTAATGGGGCGCGTTCATGCAGAGCTTGCCGCACCGTTCTGGATATGGATAGTCCTTATTTTTGCAGGGCTTATTTTATGGGAAGTATTCAAAATTCCCGAAAAGCGCCGCGGCATAAGCGACGCGCGCTACATACTCCAACGCCTGCAAAAGCGTATCCCCGCGGAAGTGGGCGGCGACCTTACCGATTCATTGAACGCAGTAAGGCGCGAACAAAAAATTTTGAAAATACTGCACATCTGTCTTTATGCGCTTACTGGGCTTTTCCTCGTATACGTAATAGCATATATGTGCATACCCTCTAACTTTACCTCGGTAGAGGCGGTAACCGATGACATAAAAAGGCTTTGCCTGTTTATACTTCCGGTAGCCGCCGTAATATACGCCGCATGGCTTGCGTACGTGATTTATTACGGATATTCGGCAAAACGCCTGCTCCCCGAGGTCAAAAAGTTGACCAAAGGCATAAAGGAACCTCAGACGGCAACGGGGAAGTTTGCCGCTTTCGTTCAAAGCAGAAACTTTATACTTGCGGTCAGAATAGCCTTGGCATGTTTTGCCGTAATTTTTATAATAATAGGTTGTTGCAACGGCAGTGTGCTGGAAGTATTAAACAAGGCTATAAGAATTTGTACGGAGTGTATCGGTCTTGGCTAAGATAAAACAATTTTTTATGAGCGTCGGGCTATGGATAAAAAATCACTTCCCCACACGGCGCAGAATAATTCAGGTTTACGCGGCGTTGCTCACAAACGCCAGCTTAAAGGGCTACAGCACGGGATTGATATACGACGGTCCCACAAAGGTGCTGTGTTCGCCGGGGCTTAACTGCTATTCCTGCCCGGGCGCGGTTGCCGCATGTCCTTTGGGCTCGCTGCAAAATTCGCTCGGCTCAGCCAAAACGACGACGCCTTATTACATAATAGGCATACTCGCGCTTTACGGCTTATTGCTTGCAAGGACGATTTGCGGCTTTTTGTGTCCTTTCGGCTTCTTTCAGGATATGCTGTATAAAATCAAGACCCCGAAAGTTAAAAAGAGCGTCGGCACCCGCGTTTTGTCCTACCTTAAATACTTATTTTTAATAGTGCTTGTAATAGCCGTACCGCTCATATATCACAGCGTTCCCGGCTTCTGCAAATACATATGCCCCGCAGGTCTTATAGGCGGTGCGGGCGGGCTTTTGCCCAATTCGCGTAACGCCGACTATTTCGGTATGCTGGGTTTCCTTTTCAGCTGGAAATTCGCCCTTTTGATAGTCTGCGTAGCGGTATGCGTATTTATTTACAGGGCGTTTTGCCGCTTTATTTGCCCGCTCGGCGCTATTTACGGATTTTTCAATAAAATCTCCCTCATGGGCGTAAAGCTCGATAAAAGCCAGTGTATCGAGTGCGGCGCTTGCATAGCTAAGTGCAAAATGGATATCAAGCACGTCGGCGACCATGAATGTATAAATTGCGGCGAATGTATCCCCGTTTGCCCCACAAAGGCGATAAGCTGGAAAGGCAGCAAAATCTTTTTAAAACCCGCGTCGGTAACCGTATCTGCGGCAAACGCCGGCGGCGAAGAGTTAAAGCCTTTAAACGTATATATCGAAAACGGAACGGTTTCAAATGCCAATGCTTCTGTTTCGGACAAATCCGAAGCTGTCGCGCCTGTGGAATATGCGGCTCCCACGGAGCAGGCAGTAGAGCGCGCGGCGGAAGAGGAAAGCGTAAAAGAGGCGCAGGAAGTTTTGGGTGTGGAAGTTGAACACCCCGAAGAACAGCCCGCACAAAAGCAGGGTAAAAAGCCCAACGCGCTGGCGTTAAAGTTCAAAAACCGCAATTTCGTTTTGGAGTTTGTTGCGTGGGTTCTTGCAACGGCATTGCTTGTGGGCGCGCTGGTTTACTACAACACCCGTCCAACTGTTGAAATGCAAAGGATAAAAAGCTTTACTTGCGAAACCTATAATACGGCATATGCGGAAAAAGAATATACGCTTTCGTATAGCAGCAAGCCGACGGTAATAATCTTCTGGAACAGCCGCAACGCAATCGGCATAGATTATGTAAACGATTTTGTGGCGAATATGTATCCCGAAGTGAAAGACGACGCAAACTTTGTAATCGCGCACATCTCCAACGCCGATACCCAAGAGACCGTGCAGGGTATAATTGACGAAAAGGGCTGGAACACCTCGGAAATTCCTTTCATACAGGATACGGCTGAACTCAACCTCTACAATGGATGTTGCGGCGATAATTCGCCCACAATGACGGTGTTCCTGAACTTCGTAAACGCGATATACGCCCGTCACAGCGGTCCCGTAACGCTTGATACGATAAAGCAAGAGATAGACTACAAAAACGTTTGGGAAAACACCAATTTTCAAGTGGGCGACAAGATCCCCGAACAAATGACGATACCAACCTATCACAGCGCGTACACAGCGGACAGCTACAACATTGCCGAAGCAAAAGGTAAAGTGCTTGTATTTAACTTCTGGTACGTAAGCTGCGGCGGGTGCGTTGCGGAATTGCCGT
>CANQNO010000007.1 GCA_947625245.1 uncultured Clostridia bacterium
TGCAGAGTGGCCAAATGCATCAGACTGTAAATCTGACGTCTCCGACTTCGGTGGTTCGAATCCACCTCCTCCCACCACGAATACGGGCACCCCAAAGGGTGCCCGTATTCGTGGTACGGAGTTCGGAGTTCGAACCACTGTTCGCGCGAGAAGCAAAGCTTCGACGCTTTGCGCCATAGGCGCAAAATCCACCTCTTCATATTTATTTTGTCAAGGGCACCCTTTGGGGTGCCCGTATTCGTGGTACGGAGTTCACTAAAAAACGGGTTAATTACCCGCTTTTTTATTTTATTCGCCAATTTAACGCATAAATCTAAAAAAATTTTAGCCCCTCTTGACAAAACGGCACTTTTTGTGATATAATTTTAAATGCCAAACAATTCTAAATAACATAAGGAGTACGATTTTTTTTATTTTTTAAATACGTATAATTTTTTTGCATGTACAAACAATGGATTTAGCAAGACTGCAAATTCCACTTATGTTTGTATATGCGAAAATCGTACTCTGCATAAGAATTGTTTGGCGACAATCGGGGTTTGCGTTTTGTATGCGTCGGCTTCGGTTGGCGCATTTTTATTTTATATAGATAATTACCACATAAAAAACGCCGTTTTACGGCGGTTAAAAATAAAAAACAACGAAAAAGGAGCAAAAAATTGCAAAAATACGAACTTTTCAAAGGTTTACCGTGCGGCACAAATTCAAAAAAAATTTACGAAAATTACGCCGAAAAATTTGGTTGGGATAAGTATCAATCAAATCAGTTTGGAAAGGCGGGTACGCCCCTCTTCGCCCGCAAAGCTACGCCCGAGGGCTACAATGTGTGGTGCATAGCATATAGTACCTCAAACAATAAAAAAGGCGGAGATTTTCACAATGAAATTTTACCCGGCGGAGAACAAATAAATGAGTATTGGCAAAAAATCGATAACAAAACCGATTTTTTAGATATGGCACACCGCGTGGTTTTTGCAAAAAGACTAGACGGCTATTACTATTTTTTAGGTGTATACGAAGTAAGCGAAAAGCCTGAAATTGCAAAACAAATTTTGTATAAGGGCAAATATGTATGGGTTAGAAGATACAAACGAATTTCAGAAATATATCCATTTAAAAGATAATTTAATTTATTAAAGGGGTGCCGTCATTTTTGTCATGCCACATTTTTTTGTTACGTGATCAAAAATATTGAAAAATATCTTTAAAGGCGATATAATTGTCTGTGTAGAGGCATTATGATTTACGCTTTGATTGCCGCGGCTATTATAATACTTATTGTTGTAGCCATAATCGGCATTACTTACGCCGCAACACGAAAAAAACCGGAGATAATAACTACTCCGCCGGCGCCTCAAAAAGACGACGGAGAAATCGGCGAGGACATTGTTGCAAGTATTTTGGGCAATTCGGTTGCGGGAGAAAAATACGTTATAAACGATTTACTATTTAAAACTTCGGAAGGTCACTCCTGCCAAATTGACCATGTAGTAATTAACAAATACGGCATTTTTGTGATAGAAACAAAAAACTATTCGGGCCACATATACGGTAAGGAAAATGTCCATCAGTGGAAACAGGTTGTAGGGAAAGCAATCAACAATTTTTATAATCCCGTAATGCAAAATTCAACGCACATATACCAGCTTTCAAGGCGGTTGGGCATAAAAGGAGTTTATAAAAACATAGTTGTGTTTCTGCCGAAAGCAGATATATCGTTCGTTAAGTCCGACTGTGTTTTTTATGCGGACGACCTGCCGCGGATACTTGCCCCCTCTTCCCCCGCCGTTCTTTCCGGCATGCAGATGGAACGGTGCTATAGAATTCTTGAATATTCCAAAACGCACCCTACGACGGACAAACAGGAGCACATAGAAAACATTAACAAAATGCTTGAATCCATAGAGCGCGGTTTTTGCCCCAGATGCAACGGCAAACTTGTGCTTAAGATCGACGAAAACGGAGAGTATTACGGCTGTTCAAATTATCCTAAGTGCACTTTTACAAAAGATAAAGAAAGCGAAGAATTTTCAGACGCTATGACCCGCTATCAATTAAGACGGCTTTTCAAAACACGAAAAAGACGTTCAAAAAAATTAAAATCCAAAAAATGGAAATAAACGCAATGCGCGCCGGCTTAAAGCCGGCGCGCATTGCGTTTTATAAATTATCTAAAAAGAACTATTCTGCTCTTTGTTACAAAATATAATATTTTGCGCTTATAAGCCCCGACAGACCCAAATTTGCCGTATCCTTTTCAGGCGAATCGTATTTTTGTGCCTTGTCAAGTTCTGCATTAACCGTAAGTTTTAATCTGTTATTCAGCGTGACGTTATTTTCGGTATACTCGCCGGAGGTGGGATTGTATTTGATTTCGGTATCGAGCTCCATAGAATCGATTGCGCCGTTTTTTATAACCACGGTCAAAACCGCGTCCTTTACGGTAAAGTCCGCTTCGTTGAAATTATTTTCGACCGTAAGCACGCCGTCCGCGGGATTGAAATTCAAAATCTTTACTATATCATCGGAAGTCTTTAAAACCGCGCTATTGCTTAAATAAACGGTATATGTAGTAACTCCGTCTTTTACGCTCTTTTTCAGGCAATCGGTCTCCGCGGCAGTACGTACGAATAGTTTTGTCATAAATTCGAACTGCGTATCCGCCGAAACGTTTTGTATCGGTTTTACTTCGTTACTGCCCTTGCGGGAAACTATATGCGTTGTGCCGTCGGTAAGATTGCCCACGGTGTATTTATAAGTTTCATTGCCGTCTGTTTCGTGATGGCTGTGATATTCGTAAGAGTTGTTGAAGTTGGTGAAACCTTCTACGGTATTTTTATAAAGACGGGATTTGTATGTATCTTTTATCGCCTTAACGTTCCAACCGGGGTCCATTTCGTTTTCGGCTTCAAGGTCGAGAGAATATGAAGTTTGGTTTTTTACTCCATTTAAAGCGGTATTTATGACGTTAAGT
This sequence comes from uncultured Clostridia bacterium, assembly GCA_947625245.1. Lineage (GTDB taxonomy): Bacteria > Bacillota > Clostridia > Christensenellales > Borkfalkiaceae > Coproplasma. The sequence continues at coordinate 2,975 of CANQNO010000007.1, forward strand.
TCTGTGGTAATTTCCGGTTTTCCAATTTTTAAAATTCCTGTCGGAGGAACCGAAACGTTAGCTGAAGAAGCTTGTTGATTGTAATTCAAATTGAGGTTTAACGTTGCGCTTTTTACGGGAACGGTAATTTCAGCGTCAAGCGAATAGTCGCTGATTTTGCCGTCCGTTATTTTAAAATCCAATGTAAGACCGTTAACGGGGTTGGTAAATGAAACGCCTTTAAGGTTTATGCTCGTATCCATTTTGCCGAGTATTCCGCACAATTTTGAAAGAACGGCATTTCCCGAAGAAAGCTTTAATTTAGCAGTGTAACCGTTCCCTTTCTTTGTTATATTTTCAACATCCTGCTCTTTGAGGGAAGTTACAAGTTCGGTAAAAGGAAGATTTATGAGTTTAATATCACGGCTGCTCTCCACTTCGACTTTTTTAACTTCACCTTTATCGTTCATTTTGACGGTCAGAAGGGAATCGCCCGAAGAATATATGTACTCGGTCGAATCATACAAAAGCAAACCGCTTGTAACGCGCTTGAATTTGAGTTCTTCGGTTTGGGAGTTAAATCTGTATTGGCAATTATACGTAGCGTGCGCGTCGGGCGTGTTTATCGGTCCTACCGCAACGCTGCCCGAAAGGTCCAAAGTGAAGTTGTAATCCTGCCGTTCGCTTTCGGCATAACTTTTGATTGCCTTGACCACTTCCGCGGAAGTAGGCATGGTATTTTGGGTAGTTTCTCCGCCGGAGGTTTGTCCGCCGCCCGCTATTTCGTTATTCGGAACATCCCCTTTGTTGCATGCGCAAAACATATTGCCCGAAAGGGTTGAAAACAGGGCAATTGAAAGTAAAATAGCAAAACTTTTTTTCATGATATACCTCTTGAATTTTTTAATATTAAAGTTCGTCCTTGTTTATGGATATCAACTGAGGAATAAAAGTGAAAGGCGAAGCGATAACGGCAAAAAGGACGGCAACCAAAACCAAAAGGAACAGCACAACGATTTTAAGTACAGCGAACAATATTTTCATGGCAATCAGGAAAATAAAGCCGTCGAGATCAAAGCTGAAAATTATGCCGGGTGTGCCTATGATTTTAAAACCCCATAAAATAATGTCTATAACAACGCCTAACCAGAAAAGTTGGGACACGAAGGTAAACGTTAAGAGCGTAAGCACAAAGCACCCTACAAACGCGGGAAGAAACGCCGTGTGATTCATAGAAAATACCACAATAAGCGTTATTAAAACGGCAAGCGCCGCCACCCCGCCCACTATCAAGCCGACGTTGCGCCGCATGGGGGCGGATTTTTTAACGGGTTTAAAATTATCTTGCCGCAAGTTGCCCGTATCGCCTTTGGGTTTAACGGGTTTGTCAGCGGCGGGAACCGACTGTTGCGCGCCCGTATATGTATTTATGTCGGGCGGTTGTACCGCAGCCGCCGAAGCTACCGCCGCTTCGGGCAAAGCCGCGCCGTCATCCGTAAAATAGGAAAGCGGCACACCGAAATATTTGGCGATTTTGTTCATTGTGGCAAAATCGGGGTCGGACTCGTCCCTTTCCCATTTTGAAACGGCTTGATAAGTTACGTTGAGGTGCTGCCCGAGCGTCACCTGCGTAATACCTTTTTCACGTCTTAATTTAGCAATTTTTTCACCGTAAGACATTTTTGTTCTCCCACAGGCGCATTTATAATTGGTATACGATGCTCACTGCGCCCGTTCGATTAAATTATAAAACAAAATTCGGGCGATTTCAATAAAATTAAAATCAACTTTTGGTTGAGTTTGGTTGAATTTGGTTGAATATTCTAAACTATCGGTTGAGTGGGCGTTTTGAGACATTTTTTTGATGAATTTGGATAAAATAAGGGCATTTTGTCTCTATTTTTATATTAAACGGCATAGTAAAACAGAGCGTTGGTTAAACGCTCTGTTTTAATGGAGTTTTTAAATTATTCGTGGTCCATTACCCAATAGCCACCCTCGTGTTGCAAAGGCGGGAAAGTAGAACCTTCTTCAAGGTAAGTTTTTTCGTTATCACGACTCTTGCCGTTCTGGTCGTAAGCCTTGTAATAGCAGGACATGGGAACGGTTTCACCGGATCTGAATTTTTCCATTTTTGATTACCTCCATACACACAGTTTGCCCCGCTTTTTGAATTTAATACAGCAAAACAAAAAATTTTTTTGACCTGGGTACGGCGGATATATATGGGAGCGAAGCGCTCCCATGAGGTGTTTATTTTTCGTCGTATGTTCTGGCAATTGCGTAAAAAAGCGTGGATAATTTGTTGAGGTATTCAAAGATATATTCGCTTCCGCCGTATTTTTCAAAGAGCCGCGCATAGGCAAGTTCCGCCCTGCGGGTAATGGTGCGGACGATATGTACACGCGCGCCCATAAGCGTAGTGCCCGGCAAAACGAAGCTTGTGAAAGGTCCGGCTATCTCCTCGTATTTCTTTATTACTTCGAGAAGTTCTTCGAGGTGCTTTTCGCCGATATGACCGTAGCCCCCCGCTACTTCCGCCATCATTGTGGAAAGCAAGGTGACTATTTTTCTGAGCTCCATTTCCATATGGATATCTTCAACGTAATGGGTAAGCTCCATAATATGTGCGGAAAGCTCGTCCACCGCGCCGAAAAACTCGATACGTTCGTCGGTTTTGGTAGTTTTTCCGCCTACAAGATCGGTTGAAAGAGGATCTTTTTTAAGCATAAGCCCGCCTCAAATCCTTTTATATTTTGCAACGCCCTGTTCAAATAGGTCGCCGCCGACGCTGTCGTAAGTGACTATGGCATAAAAATCTTCCACTTCGAGCCTGTGGATAGCTTCCGCACCCAAATCCTCGTAAGTGACCACTTCGCACTTTTTTACTGTTTCGGAAATGGACGCCGCGGCTCCGCCGATAGCCGAAAGATAGACCGCGCCGTACTTTTTGAGAAGCTGTTTGAACTCTTCCCCGCGCGAGCCTTTGCCCACCATGACTTTAAGCCCTTCCTTTAAGAGCGGTTCGGCGTAAGGATCCATACGGTAGCTCGAAGTGGGTCCGGCCGAGCCTATCGCCCTGCCCGGTTTTGCGGGCGTGGGACCGACGTAATAAATGACGGCGTCTTTGACGTCTATGGGCAAACTTTCGCCCCTTTTAAGCAGTTCGCAAAGGCGCTTGTGCGCGGCGTCTCTGCCCGTATATATAACGCCCGTAATATGCACGACGTCGCCAGCGCGGAGGGATTTTATAAGTTTTTCGTCGACGGGAGTGGTAATTTTAATCATAATTCATCTCCTTAAAGCGTACAGGACTTATGCCTTGCCGCATGGCACTGGATATTGATAGCCACAGGGAGGCTTGCTATATGGCAGGGGAATACGTTTACCTTGACCGCAAGGCAGGTCACCGTTCCGCCGAAACCCATAGGTCCCACGCCCAGCTTGTTTATCTCTTCCAAAAGTTCATCTTCGAGCTTTGCCGCAATAGGGTCGGGCGAGCGGTCGTCGATCTCCCTGAACAGCGCTTCCTTTGCCATAAGAGCGCATTTTTCGAAGTTTCCGCCTATGCCGATGCCCACAATTACGGGAGGGCAGGGCTTGCCGCCCGCCTTGAACACCGTGTCGAGGACAAGCTTTTTTATGCCTTCCACCCCGTCCGCGGGAATAAGCATTTTAACTGTGCTCATATTCTCGCTGCCGCCGCCCTTAGGCGCGACGTCTACTTTAAAAATGTCGCCCGGCACGATTTTTACGTGCACGATCGCGGGGGTGTTGTCCTTTGTGTTTACCCTGTCGAGAGGGTGTTTAACCACGGATTTTCTTAAATACCCCTCGGTATAAGCCTGACGGACGCCCTCGTTTACCGCCTCGTAGATATCGCCTTCGAAAACCACTTCGGAACCGATGGTGAGCATTACGACGGCAACGCCCGTATCCTGACAAACGGGAAGCCGCTTGTCCGCGGCGAGCTCGTCGTTTTCGATAATCTTTCCGATCACTTCTTTGCCGAGCGGGGATTGCTCTTCCCTTTCGGCGCGTTTAAGCCTTTCAAGCACGTTTGCGGGGATATTCTCGCAGGCGTCTATGAACATAGATCTGACTTTTGCCGTAACGTCGGCAAGTTCTATTTTTCGCATGGGGTCGCTCCTTAATTTTTTAACAGTCTAAATAAATCAACTTACGGAATTTTTTAAGCGTCACCGCCGCGGCGAGCACGTCGGCGCTTCCGCCGATGCTTATGTTGTTTTTTACGCACTCGCGGGTGAGTTCTGCCGTTCCCTCTTTATCCGTCGGGTCGGCGGAGGAAATTTTTTGTTTGAAATACATATACCTTTCAAACGTGCCGCTGCGCTTTAAGAGCACTGTGTCGTCCGTTTCTCCGACAATACGGCAAAGCGCGGTTTTAAGGCTTGTTGAGGAAAAGTCCGTAAGCAGTTTTTCGGCATTTTTTACGGCGCGGAGCCCGCCCGCAGCCTGCCCCCTTGCGCCCGTTATTTTATATTCGCGGTAGGCGTTTATACCGAAAGTATTTTCCTTGCCCGAAAATTCGTCTTCTATCCCGCGGCAAATATTTGCGATGTTTGAAAAAACCGCGTCGCTGCCGCCGCCGTGTGATATTACGAAACCTAAAGAGGCGAGAAACAATCCGCCGATAAAGATAAAGCCCTTATAAGCGTTTGTTCCTATTGCCTCATACATTGCCTTTTCGGCGTTTAGACCTATTGGGCGAAGTCTTTTTAAAAGCCCATCCGTTTTGTCCGCGTCGAAACCCTCCCAAAAAATTTGCACAAGATAGGGAATTACGGCGTTTTGCGCTCTTTGCATTATTCCGTAATCCAGATCGGTGTGCGAACCTTTGGAAAGGGGCGTAACCAGCCCGAATTTATCTTCGAGGTCAAGCTCCGCCATAAGGCTCTCTTTGACCGTTTTTGATACCTGTATCGAGAAATACGCGCGGGTTTCGGCTTTCAGCTTTGAAATAAGCTGTTCTGTAGTATGATTTTTTTCGCGCGAACAGACGAACGCCGGCTTGCCGCAGATATAGCATTTGCGCAGATATCCGCGCGAAAGGCTATGTGGTTGTCCTTTTAAATATACGTCTATATCCGCAAATCTGCCCGCTGAACATGACTGTTCGAGTTCTACTGCCGTGCTTTTGAGATTTTCCCCGTCCGCACGGATTATGGCGCAAAACCCGTCGCAACCGTCGTAAAAACTCACATCGCCTTTGAATTTTTCAAGCGCGAGCGCGGTGAAATGGCGTACGAGCAAAAAACTTTCTTTTATGTGTTTGTCCGCGCCGGGCACATTTGCCTTTATTGTAACCACGTCGCCGTAAAGCGCCGCTTCGCGTATTATTTTGTTGCGGTTTTCACGGTCGGATAAAATTACTTCGGGGCTATACATGTCCTGAATTGATTATGCTTTTGAATACTGCGTAATTGTTGCGCGGGATATATGTAAGCGCCTCTTCTATCTTGCCCTCTTTAAGCAATCCGCGCACGGTCTTTGCCGAAATCACCTGCCCGTTTTCTTCAAACCGCGGCAAAATTTCAAGCTTGTCTTTTAAAATATTTTTCAATGCGGAATTGTAAAGCCGCATATAGTCCGACGTCTCTTCGCCCACATAGCGCTTTTTTATGCCGAGGGCGGGCATAAAGTACTTTTCGAAAACCGTTGCATCGTATTTTGCGTATTCCTCTGTGGTTTCGTCCACGGTCTTTAAAAAATATCCCGGGAAAGTAGACGAGGAAACTATATATTTGGACGACGGAAGCACGAGTACGCGGGAAAGCGGCTTTAAAGCGAGATAAGCCATGGCGTACCTTTCCTTGAACGTAAAGTACGACCCCTCCTCTTCCAAAACAAATACGAGCACGAATTTATGTGCCGAAGCCGCGTGTTCTACGAGAGACAGGTGTCCGTTGGTGAACGGGTCGCCGTTTAAAACCACGCAACCGGTGTCACATTGTTGCGGAGAGGTTATCCCCAGCCCGTACTTCATTTTGACGAGCATTTCGTTTATGGCGTCGTTTATATTGCCCTCGCCGCCCTCGAGAGAGACGACTTTATCGTCTTTTGTCAGTTCGGAAAATCCAAAACTCTTGAAAATTTCGGCGTATACGGGCTTTGTAAATACCTGATAGTGATAAATGCCGCCCGCATGCAACCGCGTTATCATTTCGCCCACAAGCGTTGCGGCGAGATTTTCGTTGCGGTAAGACGGGTCTACGGCAAGGCATTTTAAAATATAGTCTTTTACGGAAAGCGTTGCGACGATTTTCCCGTTATCTTCGGTATAAATCGTTTGGTCGGCTTGCTCGTATTTAAGACCGTATTCCGACAAAAATGCGGCTATGCGCTGTTTTTCGGCGGGCAATACCGCTTCTTTTATTATCATCGGCTTTATTACCGTACCTTATAAATCGTATCTATGACAGTGCCGTCCCTGTAAACGACTACCCCCACGGGTTTATCGGAAAATTCGGGTTTTTCGGGAACGCCCGTGATTTTGTGCGCCGTTTCAAGCAACTGCTCTATGGGAACTATGGGAAGTTTGCTGCCTTGCAACTTTTCCAAAAGATCCTTGCGGCGTGGATTTACGGCTATGCCCCTTTCGGTTACGAGAACGTCCACGTCCTCGCCCGGGGTCGTGATTGTAGTCACCTTTTCCTTGATTATCGGCAGACGGGATTTTACGAGGTTGGTGGTTATAACAGTTATTTTTGCGCCGTGCGCAGTGTCGCTGTGTCCGCCCGAACCGCCCATAATTGTTCCGTGGGAATCGGTGGTGACGTTGACATTGAAGTCAAGGTCTATTTCCGTTGCGCCCAAAATGACAAAGTCGAGCTTGTCCACGACATTATCGTCGTAAGGGTTGGCATAGCGCGAACCGCTCATGGCGTGGTGCGCCTTGTTTTTGCCGATGGACTGCACCGCCTTTAAGTCGAAACACTGTACGTCATAGAGCTCGTCAAACAGCCCTTCTTCGAGCATATCGGTAAAATATCCCGTTATTCCACCCGATGCAAAACTGCCCTTTATGCCCTTTTCGAGCATGAACTCGCGCACATAATACGCAACGGCAAGGCTTGTGCCGCCCGCGCCCGTCTGCATGGAAAGCCCGTCTTTTATCATGCCCAGCTCGTCGAGAAGTTTCGCCGCGTCGCGGGCGATTTTTAAACCGACGGGGTCTTTGGTTATTTTTGTAGTACCCGATACTATGCCCGAAGGGTCGCCTATTGCGTCTACTTTCAAAACGTAATCGACGTATTTCCCTTCGAGTTGCGGGTTTTCGGCTTTGTCTATTATGGTGTCCGTTACCAGAACGACTTTATCCGCGTACTTTAAATCGCTTACGGCATAGCCTAAACTGCCGCAGGCACTGTTGCCTGCCGTTCCCGTGCCGTTCCCCTCTTTGTCTACCGCGGGCACAGCCAGAATTGCGACGTCGATATGCAAATCGCCCGATTCTATAGCCAGAGGTCTGCCGCCATGGGTGTGCATTACGCACAGCCCTTTAAGTTTGCCCTTTGAAATAGCCTCCGCAACAGGTCCGTTTGCATAGTCGGTGTATATATCCGTGACGTTGCCGTTTTCGATGAGTTCGACGAGAATTTTATTGTTGGGGAAAATCGAGCTGGGCGCAAGCTTCATATTTTTCAAGCCGCGGCGTTTTATTTCCTCCGCAACCATATTCAGGACAAAGTCGCCGTTTCTGAGGTGGTGATGGAAAGATAAAGTCATGCCGTCTTTTATACCGAGTTTATCGAACATATCCGAAACGCTTTTTAAACTTATAAATCCTTTTCCCGTATGTTTTTCGGCTATCGTCCTGCGTTTGAAATTTTTATACGCATTGCTACCCGCAAAGGCTTTAAAGCCTTCGGGCACGGTTCTCTGAAGAACGTTTTTCATTTTGCGCCCCTTAAATAAGATTGTACTTGCGCGCTTTTTTGATTATGTTCTCAGCGCGCAAAATTACGGGTTTGTCTACCATTTTACCGTCGAGGCTGAATACACCGAGTCCCTTTAAACTTGCCTGACGCGCGGCTTCCTGTACGCGCAACGCCCACTCTATGGACTTTTGCGCGGGTACGAATATTGAATTTATGACGGGCACCTGATTGGGGTGTATTGCCGCCTTTGCGTTGAAGCCGAGGTTGGCGACGAAACGGCAATCCTCTTCAAGCCCCGCACCGTCGTTGACGTCGGTAAAAGGAGTGTCTATCGCGTCTATTTTATAAGCCGCGCAGGCATATGCGAGCTTCATACGCGGATACAAAATTTCGTTGCCTTTTTTGGTGCGCATTACTTCTATATCCCCCGAAAGATCCTCGGCGCCCAAAAGAACGCCGTTTACGCGGGGGCATTTTACTATTTCGTCTATCTGCAGAACAGAGGAAGCGAGTTCGACTATGGGCACGACGTTTATGCGCTTTTTCAAGCCCTTCTTCTTTTCCTGTTCCGTCAAAAGAAAGTCGAGTTCCGCAAGATATGCGGCGCTTGCTTTGGGAAGCATGACCGAATCGATTTTGTCGCTTACGACGGCTTCGAGGTCGGCGGAAAAATATTCCGTGTCAAGCCCGTTTATGCGGACTATTACTTCCATGGGCAATGCGCCCGCACAATTCAAAAAGCCGGAAACGAGCTCGCGCGCGGCGTCCTTTTCGGTAACGCTCACCGCGTCTTCCAGATCGTAAATCACCGCGTCGCTTTCGAATACGTCGGAATTGCGGAGCATCGCGGGGTTATTGCCCGGAATAAACAGCAAACTTCTTCTCATTTCGATGCCTCCATTCTCTTCACCGCCGTAATTAAACGTGCCCTTACGGTAAAATCAAGCGCGCCCTTGTCCTCGCATACGACGGAAATTTTGTCGATACCGAGTTCGGACAGGGTGTCGCGGATGGTTTTTTCAATCTGTTTATGGAAAAAATCGTACACAACGCTTTTTATCGTGATTTCGAGCTTATCGCTCTCTTTTACGGTTATAAGGGCGTCGTTGGATTCCAAAGAACCGGCTATTCCTCTCTTCATATTTTTACCGAACTTATTTTTTATTTGCGTAATATCTCTTGTTTGCAGCCGCAACTACGCGGTTGATTTCGTTTTTGACTATCATAAAGCCCTCGTCTACGCCCATGCCGGGTTTTGCAAGGCACTGTATGGCGCGGCAGGCGATGCCGATATTGGTAGTGGTTTTGGAAGATACGTCCGTCTCGTTGCAGGTACCGCCGCAATAGCTGCCCACGCCCTTTTTGTTGCAGTAGATGATGGCTTCCGCCACGTTGTTCACGCCGCCCAGATCGGGGGTTTTAATCTGCAAAACGTGCCCCGCGCGGTTGTCTGCAAAATATTTGATGTCTTCGAGAGTGTTGCACCATTCGTCGGCAACGATTTCGAGTTTGGAACCAACTTCGTCGAGCTTTGCCGTGAGAATCTTTTCGTAATTCATGGTGCCTTCCCTGTCGCCCGTGTCTACGGGACCCTCTATGCGGATTCTGAAAGGCGCAGCCTGCTTTTCACACTCGAGCAGGTATTTGAACATTTTATCCACGTCATATTTGAAAGCAAGACCTATCGTGCCGTAAACGTCGATATGGAATACGGGGTTGTAGTCTTTGCTCGTGCGGTATTTAAGCACCCTGTCGCGCAACCAGCCTATGTATTGCAGAAGTATTTCGCCATGTTCGCCGAGTTTGGTACCCACATGGTTTATAAGGGCATGCGGCATTACGTCCGCGCCCTTTATTATCATCTTGTCCACGTTGGTGTATCTGTCGTCGCCCGACTGCGTGAATACGGGTATGGGCTTATATTCGCCCTTTTCCACGTCGTATTCTTCACGGATAACTTCCGCCATGGTAATTCTTCTGCTGTTGGCGGTGGCGTTAAGGAGCGCCTGCGTGATTCCGTAACGTATTGCCGTATGAAGCCTTTTGCCGTTTATAACCATTTTATCATATTTTTCGGCAAGGGGACGAAATACGGACACATCCTCGCCGATGAGTTTGGGAACGATCTCCTTTTCGAGGAAAGGAATAAAATCGCTTGCAAGGAAGAGCGGATCCCTGCCGCCCGCGCCGGAATACTGCACCGCCGCGCAGTCGCCGTAGCCTATGGTGCCGTCTTCAAGCACAAGCTGTATGGAAATTGCTTCGCCGGGCATACGCACGCTCGTAAAGCCCTCGGTAGCGGGTTTGCCGACGTACATAAAGCCGTCGGAGGACGCCCCGGATTTAATTGCCTTTTGGTCGTCAAAATAGAATCCCGTATAGGATTTGGTAAGAATAACGTCAACTATCTTCATAAATTTATCCTCTTTTATTTTTTTATTTTTATAGCTAAACGGGCGGTAATGAATACCGCCGTTTTGTCAGTCTTTATATGTGGGATGCCCTACAAGGTGACCCATGCTTACGGCATACACGTCGTCTATCGTGAATTGGAAGGAAACTTCGCGTCCTTCCTTTGCGGCGCGCTCCGCTATCTTCTTTCTGTGGAAGTCCTTAATCTCCTCGGTAAACGCAAGGTTGCCGAATTCGAGAATTCTTATACAGCCGTTATTGTCGCGGGCGGGCAGAATAAGACCTGCGTTGAACTTGCTGGGCGCGAAGGGTACGTCTATCATACCCAACTCGAACGCCTTGACGGTGCCCTGGGCGAGGTCGCCGTTGCCCACTCTGAATACCGCGTCCATAAGGCAGTTGACTTCCTTTTCTATTTGCTCCATTTCGGCGTTTAAAGCGTCACATTCGGGGAACTGCTGGTCGTGCATTATGCGCGCTACGATTTTGGAAGCCTTGATGCCCTGACCGTTGGCTTCCTTTGTGGGAACGCCTATCGATTCGTGAGGGGACTTCGTAATCATCTTCGTTGCGCCGGACAGCGCGCCCACGGTGGAGCTCAAAGCAATAAGCCCCATTGCCTCCGCTTCGTCCTTGGGGAAACCGCCCATCCACTGATGGAATACCGTTGTTACAGTCACGTCGCCGTAACCGGATTTTGCAAGGTATTCTTCCGTCTGCTTCTGCAAAATTCTTATGGCGGCTATGTCCTGAACGATATTCCCGCCCATGCCGTAACCCACGGTTATGCTCTTTACGCCCTGTTTAGCGGCGAGCAACGCTTCGATTATGGCAACGGTGTTGGATATGGCGGGGGGAACGAGCGTACCCGTAAGCGGTCCGAAAGGTTCGCGGTTTATGGTTATGCCGTGCTCCTGGTAATAGCCTACGAGACGGTCGCAATACTGCCAATATTTAATGGTGTCCTCTATGGAAATGCTCTTTGCGTAAGGCACGTTATAGGAAATAGCGCCGCCCTCGTTTGAAGTCCAGCCCGAAGCGTGAATTATTTCAGAAAGAAGTCTTGCGTCGGGAGTGCCGTGACGCGCCTGAAGGGGCACGTTTACCGCGTTGAAAACTTTTTTGCAGCCCGTTACGCCGTGGTTTACGGCGGGGAAACCGTTCAAAAACGCCCTGCCCTCTCTCGCGCTCTCCTCTATTCCCCTTTCGGCTTCCGCATAGCGGTTCTGGCGGGTATAGCTGTCTATCGTTGTGGGCAAAAAGTCCGCGCCGCACTCTTCGAGGTATTGCAAAAGCTCGATATGCTTATGTATCAAAGGTACGCCCGCACGGGGTTGAACCATTGTACGGAAATTGTTTTCCTTTGCCCATGCAAGTTTTTTTGCAAAGTTTTTGCTGTCGGGCACACTTTTTAAAAACTTTATGGACTCTTTGAAGTCAAGCTGGGGGTCTTCGCCCGTCTGCCAGCTTGCGAGCACTTCTTTTCTCTCTTCCAAAAATTCTTTTTCGGTCAGTTTTTTGTTACGAACCATTTGAAGTCACCTTTTTATTTTATATGTTAAGATTTTTGTATAATCAGTTTTCTATGGGAACAATGTGTTTTTTCATTATTTTCAACGCGAGCAGGGGATCGATTTCGCTCAAAAGCCCCATTGCGGCAAGGATATAATCTTTGTCGAGCAGATATTGCGGGCGGCGGGGTCTGAGTTCAAGCGGTTTTGAAGGCGTATACTCCACCTTTTTGAGGATCTCGCGCGGGGTCTTGCTCTTTACAAGCACCCCGCCCGTGCCTATCACGTAGCGTATTTGGCTTAAATCTTTGCCGTATTGGTAATATACAAGCCCCATAGGGGTGTACATTTCCTCCATCTTTCCGACATGCCGCTCTATAGACTTGTCTACGCAGATCTGCCCCATTATCCTGTCTATCTTTACTTCGTGCTCGTCGGCGGGAACGTTGTCCACATGCTCGTGCCTGTACATAAGTTCGGCTTTGAGGTCTATGTTTTCGTCCTCGTCGTAAGTCCTTATCTCCTCTTCTGACAGCGCGTCCAGAACGCCGAGCGCCGAATACCTCATGCCGAGGTCGCCCTCTACGGTGCGCTTTGCATACGGCTCTTCAAGACCTTTTAAAACGACGTCGCTGCGCTTTGCAGAAGCTGAGCACATGGAGTAGAAGTCAGTGGTAGCGCCGCCTATATCCACGAGGACGATTTCACCCAAACCGCTTTCGCGCATGTAGCCTTTGGAAAGCAACTCCGCCGCTTTGAGCACGGCTTCGGGCGTGGGTAAAATCACCTTGTCTATTTCCCGTTCGATCTTTTTTATGCCTTTGGCTTCGATAATGTTTTTTAGGAATATTTCCCTTATTTTATCCCTTGCTTCGTCAACTTTAAGTTCGTTCAGCTTAGGCATTACGTTGCCGCAGACATACTCGTCCATGCCGTATTCCCTTGCAACCGCAACGGCTTCGTCCGCGCAATTTTTGTTGCCCGCATAAATTACGGGGATTTTTATCCCGCTTTCTGCAAGCATTTTTTGGTTGAAAAGAATACATTCGGAATTTCCGCCGTCCGTTCCGCCGGCAAGCAGGATGATATCTATTTTTTTATCGATTATCTTCCGCACGTCGGCATGGGTAAGATGATGGGAAAAAGCCAGCTCCACCTTTGCGCCCGCGCCGAGGCAAACGCGTTTTGCGGCTTCGAGCGTAAGCTCTTCCACAAGCCCTATCGCCGCCATTTTAAGCCCGCCCGCGGCGGAAGAACAGCCGATTATCTTGTCGAACCCGATCTTCCCGCCCGCTTTTGCGTACAATTCTTCCAGCGCCTTTTCATATCCCACCGTAATATCGGTGGCAACTGTGGTAAAACTGTTCGCAGTGGCGATTATATCTTCTTTTTCCGTATCGATTGCGGTCAGTTTGGTGAACGTGGAACCGAAATCGATCATCAGATACCGGCTCATTTTATTCTCCGAGAACTTCTTTTATGTCGGGAAGGGTCTTTTCAAAGGGCGTTCCGGGCGGATATGCCTTGTTGAAACCCATTTTTATGAAACGGTCCCGCACTTCGTCGAAATCCTGTTTGCCGACGACTATGTTGCCGCCCACAAACATGGGTATGTCGCCTATGCCGGCTTCGATGCACTTTTCGCGCATGCCGCGGCAATCCATTTCACCGTGACCGTATAAAGAAGAAACGAGTATCATATCGGCGTTGGTCTCTATCGCGGCGTTGATAAAGTCTTCCTGCGAGGACAAAACTCCGATATTTACCACGTTATAACCCTCTTTTTTAAGGACGTATTCGATAATCTTGTTCCCGACAGCATGGACGTCGGCGCCGATTACCCCTATAACTATGGTTTTCATTATGTCTCCTTAACCTGTTTTAAGACGAAAATTCTTTTTAACGAATTTTCGTCTGTTACATTATATCTTATCGAAATCAAAATGTAAATACATATTCAAAGGAAATATATAAATTTACAAATTAACATTTTTTATATTCAAAGTTTTGCCACTCCCGTCCTGCGCGCGGCTTCGGCAACCGCCGCAGCTACCTTTTTATGGGCGGATTTGTCGTAAGCGTAAGGAAGTATGTAATCTTCTGAAAGTTCGCTATCCTTTACGCAGGAAGCAATGCCGTGCGCTGCGGCGATCATCATTTCGGCGTTGACCGTGGTTGCGCGGACGTCGAGCGCGCCCCTGAAAAGCCCGGGAAAAACGAGCACGTTGTTTATTTGGTTGGGGTTTTCGGACGAGCCCGTGCCCACTATCCTTGCGCCGGCTTTGAGAGCGGCGTCGCGCTGTATTTCGGGAACGGGATTGGCGCAGGTAAAAACTATGGCGTCCTTTGCCATCGAGCGCACCATTTCGGGGCTGACGCAGTTTGCCGCGGACACTCCTATAAATACGTCCGCCTCTTTCATTGCGTCGATAAGTTTTCCGCGCATCAGGCGGCGGTTGGTAATTTTTGCCATCTCTTTTTGAACGGGATTGCACCACTCTTCGCCCTCGCAGATAATTCCGCCCTTATCGCAGAGCGTGACGTCTTTTGCGCCCATATTAAGCAAAAATTTAGCAATGGAAATTCCCGCCGCGCCCGCGCCGTTTATTACGATCTTGATTTTTTCAAGCTGTTTTTTTACGATTTTGAGGGAATTTATCAAAGCCGCCGCCATGACGATAGCCGTGCCGTGCTGGTCGTCGTGGAAAACGGGTATGTCGAGCTCGGCTTTTAAGCGGGTCTCTATTTCGAAACACCTCGGCGCGGAAATGTCCTCGAGGTTTATTCCCCCGAAAGAACCCGCCAAAAGTTTTATTGTCTTTATAATCTCTTCGGTGTCTTTGGATCTTATGCACAGCGGAAAGGCGTCCACGTCGCCGAACGCCTTAAATAGGGCGCATTTGCCCTCCATTACGGGCATACCGGCTTCGGGACCTATATCTCCCAATCCCAAAACTGCCGTTCCGTCGGTTATTACGGGCACGGTGTTCCAGCGGCGGGTGAGTTCGAAAGACTTTTCGATATCGTCGCGGATGGCAAGACAGGGCTCGGCAACGCCCGGGGTATAAGCCAAAGACAGCTCCGTGCGCGAAGAGACGGGGACGCGGACTTTGGTTTCTATCTTGCCTTTCCACTCATAGTGTTTTTTCAGGGATTCCTCTCTGTAATTCATATAAAGCGCTCCTTTCTGAATATGAACTTATTATAACATAATATAAAAATAAAGGCAAAACTTTTTGCCTTTTTAAATAAAATCGAATATAAAAAGCGGATTTTGATTGCCGTGATTTCAAGGCAATCAAAATCCGCCTGTGCCGTGATATGAAAAAGTTTTAACCCGCTTCTCGCAGGTGGGTGCGCCGAAGCCGGATATCGGACTTTCCGAATAAACAGACCTTGCCTATTCCGGCGAACAGCCGCTCCCTTTTACATATTGTGGATTACGAATTCTCCATACCACGAACACCGCAGACGCAAATTTTGTTTACGCTATAAGTGTATCACATTTTGCGGGAAATGGCAACGGTAAATTAAGGTAAATTGCCGCTCCGCCGAAATTATTTTAACCGCTTGCATATTTTGCTTGATTTTTGACCCGTTTTGCCGTAAAATTATAAAAAAACAGCAGAGGCAAATTATATATGGAAGAAATTAACGGAATTATTCCCGTCACCTCCACCCCCTATTCCGAATTCGGGAAAAACGTAGGGAACACGGTGACGATAAAGGGCGCGATCCATAACATACGGCTTATGACGGGCTTTGCCTTTATTCTCGTAAGAACGGCGAGGGAAGTTATACAGTGCGTTTATTCCCCCGAATTTTCCGACTATAGGCTCGGCGAAAACGTCGTGGAACAGGCTTCCGCCAAAATTACGGGCAAAGTGGTTAAAAGCGAAACCCGCGACGGCAGCGAAAGATACGAATTGCAGATACACAATATAGAAATTCTTTCCGTACCCGCCGAAATACCGCCCGTAGTCATTTCGAAAAAGGAAGTCGTGTGCGACCTGTCTGTAAACCTCGACAACCGCCCCGTTACCTTGCGCAACCCCAAAGAACGCGCGGTTTTCAAGCTGCAGGAGGGCATACAGCGCGGGTTCAGGGAGTATCTGCAAAGCCAAGGCTTCACAGAGATCCACACCCCTAAAATCAACTTTGCGGGCGCGGAAGGCGGAACCAACGTATTCAAACTCGACTACTTCGGAAAGACGGTATTTTTGGCGCAGAGCCCGCAGCTTTACAAACAGGCGCTTGTGCCCGTATACGAGCGGGTTTTCGAAATAGCGCCAGTATTCCGCGCGGAGCACCACGATACGAGCCGCCATTTGAACGAGTACATTTCAATGGACTTCGAAATGGGCTTTATAGAGAGCTTTACCGATATTATGAATATGGAGACCGGTACACTCAAATATATAATGGAACTCCTCAAAAGGGAATATGCGCCCGAAATTGCTTTGCTAAGAGCTGAAATCCCCGAAATAACTTCCATCCCCTGCATCAGATTTAAAGACGCGAAGGAGCTTTGCGTAAAAAAGCTGAAAAATATTACGGACATGAAAGACTTCGAGCCCGAAGAGGAAATGTTTTTGGGCAAATGGGCAAAACAGCAATTCGGTTCGGACTTTTTGTTCGTAACCCACTACCTCTCCAAAAAACGTCCTTTCTATACGATGGACGACCCTGACGACCCCGAAGTCACTCTTTCGTTTGACCTGCTGTTCCGCGGCATAGAGATTACAAGCGGCGGACAGCGTATCCACGATTACAACATGCAGGTTGAGAAAATGAAAAAGCTGGGTATGGATCCCGCACAGTTTGAAACCTATCTGATGCTGCACAAGTACGGCGCACCTCCCCACGGAGGGTTGGGGCTCGGGCTTGAAAGGCTGACCATGCACCTTTTGGGCTTTAAGAACGTACGCTATGCGGCAATGTTCCCCAGAGACATAAACAGGGTGACGCCTTAAACGGATCTGCACGGAAACGCGCCTGCGCATTTTGCGCAGGCGCGTTGTTTTTTATTTTAATCAGCCCAACTTATACTTTTTGGCTATTTTTTTATAGGCGAACATCATGATTTTAGGGCGCATGAAAGACGGCATATAAATTACGGAAAGCGGATAACCGCGGAAGCGTATCATGTTGTACAGCTTTTTGTCGAAAGCTTTTATCTCTTTCCACATTTCCCTTGCGGCAAGGCGCCTTTCCTTGCTGTTTATGCCCCAGGTGAACATAAGGGTGTTCATCATAACCGCGTGCAGGTCGTGACGCAGATATTTTTGCATGCCCTTAGGCAAAGTCTTTAAAAATTTGTATTTGTGCGACTTGCACATTATAAGTTCTACCTTTATCTGCTGTTCGTAGCGCTGCATACATGTCTGTATGTTTATCGATTGCCCGTCCCTGCCGATAAAGTATTGATAGAGATTTACGTTGAGATAATATGCTTTAAGCATGTACGGCAACGGCGCGTACGCGAAGATATTGTCGACGTAAAAGGTGTGTTCGGGCAAGTCGGTATAGTGTTCGCGCAGTTTTGCCGTATTGTACACAAGCGAGTGCATCATGAGCGTGTGCGCAAAATGGAAAGTGCCCACTTTGTTCCAATTTACAAACCCTTCGTTGAGCTGCTTTTTATAATCGCTGACCCATGCCGTATGGTCTTTGTCGTGCACATATACATAGTTGCAAATGTACATATCCGGCAAGTCGTCTGCGGCGGCATGCTCTTTTATTTTTGAAATAAGGGCTTTAAGCGCGCTTTCGTCCACCCAATCGTCTGAATCAACGACTTTGAAATACAGCCCCGTTGCGTTGTGGACGCCGTAATTTACCCCCGAACCGTGCCCGCCGTTCTCCTTGTCGACAACCCGCACTATTTCGGGATATTTTTCGGCATAGCCGTGCGCGATTTTGCTTGTATCGTCCTTAGAGCCGTCGTTGACGATTATTATTTCCACGTCGCCGCCGCCCGTAAGCAAGGTATCTATGCAATGCCGCATATAATCCTGCGAATTGTAACAGGGCACGGTAAAAGTAATAAGTTTCATTTTTCTCTCTCCGTAAAATCAAAAGACGCGGTTATTGTTCTTTATACAGCACACGGTGGCAGTTTTCACACTCGACTACCCCGCCCGAACCTATCTTTTCCTTGTCGGCAAGCGACAGCTCGTAACCGCACTTTGAGCACCTGTCGCTCTTTACGGGGCACAATACGGGGAAAATATGCTCGCTCCTCTTTATCTGGTATCTCTTTAAAATTTCGGGCGGAATTCCCACGGCAAGCTTTTTGAGACCCGAAGCGATTTCTTCGCTCTCGGTCTTTTTGGCTTCCTTGTATTTTTCATAGGCTTCCTGATATTCCTTGCCCTGCTTTTGCATAGCCCGCCTCTTTTGGTAAAGGGTTTGGAATTCCTCGTCCGATTCCTTTATGGATTTGCCCAAAGCGGAAATTTCGGCTTTTAAATTTTTCAGCCTTTCGGTTATCTGCAAGATATTCTTTTTGTAAAAAGCAATCTCCGCGCCGCCCTCGAGCATATCGTCGAGGTTTTCGAATTCCGAAAGCACTTCGGCTGTTTCGGAAAAAGATTTGTTGAGTTCCTCGAGCGCGGAACCGAGCGCCGCCGCCTTGCCTTCGAGAGCGTCGAGACGTTCGGTCGCCTTTGTGACGAAATTAAACGCCTGCGCAAGATTTTTTCTTTCGGGAGACGACGCTATTTCGTGCTCTATTTTTATGAGCTTTTCGTCCTCCGCCTGATACTTCAATATCTTTTCGATGTCGGTCATATATACTCCTCCGTGCTCACATAAAGTTTTCGTCGCAAAAATATGCGGCGGGAACGTTGAGCCCTTCAATTATTTTGAGATAGATTTTGCGGAAACCGTAATTTTCGGCAGAATAATGTGTAAGCTGTATTACGTTTATGTTGCGGGCGAGAATCGCCGCGAGCATGTGATGCTTGAAATCGGACGAAACGAAAGCGTCCGCTCCCTCCGCAGCGGCAAAATTTATCGCGCCGTCGTCGCAGCCGGCTCCGCAGAAAGAAGCGACCCTGCGAATTTTTTTATCGTCGCTTCCGTATTTTATCATTTTTTTTGTTCCGAATTCAGCCGCGACTTTGCGAGCGTACTCCCCGAAACTTATTTCCTTTACGTCGTAAACCCTGCCGTACGCGCCGCCGTCAAGTTTTATCATGGTTTTTGCGGCGGTTCCGCCGAGCCCGAGCATAAGATTGTAATCTATGCCCTCCGGAGCGGCGTCGAAATTGAGGTGCATGGAAATGACCGCAATGCCGCGGCGGGCGCAAGCGGAGACAAGCGACGACGCGGGGTCGGATACGGAAATGTTTTTTATACCTCCGAATATCGCGGGGTGATGGGTAACTATTGCGTTGAAATTGCGCTTTTCGGCTTCTTCGAGAGCGCCGCGCGACAAATCGAGGGAAAACAGAACGCCCCTTATATCTTCGCCCGTGTCAACCATTATTCCGCTGTTATCGTAAGCTTTGCAGACTTTTTGAAATTCTTCGGACAGCGCCAAAGGTCCGACGCACTCCAAAAGGCTTAAAAGTTCAATCGCTTTCACCTTTCAACATCTCCCCGATAAGATCTATGTCCTTTTTTATACGGATTTTGCTATCGCCCGAAGCGCTTGCAAGATAGTCAAGTTTTTTTGAGAGTTCGGCGCGTAAAAATCCGCCGAGGTCTCCCTTTATATCGCCTTTGCCGTATTGCAACTGCGCGGGGGTATATGAGCTTTTATTTCCGCCACGCCTGCCGCACAGCACGAAATAGTATTTCCCGCAGCTCAAAAAAACTTCGTCGCGTGTGATTTCCGCGCCCTGTTCCAAAAGATATTCCCTGACTTCCCTTACGTTTTTCATGGGTTGCAGTACGAAGTTTTGGGGAATATACGCCGCCCTGAATATGGAAATTATCTCTTCGCCGCCCATGCCCGCTATAAGGGTGAGCTCTGCCGACGGGTCGATTTTTTCAAGCCCGTAACAGCAGACGGACCGGCACCTGCCGTCGCGTATGTAGTCTTTCAAAAGCCGCTCGGCTTTAGAAAGGCATTTTTCGCTGACGTCGGAGATAACCGCCTTTTTGCACAGGGAATTTTCAAGCGCGTACTGCGCGCAATAGCCGTGGTCGCACCCGACGTCGGCAAAAACCGTACATTTAAAAAGATAGGAACAAAGTTTTTTAATTCTGTCCGTCAAGTGTCGAGAAAGTCCTTTAAATGTTTGGAACGCGAGGGATGGCGGAGTTTTCTCAGCGCCTTAGCCTCGATTTGCCTTATCCTTTCGCGTGTGACGTTGAATTCCTTTCCCACTTCTTCCAGAGTGCGGGGTCTGCCGTCGTCGACGCCGTATCTGAGCCTTAACACCTTTTCTTCGCGCGGGGTAAGGCTGTTGAGAACGCCCAAAAGCGTCTCCTTGAGCATTGTTGTGGAAACGCTGTCCGAAGGGGTTACCGTAGTTTCATCCTCTATGAAATCGCCGAGGTGACTGTCCTCTTCCTCGCCTATGGGAGTTTCGAGGGAGACGGGGTCCTGCGCTATTTTCTGGATTTCGCGTACGCGCTCCTCGCTTATGCCCATTTCGTGGGCTATTTCCGCCGCGGTAGGATCCCTGCCGTATTTTTGCAGAAGTATGCGCGATACGCGGGTGAGTTTGTTTATCGTTTCCACCATGTGCACGGGAATACGTATGGTGCGCGCCTGGTCGGCGATCGCCCTCGTTATTGCCTGCCTTATCCACCAGGTTGCGTACGTGGAAAATTTAAAGCCCTTTTGATAGTCGAACTTTTCAACGGCTTTCATCAGCCCCAAATTTCCCTCTTGAATAAGATCCAAAAACAGCATGCCGCGCCCGACGTAACGCTTTGCGATAGAGACAACAAGCCTTAAATTTGCTTCGGACAGCTTCTTTTTGGCTTCTTCGTCGCCCTCCTGCATCCTGCGGGCAAGCTCTATTTCGTCGTCCGCCGAAAGCAACGGCACCCTGCCTATATCTTTTAAATACATTTTTACGGGGTCATCGAGACCTATGTCGGAAAGAGCCTGTTCGTACAACTCTTTGTCGCGCTCTGCCTCGTCTATTATCTGTATGCCCGCGTCCGCTATGGATTTGTACACGTAGTCCATTTGGGTAGGCGTGGTTTCGTACTTTTCCATTATGTCGCAAAGGCTGTTTGTGGAAATGGAACCCTTAGAACCGTAAAAATCTATGATCTGTTTTAAAATTTCGTTGAGTTTCTGGTCGGATAAATTCATGGTTTGTCTCCGCTGTTGATTTTCTTTTTGGTAATCAGAAGCCCCTGTACGGCTTCGGTCAATTTTTTTCGTTTTTCCCCGTCGGGTTCGTTTTCGGCAAGTTTTTTAAGCTTTGCTATCTGCTTGTCCGCCGCTATAAGTTTTAACTTCTTTACGCAGTCGTTAAAATATTTAGCCGCAGTTCCGCCCTTGAAAATTTCGCCGTCCGAATAGTCCAGTATACTGCAAAGTTCGGCATATTCGCCGCTTCCCTCTTCGAAAAATTCGAAAAGCTCGGCGGGTCTTACGCGCTCTTCCATCATCTTTTTTGAAATTATGTACTTAGAGATAATGGAGTGCACGTCGTTTGAAAAAGGTATTTCCTCTATGGGGGTGTCCGCCGCGCAGGCAGCTCCGAAAAGATATGCCGCGATGACGTATCTCGACGCCCGCCCTTCGAGCGAAACAACTTCTTTTTTCGGCGGCGGTGCGTCGCTTTGGGGCTTTATCTCCGCCGGGGCGTTTGAAAGGTCGCGTTTAAGCGATTCGTATGTTATGCCCGAAACGTCTCTCAGGTTTTTAAGCAAATCTTCCTGCTCGGCGGCGCTGTCCGCCGTTTTTATAACCTTTAAAGCTTCTGCTACGTATTTCCGCTTTTCCTCCTGCTTTGTCAAATCAAACTGCGTACGGAGGTTGTGAAGTTTGAAATCGATAAGGGGCATGGCGTTGTCCAAACATTTACGGTAGCCCTCCGCCCCCGTCTGTTTTATCACGTCGTCGGGGTCGAGCCCTTCGGGAAGGGGCACGACTTTTACGTTAAGCCCCTCGCCGCGCAAAATTTCAAGCCCGCGCAAATTTGCCTTTTGCCCCGCGCCGTCGCCGTCGTAACTTATAAGCGCGGTGTCGGCGTATCTCTTTAAAAGTCTTGACTGGTCCTGAGTCAGCGACGTGCCCATGCTCGCCACAACGTTTTTAAAACCCGCCTGATAGAGCGAAATGACGTCCATGTAGCCTTCGACCACGATCACTTCTTTTAAATTTTGGGTTTTTTTGAGCTTTTTTAAAAGATTTATGTTATAAAGCGTTTTGCTCTTTGAAAAGACAACCGTTTCTTTGGTGTTTTTGTACTTGCCAAAGTTCACCTTTTTAAGCGCCCTGCCGCCGAAAGCTATCACTTCGTTCATGGCGTTTATTATGGGGAATATCAGCCTGCCGCCCTGCGAATCTATGAGCCTGCCGTCGACGGAGTTAATGACGCCGCTGTCGAGCATGTCCTGCGCCGAATAGCCTTTTTTAATCAAAAAGCGGGGCAAGCCTTCGTAATCGAGCGAAGCGCCCAAACCGAACGCGCGCACTATGTTTGAGGGTATCTGCCTTTTGAGGATATAGGCGATATGCTCGTCGGCTTTCCCCGAATTGAGGTTGTCGAGGTAGAAATGCGCGCTGTCGTTCATTATTTTTATAATTACGTCTCTCTTCCTCTTCTGCTCCACGGTCTTGCGCCCGTCGAAGTCGCTCTGCGGCATGGAGAGTTTTGCGCGGTCGGCAAGCAGTCTTACGGCGTCCATAAAGTCGATGTTTTCCATCTCCTTTACAAACTTTATGACGTCGCCCGACTCGCCGCAACCGAAGCAATGATAGTATTTATCGGCTTCGTTTACGGCAAACGACGGAGTTTTTTCATGGTGGAAAGGGCAACAAGCCCAATAATTTCCGCCCCGCCTTTCAAGGTTTACATAACTGCCCACGACGTCGACGATATTGAGTTTTTCTTTCAATTCGGAAATAAATTCCTGAAATTCTTCTGCCATTTCAGTCGCTTTCGTTAAGCGTCCACCCTTTGGGAACGAATATCTTGTTGAACATATAAACGGCGTATCTGTCGGTCATTGACGACAGATAGTCGCATACCACCTGCTCGGTAGTATAATTGTCGAGCAAATTTTTAAAAGATTGAGGCAGCTTGTCCTTATCGGAAAGGAAATAGCCGTACATAGCCGAAAGCATCCTTTGGGCTTTTTCCTCTTCGCCGCGGGCGGAATCGGAAAAATAAACCCGCTCGAACATAAAGGAACGCAGCTTCTCGCAGGCATTTTCCACAGGGCTTTCCATTTCCACGGTGTTTTTGCCGTAACTCGCCTTAAAGACAGAGGTTATGGTTGCGTTTATCCTTTCGCGCGAGCTGCCGCCCAAAACTTCGCGGATATCCGCGGGCACGTCCTTTTCGGTTAGAATACCCGCGCGGACGGCGTCGTCGAGGTCATGGTTTATGTAAGCTATGCGGTCTGCCATCGACACGCATCTCCCCTCCAAAGTGGCGGGATTTCCGCTCTTTTTGTGGTTTAAAATGCCGTTCCGGACCTCAAAAGTCAAATTTAAGCCCTTGCCGTCCTTTTCGAGCACGTCCACTACCCTGAGCGATTGCACGTTGTGCTCGAAACCGCACGGGGAAAGGCTGGAAAGTATTCTTTCGCCGCTGTGACCGAAAGGGGTGTGCCCCAAATCGTGTCCGAGCGCTATTGCCTCTGCCAAATCCTCGTTAAGGGCGAGAGCGCGGGCAATGCTCCGCGCTATCTGCGCGACGTCGAGCGTGTGCGTAAGCCTCGTTATATAGTGGTCGCCTTCGGGCGAAAAGAAGACCTGAGTTTTATTTTTAAGCCTGCGGAACGCCTTGCAATATATTATCCTGTCCCTGTCGCGCTGGAATTCCGTGCGCATGCCGCACGGCTCTTCTTCGCGGAGTCTCCCCCGCGTTTGTGCCGATTTGCAGGCAAAAGGCGATAAAAACATATCTTCTATGGCGTATGTACGCTCTTTTAAGCACCTGTTTTCCATTTTCCTATTAATTTTACGATATTAAGGCGGAAAATCCTTTTTTTTGATAATTTTCCTTTATTTTTTATTTTGCGAACCCGCCGCCCACAGACAGCACTTCGCCCGTCACGTAACCGTTTTGGGCAAGATACAAACAGGCTTTGGCAACCTCTTCGGGCTTGCCCGTTCTGCCGAGCGGTATCTCCCGCACGAGCTCTTCCATTTCCTCAGGTTTGAGGTCGGCGTTCATGGCGGTATCTATAACGCCCGGGGAAACGCAGTTGACCCTGACGCGCGACGGCGCAAGCTCCTTTGCAAGCGCTTTTGTGAACGCTATAAGGGCGCCTTTGGAAGCGGAATACGCGACCTCGCAACTTGCCCCCACTTCACCCCATATAGAAGCTACGTTTATTATACAGCCGTCCTGCCACAGCATTTTGTCTATTGCCGCCCTGCTGCATAAAAACGCACCCTTTACGTTTACGCCGAACACCCTGTCCCACTCCGGCGCGGAAGTGTTCTGCAATATTTTTTTTAGGGAAACGCCCGCGTTGTTAACCAAAACGTCGAGCTTTTTATAAGCCGAAAAAAATTCGGCAAACATCGCTGTAACCTGCGCTTCGTCCGAAACGTCGGCGCGCAAAAGAACGGGGCGAAAGCCCATAGAGCAAAATTCTTTTTGCACGGACAGCGCCGCCCGCTCGTCCTTGTCGTAATTGAGGGCGACTTCATAGCCGTTTTGCAAAAATTCAAGCGCGACAGCCTTTCCTATTCCCTTTGTGCCGCCCGTTATAAGCGCAGTTTTCATTTAAACATCTCCGTTATTCTGAGGGCGACGACTTCCGCCGTCAGTTCGTCCGTTTCCACCGTTATGTCCGCGGCGGACGCGTAAAGCGGCGCGCGCGCCGCAAATAGGGAATAAAGCTTATCCATTCCGCCCGACAATAAAGGTCTGTCTTTGCAACCTTTAAGGCGGTTGAAAAGCGTTTCCGCCTCCGCCTTTAAAAAGACGGTTATGCCAATTTCTTTAAATATTTTGACGTTGCGCGTGTCGAGAACGCACCCGCCGCCCGTGGAAACAACTGTGTTTTTTATACCGCTGAGAGAGGAAATTATCTCGCTTTCGGTCTTACGGAAGCCCGCTTCGCCGTATTTTGCGAATATGGCGGAAACGGAACCGTATTTCTTTTCGATCATATCGTCCGTGTCGCAGAAATTCATGCCGAGCCGCGCCGCAAGAACGGGCGCTACGGTGGATTTGCCGCTGCCCGGCATACCCGTGAGAATTATATTCATAATTTAAAACTTTCGCCCGCAAGGATATATCCGTCGGCGCCGAAACCGCAGATCACGCCTTTGCAGACTTCGGATAAAACAGACGTGCGGCGGAACTCCTCCCTCGCAAGGATATTGGACATATGCACTTCAACAACCGGTATCTTTATCGCGGCTATCGCGTCGCGTATTGCATAGCTGTAATGGGAATATGCGCCTGCGTTCAATATTATCCCGTCGCAATCGGCGGAGTGCAGTTTGTTGCAGATCTCCCCCTCTATGTTGCTTTGGAAAAATTCGCACTCGTCCGTTTTAAAATGTATTGCTATGCGGCTGTTTATCTCGCCGAGCGTCTCCGAACCGTATATATCCCTTTCGCGGACGCCGTTCATATTGAGGTTTACACCGTTTATAAAGAGAAGTTTCATTTTACGCTCCGTAAATATTCTTTAAAAAGTGCCGAGGCTTCTTCTTTGGAGGGATTTCTGCCGCAAAATATGCACTGCGAGAGATATGCCTGAAAAAACAGCATGCCCAAACCGTTTGACGTAATTTTTCCGCAGCCGCGCGCAATTTGCAAAAATTCGCTTTGCACGGGGAAATATATCAGGTCGGTTGCGGCTGTGCACAGATTTATTATTTCCGCTGATACGGGAGAACAACCCACGGTTGCGCCCGATCCCGTACCCGTTGCGTTTACTATAAGATAGTACGGCTTGCTTTCCGCACGTTCAAGCGGCGTTACGCCGAAATCTTTTGCCGCCGCAAGGGATTTTTCGAAATGCCTGTCGTAGACGGAAACTTCCGCACCGTTTCTTGCAAGCGACGCCGCAACGCTTCTGCCCGCGCCGCCCATGCCCAGCACGAGTGCGGTTTTTCCGCTGGCGCTTATGCCCGCCGCACCGAGCGACATCATAAACCCCGCTCCGTCAGCATTATATCCCGAAAGCTCCGGGCACCGCACGGCGTTTACCGAACCGAACAGCGCGGCGTCGCCTTTAAGTTCGGAAAGATATGGGATTACGGCAAGTTTATAGGGAACGGTGACGTTGATACCGTCGTATTCCTTTAAAATTTTTTTGATTTTGTGCGGAAAATCTTCCTGCGGCAGGGAAATTTTATCGTAAGAAACAGAATTGCCCGTGCGCTCCGCAATAAAACCGTGAATTTGAGGGCTTAATGAAAACGATACGTCTTTCCCGACGACGGCAAGTTTCAGCATGCGCCGTGCTCCCCCTTCAATTCGTCGGAACACTCTTTCAAAAGCCGCGAGTAAACCTGTAGCGGTATCCTTATTTCCCCGCATTTACCTAATGAAACGGGCGCGATCACGCAAATATTTGCGTCGCGGTTTTTTTTGTCGCTCAGCGCCGCTTCCGCCGCCTTTTCCACTTCGGGGAAAAAAGGCGCCTTCATAACCCTGAAAATAAGATTTTTTAGCCTTTCAAAATATTCTTCATCGCAAACGCCGAGTTTAAGCGCGATGTAAGCTTCGTAATACAGACCCGCCAAAACGTACTCGCCGTGCGACTTTTTGCGGTAATATCCCTCGAAAGCATGCGCCGTGGTGTGACCCGAGTTTAAAACCTTTCTTATGCCTTTTAAATCAAACTCGTCCTGCTGGACAATGCTTGCTTTAAGGCTGAGGCATCTGAAAACCATATCTTCGAAAAAATCGAAACCGCTCAAATCTTTGCAGTTTTCCAACACGCCGAAGAGATCTTCGTCAATGGTTGCGCATTTGATTATTTCCCCCAAACCGCACCTTATATCCCTGTCGGAAAGCGTAGAAAAAAAGCGCGGGTCGGCTATTACCTCCGCGGGCGGGTAAAATGTGCCCACAAGGTTTTTAATTCCCCCGAAATCCACCGCCGTTTTGCCGCCGATGCAACTGTCTGCCTGCGCGAGCAATGTGGTTGGGATCTGCACAAAGCGCACTCCGCGCATATACAGCGCAGCGGCAAGCCCCGCCATGTCGCCGACGACCCCGCCGCCGAAAGAGACGACGGTACAATCCCGCCTCATGCCCGCTTTAAGCATTTCGGTAAGAATACATTTTAAATTGGCAAAACTCTTACCCGTTTCGCCCGACGGCATAATGTATACGGGGAAACCCTCGCCCAACACGTCCCAAAGCAGATAGCGGTAATAGGCGAATACGTCGCGGTCGCTAATTACGAAAAACTGCCCCGAAATTATTTGGCTGGCATACTTTGAAAATGTTCCCCCGCCGCAATGCACGGTATACTCCGCCGCCGAAGTTTTTATGACTATTTCTTTCATTTCAAAGCCTTATACCGCTTTATACATTCACGGAGAGCATCTCCGCCCAAACGTTCGGACACCGCTTCCGCCAGCGTACAGGCAACCGCGCTTTCGAGCACGATTTCAGCGGCGCACACTGCGGCGACGTCGCTCCTTTCGCTTGCCGCTATTCCGCGGCATCCCGTTGCCAAATCCACGGTATCAAGCCCGACCGATAGAGTCGGCAGGGGTTTCATCGCGGAGCGAAGCACTATTTCCTCTCCGTTGGACATACCGCCCTCTATGCCGCCCGCATTGTTCGTTTCGCGGTAAAATTTCCCGTCGTAACATATTTTGTCATGAAAGGCGCTGCCGCGGCAACTTGCGGCGGAAAAACCCGCACCGACTTCCGCGCCCTTGATCGCCTGTACGCCCATCATTGCGCCGCACAGCAAAGCATCGAGTTTTTTGGAGTATTCCATACAGCTTCCGAAGCCGCTTTTAAGCCCGCTTATGCGTATTTCTATTATTCCGCCCGCAGTATCGCCCTCTTCGGCGAGCTCGTCTAAAAGTTCCATTGCGGCGCGTTGTTTTTGGGCGTCGAGCATAAACAGAGGCTGGGTTTTTGCGCGGTCGAGGTCGTCAAAGGCATACCTGTTTTCGTCCGTTATGCCGCAAACGCTTTTTACATAGCCCGAAATGCGTATACCGAACGCCTTTAAATATTGCATAAAAATGCCGCCTGCGGCAACGCGCGCCGCCGTCTCCCTTGCGCTTGCGCGTTCGGCAATGTTGCGGGCGTCCGAAACCCCGTACTTTAAAGCTCCCGCAAGGTCGGCATGCCCCGGGCGGACGAGCGTTAAAGCCTTCCCCTTAACGTCGCAGCCCTCTGGGGCGGTAAATTTTTGCCAATTTTCGTAATCCCTGTTTTTTACGGTAAAAGCAAGCGGACTTCCCGTCGTAACGAGATTGCGTACGCCGCTTAGAATTTCTATTTCATCCTTTTCGATTTTTTGTCTTTCGCTTCTGCCGTAACCGCTTTGCCTTAAAGCAAGCAGTCTGTTGATTTCGGAAATGTTTATTTTTAAGCCGTAAGGCAATCCCTCTATTATTCCCGTAAGCGCCTTGCCGTGGGATTCCCCCGCCGTGGTAAGTTTCATCGGAACTCCTTTTCAACAGTCAAATTGTCAGCCGATAGCGTGAGCGTGACCGATCCGCTCTCGTCCGTGCGGAAAACTTTGTCGCCCGAATACAGCCTAAGAAGAGCTATATCCTCCGCCGACGGGCATTTGGCGGCGTTTTGCCCCACGGAAATTATCGACGTTTCGGGTTGAAGCAAATCATATAATTCCGCGACTACGCTGCCTGAGGCGCAATGCGAAGCCGCTTTAACCGCCGCGCAGTTTGAAAAGCCGAACTCCATTCCATCAAAAAAATACTTCCCGCCTTCAAGCTCCATTAACCCCGCGATTTTTTGCTGGACGGCGGGCGTGGCGTCGCTCAAAAACAAAAGACCGCGCCCGTAACAGCCGATCCACAGCGCTATCGAAGCGGCGTCGATGTTATCGGCGGTAGGTGAGAAATTCATATCATCGTATTCGGATAATGTTGCGGACGGCGAAAGAAAGAAAAAATTACAGCCGCAGTCCGGACTGTACACGCCTTTGCCGTACCCAGCGACTTCGGTTTTTACACCGTTTTTGGAAAGACGTTTTATAAACTCCGCATACTCGTCGGTTATATCGGGATATTTTGCACCCGGAATATACGCTATGCCTATCTCTTTGTACCTGACTATTTCGGCAAGGCTGCCGCAGTGCTCGCTTTTTACGGAAGTGCACACAAGATAATCGATTTTATCTATCCCGTCCGAATTAAGGGTTTTAAGGAGCATATGCACGTTTGCATACGTGCCCGTGCCGCCGTCTATAAGCATTGTCTTGCCGTCGGGAAATTCCACCAAAGAGCAATCGCCGTAGCCCACATTTAGAAAGCGCACACGCATTGTGCCGTCCGCAAGCTTGTCCTTTTTGAATACAATGTATGCGCCGAGATATTTGAGTGGAATAAAAATATTAACGACCATCAAAATCACGACCAGTGCCGCAATCACAGAAATGCCGATAAAAAGCTTTAATTTGGATTTGCCGCCCTTCCGCTTGTCTTTCATTGGCGCCGCCGAATTTTATAATATAACAAAATACATTATACAGCGTTTTACGGCAAAAGTAAACAGAAAAATTTATTTAAGAATAAAAAGTAAGTTTAAAATATTAAAAACGCTTGCAAATTCCGCAAATTCTGTTATAATGGTATAGTCATTTAAGCTACTGTGGCTCAGCTGGTAGAGCAGCTGATTCGTAATCAGCAGGTCGCCGGTTCGAATCCGGCCAGTAGCTCCAAAAGCACTGCCTTAACTCGGCAGTGCTTTTTCGCTGGCTTTCGCAACTGCGTTGCTCTGCCGTCTCCCAAAGGGAACCCTCGGCAGGGCGTCGCTACGCTCGCGCGACTAATGCTCCAAAAACAGGCAACGCCATTTAATGCGTTGCCTGTTTTTGTTACTTCGACGGTGAGAAACAACCGGAGGAAAGCGGAATTATGATAAAACGTTTTAAACGAGAAGGCGGCCTACCTTATTCATCATTTCGGTTTTATGTTCTATGAGTGAATGGGCATACCGCCTTAAAGTGACCGACGGATCCTTATGCCCGAGGATTTCGGAAAGCGTTTTTACATCCATGCCGACTTCGAGCGCCCTGGTGGCAAACGTGTGCCGCAGCGAGTGGAAACCCTTATGGCTTATGTGCAACTTATTTAGCACTATGGAAAACGTTCTTTGGTAAGAGCGTATTTCCGCGCCGTATTCGCTCTTCCCCGTAACCACGAAGCGCGCGCCCGTTTGCCTGCGTATGTTTTTAAGATGGGAAATTATCTGTTTTGGCAAGGGAATAACTCTTTCGGAACTTTGGGTTTTGGTGGTATCGAACACCTTTACGTATCTGTTTTTTACCCAGCTGTCGTGACAGGATTTGGTAATCATCATAGTTCCTGTATTGAAATCAATATCTTCCCATGTCAGCGCGAGAAGCTCCCCTATCCGCAAACCCGAATACAGGCAAAGCAATATGCCGAATAAAAATGGCTTGTTTTTTTCAAGCACGTACCGCTCTATTTTTTTCTGCTCAGCCTTACTGAAACATGTGACCTTGTTCGACCTCACTTTAGGGCGGACGATAGCGTCGGCGAACTGTCTGCTCACTATGCCGAGCGCCGCGCCTTTCTTCAGAGAGGACTTTAAAATTGCCACAACAAAATTAACGCTGTTCGGGGATAGGGAAAGCTCCGAAAGATTTACCGAAAATTTTTGCAATTCCACAGCCGACAGCGAGTTTACGTCATAATCGCCGAGACGAGGGATAATGTACTTCTCCGCCTGCTTGCGATACTTTACGTAAGTCCTTTCTTTGGTAGAAATTTTTACGTAAAATTCCAACCAATCGTTCAACCAATCTTTGTACAACATTTTTTTACTCCTTATGTGTTTTTTGCGCTTGCGCGCATTGAGTATATGTTAACGCAATACAATTTTCTTTTTTCCTTAATCAAATAAAAATAACCGTACAACTTTTGTTGAACGGTTATTTCATACAGGCGCTGAACAAAAAATGCAGTATTATTCGGTTGAAATTGTACGAAGAACTGTGTTTCTTCTTCGTAATTGCTCTGAGCAGACCACGGGGGGACGAGCGCGGACTTTTCAAAACAGCACAGTGCGCTGTTTTGCCGCGCGAGATGAGCGAGCGCATATGCAAGCGCGAGCGGTGACCGAAAAAGGCGTTGCCCTTACGCCTTTTGAGAAATCTCGCTCGGTCGCGCGCCTTCGGCGCGTCTTCCTTCGACTCGAAATGACATCACTCGTAAGTTTCTTTGTTATTATTTAGTAAGCGCCCGCGCGGAACGCGCGGGCGCATTATTGCAATTACGAAGTTAGAAACCGCGGAGAAGCGAGTTATGCAAGGAGTGCGAGGAATAACCCGAAGGAGCGTACAAAGAAGTACGTGACTGAGGGTTGCCACAGCACGACACAGCAGAACGACGCTTATCCACGGTTTACGGTAGCATGAAAAGAGCGCTCTCTCTAAAAAAAAGAGAAAGCGCTCTTTATTATACTGTGGTATTAAAGTTTATAACTCCGCAAAGCGTTACGGGTTATTTTACGAGTTTGGTCATATACTCGCAACCGGCTTTGAGGCATTCGATATTTGCGGGTATAACTTTGGGTTTGCTTTCGAATACGTGCTCGATTGCCTTTGTAGCCGCTTCAACGGTGATATCCTTGAATATGGGCAGTAATGCGCCGAGCATATATACGTTTGCACCCCTCTTATTGATAGCCGATGCAAGCGTGTCAACGGGGATCTCGTAGAATTTAACGTCCTTGCGGGTCGTTTTGGTATGAACGATATCCGAGTTGATGATGATTACACCGCCGGGAACGACGGAATTTTCAAATTTAGCAAGCGAAGGCTCGTTGAACGCAATGAGCACGTCGGGCTTATCGATTACGGGCGCCGCGATTTCCTCTGCGGAATAAATTACCGAGCAGTTAGCCGTGCCGCCGCGCATTTCGGGACCGTAAGAAGGAAGCCAGGAAGTGTTGAGATTTTCTTCGATAGCGGAATAGGAAATGAATTTACCGAGGGACAAAACGCCCTGTCCGCCGAAGCCGCTTATTATAATTTTCATTACTTGTTTTCCTCCGTCGTTATATCTTTGTAAACCCCGAGAGGATAGAATTCGCAACCCTTGGTCTTAACGAAATTCATCGAATCGAGCGGGGTCATATGATAGTTCGTGGGGCAGTTTGCGAGCACTTCGATAAACGAAAGCCCTTTCTTTGCCATCTGGATCTGGAACGCCTTTTTAATAGCCGCCTTTGCCTTGCGTACGTGTGCGACGTCGAAGCATGCAACACGCTCGATATAAGCGGGACCTGTAAGGGTTGCAAGCATTTCGGACATATGTACGGGGTTGCCGTAAACTTTGGGATCGCGCCCGTAAATGCAGGTGGTAGCCTTTTCGCCGGGCATTGTGGTGGGCGCCATCTGTCCGCCCGTCATGCCGTATATCTGGTTGTTAATGAAGATAACGGTGATATTTTCGCCTCTCATGCAGGCGTGAACGGTTTCAGCCATACCTATGGAAGCGAGGTCGCCGTCGCCCTGATAGCAGAAAATGATGTTGTCGGGGTTTACTACCCTTCTTACGCCGCTTGCAACAGAGGGCGCTCTTCCGTGAGCCGCCTGATACATATCGCAGTTGAAATAGTTATATCCGAATACCGCGCAACCGACGGGCATAATGCCTATCGCGTTGTCGGTTTTGCCGAGTTCTTCCAAAACTTCGGCTATAAGCCTGTGAACTATGCCGTGAGTGCAGCCCGGGCAATAGTGCATATGGGCGTCGGTGAGCATTTTGGGCTTTGTAGCTACAATCTTCATATTATTTACCCTCCTTTACAAACTTCACAAGGTCTGCGGGCATCATGACGTTACCGCCGCAACGACCGTAGAACTCTACGGGTTTGAGACCGTTTACGGCAAGGCGGACATCTTCAACCATCTGACCCTTGCTCATTTCTACGGTGATGAATTTTTTAACGCCGTGCTTTTTAGCCGTGTCGTTTATTACCTTCGAAGGATAAGGATAAAGCGTTATGGGACGGATAAGCCCAGCTTTAATTCCTTCTTGACGGAGTTCCATAACCGCAGCCTTGCAGATACGGGCAACAGAGCCGTACGCAACGAATACATATTCCGCGTCTTCGTTGTAGTACTCTTCGTATCTCGTCTCTTTTTCGGCGATCTTTTCGTATTTTTTGAAAAGATAGTCGTTGAAAGCTTCGAGTTCGTCCGCTTCGAAACGTATGGAGTTGATAAGCCTCTGCTTGCCGTCGGAGTGGCCGCAAGCCGCCCAACTGTCCTTGTTGGGAAGAGTGCTCAGATCTCTCATGGGAGGAATTTCGGCAGATTCCATCATCTGGCCGAGCATACCGTCGCCGATAATCATTACGGGATTTTTATATTCGTCCGCAACGTCGAAAGCGCGGTATGTAATGTCGACGAATTCCTGAACGGTGCTGGGTGCGAAAACTATGCAGTGATAGTCGCCGTGGCCGCCGCCTTTGGTAGCCTGAAAATAGTCGCCCTGAGCGGGTTGGATACCGCCGAGACCGGGACCGGAACGCATCATGTTGACGATTACGCAGGGAAGATCGGCGCCCGCGATATAGCTGATGCCTTCCTGCTTCAAGCTGATGCCGGGGCTGGACGAGCTGGTCATGGCTCTTGCGCCTGCGCCCGCCGCTCCGTAAACCATATTGATTGCCGAAACTTCGCTTTCAGCCTGTATGAAAGCGCCGCCCACCTCGAACAATCTCCAAGACATATATTCGGGTATTTCGTTCTGCGGCGTGATGGGATAGCCGAAGAAATACCTGCATCCTGCGGCAACCGCTGCTTCGGCGATCGCCTCGTTACCTTTCCAAAGTTTTTTCATTTTTTTCGATTCCTCCTTTAAATCAGTCGCGATAAACGGTGATAACGCTGTCGGGGCACATAGTGGCGCAACTTGCGCAACCCGTGCACTCTTCGGGGTTAATACATTCCGCTACTTCGTATCCTTTGGCGTTAGTGCGCTTGGATAACTGCAAAATCTTTTTAGGACAAGCGTTGACGCATAAACTGCAACCTTTGCAGTAAGCTTCGCGGAATTCAACCTTACCTTTTGCCATAAAAACAAACCCTCCTGTTTTTTTAAATACGTTTCCGGGAACGACAAATCCATAGCCGCCGACCCAGCGTTTTTATATTACATTATATAAACCGCAAAGTCAAGCAAATTTCGGATTTTTTCGACCTTGTTATTTTACGGAACGTAAAACAACAATTGTATCGCGTTTCAGCGCGAAAGCTCAATGCCTCGGCGGATAGCCTTTTTGTTGAGCTCCACAAACTGCGGCTTTACGTTTTCCGCCAGAATTCCGTCCCAATCGATATGCTCGAGCTTCATGGAGCCTATAATGGTGCCCAAAAGTATCATATTCATGACTTTGGGATTGCCTATTTTTTCGGCTTCCTTTTCCGCTTCGATAACCGTGGTGTCGGCAACTCTTTTAAGTTCCTCTATTATGCCCGCGGGATATTCGGTCTGACCAGATGTTATGGGCATGCCGGGAATTTCGAAATCGTTTACGAAGACCTTTCCGCCCTCTTTCAGATAATTGAGATAGCGCAACGCTTCCATCTTTTCGAAAGCGACTATTACATCCGCACAGCCCGCTTCTATTACGGGGGAATACACTTTTTCCTCCGAATATCTGATATGCGAAGTAACCGAACCGCCGCGCTGGCTCATGCCGTGGATTTCACTCATTTTAACGTCGTAATCGGCCTTTTGCAAACCGAGAGTCAATATCTTGCTCGCAAGAATTGTTCCCTGTCCGCCGACCCCGACAAGAAGTATGTTTTTCGTCATATTCCTTCTCCTTAATTTATAGCCGCTTTGGGGCAGATTTGCTTGCAGACCGTACAGCCCACGCACATGGTTTCGTCGATTACCGCCTTTTTATCCTTTACGGAAATTGCGGGGCAGCCGCTCTTGAGGCAGGCTTTGCAGCCTATACATTTTGCGGGATCGACTTTGCACTTTGCCTTGTATGCGTCGGGCCATTCGTTTTTGTCGTATATGCTCATCTTTTTGAGTACGCAGGGATAGCGGGTTATTATAACGCTGGGTTCTTTCAGCGCAACCGCCCAATCGAAAGTCTCGCGCACGAGTTTGAGGTCGTTGGGGTCGATGACCCTTATGTGCTTAATGCCTATGGCTTTTACGATGCCTTCGATATCGACTATCTGCGTGGGTTCGCCCTGCGCCGTAAAGCCTGTGCCGGGGTTCTGCTGGTGACCCGTCATGCCGGTAATGCGGTTGTCGAGTATTACGGTTATGCAGTTGCCCTTGTTGTAGACTATGTCGAGAAGGGAAGTCATGCCGCTGTGGAAGAAAGTGGAATCGCCCAAAACCCCCACTACGCGCTTTTTGTTGCCCTCGACCATATCCAGAACTTTTTGTATGCCGTTTGCGCCGCTTACCGAAGCGCCCATGCAACAGTTGCAGTCCATTGCGTTATAGGGTGCGGCAAAACCGAGGGTGTAACAGCCTATATCGCCCGAAACTATTATGTCTTTGCGCTTGCCGAGCTCATAGAAGAAACCTCTGTGGGGGCAACCTGCGCAGAGCGCGGGCGGACGCCCCACCACTTTGCTTGCGTCGTATGAGAGAGTGCGGGGCTCTTTGCCCGTAACGCATTTTCTGACGACGTCGGAAGTGAGTTCGCCGAACGCGGGGAAAAACCTCTTACCGTCGGGCGCGAATTTGCCGTAGCAAATATTTTTGTAACCCAGCATCTTGACCGCGTCCTCTATGTACTCGTCGTTTTCCTCGATTACGTAAACTTTGTCCAGCCCCTTTAAAAATTCGTCCATTAGTTTCATGGGCAGGGGGAACGTAAAGCCCAATTTAAGATAATTTACGTCTTTGCCGAAAACTTCTTTGGCATAGTTTATTGCCATGCCGCTTGCGATCACGCCCGTCTTTTTGCCGTTGTTTTCTATTTTATTCCACTCGCAGCCGCTTGAATAAATTTTGAGGGCGTCGAGACGCTTTTCCACTTCCGCGCGGCGCACTCTCGCGTTTGCGGGAACGCAGACATATTTGGAAGCGTTTTTTACATAGGGAACGATAGCCCTCTCCTTTCTTTCCCCGAGTTCAACAAGGCTCTTGGAATGGCAAACGCGGGTGGTTACCCTGATGAGCACGGGGGTTTCGTACTTTTCGCTGAGTTCGAATGCGAATTCGGTCATTGCCTTGCACTCCGCCGAATCGGACGGTTCCAGCATGGGAACCTTTGCATGACGGGCATAGTTGCGGTTGTCCTGCTCGTTTTGGGAAGAGTGTTGCCCCGGCTCGTCCGCGGTCACAACCACAAGCCCTGCGTTGCCGCCCGTGTAAGCGATAGTAAAGAACGGATCCGCCGCCACGTTAAGCCCCACGTGCTTCATGCTCGCGAAACTGCGCGCCCCGCCCAAAGAAGCGCCGTACGCCACTTCGAGCGCAACTTTTTCGTTGGGCGACCATTGCGCGGAAATTTCTTTATACGTGGAAATCGTTTCAAGAATTTCCGTGCTGGGTGTACCGGGATAAGCAGCCGCAAAGCGTACGCCGGCTTCGTACACGCCGCGCGCTATGGCTTCGTTGCCGGTCATAAGTTGTTGTTTTGCCATTTAAACCTCCAACGTTTTCTTTATATGTTTATTTTACAGCATAATAAACAGTTTGTCAAATTATAATGGATAATTAATAAAAATACGGAAAAATGTAATTTCAACCAAACGGCGCGGAACGCTTTGGCGTTCCGCGCCGTCGATTTATTTTTTCCGTCAGCCGTTTTTGCCCTGCCCCTCTTCCGTTATCTCCGCGGAAACCGAGGGGAAATCCACCCAGAAAACAGTGCCCGAACCGGGTTCGCTCTCTACGCCGTAATCGAACGAGTGGGCTTCGAGGATAAGTTTTACTATGCTTAAACCGAGCCCCGTGCCCGTCACGGGACGGGTATGGCTGTCGCGGGAGCGATAATAACGCTCCCAAATATCGGACAATTCTTCTTTGGGGATACCCTTGCCCGTATCGCGCACGGACAACCGCGCGCGGGTGCCGTCGGTATTGCTTTTGAGCGAGACGTAAACGGTTTTGTCGTCGCCCGTATAGTTTACCGCGTTGCCCAAAAGGTTGTAAATTACCTGCTCTATCTTTTCACGGTCGGCGCGGGTGTAGAGATTCGGCTCCGCGTCCGCCATAAAAGTATAGCCCTGTTCGCCGAGGTAGCCGAATTTGTTTAAAATTCCGTAAAGGAATTCGGTCAGATTGAATACCCCGAGATTCAAATCGCCCAAATTTGCGTTGACTTTGGAAACGGCGAGGATGTCGTTCACAAGCCCCGTGAGCCTGTCCGATTCATCTATAATCACCTGCAGGTGCTTGTTGCGCTTTTCGGGGTCGTCGCCCGAAATTTCCTTTACCATTGAGGCGTAAGCCTTGATCATGGTAAGCGGGGTTTTTAGGTCGTGCGTGACGTTTGCGAGTATCTCCATCTGGAAATCACGGCTCTTTTTGACCTCATCGCGGACATAATTCAACGTATCGGAAAGCCGCGCGAGCTCGCGGTAATCGGCGTTGGTAAAGCTTACCGAATAATCCCCGTGCGCAAGTTTGACCGCTGTGTCCGAGGTAAATTGAAGTCCGCGGGTGAGCTTTTGCGAAAAGCTGTATGAAATTAGAAGCGCCAGCAACAGCGCTATACCGCTTATGAGAAGCAGATAAAACTGCATTGCCGTAACCGTCTGTCTTACCACCGT
The DNA here is from genome assembly GCA_947625245.1 of uncultured Clostridia bacterium. Lineage (GTDB taxonomy): Bacteria > Bacillota > Clostridia > Christensenellales > Borkfalkiaceae > Coproplasma. The sequence goes on from CANQNO010000007.1 coordinate 40,842, forward strand.
AAGCGGGCAGGAGACGAGCAACATACATTTTTCGCCGCAGAGATTTACGCGGGCGGAAAAACTGACAAAGCCGTAGGAGGAATAGGTGATTTTTCCTCCCTCTTCCACCCCCGCGAGTTTTGCGGAAAGGTCGCCGAACCTCTCATCCGAAAGTTCGGCGTCCGCGGGCAGAATAACGCTGCCGTCGGGATTGAGGATAAAAACTTCGAGCCCCTCTTCCCTGTAACGGTTTATGCTGCCTTTTAAAATAAACGCCCCCATAAACGGATCGTCACCGCCGCAGCTATCTATAGCATTTACCATGTCCTTGCCCGCGGTGAGCACCCGCCTGTGCGCCTGCTCCGACAGGGCGGACGACACCACAAGGTAAAACACCACGTCGACGAGCATTATGAGAAGGACGCTAAGCAGGCAGAAATATCCGTACAGCGAGACGTTTACGCTCTTTAATTTTAATTTCTTTTTGGTTCTATGCTTCAAATTTATAACCGAGACCCCTTAATGTTACTATGAATTTGCGGTATGGACCGAGGTTGGACCGCAACATTTTTATGTGGGTGTCCACCGTGCGGTCGTCGCCGTAAAAATCGAAGCCCCACACGTCCATAAGAAGTTTTTCGCGCGTGAGGGCTATCCCCTTGTTCTTTATGAAATAGAACAGAATTTCGTATTCCTTCGGGGTGAGCTCCACCTTTTCGCCGTCGACGAACACGTTGCGCCCCGCCATGTCCACCGTAAGCCCTTCAAAAGTCATAACATCGCCCGCGGGTTCCTCGCGGTAGCGCTTTAAAACGGCGTGTATGCGCGCCATAACCTCTTTGGGCGAAAAAGGTTTTGTAACGTAGTCGTCCGCGCCAATTTCGAAGCCGAAGAGCTTGTCGTATTCCTCGCCGCGCGCGGACAGCATTATGACGGGTATGTTTTTGATTTTTTTGATTTCCTTTACGGCGGAAAATCCGTCGAGACGGGGCATCATGACGTCCATCAAAATTATATCGAAATCCTCTGAACGGCACATCTTTACGGCTTGCATCCCGTCGGCGGCTTCATAAGCCTCGCCGCCCTCGAATTCGACGTACTCTTTTATTACGTTCCGTATCATCTCTTCGTCGTCGACAATAAGTACTTTCATTTCTACCTCCGCTTTAATTTTAACGCGCGCATTTGGATATTTGTTCCGCGCAATGTGAAAACCGCGTGAAAATTTTGTCCCGACGCGCACAAACCGTATCAAGTTTAACATAAAATAAAAAAATAGTCAATTTTTTAAAAAAACACAAAAAAACCGTTGACAAGCGGAAAAGCGAACGTTATAATGTATTTAAACAAATGTTTGTGTACCGTCCTTTCGGGTTATTACGGACGGGAAACGGACAAAATCGGGTATTTTCCGCCGAAAGCGCCTTTCTCCTGCTTTCGGCGGAAATCGCACATACTCCCTTTTGGACGGCGGATAAATATGATTGACGAAAAAAAACTCGAAATTCTTACCGAAAGCGCCAAATACGACGTGAGCTGTTCCTCTTCGGGCTCTAAAAGGGCGAACACGCCCGGCGGGCTCGGCAACGCCTCGTTCGGCGGGATCTGCCACTCCTTCACGCCCGACGGAAGGTGCATTTCGCTTTTGAAAATTCTTATGAGCAACGAGTGCATTTACGACTGCGAATACTGCCCCAACCGCAGGAGCGCGGACGTGCCGAGGGCGAGGCTTACCCCTGACGAGATATGCGAGCTTACCGTAAATTTTTACAAGCGCAACTATATCGAGGGGCTGTTTTTGTCGTCCGCGGTGTTTGATTCGCCCGACAAAACCATGGAACTGCTGTGCGAAACAATTTTAAAACTGAGAAAGCTTTACCGTTTTAACGGCTATATACACCTGAAAGGAATTCCTCACGCCGACGGCGCGCTGATGATGAAGGCGGCGAGGCTCGCCGACAGGATGAGCTACAACATAGAACTGCCGAGCGAAAAGTCCCTTAAACTTCTGGCCCCGCAAAAGAGCCGCCAAAGCCTTATAATGCCCATGATGAGCCTTAAGGAGGCGATGGATTACGACCGCGTAAACAAGGTGCGGAAAAACAAAGTTTTGCCCGCGGGGCAGACGACGCAGATGATTATAGGCGCTTCGCCGGAAAGCGACGGGCAGATTTTAAAGTTAACTGAGGCGCTTTACAGGCGGATGAATTTAAAGAGGGTTTACTACTCCTCTTATATCCCCGTGGTAAAATCGGACAAGCTGCCCGCGGCGGGCGCGGGACTTTTGAGGGAACACAGGCTGTACCAGGCGGATTGGCTTATACGCTTTTACGGGTTCGACGTGGACGAGATTTGCGGTGAGGACGAAAACCTTTCGCCCGATTACGACCCGAAGTGCGCCTGGGCGCTTAAAAACATGCAGCTGTTCCCCGTGGAGATAAATTCCGCGCCGCTCGAAACGCTTTTGAGGGTGCCCGGCATAGGCGCGCGCGGCGCGTACAAGATTTGCGAAGCGCGGAAATTTGCGAGCCTCGACTTCGATAATCTCGCAAAAATGCGCATAGTATTAAAGAGGGCAAAGCACTTTATAACCTGCAAGGGCAAATTTTACGGTTCGGACAGCTTTGCGCAGGTGAAGACCTCCCTTATGCTCGAAGGCACCAACGAACGCGCGGAACAGCTTTCGATGTTTTCGGAGCGCTCCGTTTCGCTTTCCGCCCTCACCGGGGAACTATGAAGATTTTTATTACCGACGGCAGCTCGGACAGCTTTTTTACGGCATTTTTTGACGCTTATTCCGAAAAAGACTGCATAATCACTTCCTGCGAGAACGTACAGCCGCGCTTTGACAGCGTTGTGGTACGCACGGAGAGCGACGGCGAAAAATGCGAAAGGGTAAAAAGGGGAATTTTGAAATACGACGAAAGGGCGCTGAACGACGTGCTTATGACGTTGAGAAGCTGCGACAGCCTGAAAGAACAGGCGGCTTACGACTATTTAAAAAGATTATTCGAGCGGAAAGCCCCCGTAGGCAAGGCGTACAATCTGCCCGAAGTGATTATTTTTAACGAAATAAAGGACAAAGTAGGAAAAGAAATCCATAAAATGACGGGGTTTTTAAGGTTTATGGAGAGCAAGAGCGGCGCGTTTTATGCGCCTTACGCGCCCGACAACGACATAACCGATTTGCTTATGCCGCACTTTGCCGAAAGGTTTAAAGCCGAAAAGTTTGTGATACACGACACCAAAAGAAAAATTGCGGGGGTTTACGACGGCAGGGATTGGATAATGTGCTATGCGGGGGAAGCCGAAATTTATTTATCGGAATACGAAAAGGCGTTTGAAACGCTCTGGAAAAAATATTACCGCGCCGCTAACATAAAGAGCCGCCCGCACGAAAAGCAGATGAAGGGCTACATGCCCGTAAGATATTGGAAATTTTTGCCCGAAAAACACGACGGCGGTTGATTTAAAATCTTATAAAATTTTATAAAAATTCTTAAAACACTATAATAAAAATAATAAAAAACGACGCGCGGGGCTTGCAAAAAGCAAGCCCCGCGCGTCATCCGAGATTAATCTGTAAGCCGAGTTCTGTCGTGTACGGTCATCTATCTACACGCGCAGTCGCCTGCGCGTTCAAGCGATGTTAACGGACAGCGGCGGACGGGCAATCCCTGCAATAAAGCTGCCGCTGTCCCAATCTTGCATCGGGTGGGGTTTAATTGGCTTGCCCCGTTGCCGGGGCAACGGTGAGCTCTTACCTCGCCATTCCGCCCTTACCGCGCTTTACGCGCGGCGGTATATTTCTGTTCACTTTCCTTGAAGTCGCCTCCTCCTGCCGTTAGCAGGCACCTTGCCCTGTGATGCTCGGACTTTCCTCACGCCGCTTTCGCGGCCCGCGACCGTATAATTAACTCAGACAACGGAATTTTATCATATTTTTCAGGTTTATTGCAACTATTTGCAAGCCTTTAATTGATTTTCCGCAAATTTTATCTTAAAATGAACGGGTAAACACTTTAAGGACGGCATTTATGAAAAAAACCAAAATCATTGCCACGGTAGGTCCTTCGAGCGACAGCGAAAGGATAATTTGGGATATGGCGGACGCAGGCATGGACGCGGTGCGGCTAAACCTTTCCCACGGCACACACGCGGGGCATAGCGAAAAAATCGCGCTTATAAAAAAAGTGAGGGAAAAGAAAAAAATCCCCCTCCCCATCCTCCTTGACACAAAGGGTCCCGAATTCAGAATCAAAACATTTTCCAACGGCAAAATATTCTTGAAAAAAGGCGATATATTTTCCTTTACGTCCGAAAACGTTGAAGGCGATAAAAACCGCGTTTCGGTGACGTTGGATGGCATTTGCCGACTTTTTGAAGCGGGCGACAAAATTCTTGTAAACAACGGGTTGATGGCGTTCGAGGTCATAAAGACAGCCCCGCCCTGTTTGGTTTGCCGCGCGCTTACGGACGGGGAACTTTCTAACGGCAAAAGTATGTTTTTCCCCGATAAAAAGCTCCGCCCGCCCCATTACTTGTCCGAACAGGACAAATCCGACATAGAATTTGCGGCAAAACAGGGCGCGGATTTTATTGCCCTTTCCTTTGTATCGTGCGCACAGGACGTCAACGACGCAAGAAACTTTTTGAAGGAGTGCAAAGCCCCCGACGGCATAGAGCTTATAGCCAAAATAGAAAACCGCGAGGGCGTGGAAAACGCGGAGGAAATTGCGGACGCCGCCGACGGGGTTTTGATAGCACGAGGCGACCTCGGCACGGAAATCCCCTTTGAGCAATTGCCGAAAATACAGAAAATGATAACGGGCATGTGCCTACGCAAGGGAAAAATGTGCGCTGTGGCGACCGAAATGCTTGAATCTATGATTTCAAGACCCCGCCCCACCCGTGCGGAAATTTCCGACGTGGCAAACGCCGTTTACGACGGGGCGACGGTGCTTACCCTTACGGGCGAAACCGCGGAGGGCGCATATCCCGCGGAAGCCGTTGCGGCTATGGCAAAAATCGCGCGGGAAGCCGAATTGAGCGAGGAGTACGCGGCGCATTTTGACCGCTATGAAAATAAGACGGCGGATACGCGCGAAGCCCTTGCACGGGCGGCGTGTACGCTCGCGGGAAGCGAGGGGGCAAAAGCCGTTATAATCTTTACCCGGACGGGCGCGGAGGTTAAAGCGGCGGCGGGCTTCCGCCCCGACGCGGATATAATAGGCGTGACCGGAGATACGGGCGTATACCGGAAGCTTGCTTTGTGCCGCGGGGTGCTCCCCGTGATTTGCGGGGCGGACGACCGCCTTAAATGCGCAGTCGAAGCCGCAAAAAACGCAAAAATCATACAAAAGGGCGACAAGCTTGTCTTTACGGACGGCGACACGGATACGCTGAGTGTTTTTACGGCAGAATAATAAAATACATAAAAATCGGGGAACGGCGTCTTACGGCGCCGTTCCCTTTAGAGAGAATATGAAAAAAAGAATGTTTTTGTTTATCGGTTAGAATTATAGAGGCAAATTGTGTAAATTTTATGAAAATAAAATGAGAATTTTATTATTTTTTGTATTTTTCATATAATTTTTCTGCAATTTTTATTCCGTCGGCGGCGGAACTCGTAATGCCGCCCGAATAGCCGCTGCCCTCGCCGCAGGGATAAAGTCCTTTTAAAGAAATGCTTTCGAAATTTTCGTCACGCTCTATCCTCACGGGCGAAGAAAAGCGCGTTTCCACTCCCGTTAGAACAGCCGACGGGTCGGCAAAGCCTTTTAAACGCCTGTCCATATCGGGTATAGCCGCTTTTAAAGCTTCGACCGCGACTTGGGGAAGCACTTCGGAAAGGGGCGCAAAAGCAGTGCCCGCCGCATAAGTAGGCAAGACTTCGCCGAAACGGCAGGAAACCCTGTCGCGGGAAAAATCCCCGAAAAGCTGTACGGGGGCGGCGTATGTGCGTCCGCCCGCCTCAAAAGCCTTTCGCTCTATCTCGCGCTGGAAATTCATGCCGCCGAAAAGTCCGCCGCCGAAATCGGAAGATTTCATCTGAACCATTAAAGCCGAATTGGAGTTGACGCCGTTGCGCGCATACAGGCTCATGCCGTTAACCACCACCCCGCCCTCCTCGCTCGCGGCGGGGATCACCACGCCGCCGGGACACATGCAGAAAGTGAAAACCGTCCTTTCGTGCGCGCGGCTTACGAGTTTGTAGTCCGCGGCGGGCAAATTTTTATGGTTTTTGCCGTATTGCGCAAAGCCTATGCGCGACGCAAGATGCTCTATCCTTACCCCTATGGCAAAATCGCGCGGGGTCATTTCTATTCCGTTTCGGGCAAGCATTTCAAAGGTATCGCGCGCGGAGTGCCCGACGGCGAGAACGGCGTTTTCGGTTAAAAACTCGCTCTCTTCCCCCGTTAAAGTATTGCGGAAAACAAGCGACGAAATTTCGCCGCCCCTGCGCGTAATCCCCGTTAATTTGCTGTTAAAGACATATCTTCCGCCGTTTTGCGTTATGAAACGGCGGATATTTTTAAGCACGGTTTTTAGCACGTCGCTGCCGACATGCGGCTTGTTGAGGTACAAAATTTCCTCGGGCGCGCCGAATTCGGCAAAATATTCGAGCACGTCGCGGTTGAAGCCGCCGTGCGTCTGGGTGTTCAGCTTCCCGTCCGAAAAGGCGCCCGCGCCGCCCTCGCCGAACTGTACGTTGCAGTCGGAGTCGAGGATCCGCTCCGAAAAGAATTTTTCCGTTGCCGCAACCCTGACGTCCACATCGCCGCCGCGCTCGAAAATTACGGGCGCGAAGCCCCTGCCGATAAGCCGCAAAGCGCACATAATCCCCGCAGGGCCGCTACCCACTATCGCTACCTCAGGGGGATTTTTAAGTTTTTCCAAAGGGGGCTTCTTTTCTTCTTCCACGCCCGAAAAGGCTATGGAATACACCCACACGATATTGCTCTTGTCGCGGGCGTCCAGCGACTTTTTAAGTATTTTAAAGAATTTTACGGGCTTTTTGAGCTTTTTTTGCGCAATTTTTATAAGATTTTGCTCGCTTTCGCCTATGCCGAGCTTTATGTTGTCAAGCCGCTCCATTTTCAAGCCCCGCTCTTTAATTTTTGGGAAATGCTATCGGCAACGGCAATGCCGCTCGAAAAAGCCCAATTAAGGTTATAGCCGCCGCAGTCGCCGTCAACGTCGAGAATTTCGCCCGCAAAATACAGGTTTTGTACGAGCTTGCTTTCGAGCTTGTCCGAAATATCCGACATATCCACCCCGCCCTTAGTGACCTGCGCGTAGTCGAAGCCGAGGGTGCCCGTGACTTCGAGTGAAAAATTCTTTGCTACGTAAATTATTTTATCGATATCTTCCGAACCCGCGCGCCTGTAAATTGCGCGGGCGATCTGGTTGTGGACTATCCCGAAAAGCAAATCACAGCCGGTAAATCCCTCTTCTTTGCGCTCCGAAAGAGTTCTTTTTAAAGTTTCGCCCGGAATATCGGGCAAAAAATCTATTTTCAGCGTTCCGCCCGAAGCGCAGAGAATACCAGAAAGATAAAAGACAGCGCTACCCGAAACTCCGTAATCGGTAAAAATCACGTCGCCCGTGACGCTTTTTGACCCGCCCGTGACGGGGAAAGCTTCTACGCGGCACTCCGCCCTTATGCCTTTAAGGTTTTTTATGAACGCCGTTTCGGTTTTAAGCTGTACTATCGACGGGTACAGCGGGGTCAATTTATGCCCGAAAGATTCGGCAAGGGCGTATGCAGAGCCGTCCGTGCCGAAATTTTTATGGGCTTTCCCGCCCGTCGCCAGCACCAGAAAATCACAATAAAAAGTATTTCCGCCGCATTTTACGCAAAAAACTTCCCCGCTCTTCGAAACCGATCCGACGGGCGAGGACAACAAAATTTGGGCGTTGCGCGCGGCAAGCCTGTAAAGTAAAATATCCGTCAGCGAAGAAGCCTGCAAGCTCTGCGGGTACGCCCTGCCGTTTTCGCCGTATTTGTAGAGCATTGCCCCGAAAATCTCGTCGCAAGCCCACGAGGGACTTTTTTCGGGGTGCACGATTTTTTTGACAACGGCAAGATTGCCGCTCCTGTAATGGGAAATATCCGTATCGGAGTTGAAAATGTTCCCCTGACCGTTGCCCGTAGCCGAAAGTTTTTTGCCGGCGCGCCCGCCCGCCTCTATAACGAGGACGGCGGCGTCCGTTTTGGAAAGCTCAGCCGCGCAGGCAAGCCCCGCCGCGCCGCCGCCGACTATTATTACGTCGTATTTTTTCATAAAAAAATTATACTTTAAAGCATTGCGGCGTGTCAACCTTTAAATCCGCAATATATGTCTTCAAGCGTTTTAATATGCAGTATCTCGTCTTCCCTGATCCGTGAAACAATTTCCGCCACCTGACGGTTTTTCAATTTTTTAAGCATGCCGTCGTACCCCGCCACGGCGCTCTTTTCGCCCAGCAGGTCGTCCTCGAGCATATATTTGAGCGACCGCGAATAGGAGACGTATTTTGCGCTGTAAAAGTCGAACGAGGAATACGGGCACCTGCAATAAACGGGCGGCGCGCCCAGTGCAAGGATAGTTTCGCCCAACAGATCGAGGTGCAGCATTTCGGCTATCGCAATTGATTTTAAAGTTTTGGCGATCTCCTCATACCCTTTCTTTTTGAAAAAAAACGAGTGATAAATATATTGCAGTACGGAATTCAATTCGCTTTGGTGGGAAGCATAAGCCGGGGAAATAAGGCTTAACGAATAGGCGTCGCAGCCTATGCCGTCGGTGGACGGGAAAGGCTTTGAAAGGGTTAAGGGTTTGGGCATCGGCACTCCTTTTTTGTATTATACACATTATGAAAAAAAGCAGTTAAATGTGCCCGTAACTCTATTAAAAAACCGATTTAAAAGCTTATTATGCGTGACATAATACTACGCAAATATGAATTTATAACCGTTAAAAGGGCGTTTTTTAGAAATTTTAAACGTTTTGACGGCTTCCCAATATTTTTTTGAGGAATTGACCCGTATAGCTGTTTTTAACGGCGGCTACCTCTTCGGGCGAACCCGTAGCTATTATTTGCCCACCTTTATCGCCGCCTTCGGGTCCCAAATCTATTATCCAATCCGCGCACTTTATGACGTCGAGATTGTGCTCTATTATTAGCACGGTATTGCCGCCCTCTTTGAGCCTTTGCAATATTTTAATAAGTTTGTCCACGTCGTAGCTATGAAGCCCCGTCGTGGGTTCGTCGAGGATATAAAAGGTTTTGCCCGTACTCCTCTTTGACAGTTCGGCGGCAAGTTTTACCCTTTGCGCCTCGCCGCCCGACAAAGTTGTGGAGCTTTGCCCAAGCTTGATATAGCCCAACCCAACGTCGTTCAAAGCCGATATCTTGTTGTATATGGAAGATATGGGTTTAAAGAATTCACACGCTTCGGCGACGGTCATGTCAAGCACGTCGGAAATGGATTTGCCCTTGTATTTGACCTCTAATGTTTCACGGTTGTAGCGCTTGCCGCCGCACACTTCGCAGGGGACGAAAATGTCGGGCAGGAAGTGCATTTCTATCTGTATTATTCCGTCGCCCTGACAGTGTTCGCACCTGCCTCCCGCGACGTTGAAAGAAAACCTGCCGCTCTTGTACCCCCTCTCCTTTGCGTCGGGAGTTGCCGCGAACAATTCGCGGATTGGCGAAAATACGCCCGTATAAGTTGCGGGGTTGCTCCTCGGCGTTCTGCCTATAGGCTGCTGGTCGATGGCTATTACTTTATCGAAATTTTCCAGCCCTTCGAATTTATCGGCATTGCCCGGCTGGCGGCGCGCGGAGTTGAGGTTGTTGGCGAGATAGGGATAAATTATCTCGTTCACAAGGCTGCTTTTGCCGCTGCCCGAAACGCCCGTTACGGCAGTTATTAAACCCGCCGGAACACTGACGTCGATATTTTTAAGGTTGTTCTGCCTGCATCCGTACACTTTAAGCCATTTGTCCGACGGCTTTGAACGCACGGCGGGCACCTCAATCTTTCTGCGCCCCGCAAGGAAGTCGCCCGTTATCGAGCGAGGCTCGTTCATTATGTCGTCCTGCGTACCGCATGCGACGATCTCGCCGCCGTGGACGCCCGCCATTGGACCGATGTCTACGATGTAGTCGGCGGCGCGTATTGTGTCCTCGTCGTGTTCTACGACTATAAGCGTGTTGCCGATATCGCGCAAGCCCTTTAAAGAGTTTAAAAGCTTTTCGTTATCGCGCTGGTGAAGCCCTATGCTTGGCTCGTCGAGTATATACAAAACGCCCGTGAGAGCGCTTCCTATCTGCGTGGCGAGGCGTATGCGCTGGCTTTCGCCGCCCGAAAGAGTAGCCGCAGAACGCGACAAGGTCAGATAGCCCAATCCCACGTTCTGCAAAAAGCTTATTCTGCTGTCTATCTCCTTTATTATGCTGTCGGCAATCATGTGCTCTGTTTTATTGAAGAAAGAAAAATCGGCAAAAGCTTTGAGGTCGTCCACCGACATATCGCAGACTTCGGCTATGTTTTTGCCGCCTACTGTTACCGCAAGCGCCTCTTTTTTAAGCCTTTTACCGTGGCAGACGGGGCAATCGGAGGTGCGCATGTAGCGCTCTATATCCCACTTTACGCTGTCGGACGAGGTTTGGTTGTAACGGCGTTGCAAATTAGTGACAAAGCCTTCCCACGCCGTGCGGTAACTGCCGCTGAAACGGTATGCGTTGTACGACAGGTCGATCTGTTCGCCGCCGTTGCCGTACATAAGCATTTCGTAGACGCCCGCGGGCAGGTCTTTTACGGGCACATCGAGCGAAAAGCCGTAAACTTTGGAAAGCGAGGAAAGATACATTTGGGTCATAGCCGAACTGTCCAGATTCCAGCCGCTTATCTTTATCGCGCCCTCTCGCAGGGTTTTGGTCTTGTCGGGGCAGATGAGGTCGGGGTCGACGGTCTGCCTGAAGCCGAGACCCGAACATTCGGGGCATGCCCCCCAGGGTGTGTTGAACGAAAAAAGGCGAGGTTCGATTTCCTCTATCGAAATACCGCAGTCGGGGCAGGCGTACCTTGAGGAATACAGCTCCTCTTTCCCGTCGCTGTCGATTATGACAAGCCCGTTTGCAAGGTTCAACGCGCTTTCGAGCCCTTCGGTTAGACGTTTTAAAACCCCGTCCTTTATTACAAGGCGGTCTATAACCACCGAAACGTTGTGGCGGATATTCTTTTCAAGCCTTATTTCTTCCTGCAAATCATAGATTATGCCGTCTATTTTTACCCTGCCGTATCCGCTCTTCTTCCAGCTTGCAAGCTCCTTTGAAAATTCGCCCTTTTTGCCGCGGACGACGGGCGCCTCTATTATCACTTTACTGCCGGCGGGCAACAGCATTACGCGGTCGGCGATTTCGTCCACCGACTGCCGCCTTATCTCCCTGCCGCATTCGGGGCAATGGGGAATCCCGACGCGCGCGAAGAGCAGCCTGAAATAGTCGTAAATTTCCGTTACGGTGCCTACGGTGGAACGTGGATTGTGCGAAGTGGTCTTCTGGTCTATGGAAATCGCGGGGGAAAGCCCCTCTATCAGCTCAACGTCCGGCTTTTCCATCTGTCCGAGGAACTGGCGGGCGTACGAAGAAAGGCTTTCTATATACCTGCGCTGGCCTTCGGCGAAAATAGTGTCGAAAGCGAGCGTGGATTTTCCGCTGCCCGAAAGCCCCGTGAACACCGTAAGGGAATTGCGGGGAATATGCACGTCTATGTTTTTAAGGTTGTTCTCTTTTGCCCCTTTTACGTAAATTTCTTCTTTCATTGATTTTTGCTCTTCAACATTTTTTTCTTCAACTGCGCTATGGTATCGCGGATCTCGATGGCTTTTTCGAAGTCGAGCTGCGCCGAAGCGACTTTCATGAGCGCCTTCAGCTTTTCTATCTCCTGCGGGATGTCGGCAAGCTTTATGTCGCCGCTGATTTCCTTTTTGCCCGTGATGCCTATCGTGTTTTTGACTTCTTTTATTATCGTTTTGGGCACAATGCCGTGCGCCTTGTTGTATTCGTCCTGAATTTTGCGGCGGCGTTCGGTCTCGTCAATGGCGCGGCGCATACTGCCCGTTATGACGTCGGCGTACATTATCACTTTACCCTCGGCGTTGCGCGCCGCCCTGCCTATCGTTTGGACGAGAGAAGTTTCGCTCCTCAAAAAGCCCTCTTTGTCGGCGTCGAGAATTGCAACGAGCTTTACTTCGGGCAAATCCAGCCCCTCGCGCAAAAGATTTATGCCGCACAAGACGTCAAATTCCCCGCTCCTCAGCCCGTTGATTATGTCTATGCGCTCCAAAGCGTCGATATCGCTGTGCATATACCGCACTTTTAATCCGTGCTCTTTGAGATAGTCGGTAAGGCTTTCAGCCATTTTTTTTGTCATGGTTGTGACGAGAATTCTGCCGTTTTCGGATATAACCCGCTTGATTTCGCCCAAAAGGTCGTCTATTTGCGTCTTTGTGGGGCGGACTTCGACGACGGGATCCAAAAGCCCAGTGGGGCGTATCAATTGTTCAACTATGTTGCCCGCCTGTCCGAGCTCGTATTCCGCGGGAGTAGCCGAAACGCAGATAAGTTGAGGTACGCGGGCGTCGAATTCCTCGAAAGTCAACGGGCGGTTGTCGTACGCCGATTTTAGGCGGAAACCGTAATTTACGAGGTTCTCCTTGCGGGAACGGTCGCCGTGGTACATTGCGCCTATCTGCGGAATAGTCATATGGCTTTCGTCTATAAACACAAGGAATTTACCCGCGGGGAAATAGTCCAAAAGGGTGAAAGACGGTTCGCCGGGCATTCTCCCGTCGAAATAGCGGCTGTAATTTTCCACGCCGCTGCAATAGCCTATCTCCCGCATCATCTCCAAATCGTACGTGGTGCGCTGTTCGAGGCGCTGGGCTTCGAGCAGTTTCCCCTCGTCGCGGAACGCCTTCACCTCGTCGTGCATGTCCCGCTCTATCATGGAAAGGGCGTTTTGCATTTTGTCGGAACCCACGGCGTACTGCGAAGCGGGGAATATGAGAACGTGCTTGAGTTCGGAAATTATGTTGCCCGAAACGGCTTCCTCTTCGCATATCCTGTCTATTTCGTCGCCGAAAAATTCCACGCGCACGGCAATTTCGGAGTTGGACGCGGGGAAAATTTCCACGGCGTCGCCGCGTACGCGGAAAGAAGAACGCTGGAAATCGATATCCCGCCTTGCGTACTGAATTTCCACAAGCTTTCGCAAAAGCTCGTCCCGCTCCATTTCCATGCCGGGTCGAAGGGATATTGCAAGCCTGAAATACTCCTCGGGCGCGCCCAAACCGTAAATACAGCTAACAGACGCAACGACAATCACGTCCTCGCGTTCACCCAAAGAACTCGTGGCGGAGTTGCGGAGTTTGTCTATCTCGTCGTTAAGGCTCATATCTTTTTCGATATAAGTGTCCGTTGAGGGTATGTAGCTTTCGGGTTGATAATAGTCGTAATAGGAAACGAAATACTCCACGCGGTTATTTGGGAAAAATTCTTTGAATTCGTTACAGAGCTGCGCCGCAAGAGTTTTGTTGTGCGCTATCACGAGCGTGGGGCGGTTGACGTTTTTTATGACGTTTGCCATAGTAAAGGTCTTGCCGCTGCCCGTAACGCCCAAAAGCACCTGTGTGCGGATGCCGTCAAGCACCCCCTCGGTAAGGCTTTGTATAGCCTGCGGCTGGTCGCCCGTAGGTTGGAATTTGGAGTGTAATTCAAACTTCATTTCGGTTTTAAATTATAACCCTTTTTTTTGCGGTTTACAACAATTTGCCCCGCCTTTACGGGCTATAAACTTATGTTTAATTGTAACACTGCAGGAAAAATTTGTCAACAGCGGCAAAATACGGAAATTTTAAAATCGGCGGGCGCGAATTTAGCGCCCGCCGATTTATTTTACATTGTGCTATTTGAAAATTTCGTCATAGCCGACGTTGAGAATTTTTTTTATTAGAATTATCTCGTCCGCGTAAAGGTGACGCTGCCCCACCTCTATCTTTGCAACCGCGCTGCGGGTCACGTCGCAACCGCTGATCTGAAGCTTTGTAGCAAGATATTCCTGCGTAAAACCCGCACGTTCGCGCAGTTTTTTAATGTTATTGCCAATGCGTTTTTCGATTTCCGTATTCATTGCCTGACAATTTGCTCCTATATAAGCGCAAACACTTGACTTAATTATAGCCAAATGATATTATTGTTTTGCACCTATATAGGTGCAAAACTTTTTAAGCAAGGAGAAACCGAAAAAATGAAAAAGAGAAGCTTTATAACACTGTTGGCAGTTATTTTTTGCGTGACGCTCGCCGCGGGAATAGCGGCATGCCGCTCCGGCGGTTCGGGCGGTTCGGGCAACACACATATCCACAGTTATTTGGATAAATGGTCTTGCGACGCCGAATACCATTGGCACGACCCCGTCTGTTACCATTCCGCGGACGAGGAAGTTCCCGTGGCGGATAAGGCGCCGCACGAATACGAGGACGGCGTATGCAAAGTCTGCAAATACATAGACGATTTACTCATCGTTCCGCAAAGCCGCAAACTCATAGAGGATAAAATAGCCCCCGTGCTGTTTGCAGACAGGGACGAAAAGACTATTCTTTCGCAGAATTGGCAGTTGATTACCGACAATAAAAACGAATATCTTACGGGATTAGCCGCCACATACATTTACGCCACAGAAGAACACACCCATGTTGTGAACATTGACACAATTTCGTTCACAAAATTTTCGCTCGAAAATCTTGTAGGCGCAAAGTTCACGGAATTCGACAAGGATTCCATTAAAACCGAAAACAAGAAATCGCTCACTGCAAGCCTTATAAAGACATGGGAAGTAAATGCGGACGAACAGCGCAAGGCGGAAGCGTTAAAAAACCTTTCGGTTGCCGACGGATACGAAAATACCGTACGCACACTGTTTGCGGACGCCGACGGGAAGAATTTCCTGCTTGAGTGCAACGCCGGCACGACAAGAATAAACAGCTCTGCCTACGCCGACACAAAAATCGAGGGCAGGCAGGTAACGGAGCTTGAATACACCGTAAGAGAGCACAAATATACCACCGACAACCTCTGCGCGGCGGCGGATTGCGGTTACGACGGGCTTGAATACGAAGAAATAGAGGGCGGATACGCCATAACGGGTACGGGCGAGCTGGATAAATCCAAATTGAAAATATTGAACCTCTCCCCCACCCACAAAGACAGAACGGTAAAGAAAATAGGCAACGACGCCTTTTCGGGGTGCACAAACCTGGAAACGGTGAGAATTATAGGCAACAACAATGCTTATATCGAAGAAATAGGTTCCCGCGCCTTTGAGGGATGCAAAAGGCTTTACGACTTTGCCTGGCAGAAATCGTTGACGAGCATAGGCGAGTATGCGTTTCAAGGCTGCGTTTCGCTTTACAGGGTTCAACTTGAAGGCACACCGCAAATAGGTAGCGGCGCCTTTTCGGGATGCCGAAAAATAATAGAAGTTTACTGCATGTATAACGACTTAACAGAGGGTTCGTCAAGTTACGGCGGGATAGCAATCAACGCCAAACACGTTTACGGACCGAATATCGAAGGACATGAAAGCGACCCTTCGCGGGTTTGGAAATCGGTAAACGGGGATTCGGAGCCTTTCGCGGGCGCGACCTTTATATTTTATAACGACACAAAAGAGAAAAAAGACTATCTTATAGGGCTGGACGGCGGTTCGTTCAACTTTACGACCACCGATAAACTGATACTGCCCAAAAAGCTTGCGTACCTCGGTTATTCCACCGAAAAATATGAAGTTTACGACTATGCGTTTGCGCATTTCGACGAAATAAAATCGGTTGAAATACCCGAAAGCGTTACTTCTATCGGCTGGGGTGCGTTCAATGGTTGCACAAGTCTTAAAAGCGTAAAACTGAAAAATGGACAGTCACCAAAAACGGCAGCCGAAATCAATGTAAACTAAAAGAGTTAAACCGAAA
>CANQNO010000008.1 GCA_947625245.1 uncultured Clostridia bacterium
AAATCGTCTATAACTGTGTCGGAGTTATCGACATTCCCGAAGAAAAGAGTTTAGCGGCATAGCTACGGTTATGCCGCCAAACCAAAGGGAAGCAAAAATCCCTAACACTATTGATCGTGCGTTCTATAATTGCACAAGCCTTATAAACATAACCATACCCGAAAGCGTAACTTCTATAGGCGGTAGTGCGTTCTATAATTGCACAAGCCTTATAAACATAAATATACCCGATAGCGTGACTTCAATTGGCGATGGTGCGTTTAGGTATTGCAATAACCTTACAAGCTTGAAGTTTGAAAATCCCAACGGGTGGTATTGTAAAAAATATTCTTGGGTGACAAGGGAGAACATACCGAGCGAGGCTTTACAAAATCCCGAAAACGCCGCTAAATATCTTAAAGACACTTACTGTGATTGCTATTGGGAACGGAAAACAACTTAAAAACGGCGAACGCAAAGCCGCCCGCGCGGGATAAACCCGCGCGGGCATTTCAAGCTTGACCGGAATTAAAGTTGGTCTATTTTACAAGCAATAAAGATATATGGTCAAGCGTTCTGCTTGCCCCGCGGCGTATGCCGCGGGGCGGTAAATAGGTGTGGCGGCGAAATCTTTCGCCGCCGCAACCGTAAACTGACTTTAAAATCAGGTATTTATCCAAAAAACATAACCGCCCCCGCGGCTTCTGCCGCGGGGGCGGTGGTTTATAAACTACTTAATTTTTTTATCAATACATTCCGCCCATATCGGGGTTGGGTGCAACGGGTGCGGGAGGGGTGGGAATGTCGGTTACGATGCTTTCGGTAGTAAGGAGCGTTGCAGCAACCGAAGCCGCGTTTTGAAGTACCGAGCGCGCAACTTTCGTCGGGTCGATAATGCCGCTTTCAACCATATCTGTGTACTTGTTTTTAAGCGCGTCGAAGCCGTAGTTGGGCTTTTTGGCGCTCAAAATATTGTTTACCACAACCGAGCCGTCAAAGCCCGCGTTCTTTGCAATCTGGCGGATGGGTTCTTCTATTGCTTTCAAAACGATAGCCGCGCCCGTCTTTTCGTCGCCTTCGAGGCTCTTTACAAGTTTAGTGAGTTCGGGAACGGTGGAGAGGAGCGCAACGCCGCCGCCGGGAACAATTCCCTCTTCAACCGCAGCGCGGGTAGCCGCAAGCGCGTCCTCTATGCGGAGTTTCTTCTCTTTCATTTCTACTTCGGTAGCCGCGCCAACGTTGATAACCGCAACGCCGCCCGCAAGTTTTGCAAGTCTTTCCTGCAACTTTTCTCTGTCGTAGTCCGAAGTTGTTTCGGCAATCTGCGCCTTAATGGAGTTGACGCGCGCCTTAATGTCCTCTGCCGCGCCGGAGCCGTTGATAATGGTGGTGTTGTCCTTGTCAACTTTAACCTGCGCCGCTCTGCCCAGCATGTCGGGAGTTACGTTTTTGAATTCATAGCCCAAGTCGCTGGAAATTACGGTGCCGCCCGTAAGAACGGCGATATCTTCGAGCATTTCTTTGCGCCTGTCGCCGAAACCGGGTGCTTTAACCGCAACGCAGTTCAAAACGCCTTTAAGTTTGTTTACGATGAGCGCGGCGAGCGCGTCGCCTTCAACATCTTCGGCTATAATCAAAAGTCTTGCGCCCTGTTGTGCAATGGGTTCGATTACGGGAAGTATTTCCTGCAATGCCGAAATCTTTTTGTCTGTTATAAGGATATAGGGATTATCGAGAACGGCTTCCATCTTGTCTGTATTGGTTACCATGTAGGCGGAGGCATAGCCCCTGTCGAACTGCATGCCCTCTACGGTGGTGAGCTCGGTGTTCATCGTCTTGCCTTCTTCAACGGTTATAACGCCGTCTTTGCCTACGATTTCCATGGCGTTTGCAATGAGTTCGCCTATTTTTTCGTCGCCTGCGGAAATGGAAGCAACCTGCGAAATAGCAAGCTTGTTTTCAACGGGTTTGGAAATGGACTGGATTTTTGAAACAGCCGTGTCTACCGCCGAAGCGATTCCCTTTTTCAATATAATGGGATTTGCGCCCGCGGCAAGGTTTTTAAGCCCTTCGCGCACGATAGCCTGCGCAAGCACGACGGCGGTGGTGGTGCCGTCGCCCGCAACGTCGTTGGTTTTGGTGGAAACTTCTTTTACGAGTTGTGCGCCCATATTTTCAAAGGGATCTTCGAGTTCTATTTCCTTAGCAATGGTTACGCCGTCGTTGGTTATGAGCGGTGCGCCGTATTTTTTATCGAGGACAACGTTCCTGCCTTTGGGTCCGAGTGTGATTTTTACCGTGTCGGCAACTACGTTTACGCCCGTTTCAAGCGCTTTTCTCGCTTCGTCGCCGTATTTTATCTGTTTAGCCATTATTAAATCTCCTTATAATTTATTTTTATTATTCGACTACCGCAAGAATATCGCTCTGGCGGATTATCGTATATTCCTTATCGTCGATTTTTACTTCGGTGCCGCTGTATTTGGAAAGAAGCACTTTATCGCCCACTTTAACCTGCATTTTTACTTCTTTCCCGTCCACGATTCCGCCGGGTCCTACCGCAACGACTATGCAGGTCGCGGGTTTTTCCTGTGCGGCGGCGGTCAAATACAAACCGCTTTTTGTCTTCTCTTCGGCTTTTACGCCTTCAACGACAACCTTATCGAATAAAGGTTTGATATTCATTGTTAATTCCTCCGATATGAAATTCATTTTGGTTACAAATATTTTATAAACACACCAAAATAAAGTCAAACATAAGAAGATAAAAAATTGCTTTTTTTTGGCAACGGTGATAAAATATTTCCGTACGGTGAAAGGTATTATGGATAAATGGGATAAAAGGTTTATGGAAATGACCGAGCAGATAGGCTCCTGGTCGAGTTGTTTTCAGGAAAACAGAAAAGTGGGCGCGGTGATTGTAAAAAACAAGCGCATAATCGCCACGGGTTATAACGGCGCCCCGCAGGGCATTAAGAGCTGTGCCGACAAACGGGAGTGTTTGAGAAAAAAACTCAACGTCGAAAGCGGAACGCGGCAGGAAATCTGTTATGCCGTCCATGCCGAACAAAATGCAATCATTCAGGCGGCGAGAGTGGGAAGCAGCGTAGAGGGCTGTACCCTGTACTGTACGCACCAACCCTGCGTGATCTGTGCAAAAATGATAATAAATTCGGGAATCGTCCGCGTTGTATACAAAGAGGGCTATCCCGACGAATTCTCGTTAAAGCTTTTTGACGAAGCGAATGTAAAATTGGAAAAATACGAAGATTTATAAGGAGAAGATTATGCAGAATCCGCAAGTAACCATCGAAATGAACGACGGGAAAAAGATTGTTTTGGAATTGTACCCCGCTAAAGCGCCCAATACAGTCAATAATTTTATAGACCTCGCACGAAGCGGGTTTTACGACGGATTGACTTTCCACAGGGTCATCGAAGATTTCATGATTCAGGGCGGCGACCCTGCGGGCGTGGGCACGGGCGGTCCCGGCTATTCCATAAAGGGCGAATTTGCGCTGAACGGCTTTACCAAAAACGATATCAAGCACGTGCGCGGCGTAATTTCAATGGCAAGGGCAACCGATTTCGATTCGGCGGGCTCGCAGTTTTTCATAATGCACAAAAACGCCGCTTATCTCGACGGACAGTATGCCGCGTTCGGAAAAGTAATTTCCGGCATGGATACGGTCGACGGGATAGCAACGACCAAAACGGATTTTAACGACAAACCCTTAAAACCCCAAATAATGAAAAAATTGACCGTAGAGACGTTCGGAGAAAGCTATCCGAAGCCCGCCACGGTCTAAATTAGGTTTACGGAGAAATTATGGATAATTCAGTTTACCAAAACCCTTTGATCACCCGCTATGCGAGTAAAGAAATGTCGCAAAACTTTTCGGACGAGAAGCGCTTTAAACTTTGGAGAAAGCTGTGGATCGCGCTCGCCGAATCCGAAATGGAGCTGGGGCTTAACATAACGGAAAGCCAGATTTCCGAAATGAAGAAGTATGCCGAAGATATCGATTTCGGGCTTGCGGAAAAATTCGAAAGGGAAGTGCGGCACGACGTTATGGCGCACGTAAAGGCTTTCGGTACGCAGGCGCCTTCGGCAATGCCCATAATCCACCTCGGCGCGACGAGTTGCTTTGTTGACTGCAATTCCGAACTGTTGATTGCCCGTGACGCTCTAAATATCATAAAAGCAAAACTTGTAAACGTCATAGACAAACTTTCTAAATTTGCCTTAAAATATAAGGATTTGCCCGCATTGGGCTTTACGCACCTGCAACCCGCGCAGCTTACTACGGTCGGCAAGCGCGCGACGCTCTGGATACAAGACCTTACAATGGACTACCATAACCTTGTAAACCTGCTTGAATCCTTTAAACTCAGGGGCGTAAAGGGCACAACGGGTACGCAGGCAAGCTTTATGGAGCTTTTCGGCGGCGACGAGAAGAAGGTAAAGGAACTTGAAAAGCGCGTCGTGAAAAAAATGGGCTGCGACAGGGTCTATGGCGTGACGGGACAGACTTATCCCCGGAAATTCGACTACAATATGCTGTGCGTACTTTCGCAGATTGCACAGAGCGCATATAAATTTTCGAACGACATACGCATTTTGCAGAATATGAAAGAAGTGGAAGAGCCGTTTGAAAAGACGCAGATAGGCTCGTCAGCTATGGCATACAAGCGTAACCCTATGAGATGCGAAAGGATGGGCTCGCTCGCACGGTTCGTCATATCGCTGCCCGTAAACTGCGCGATTACCGCCGGTACCCAATGGTTTGAAAGAACTCTCGACGACTCGGCGAACAGGCGCATAGTTATAGCGCAGGCTTTCCTCGCGCTGGACGGAATTTTGAATATTTACATGAACGTAGCCGAAAATCTCGTAGTATACGAAAAAGTTATTGCAAAGCATATTGCGGCGGAACTTCCGTTTATGGCTACAGAAAATATCATGATGGAGTGCGTCAAAGCCGGCGGCAACAGGCAGGAGTTGCACGAAAGGATAAGAGTGCTTTCCATGGAAGCCGGCAAAGCCGTTAAGGAAGAGGGGAAAGAGAACAACCTTCTCAAACTAATCAAAAATGACAATATGTTCAAAGCCGTGCACGGAAAGCTCGGGGAAATACTCGACGCCAAAAAATTTATAGGCAGGGCGCCGTCGCAGGTTGAAGAATTTATTGCGGACGAAGTTAAACCTATCCTTAAAGAAAACGAAGGGGATTTGGGTTTAAAGGGCGAAGTCAAGATATAAAAACACAGTTTACGTCACACATAGTACTTTGTTAATGGCTGTTTTGTTCATTTTTACTCCCTAAAACAACAAAAAAATTCCGACCTGAATATGGTCGGAATCTGGCAGGGGAGACACGATTCGAACATGCAACCAACGGTTTTGGAGACCGCGACTCTACCGTTGAGCTACTCCCCTAAATCGATTAACGCAAGAATTATATAATATTCGGAATTTTTAGTCAACTGTTTTTGGAGTGTATTTTATGAAGAAAAAATTCAAACTCGGCATAATCGGTTGCGGTGCGATGGCGACTTCGGTGGTCAAAGGCGCGGTTTTGTCCGATTTCCTTTCTCCCAAAAAGATAATTTTGAGCGATACC
Organism: uncultured Clostridia bacterium; assembly: GCA_947625245.1. Classification (GTDB taxonomy): domain Bacteria; phylum Bacillota; class Clostridia; order Christensenellales; family Borkfalkiaceae; genus Coproplasma. Next base: position 5,604 of record CANQNO010000008.1, read on the forward strand.
GACGAAAAAAAGCTCGACGCTATCGAAGAATTCGGCGTTTTCACCTGCGACAGCAACAAGTTTGTCGCGGAAAACAGCGAATTTGTATTGCTTGCCGTAAAACCTGTCAATTTTAAGGCTTTGTTGCCCGAGCTTTCGGGTTGCCGTCCGCAAAAAATAATTTCCGTAATGACGGGTATAGGCAAAAATAAAATCAAAAGCGGTTTTGGCGGAGGAAACATTAAAGTCGCGCTCTGCGCGCCCGATTTTCCCTGTGCTATCGGTAGCGGCATTTTGGGCTTAGATATGTCCGATTTCGATTCGGAACCCGACGATACCGAATTTATTTCTAAGATTTTCGACTGTTTGGGTACGGTTTTAAGCATAGACGAGAGCAAATTCGGCGCGGTTTCTGCTATCGGCGCGGGCGGTTCGGTGTATGCGTTTATGCTTATTGACGCGCTTTGCGATGCGGGTGTAAAGAACGGCCTCAGCCGCGGGGAGGCAAAGGCGCTTGCTGTTCAGTCCGTTTTGGGCGCCGCTGAAATGGCGCGCCGTGAAGAAGAAAATATATCCGAATTGCTGGTAAAATCGAGCGGCAGTTGCGGAAATTTTGCCGAATCTGTAAAAATTATGGAGGACAACGGCTTCGGCGAGTCCGTGGGCAAGGCGGTGGATTCAACCGTCAGGCGATTTAAAGAGACGGTTGAATAATGAAAAAAGTAGTTTTATACACCGACGGCGCCTGTTCCGGCAACCCCGGGGTCGGCGGTTGGGGTGCGGTTTTAAGGTACGGAACCGCCGAAAAGAGGATATCAGGCGCCTGCGGGGAGACCACCAACAACAGGATGGAGCTGACTGCCGTGATAGAGGGGCTTAAAATGCTGAAGGAGCCTTGCCAAGTTGAAGTTTTCAGCGATTCGGCATATACCGTAAATGCATTTTCAAACGGCTGGATAGAGGACTGGAAGAAAAACGGTTTTAAAAAAGCCGACAACAAGCCCGTAGTTAACGAAGATTTATGGAAAGAGCTCATATCGTTGTCGGAAGTGCATAAAGTTAAATTTTTTAAAGTAAAAGGGCATGCGGACGACGAATACAACAACATTTGCGACAAGCTTGCCACCGACGCGATCAAAAATTTCAGGCTAATATAATAAAAAATTCGCAAAAGCGATATAATAATAGTGTTAATGAAACATATATCTGTTTTAAAACACTTGATAAACATATTGGCAGTTGTGCTTTCGGGTGCGGTTGCCTTTATTTTTATTGCTTACGGATTGCTCTATAAAAGCGTTGATTTTATCGAGGAATATTTCAACGTCTTGTTCTGGGTTTCTTTTTCCCTGCTCGCCGCCCTGTCTTTGGCGGGGGTTTTGTTTTATATTTTTAAAAAGAAATCGCTTTACCGCTTTACCGTATGCGCGCTTATTTTTACCGATATCTGCGCGATCGTCTTTTATACGCTCTGCGCTACGGGCATGCTCGGCACCGTCAACAGCGTAGACGCGCTCAGGGAATATATCTCGCGTTCGGGAAGCATAGCTCCGCTTATATATATAGCGTTCTGCTTTTTGCAGGTGGTTTTGCTGCCCGTGCCCGGTTCGGTTGCGGTCGCCGTGGGTGTTGCGATGTTCGGACCGCTCAAATGCGCCGTTTACAGCTTTATAGGTATATTTACGGGTTCGCTAATAGCCTTTCTTATCGGGCGGTGGATAGGCTATAAGGCTGTTTGCTGGATAGTGGGGAAAGATAGCATAGATAAATGGCTTAAAAAACTGAAAGGCAAAGATTATCTGATTTTATCGGTCATGTTCCTTTTGCCGATGTTCCCCGACGACGTATTATGCTTTGTTGCGGGTCTGTCTTCCATGACCGCGGGGTATTTCGTCGTAATGATTTTTATAACACGCGCCGTGTCCGTGGCTACCACGTCGTATTCTTTCGAATTGATACCTTTTACGACCTGGTGGGGTATAATGATATGGATAATAATTGCGGCATTGATAGTGCTGGCATTCTGGCTGGTAATAAAGTATTCGGACAACATAGATAAATTTATTAAGTCAAAATTCAAAATCACAAAAAGGCGGTAAAAATTGTTGTTAAAACACAAAAAAATTTATTGTAAAATTATGACTTAAAACGTTTGCAATTTCGGAATATTTTAATAAAATATTATATGAGGAAATTTGGCAATCGGGAGATTTTATGAATAAAATCAGCTTATTGCAGGCACGTAAGCAACAGCTTATAGAATCGGGCAAAAATGTACGTGCGGACATAAGTTCGCTCATTGACGTGGACAGCTTTGTCGAGCTATCCTGTTACAGTTTTTCCGAAAACGAATTTTACGGTAAAGCCGCGCAAGGCGAAGGGGTAGTCACGGGATTTGCAACTGTCAGCGACTATTCCTTTTTTATTGTCGCCCAAAACCCCGAAGTATGTTCGGGCGGCGTAAGCAAGGCGCAATGCGAAAAGATTGAAAAATGCCTCGAACAGGCGGAAAAATCTTCAACGCCTGTCATTTGGCTACTTTCTACCACGGGCGTACGTCTCGGAGAGGGGATCGGTGCGCTGGAAGGGCTTGCAAAAATTATTTTATCCGCTTCCCGTTTAAAAGGAGTGGTGCCGCAGTTTTTGGTTGTTAACGGCGAGGTGTACGGTCAGATAGCCGTGCTGGCGGGAATTTGCGACTTTGTGTATTTTATAAACGGCAAGAGTGTGCTTGCAGCCGACAGCCCGCTTGTCATATCCGCCAAATCCGGTAAAAATCTCAAAAAGGGCGAAGTCGGAGGAGCAAAAGCACTCTCAAACGCAAACCTTGCGGCGTTCACCGTCGAAAACTTCGGTGAAATTAGAGAGAGCATTTCAAAAATAGCCGAACTAATTTCCCTGCCCGTAAAAGATTGCGCGGATTTGAACGAAAGCTTTGAAGAGCTGGACGAGAACCCGACGGCAGAGGGTATTATAAAAATTTTCGATAAAGATACCGCGGTTGAGGTGGGCGCGGGCTATTCGCCCGAAATCAAATGCCATCTCGCGCGGTTGGGCGGAATAGCCGTTGCGGCGGCGGTTTTTGCCGAAAAGGACGGCACCGAACTTAACGCCTATAACGTGAGAAAGATTAAGGATTTTGCGGATTTTGCCGCGTCTTACGGCTTGCCTTATATCGCTTTTGTTAATACGCTCGGGATAAAGCCCGATCTTGCCGTCTCAAACAGCCCGGTACTTAAAGAAATAGGAGAATACATTTCTGTTCTCGACGGTTCGGATATTGCAAAAATTTCCGTCATTTACGGGAAAGCGATAGGTATGGGATACACGCTTTTTGCGGCTAAATCAATGGGGTATGATTTGAGTTATGCCTTTGCAAATGCGGAAGTCGCCCTGCTCGACCCGTCGCGCGGAGCCGAAATAGAGAATTCTTCCGTAACTAAGGCAAACAAGGAAAGACTCGTAAAAAAATATTCGGATGAAAAGGCGGACCCTTTCAACGCCGCAAAGGGCGGTTATATCGACAATGTTATACGCCCCGCATTTGTAAAGCAATATCTTGTGGCATCCCTTCAAATGCTGGCAAAGCGGGGTAATTATGAATAATCTGTTGCTCGATATCGTGCAAAGAGATGGTAAATACTATTTTTCGGAGCCGGCAGAAGCTTTTATATATGCGTTGCTTGGGTTTTTGATAGTCTTTGCCGGAATTGTAATAATTATATTGATAATCAGGCTATTGGGACTGGTTATGCAAAAGACGGATAATATAACCTTTTCGGGCAAAAAGAAAAGCGCCGCCGAACAGAAACCCGTGGAAACCGCAACGGGCGACGACGTGCCCGACGAGGTGAAAGCGGCGATAATTGCGGCGGTTATGGTGTATTGCGCTGAGCAAAAGCCGGAATGTGAATTTAAGGTAAAGAGAATCAAAAGGCTTTAAGGAGAACCATCATGCGGAATTTTATTGTGACTATCGACGGTAAAAGCTATCAGGTCGGAGTGGAAGAGGTCGGCGCGGCGAAGTCGCCCGAAATCGTTCCCGTTGCCGAGCCGGCAAAAGTGCAGGCGCCGGTTACGGGCGGTGAAAAGATATTATCGCCTTTCCCCGGGCTTATCAAAAAACTTTTGGCGGACGACGGGGCGCAGGTTAAGAAAAACCAGCCCGTAATCGTACTCGAAGCAATGAAAATGGATAATGAAATTACCGCTCCCTGCGACGGAAAGATAACTTTCAACGTTTCCAAAGGCGGGAACGTCGAAACCAACGCATTACTTGCAACAATCAGCTGAGCGGAGGGTATATGAGTTTACTTGAAGTAAACTTTGGCGGAATATTCGGCGGACTGTACGAACAAATGGGCTTTGTACAGGGCAGTTACCAGAACTACATCATGCTGTTGATTTCATTTGCATTGATGTATCTCGCCATAGTAAAAAAATTCGAGCCGATGCTGCTTTTGCCTATCGCGTTCGGTATGTTTCTCATAAATATTCCCGGCGCAGAGCACGTGCTTTGGGGAGATCCCACGCCGGTAACCGACTGTAAGTTGGGGATAAACGGCGCAATAGAGTACGCGGCGGCATATACCGACGGAACGCCCGACAAGCTTATTTATATAAGAGAGGGCTTTTTAAATGGCGGTACGGTCACTTATTACAGCTCTTTCGAAAATCTTGCCGCCAATATAGTAAGCAAAATGCCGGCAGACGAATTCAATCTTTTATGGACGAAATGCGGCTTTGTTTCGGGAGCCGTAACCGAAGCGGGCACGGTATTTTCAAATGCCGCTCTCATAATGGACACTTCGTACGGAGCGGTAGCGGAGGAAACGCGCGGGCTTTTGTGGTACCTGTATTTCGGTGTGGATAAAGTTATTTATCCGCCTCTCATTTTTCTCGGAATAGGCGCCATGACAGACTTCGGACCGCTTATCGCAAATCCGAAGAGTATGCTGATAGGCGCGGGCGCGCAGCTCGGCGTTTTTGTGGCGTTTCTCCTTGCGGTGTTCTGCGGGTTTTCCGTTGCGGCAGCAGCTTCTATCGCGATAATAGGCGGTGCGGACGGTCCCACTGCAATTCTTGTAACTTCAAGGCTTTCGTCCGATCTATTGCCCATGATTGCAATTGCGGCTTATTCGTACATGGCGTTGATTCCCATAATCCAAAAGCCGCTCATGAAACTTCTTACGACCAAAAAGGAGAGGGCGATAAGGATGAAACCCCTCCGCAGGGTGGGAAAACTCGAAAAAATTCTTTTCCCCATTATCGTTACGCTTGTTATGGGAATTATTCTTCCCGATTCGATAGCGCTTTTGGGTATGCTGATGTTAGGCAATCTATTAAAGGAATCGGGAGTTGTAGACAGACTTTCGTCACAGGCGCAGAACGGTTTAATGAATACGGTAACTATATTTTTGGGCGTTGCGGTCGGCTGCAAGGCGAAAGGCGAGCTGTTCTTAAGCCTTCAAACCATTGAGATAATACTTATCGGGCTGTTTGCTTTCATAATCGGAACTATCGGAGGAATTCTGACGGCAAAGATAATGTGCAAGCTCACGCGCGGAAAAATCAATCCGCTTATAGGCTCTGCAGGCGTTTCAGCCGTGCCTATGGCGGCGAGGATTTCTGAAGATGTTGGGCGGCAGTACGACCCTCAAAACCACCTATTGATGCATGCCATGGGACCCAACGTTGCTGGAGTTATAGGTTCGGCAATAGCCGCCGGCGTTTTGCTTGCTTGTTTCGGAGGCAAAGCCGACGGAACGGCGGTGCAGGCGGCGATGCAGACAATATCGGCTGTTGTATAAGGAAAAGTTGTTATGGAAGTCAAAAAAGTTTTAATTACGGATACGATTTTGCGCGACGCGCACCAATCCCACGCCGCAACGCGCATGAAATACGAGGAAATGGAGCCGATGCTGGAGCTTTTGGACGACGTCGGCTATTACTCGCTTGAAGCTTGGGGCGGAGCGACTTTCGATTCCTGTCTCAGGTTTTTGAACGAAGATCCGTGGGAAAGGCTTAAAAAACTTAAAAAGCACCTCAAAAAGACGCCTATACAAATGCTTCTCCGCGGTCAAAACCTGTTGGGTTACAGACATTACGCCGACGACGTCGTGGAAAAGTTTATTGCAAAGTCTATTGAAAACGGTGTGGGCGTTATAAGACTTTTCGACGCATTGAACGACCCGAGAAATCTGGAGGCGTCCATAAACGCCATAAAAAAATACGGCGCAAACGGCAAATGCGTGTGCGAGTGCGCTATTTGCTATACCACGAGCCCCGTCCATACAAACGAGTACTTTGTAAACCTTGCAAAACGGCTCGAAGATATGGGAGCGGAGAATATCTGCATAAAAGATATGGCGAATATTTTGTTGCCGTTTACCGCTTACGACCTTGTAAAAGCGTTAAAAGCCGAACTTCGCCCCGAAACGAAAGTGCACCTGCACACCCATAACACTACGGGTACGGGCGACATGGTAAATTTGATGGCGATAAAAGCTGGCGTGGACATAGTAGACTGTGCGCTTTCGCCGCTCGGAAACGGTACTTCAAACCCCGCGACCGAACCGTTGGTTGCCGCGCTCAAAGGAACGCCTTACGACACGGGAATAGATATACAAAAACTTCTTCCCGCCGTCAACCATTTTAAAAAGGTTGCGGCAAGACTTGAAAAAGACGGCGCGTTGAACCCCAAAGTGCGTTCGGTGGATATAAATACTTTAATTTATCAGGTGCCGGGCGGCATGCTTTCAAACCTTATGAGCCAGCTTAAACAGGCGGGAAAAGAAGATAAGCTCAACGAGTGTCTTGCCGAAGTTCCCGTTGTAAGAAAAGATTGCGGTTACCCGCCGCTCGTCACGCCGTCCAGCCAGATAGTTGGAACGCAAGCCGTATGGAACGTTTTAAAGGGCAGGTACGCCACGATAACCGCGCAGTTCAAAGACTTGATTTTGGGCAAATACGGCGAAGTTTTGGGCGAAAAGAACCCTCAAATAGTTAAAATGTGCACGGAACACGGCGAAGAGATAGTTTCTTGCCGCCCCGCGGATTTGCTTGCCGACGAATTTGCGTCGCTTACGGAAACGGTAAAGAACATGGGCTTTTATACGTGCGAAGAGGACGTACTTTCATACGCGTTGTTCCCCGAAGTTGCGACAAACTTCTTTAAATGGCGCAAAGCGCGGGACACGGGCATAGACAGCGATATGGCAAAAAATCCCGACGGGGTTTATCCCGTCTGACATAAATTTGTATTAATTTTAAGCGGCGTGAAGTTTTTCACGCCGTAAGGTTTTTATGAAAAAAGTTGCAGTTATAGGCGCGGGAGCTTCGGGAATGATGGCGGCATACGCCGCGGCAAAAAACGGACACCGCGTGACCGTATTTGAAAAAAACGAAAAATGCGGCAAAAAAATATATATCACGGGCAAGGGCAGGTGCAATATTACCCACGACTGCGACGAGCGCGGCTTTTTGGAAAACGTGATTTCCAACCCGAAATTTATGTCGAGCGCAATATACGGATTTTCTCCCGCGGATACCGTTGACTTTTTCAATGAAAACGGTTTAAAATTAAAGTGCGAGAGGGGCGGAAGAATTTTTCCCGTTTCGGACAAGTCGAGCGATGTAATTAAAACTTTGGAAAATGCCTGCAAAAATGTAGGCGTTACCTTTAATTTGAACGAAAAAGTGCTTAAATTGGGCTTTTTAAATAGTACTATGTCACACATAATTAGTGATAAGGGCACTTATGATTTTGATTGCGCCATCGTATGTACGGGCGGTTTGAGTTATCCCGCGACAGGATCTACGGGCGACGGCTATGAATTTGCCCGAGAGGCGGGTCATCAAATCGTGCCGCTAAAACAGGGCTTGTGCGGGTTGAACGTAAAGGGCGATTTTTATAAAAATTTGCAGGGATTGACGCTCAAGAATATAGGATTATCGGTATTTTACAATAATAAATGCGTTAAAAGATTTTTCGGGGAAATGCTTTTTACCCATTACGGCGTTTCGGGTCCCGTTGTATTGTCGGCTTCAAGCCTTATTAACAGGCTTGATTTAAATAAAGTATTTTTTGTCATAGATTTAAAACCTGCGCTCGACGAAACCCACCTCGACGACAGAATTTTGCGCGATTTCGTGGCAAACGCCAATAAGAGCCTTGCAAATTGTTTAAAAGCGCTTCTTCCGGCGGCAATGATTTTTGAAATTCTAAAAAGAAGCGGCGTGGACGGTGACAAGGCTGTGAATTCGGTTACGAAGGAAGAACGCAGAAAAATGCTGTTTAATGTTAAAAATTTTGATTTTTATCCGCAGTCGCTGCGCGGTTTCGAAGAAGCCGTAATAACCTGCGGCGGGGTGGATATAAGACAAATTGACCCCAAAACCATGGAGAGTAAACTTATAAAAGGTCTGTATTTTTGCGGCGAAGTGCTCGATTTGGACGCATTTACGGGCGGTTATAATCTGCAAATTGCATTTTCGACGGGCTTTGCCGCAGGAAACGGAATTAAATAATACACAATGCGAAGGTAAATATATGATTGCAATACGCGGAGCGACGACGGTTGAAAATGATACCCCCGAAGAGATAAGGTCAAGCGTCAAAGAGCTGATGGGCAAACTGACCGCTTTGAACGGTCTTGACGAAAAAAATACGGTTTTGGCAATTTTTTCGAGCACGAAAGATTTGCGTTCGTTTTATCCCGCGACTGCGGCGCGCGAAACGGGCTTTTGCATTTGTCCGCTGTTTTCCGCCGAAGAACCCGATATTAAAGGCTCGCTTAAAAAGTGTATCAGGGTTGCCGTGCTGGCGGAGATATGCGGAAAACCCAAGCATGTTTACTTAAAAAAAGCCGAAAACCTGAGAAAGGATTTAAAAAATGATTAATATAGCGATAGACGGACCCGCCGGGAGCGGCAAGAGCACGGTTTCCGAAATTTTGGGCAAAAAGCTCGACGTATTATGTCTCGATACGGGCGCCATGTACCGCGCCTGCGCCTTAAAATGTATTAAAGAAGGCGTTCCTGCCGATAACGAAATTGAGGTCGGGAAGTTGGTTGACGCCATTGACTTAAAGGTCGAATACCGCAAAGGAGCGCAAAGAACAGTTTTGGACGGCAAGGACGTTTCCGAAGAGATCAGGTTGCCTCAGGTTTCCATGGTTGCGTCCACCGTTTCGGCATACGCGGCGGTACGAAAAAAAATGGTAGGATTGCAGCGTGAAATAGCATCGCGCAATTCTTGTATACTCAACGGGCGTGACATAGGCACAAACGTGCTTCCCGATGCGGAATTCAAATTTTATTTGACGGCTTCGCCCGAAGTCCGCGCAAAACGCAGGTTCGACGAAAATGTACAAAAAGGTTTTAAGGAGTCGTATAACGATATTTTAAACGACATTATAAAGCGCGACGAACAGGATAAATCACGCAAAATCGCCCCGCTTGCAAAGGCGGACGACGCCGTTCTTGTCGATTCATCCCTAATGTCCGTAGAAGAGGTCGTTGAATTTATGCTCAATATTGTTACGAAAAAACTGAAATGAATAATGATACGGAAATGAAAAACGAAAATAAGGACGAAAAGTCGGTAAAAAAACCCACAAAACTCGAAAAATGGTTCCGCACCATGAGAAGGTTCCACGCAGTGTTGATGCGCCCTATTTTTCCGTACAAAAAACTCGGGCATACCGAAAAATTCAACGACCGCGCATATATCATAGTCGGCAATCATAAGAGCGTTCTTGACGTAATTCCCGCCGCGATCTGTATGGATAAGCCCGTACACTATATGGCAAAGCAGGAACTCACGCAAAAAAAGATAGGCAAATGGTTCACTTCTAAATGCGAGTGCATCATAGTCAGCCGCGACGGTAACGACGCCCCGGCGATTTTAAAAGCCATGCGGTATCTCAAAAACGGCGAATCGATATGCATCTTCCCCGAAGGCACGAGGAATAAGACAGATGACGTGTTTTTACCCTTTAAGAGCGGCGCTGCGGCGCTTGCGATAAAGACCAGAACGCCAATAATCCTCATGATGCAGTACAAAAAAATCAAAGCGTTTAAAAAATCATATTATTATTACAGCGAACCGTTTGAGTTTACTGAGTATTACGGGAAAAAACTCACCGAAGCCGATATAAAGGAAGCGGACGAAAAACTCAGGGCAAAAATGCTGGAAATATACAACCGTTTGGGCGAATTTTTCCGCAATAAAAAGAAAGGCGATATTTTGCAATAAATAAGGTGCTAAATGAAAGTTACAGTTGCAAAAAACAGCGGTTTTTGCAAAGGCGTTAAATATGCGGTGGATACGGCGCTTTCGGTACAGGGCGACAACGTATATGTTTTGGGCGAAATTATTCACAATCCTTCGGTCGTAAAAGAAATAAGCGACAGGGGAATAAAAGTTGTAGAAAGCCTTGACGAAATTCCCGGAGGAGCCACGGTTATTTTTCGTTCGCACGGCGTTCCCGAAAGCTATTACGGGATATGCGAGCAAAAGAATATAAAAATTTTGGATTGCACCTGCGGGTTTGTCAAGCGTACGCAAAATATCGTAAAGCAACAATACGCGCTCGGCAGAAAAATAGTAATTATAGGCGAAAAGGGGCATCCCGAAGTTGAAGGGCTGTTAGGTTGGTGCGGCGGTGAAGCCTTAGTATTAAACGACCCCCAAAACGTTCCTTACGGGCTTGCGGGAGAGGAGGTAAGCGTTGTGTGCCAAACTACCTTTTCCGCGGATAAATTTGAAAAAATAATAAAAAATATTCAAAAAGTTTGTGAAAAAACAGTTGCTGTTTTTAAGACGATTTGTTATACTACTATCATACGGCAAAACGAAGTTGATGAACTTTCTAAACAATGTGACGCCGTTTTGGTTATCGGCGGCATAAAAAGCAGCAACACCAACAAACTTTACGAGATTGCGGCCCGCAACTGCGAAAACGTTTTCAGGTGTGAATCTTCAAGCGACGTCGATTATCAAAAATTATTAAAATTTAAAAGTATTGGAATTGTATCGGGGGCGTCGACCCCTGACACGCAAACCCGGGAGGTTCTTTTAAAAATGGAAGAAAATACAGAAGGTAAGGCAACGAATACCATGGAGGAGGTAGTTGCTCAGATGGACAGCGAGACGAAGCAGCCCTATAAAAAAGGTCAGATTGTCGTTGCTACGATTTCACAGGCTACGGACGAAGGTCTTATGGTTCTTTTGCCCGGCGCCAAAAAGGAAGTCGCACTGAGCAAGGACGAAGTCGACTGCGAAGAATATAATGCGGCTGATTACGTCGGCAAAATCGGCGACAATATTGATTTGCTTGTCACAGAGCTTAAACCCGTCCTTAAACTTTCGCAAAAAGCGGTAAGACGTTTGCACGAAGAAGAAGCTATGATTTCCGATATCGCTTCCGGCAAAAATTTTACCGTAAAGTGCACAGGTTTTAACAAGGGCGGACTTACTGCTTCCATCGGTTCTTATTCTGTATTTGTACCGGCAAAAGAAATTCGTCCCAGATACGTTGGAAATCTTGAAGAGTTCGTAGGCAAAACGCTTGAGCTCCGTTCTATCGAAATTCGCGAAGAAAGAGGAAGAAAAGAAATTGTCGCTTCCCGTCGCATTGTGATTTTGGAAGAGCGCGAAGCGAGAGACGCTCTCAGAAGAGAGAAGGAAGACGAATTTTTCAAAAGCATTTCATTAGGCGACGTTGTCGAAGGCAAAGTCGACAGGGTTACCGATTTCGGCGCTTTTGTTTCCGTAAAAGGTTTCGACTGCCTTGCGCACATTTCGGATCTGTCGTGGACAACAATCGACAAGGTGACCGATGTGCTTGAAATCGGCAAAACCTATTCTTTCAAGATTTTAAAAATCGACGAAGAGAACAGAAAAGTTTCAATTGGCTACAAGCAGCTTCAGCCTCAACCGTGGGATTCGGTTGAAGAAAAATACAAGGTCGGCGACGTCGTTCACGGAAAAGTTACGAGGCTTGCTCCTTTCGGTGCGTTTATAGAAATCGAAAAGGGCATTGACGGACTTGTGCACGTGTCGCAAATCAGATATGAGAGAATTGACACTCCCGCAAGCGTACTTAACGTCGGCGACGAAGTTGACGCTAAGATAACTTCGTTGGACGTTGCGGCAAGAAAAATGAATCTTTCGATCAAAGAGCTTTTGCCCGCACCCGAAAGAAAGAAGCCGCAGAAGCCGCGCAGGGAGCGTTTAACCGACGAAGAGAAGCCTGCCCGCCGCCCCCGTACGCAAAGAAGAAACGGTGATGGCGAAATGAGAGACTGGTCCGATCACGGTTACGTCGCCATTTCCATGGCGGACGTACTTGCCGATGCGCGTAAAAACAAAGAATAATTTTAAATAATAAGTTGCCCCGCCGTACGTTTACGGCGGGGCTTTTGGATTGACGGACAAAAGCGCTATTCATTTTTCAGCTTTTTAAATAAAATTTTAAAACATTTTAAAAAAATTGTGTAGACAGTTTGATTGCCGCCGCACGGGGGTATTAAATAACTGTCAAATATCGGAGGCAAATTATGCAAAAACACGGAAACATTAAAATATCAAGCGAAAATATGATGCCGATCATAAAAAAATGGCTGTATTCCGACAAGGATATTTTCTTGAGGGAGATAGTTGCAAACGGCGTCGACGCAATAACAAAATTTAAAAAGCTTGCGGATATGGGCGAAACTCAGGCCGACGACGGCGGTTATTTTATAAAAATATATACCGACGAAAAAGCAAAGACCCTGACTGTAGAGGATAACGGCATAGGCATGACCGCCGAAGAAGTAGAAAATTATATCACGCAAATCGCCTTTTCGGGCGCGTCGGACTTTCTTGAAAAGTACGAAAAGGCGGGCGGCGACGGCATAATAGGGCATTTCGGTTTGGGCTTTTATTCCGCTTATATGGTTTCCGAAAATGTGGAAATCATCACAAAATCCTATAAGGACGAGCCGGCTGTGCATTGGGCAAGCGACGGAAATTCCGAATACACTATCGAAGAGTGCGAAAAGGAAAGCCGCGGCACCAAAGTTATAATGCACATTGCCAAGGAAGAAAAAGAATTTTTGAACGAGGGCACTATAAAAGGGCTGGTTAAAAAATACTGCTCGTTTATGCCCTACGACGTGTATGTTAACTTTAAAGGCGACGGAAAGGACAAGCCGCTGAACACGACGACTCCGCTGTACGTCAAAGCGCCGAAGGACTGCACCGAGGACGATTACAAAAAGTTTTATACCGAAACTTTTATGGACTACGACGAGCCGATATTTTGGGTGCACCTGAATATGGATTACCCGTTCAGGCTCAAAGGCATACTGTATTTCCCCAAAGTCAAAAATAAGATTGAGCTTGAGCGCGGTAAAGTAAAGCTCTATTGCAACCAGGTTTTTATTGCAGACAATATAAAAGAAGTTATACCCGAATTTTTAATGCTTTTAAACGGCGTTATAGATTGCCCCGACATACCGCTCAATGTTTCGAGAAGCTTTTTGCAAAACGACTCGCAGGTACGCAAAATAAGCAAGCACATAACCAAAAAAGTTGCCGACAAGCTGATATCGCTTTTTAAAAACGACAGGGATAAATTTGAAAAGTGTTGGAGCGATCTTGCCAACTTCGTGAAATTCGGATGTATAAAGGACAATGATTTTTATGATAAAATCAAAGAAATAATCATATATAAGGACATAAACGGCAAATATTTGAGCCTTGCGGACATGATACCCGAAATACCCGCCGAAGAAAACGGAACAAAAGATGCCGAAAAATCCGAAAACGGGGAAGAGAACAAAAAAATTACGACCGTTTACTACGTTTCGGACGAAGAACAGCAGGCTCAATATATAAAGCTGTTCAAAAACCAGGGCATGAACGCAATTTTGTGCGACAACTTTATCGACCCGCATTTTTTGAGTTTCCTCGAATACAAGCAGCCCGATAAAGTAAAATTCGTTCGAATCGACGGAGATATCGACAATGCGCTGAAAGACGGCGCGGAAGAGGACGAAGTACTCAAAGACATTTACAAAAACGCCCTTAATAATGATAAAGTTACTTTTAAGACCGAAAAGCTGAAAAACGCCGATGTTCCTGCAATAATCGTGGTTGACGAGTACATGCGCAGATACAGCGAAATGGGAAAAATATACGGCATGGGTGACGGAGATATAAATAAGACGCTGATAATCAATACCGCATGCCCAGTAAACACAAAAATCAAGACGCTTGATTCGGAGAAGCAGAACTTTACTGCCAATTACGTATATCTTTTGGCGCTTGCCGCATTTAAAAAATTGTCTACGGAGGAATTCGATAAATTCATTTCGGACAATCTGCTTCTTCTTAATGACTATATAGCTTGACCATAAAAACAATCATGCCTCCGAAAGCTCTGGCTTTCGGAGGCGTTTTTTTGTCGAGAAGCGTGATTTTTTTCATTTGCTATTGAAATCGCAGGAAAAATATGGTAATATATAAGAGGTGAAAAGGATATGAAAGTAATCGGCGAACTCAATACTTTTCACAAAGGCGAAAATTTCAAGGCATACGAATTTTTCGGTTGCCATAAAACCTCTTCGGGTTGGGTGTTCCGTGTGTGGGCGCCGCGGGCGGTAAAAGTAGAACTTGCCGGCAGTTTTAACGGTTTTTGCGGAGTTTTGATGCATAAACTGTTTGACGGGGAAACTTTTGAAACGACCGTAGAAGCGGAAGAGGGAGATAAATACCACTACATAATTTATACAGACGACGGAAGAAAGCTCATAAAGGCGGATCCGTTTGCGTTTGCTACCGACATAAAAAATTCATACGATTCGGTTGTTTACAGCCTCAAACCGGTATTTTACGATTTATCGCAACAAAACAGGTTTGATATTCCCGTAAATATATACGAAGTCAATCTGTTATCCTGGAAAAGGCACGGCGACAATACCTATTTCAGTTATAAAGAGCTGGAACGTACGCTTGTTCCTTATGTAAAAAGTATGGGTTATACCCATGCGGAGTTTATGCCCGTCACAGAATTCCCATATGACGGATCCTGGGGCTATCAGACTTGCGGATATTTTGCTCCCACTTCAAGGCTCGGAACGCCGCTCGATTTTCAAAATCTCGTAAAGGCTTTTCATGCTGCCGGCATAAAAGTTATTTTGGATTGGGTGCCGGCCCATTTTCCGAAAGATTCGTTCGGGTTATTCGAATTCGACGGCAAGCCGCTGTACGAGTGTAGCGCCCCCGATAAAAGGGAACTTCCGTCGTGGGGAACGTGCAGATTCGACTTCGGCAGGGGAGAAATCGACAGTTTTTTGATGTCGAGCGCGCATTATCTCATAAAAACGTTTGGGATAGACGGACTCAGGACGGACGCCGTTGCCTCTATGCTATATCTCGACTATGACAGAGGGGCGGGCTGTTTTACTCCTAATAAATACGGCGACAATCGCAATCTGGAAGCGATAGACTTTTTAAAAAAGCTCAATACTATTATAAAGACGGAATTTCCGGGCGCGGTTATGGTGGCAGAGGAATCTACGGCTTTCGGCGGCGTGACGAAAAGCGTCCGTAGCGGCGGGCTCGGCTTTGATTATAAATGGAACCTCGGCTGGATGAACGACACCTTGTTCTATGAAAGACAAGACCCATATTTTCGCAACTATCACCACGACAAGCTCACATTTTCGCTCATGTATGCCTTTAACGAAAATTACGTTTTGCCGATTTCGCACGATGAAGTCGTACACGTCAAGGGTTCTGTTTTAAATAAAATGCCGGGCGAATATGCGGACAAATTTGCGGGGGAGAGGCAGCTGTTGGGATATATGTTTGCCCATCCCGGCAAAAAGCTGAACTTCATGGGCTATGAGATCGGGCAGTTTGACGAGTGGAATTACGATTCTTCTGTGGAATTCTTTTTAAAGAAATTCGAATTGCACAAAAAAATGTCCGTGTTCGTAAAGGAGCTTAACGAATTTTATAAAAATTGCAAGCCGCTTTATGAAATTGACAATTCTTTTGACGGTTTTGAATGGCTTGTTACAGATGACAAATATAATAATCTGATAGCTTTCAACAGATATGCCCGGAACGGCGAAAGCCTGACGTGCGTATGCAATTTTTCCGGGGTAGACCTCAAGGGCTACGGATTGGGAATTTATAAGGGAAAATACCTTATCGTATTGAATACGGACGGAAAAAAATACGGCGGCAGGGGAGTACTTAAAAAGAGAATTTTTACAACCCGCAAAAATTCAAATCACGGTAAAGAAAATTCGCTTTTTTTGGATATACCCAAACTTTCGTGTCTGTATTTTGTTAAAATAAATGACGGAGGGAAACCACAATGCTGAGAAAAAAAGAGTGCGTAGCAATGCTGCTTGCTGGAGGACAGGGGTCGAGATTGTATGCCCTGACAAGTAATATTGCCAAACCTGCGGTTTCGTTCGGCTCAAAATACAGGATAATTGATTTTCCTCTTTCCAACTGTATCAATTCCAAAATAGATACGGTAGGGGTTCTTACGCAATATCAACCCCTTGTTTTGAACGAATACGTCGGCAACGGACAGCCGTGGGATCTTGACAGAACTTTCGGCGGTGTGCATATATTGTCTCCTTACGAGGCAAAAACCGACACTTCCTGGTACAAGGGCACTGCCAATGCGATATATCAGAATATTACTTTTATAAAAATGTACGATCCCGAATACGTGCTCATACTTTCGGGCGACCACATTTACAAAATGGACTACAACATGATGCTTAACGCCCACAAAGAAACGGGCGCTGACTGCACGATCGCATGTTTGAAAGTTCCTTTAAAGGAAGCTTCGCGGTTCGGCATACTCAACACCGACGAAAACGGTAAAATTTATGAATTCGAAGAAAAGCCCAAAAACCCGAAAAGCGATCTGGCGTCGATGGGTATCTATATTTTTACCGCTTCCAAACTTTATAAATATCTCGAAGAGGACGACAAAGACCCGTCGTCCGATAAAGATTTCGGAAAAAATATTTTACCTAAAATGCTTGCCGCGGGAGAAAAGATGTATTCGTACCGCTTTGAGGGGTATTGGAAAGACGTGGGCACAATAGCTTCCTTGTGGGAAGCGAATATGGATTTATTGGGCTTAACTCCGAATTTCGAACTTTCGGACAGGGAAAACGTAATTTATTCCAGAAGTCCTTTGGCGCCTCCGGCATTTGTCGAGGGCGAAGTAAAAAATTCCATTGTAGCTACGGGCAGTGAAATCGGTGGAAAAATAATAAATTCGGTTATAGGCTCCAATTGCATAGTGGAAAAGGGCGCGGAAGTAAAGGACAGCGTTTTGATGGGCAATATCACCGTTAAAAAAGGCGCAAAAATCCGCTATTCGATAATTGACGAGGACGTCACCGTGTGCGAAAACGCGGAAATAGGCGGCGAAAAGGAAGTTTGTGCCGGGATGGCGGGCAAAACTTCGGGTATTGCGGTTTTGGGACGGGGAATTACGGTTGGCAAAAACCTTAAAGTACCCGCGGGAGAAATCGTAGACAAGGATATGTAAGGAGAAGAATTTATGGCTACAACCGTCGGAGTAATTTTTTCAAGCATAAACGAAGAAGATATACCCGAACTCACAAAGGTGCGTTCAACCGGCGCCGTGCCTTTCGGCGGAAGATACCGTTTGGTTGATTTCACGCTTTCCAATATGGTGAATTCGGGCATAACATCCGTTGGCATGATCACAAAAAACAACTATCACTCGCTCATGGAGCACCTCGGCTCGGGCAAAAACTGGGACCTCGCCAGAAAGGAAGGGGGGCTCAATCTTTTGCCGCCTTACAGCGGTGAAACCGAAACTCTATACAAAAACAGGCTTGAAGCGTTAAAAGGTTCTATGGCGTTTTTGAGAAAGGCGAAAGAGGACTTTGTTGTTCTTGCTGACAGCGACGCCATTTATAAATTCGATTACAGCAAAGTAATAGAAGCGCACATAAAAAACAACGCCGATATCACAATGGTTTACCACGAGCACAAGGTAGAGGGTTCGCATTATTATCTTACATTTGAAACGGATAAAAACGATAAAATCACCGACATACAAATCAATCCGCAGTCGGACGGCATAAAAAAATGTTATATCAACGTAATGGTGGCGCGCACTTCGTTCTTGCTCAGGCTTATACAGAACGCGATCCAGCACGGCTACACGAGTTTCGGCAGGGACATATTGAGCCCCGGCGTCAAAACCCTTAATCTTTACGCCTATAAGTTCGACGGTTATTATGCCAACATAAGCTCGCTTTATTCCTACTTTAACGCGAATATGGACCTTTTGAAGAGCGGCGTGAGAAACGAGCTCTTCGGCGACAGATCTATATATACTAAAGTCAACGACAGCGCGCCCACCAAATTTTCGGAAACTGCGTCCGTAAAAAATTCGCTGATTGCCGACGGCTGTTTGATAGAGGGAACGGTGGAAAATTCCGTTTTGTTCAGAGGCGTTAAAATAGGAAAAGGAGCGGTCGTTAAAAACTGTATACTCATGACCGACGACATTATCGGCGAAAATTGCAAACTTTCGTATGTGATAAGCGATAAAAACTCTGTAATTCGCGATAAGAGCGTTTTGGCAGGTTGCGAAAAATATCCTTATTTTATCAACAAAGGCTCGCTTATATAAAAAACTTTTTTGAGGAAATTATGGTTAAGACACAAAAAACAAACGCCGAAAAACTTACGAAAACCCCCGAAAAGAAAAAAATTCTTTTCGTCGCTTCGGAGGCAACCCCGTTTATATCCACGGGCGGACTTGCTGAAGTCGTAGGTTCGCTTTCGGCAGCGCTGGCTTCGGAGGGCAACTTTGACGTAAGAGTGGTTATTCCGCTCTATTCCGACATAAAAAAGGAATTCAGGGATAAATTCAACTATCTCGGCAATGTATACGTTCACCTTGCCTGGCGTAACCAATATTGCGGGATTTTCGAATACGTAACCGACAAGAACGTAACTTTTTATTTTATAGACAACGAATTCTATTTCAAGCGGCCGGGTTGCTACGGCTA
Organism: uncultured Clostridia bacterium; assembly: GCA_947625245.1. Lineage (GTDB taxonomy): Bacteria > Bacillota > Clostridia > Christensenellales > Borkfalkiaceae > Coproplasma. The sequence continues at coordinate 24,666 of CANQNO010000008.1, forward strand.
TTATGACGACGGCGAGAGGTTTGCCTTTTTTTCGAGAAGCGTACTCGAAATAATGCCGTTTTTGAATTTTTATCCCGACGTCATGCACTGTCACGACTGGCAGGCTGCGCTTTCGGCGATTTATCTTAAAACCAATTATTGTTTCAGAGAGGAATACAGCTATATCCGTGCGCTGTTTACGATTCATAATATAGAATATCAAGGCATTTACTCGCTTGATCTGTTGAACGATTTATTTGATATCCACGAAAGTTACAAATATCTTGTGGAATATAACAATTGCATAAATCTTATGAAAGGCGCAATAGAGTGTTGCGAAAGGTTTTCAACCGTAAGCCCGACTTATGCCGTTGAAATCAAAAACGAGTATTATGCCCACGGGCTCGACCCGATTATAAGAAAAAATCACTTTAAACTGTGCGGAATTTTGAACGGTATAGATATAAACGACTATAACAGCGAACTCGACAAACATCTCTTTGCAAACTATTCCGCCGAAGATTTCGAAAATAAAAAAATTTGTAAAAGCGAACTGCAAAAGTTTTTGAATTTACCCGTTAAACCCGAAACGCCTTTAATTGCAATGGTTTCGCGGCTTGTGGCGCACAAAGGGCTGGATTTGGTGACGGCAGTGATAGAAGAATTGTTGCATGACGACGTGCAGTTTGTCGTTCTCGGCACGGGCGACGGGAATTTCGAAAATTATTTCAGGGATCTTGCATACAGGTATCCCGATAAATTCAGCGCAAATATTGTTTTCAACGGCGATTTGGCAAGAAAGATTTATTCGGGTGCGGATATATTTTTAATGCCTTCCAAATCGGAGCCTTGCGGTCTTTCGCAAATGATAGCTTGCCGTTACGGCACGGTGCCCATAGTCAGGGAAACGGGCGGGCTGTGCGACAGCATTAAACCGTCGGAAAACGGATACACTTTTGCAAACTACAATGCCCACGATATGCTTTACGTGGTGCGCCGTGCCTGCGGTGATTATAAAAACAAAACCGAGTGGGCAAAACTTATGTACAGAGCGGCAACAACGGATTTCAGCTGGAACCGTTCGGCGGCACAATACGAAACGCTTTATTTAAAATGCCTGAATAACGACTGAACGGAGAATTTTATGAACGCCACTCTTACGGAAAAAGAAGTTAAAGAATCTATTAAAGGCAAGCTCGAAAGATATTTCGGGGTTGCGCCCTCTGAAGCCACCAAAGAACAGATTTACAAATCGGTTGTGATGGCTGTACGGGATATATTGCTGCAAAAGCGCCAGCAATTCCACAATAAAATCAAGGCGAAACGCGCAAAAAGAGTGTATTATCTCTGCATGGAATTTTTGCTCGGACGTTCGCTTAAAAACAGCTTATATAATCTGAGCGTTACTTCGGTGTTTGAAAAAGCCGTTGCCGCATACGGGCTTAAACTTGAGGAACTCTACGAACTCGAGCCCGACGCAGGATTAGGAAACGGCGGTTTGGGCAGGCTTGCGGCGTGTTTTTTGGACGCTTTGGCGACTGGAAATTACCCCGCGATGGGATATTCGTTGAGATATGAATACGGCTTGTTCAAACAAAAGATTATAGACGGCTGGCAGATAGAGCTTCCCGACGCATGGCTTCCGGGAGGCGAAGTTTGGCTTACCCAGAGAACGGACAAAAATTTTATCGTCCGTTTTAACGGTTATGTAGACGAGCAGTGGACGGAAAACGGTTTAAAAATCATTTATAAAAATTGCACCGAAATTCAAGCTGTTGCCTATGATATGATGGTTTCGGGAAAAAACAGCGAAGCCGTATCGGTTTTGAGACTTTGGAAGGCAAAGCCCGTGCAGGACTTCAATATGAAACTGTTTTCGCAGGGACAGTATTATCAGGCGATGACGAACGACAACGACGCCGACCTCTTGACAAAAGTCCTTTATCCTTCCGATAACCATAGCGCTGGCAAGTCATTAAGGCTTAAACAGCAATACTTTTTGTGTTCAGCTTCTATCCAGAACATAGTGGAGGATCATAAACACAGATACGGCGACTTGCGGGATTTGCCCAAACTTGCGGCGATACATTTGAACGACACGCATCCTGCGATGGCGATTCCCGAATTGATGAGAATTCTTGTGGACGAATATTGCTATGACTGGAACGAGGCGTGGGCAATTACAACGGCGACTTGCGCCTACACAAACCACACCGTGCTTTCGGAAGCGCTGGAGACCTGGAACCAGGATTTGGTTGAGCGGACCATACCCAGAATTCACACTATAATAAAAGAAATTAACAGGCGGTTATGCGAAGAACTTTGGGGCAAATTCCCCGGCGAATGGGCTAAAATTTCAAGGATGTCCATAATCGAAAGCAGCCGCATAAAGATGGCAAACCTTTCGGTTTACGGTAGCCACAGCGTAAACGGGGTATCCGCACTGCACAGCAATATTATCAAAACTTCTATTTTTAAGGATTTTTACGACTTTACGCCCTTAAAATTCACCAACGTGACAAACGGCATAGCGCACAGGCGTTGGCTTAACCAGGCAAATCCCGAGCTGAGCGGACTTATAAGCGACTGTATTGGGGATTCGTACATTTTGGACAGCTCCGAGCTTTCAGGGCTTAAAAAATTTGAAAACGACGAAAGCGTTTTAAAAAGGCTTGAAGAAATCAAATTTTTGAAAAAGCAACAATTTTCGGAATATGCGAAGAAAAAGCAGGGGCTTGATATCGATCCGAATACGCTTTTCGACGTTCAGGCAAAAAGACTCCACGAATATAAAAGACAACTTTTAAATGTCTTGAACATTATAGACGGATATCTCGATTTGTTGGACAATCCAAACGCCGACGTAGTGCCCAAAACTTATATTTTCGGGGCAAAGGCCGCGCCCGGATACGACATGGCAAAAAAGATAATACAGCTTATAAATTACCTTTCCGACGAAATCAGGTCGAACCCCAAAATAAACAAAAAACTGAACGTTGTTTATATGGAAGATTACAACGTGACTTTGGCGGAAAAACTGATGCCTGCAAGCGAGATTTCGGAGCAGATTTCCCTTGCGGGTAAGGAAGCGAGCGGCACGGGCTGTATGAAATTTATGATTAACGGCGCCCTGACCATAGGCACACTTGACGGAGCCAACGTTGAAATTGCCGATGCCGTTGGCGAGGAAAATATCTTTATATTCGGTTATAAAGCCAACGAAGTGGAAGATATTTGGCGCAACGGTTACAGTTCAAGCAAATTCTATAATGAATCGCCAAAATTGAGAAGAATTATCGAAGCTTTGATAATCGGCTTCAACGGAAAATCTTTTGCGGACATTGCAAATTATCTGCTGACCGAAACACCGGTTGCCGATCCTTACATGTGTATGGCGGACTTTGCGGCTTATTATAATAAGCAACACGAAATTTCGCAATTGTACAATTCCGATAAACTTAAGTGGAACAAAATGTCGTTGAGAAATATCGCCGCCGCAGGAATTTTCTCCGCGGACAGAAGTATAAAGGAATATGCTTCAAATATCTGGAATTTAAAAAGTCTTGTTCCAAAAAACGACATTAATTAGCTTGTTTTTGCAGTACTATGCCAGACATAATTGCTTGATTTTACCGAAATATTGTTTAATGATAAACCTCTAAAAATTTCAATTGATTTTGCGATTTTACGATAAAAAATGGGGATTTATGCTAATTTTACTTAAACAACCTATAATCAATAAATTATAAAATAACAATATTGCCGATTTGCGATATTTAAATATAATTTAAATATCGCAAATTATATTATAGGCATTATTTTAATGCTTGAAAAAAGTAATATTTGTATCAACAGCTTTATCTGTGAAATTTGAATTTTATTCGGTTTAATGCAAAAATCCACTCTTTTTTGCTGTTTTATAACCTTAACGCTTCGTAAAAGCTGTGTTTTACGAAGTGTTAAATACTTTTTGACCACCGCCATTAAGTAGAGAAGTGCGCTCGATTTTTCAAATGCCCGCACTTCTTTCCGGCAAAAAATTTTATTTGACTTAAAAAAAATTATGTTTTATAATCATATCGATGGGTGCGAATTATTACGTTGAACGAAACAACAAAAATCTGGAGACGATCGACAAGCTTTTAAACGAGGCTTTGCCGTCTTTTTGCTATGATTATTTTCTTGCAATCGACAGCCAAACTTCCACTCTCACCCGCTTGAACTACGCGCACGATTTAAAGATTTTTTTCTATTTTTTGCAGGAAAAAAAGTTCAGAAAATCTAAGACCGTTGCCGAATTCACTCTTGACGACATGGAAACCGTCACAAGCAACGACATAGAGTATTTTTTGAGTTTCCTCTCCCACTACAATTATGACGGCAAAGATCACTCCTGCAACGACCGTGCAAAGGCTCGAAAGCTCTCTTCCGTGCGCGCGTTATTCAAATTCTTGTTTAATAAGGGCTATATTTCCGTGGACAATTCGGCTAAAGTTTCCACGCCGAAATTGCACGAAAAGCCGATAATCCGCCTTGACAACGACGAAGTTTTTGATATAATCGGCGCGGCGGAAAGCGGCGAAGGTCTTACTCCCCACCAAATGTGCTACCACGAAAAAAATCGCGTCCGTGACAGCGCTATTTTAATGCTCTTCCTCGGCACGGGGATCCGTATAAGCGAACTTGTGGGGCTGAATAATGAAGATTTGAATTTTAAGGACAATTCCTTTATTGTCACGCGCAAGGGCGGCGGTAAATCTATACTGTATTTCGACGACGACGTTGCCGAAGCTTTAAAGCGTTACATAGAGCAAAAAGAGAACTCGCCCGACAACATAAAGGACATCTCTGCGCTGTTTATTTCCAATAACAAACGCCGAATAACGGTGCGCGCCGTGGAAAATTTGGTGCAAAAATACGCAAAAATCGTCTCCCCTCTTAAAAAAATTTCCCCGCACAAACTGCGTTCGACTTACGGTACGCAGCTGTACAAGGCGACCGGCGACATTTATATTGTAGCCGACGTTTTGGGGCACAAGGACGTAAACACTACAAGAAAGCACTATGCAGCCATTTCAGACGATAACCGCCGCGGTGTCGTCGGCAAGGTTAAGTTAAAACCCGACGAAGATTGAGCTATAAAAAAACACGGTTTTAAAGCCGTGTTTTTCATTTTTTATTCTCATCGAATATTATTCCGTCGATTTTAATTACTGCGTCGTCGCGTATGTCCAAGCACTTTCCGCAGTTGTCGCAAATTTTGTTTGGGTCGAGGTCGCAAATTTCACATTCCATGCACCCGATACATTTTCTGTCATAGAGGACGCAGTCCTTCTCTTCCGTTTCTTTCATAATAATAGTATAACACAATTTATAAAAAATTCAACACATTTTTTATAAACAGACGTTTGATTTTTATTTAAACATATGTTAAAATATAGTTACGAAATCTTTTGGGGAAATTTATGAAAAAAATCAACTGCGACGAAAAGGTATACCGTTTTATTACGGATTTTATCCGCGACAACGGCTATGCGCCCACCGTGCGCGAAATTTGCAAAGGCTGCGGCATTAAGTCCACCGCAACCCCCTATCAAGTTATGAACAGGCTTGCCGAGCGCGGTTTGATTAAAAAGACGGGCAACCGCAACCGCGCCGTATCAATAGCAAACCAAAGCCCTACGGTAAACGTGCCTTTGATAGGCACCGTTGCTGCCGGCGAACCGATTTTTGCAGCCGAAAATTATGAGGATTTTTACAATATACCGGGCAACTTTTTTAAAGGCGACGATTTATTTATGCTCAACGTAAAAGGCTCGTCAATGATAAATATCGGCATGTTCGACGGCGATAAAGTTGTTGTAAGAAAACAGGACACAGCCGAAAACGGCGACATTGTAGTCGCTTTGGTTGAGGATTCGGCAACGGTAAAGCGTTTTTTTAAGCGCGGAAATAAGATTTATCTCCACCCCGAAAATGACGATATGCAGGATTTCGTGTTCGACAACGTGCAGATTTTGGGCAAAGTTATTGGTCTTATGAGAAATATTTAAAAGTCTTTTAAATTAAAAAGTGCGCCGAAAAATCGGCGCACTTTTTGCTGTAAACATATTTTATTTGGCTTGTTTTGCTATACGGTATTGATCCATAAGCGCAATGCAGCCGTCAACGTCGATTTCGCCGCGAAACAGCTTATTGAACGCGCTTGCCACGTCGTCTGCATTGTAACCGGATATTTTGGTCGAAGCCGTGGAAACACGTTCTTTATTGCCTATGGACGTAGCCGTATCGTCGTCGGTTATCATATGCGATTGAATATTCGTGGTTTGCCCTTTAAAACAACTTACGGTGGAAATGCCTTCAAACGCCATATTGTAATTTTCGGGTTGGGCGCAGAAGCGGATAAATTCGAGAGCTTTTTCAAGACGGGGGCTGTTTTTATTAGCCATCATCATATTCAGGTTGCCGCCCTCGTACGTGCCTCCTTTTACGGTATTCATAAATACTGGCATTAAAGCAAAATCTTCTTTGGAGTATTTACCCCCTACAAAATCGGTATAAAACCAGGTATCCCATATAAAAACCATTGCGGCGTTTCCGGAATTTAAGTCGGCGCTGATATCATCCCATCCTTTTTCGAGAAAATTATCGCCGAACCACCCCTTTTCCTGCGCGTCTTTAACCCATTTTACCATATCTTTTACGGCGGGAATATCCGCATATGAAATTTCGTTTGCGTTCAATTTTTTCAAAAGCTCGGGACCGTCGGGCGCATCGGCAAAAATCGGGTCAAGCGCAAACTGGTACATCCAGCTACAACCGTTTGCAGGCCAACAAATAGGCGTTATATTTTGCTTTGAAATTTCCTTGCAGAGTTCATCGAAGTCACTTTGTTTATGCGCGGGATGCAAACCGCAATATTTAAAAAGTTCTTTGTTGTAGTAACAGCCGGAAACGGAACTCTCCCAAAAGGGCAAGCCCAAAAGATTGCCTTCCGAATCTGTACAATAATTTTTGGAACTCGGCGTTAAATCGTCAACCCACTCTTCGTCGTTCATATATATAAAATTCCCGCTAACGTTCAAGCGGTTTAAATCGTCGTTATGGAAATGGAAAAATATATCCGGTCCCTCTCCCACGGCAAATCTTCGCGCGGCTTCCTCTTCAAATTCGGAATCCTCTATTTCAATAACTTTGATACTGCCCTTTTCGCTCTTATATTTGTTGAAAATCTTTTGGATATATGATTTTTCCATGTCGGTGCGCTTACCCATAATCACAAGCGCGTTGGGGTCATCCGGTTCCGAGCCTGCGGGATAATTATTGCAACCGAAAAATGCAAATAGTGTCAATGCAAAAGCAAAAATTGTCAAAAACTTTTTTCTCATTTGTCATCACCCTTTTTGTCGCCTGAATTATCTATACTGTTTTCGTTTTTGTTCAATAGTTTACCGAGCAATTCTTTAACTTTGTTCATATCTATAGGCTTTGCCAGGTGCCCGTCCATACCTGCGTCCAACGCGTTGCGCACGTCCTCCGCAAATGCGTTGGCAGTCATTGCAACAATCGGTATGGTCTTTGCACGGGGATGCGCGGAAGCACGTATTTGCCGCGTTGCTTCATAGCCGTTCATAATGGGCATCTGAACGTCCATTAAAATCATGTCGTAACGGTCGGGTTCAACGGACATAAATTTTTCAACCGCTTCCTTACCGTTGATTGCAAGTTCGCTTTCTGCGCCCTCCATCGAGAGCATTTCCGTAAGTATTTCTGCATTAAGGTCGTTGTCCTCAACAATAAGGAATTTCTTGCCGCCGAGCACCGTCCCGCTGCCTGCCGAAGCCGTTTCTGCGGGTTGATTTTTGTCAAAAAGATGGCGGATAGTCTGTTGGAAAGTTGAAATAAAGAAAGGTTTTGACATAAACGCGTCTATGCCCGCCTTGCGCGCATCCGATTCTATGTCCGCCCAGTCATACGACGTGAGCACGAGAATAGGAATTTTTTTGTTGGTCAGTTTGCGGATCTTGCGCGCGGTTTCCACACCGTCCATCTCCGGCATTTTCCAGTCGAGCAAAATAACGTCGTAATCTTTCCCGTCCTTATGCGCTTTTACGGCGGCATCCACTGCTTCCGCCCCGGAATAAACGCAGTCGGTATCGACGCCCGAATCGCTCATAATTTCTTTAATACTAAGACAAATATCCTCTTCGTCGTCAGCAACAAGCATCCTCGAAATATTTTGCTTGAACCAGGCGTCCGTTTCCTTTCTGTCTGCAAGCGGGAAGGAAAGTTCAACGATAAACGTGCTTCCCTTGCCGGGCGCACTTTCAACGGAAATTATACCGCCCATAAGGTCGACAAGGCTCTTTGTTATAGCCATTCCGAGTCCCGTTCCCTGCACCTTGTTGGTGACGGAATTGATTTCACGGCTGAACGGCACAAATATCTGTTTTTGATATTCTTCGCTCATGCCTATGCCGTTGTCGCGCACTTCGAAGCGCAATTTTGCAAGCTGCGACGAGCTTTTTGTAAGGTTTGTGACGTTAAAAGCAATTTCCCCGCCTTCGGGCGTGTATTTTATTGCGTTGGAAATGATATTCATTAAAATACGGTTAAGTCTAAGCCTGTCCCCCATAATTTCTTCGGGAGGATTGCCTTTTACCGAAATTGTGAATTCCTGAGACTTTGCCTTAGCCTGCGGCATTATAATTATTGATATTTCTTCGAGCAACTTAGGCAAGCTGAAACACTCTATGTTGAGCGAAGTCTTGCCGTTTTCTATTTTGCTCATATCCAGAACGTCATTTATTATGCTTAAAAGATGATGCCCCGAAGCCGTAATTTTACGGGTATATTCGCGCACTTTTTCGGGATTGTCGGCGTCCTTTTCAAGCAAAACCGAAAAGCCCACTATTGCGTTCATCGGCGTACGGATATCGTGCGACATATTTGAAAGGAAATTGCTCTTTGCTTCGTTCGCGCTCTTTGCGGCGTCGAAAGCTTCCTGCAAATTCTGGTTCATTTGCTGCTCAACCGTTCTGTCACTCATTACAACTATATACTTATAAACGCCCTGAATTTCGAGATTATAAATCGTTACCCTGTACCAGCGCCTTTCGCCCGTGGATTGGTGCATGTACTCGCATTCCCAAAATTTATTGCCGTTTACCGGAATCTCGGCGAGATTCTCCTTGGGAATTATAATGTTGTAGTCCACCGCGCACTTTGCGATCTTTCTGACGTCCGAACGGGCTTCCTTTACGGAAATGCCCAACAGAGGCTCAATATTGGGGCTTAAATAATCGACGTGCTGATTTTCCCTGTCAAGCATAATGAATATATCGTCGACGCTGTTCGACAGAACGTCGAACATTTGCTCGCGGTATTTGAGTTCAAGCGTACTTTTGCGCGATTGCATGTATATTCTGAATACAAAGAACGCAATCACGGCAACGCCGATAATCGAGAATATGCTTACATAAACAATCGTGGTATTGCGCTGAACGCTTAAAAAGCCCGAGCTGATTGTTCTTTGCGGCACAACGCTTATAATGTAATAATCCTGATAATTTAGTTTTTGGTAATAAATGCAATGGTTTTCGCCGTCCATTTCGCAGTTGACGAGGTCTTCTTCCTTGCCGTTTGCCAAATTCTCTTCGAGATTATCTATAAAACCCTTGTCAACGCCGTGAGCGGGCGCGCGCAAATATTTGAAATAGTCGGAACCGTAAATTCCGCCGCCCTCTTCCATCGAAAACAGCGTCCTGCCGTCGCTGTGGATTACAAAACAGTTGGCTTCGTCGCCGTAAGGGTTGGTATTAAGCGCGTAGGCTATGTTGTCGTTTTCAAAGCTTATGGCAATGGCGGAATAATCGAATGATTGTTCGCCGTTTGCGCCGTAGTTGAAGATATGCGGCTCTTTTTCACGGTTTACCGATACCGCAAAAACGGTTATCTGTTGCCCGTCGTCGAGTTCTCCGCCCGTCAAAATCCTGTCGTTACCGCCGCTCAACAACAACTGCCAATCATCGTCATAACCGAAAAATCCCTGCGTGCCGTCGGATTTGAGATATGAGATTTTTTTGTCGTTTCCTTCCGTTTCTATCTCGCCTATGAAATAAAATTCATAAAATCTCCACTCGCTTTTTCTTTCCGTGAAGTTGAAGTTATCGTCGGTCACGTTGCGTTTCCAATCGTTCAAAACGCGCCACTTCTGCTCGATATACGTTTTTGTGGAACGCCCGACGATTTTATATGTTTCTTTGAGCTGGTTGGTGCTGTCAACGTAAATTTTATCGGAAACCGAGCGCATATAGAAAAAACCGATCAAAAACACGGTAACGGCTACGGCAACTATAATAACTGCGGTTATAATTTTGCTCAATGCTTTTTTCATATTGTATTCGTCTCTCCCAAAAATCGGCGCATATAAATGTGCGCCGAAAACCGTTTAATTTTTTATAACACTTTACACATTCAGCAACGCTATCGTCGCGGAACTTGTATACAGCACTTTACTGCCCGAAGCTATTTTTACCGTAACGTCTATACCGTTTATATCTTCACTTTTTGTGAAAGTAAGCGTATTTATCATAAGTTGGTCGTACATGGTATTACCGATAGGCGAATAATTAACTTCGGGTCCCATGCCGTCGGAGTGAATATACATCTTTCCGTCTTTTAATAAAATTGTCGTGCCCTCACCATATTGAGCGCTGTTATAAGATTTTAATTTAAATTTCGGAGTTCCATTTTCTTCTGTTCCATTTTCTTCTGTTTTATTTTCTTCTGTTTTATTTTCTTCAAAAACAACATTTTCGCAAAAACGCATTTCGCTTGTAATAAAGCTTAAAACCTCGTCGCAGAGCACTTCCGCCTTTGCCGCCATCCGCATTTCGTTATTGGTGCCCAAAATCGCAGTGGTGCTGACTGACGCGGCGGTTGCAAGCGTTGCGAGAAGCAAAACGGCAATAATGGTTTCAACAAGCGTAAACCCCCTTTTTGTCCTCTTAACTTTCATATCAGCCCCCTGTGGAATTCTGTGCCCTATAGGCAGTAATTCCCCCGCTTTCATATGCGTCAACATTTACTGTATTACTTGCTCCACCATCACCTGTAATTGTAACCTGAGTATCGGGATTATCGGGATTGGTCTCTTCTTTTACTTTTATATTCGGGTCAAGCCGCTCGACCTGCTGCAAGGCGGTGTAAAAAGCGTCGTCCTTTTCCCGTGCAGAAACATTGAGGTTAAAAGCCGTAGAATACAAAACCGCAACAATCAGCGTTGCAAAGGCTATAACAAGCACTGCAAACAGCACCTCTATATACGTTTCACCTTTGCGGGATTTAATTTTATTTACAATCTTGTTTTTCATAGTTATTCACCTGTACCTGTAGACGGCGTATCTTGCTTTCCGGGAATCGCTTCACCGCGCGAAATAGTTGCTTTATGCGCAGGCCACTTAACTTCAACATGTTTTGTGGTGGTGTTGGTTTCACTCGCCGAAGAACTTGTAGGGTCACTTTTAACCTCGGTTTTGGTGACGTCGTTTACTTCAGATTCCATATACAGGCTCACCGAATACAGCTTGCTGTTACCTGCCTGAAAAAGAAACGAAAACAGCAAATCGTAATTATCGCCAAAAATTAAAGTTGCGTTGACAGTACCTATAGAAATGTTTCCCGACGTTATGGTAAAAGAATAGTCTTTTAAAGAATTTATTGCACTTTTTTCCATGCCGCTTTTATTGTACCACTCGTCGGGAATACTGCGGGACTGGAAAACTTTATCCATATGCGAGGCTATTGTCTCACCGAAAACATTGTCACCTGTCAGTTCAAAACTACCACTACCGTTAAAAGTTAAAGTATAATATTCGGTAAGCTGGTGTACGCCTGTCGCGTTGTCGTCGCCGCCTGCCGCTGTATATTCCCACTTGCTTTCATATTTATATTCGGCATTTTGTGACGTATATTGAGCTTTTGCAAACGTATCGCGTATAAGGATAGCGGCAGACGTAACCGAATAATACGCCTGCTGGTCGTCAGTATCGTGGGCATATCTACCCATATTGGTGGCAGCCATAGTAATAACGCCCGCACCCGCAAACGTGCTTATAAGCACTATAAGCAGTGCAAGAATCATGGACGCACCCTTTTTACCGCTTAATTTTTTAATAAAACCTTTCACTTTACGCCGCCCATTGTCGGATTACGCTCCGATAATTTTTTTGATTTTTTCCAATAAATCTGTGAGAGCTGGTTTAAAATTGTTTTCGATTTGCGTTTTAAGCGCCTCCGCGGTATCGCTGTGCCCCGTGTGTAAGGCTTTATTGCACGCGTCCGACAAATTTGAAAGCAATCCGTCTTTGTCCAACCAACCCGAAATAATCCCCTGTATCTGCACCAATTTGTCTTTGCGAACCGTAACGTCGATAGTATCGTCGCTTATAACCGTTTCAACAGTTTCAATGCAAGTATTAACATTTGTAACCGCATCGTCTATCGAGCTTTTAAGCGTCCCGGTGGTTTGGCTTGTCGCGCCCGTCGTCGTTAAATATTTTGTAATGCTTTGCAATTCTGCGTCAACGTCGATTAAAAGCGAAAGCGCTTCGTCACGGTGGTATTCTTCTGTTGCCCACATATCGGGGGTAAGCCAATCGCCGTAATGGATAAGCATTTCAGTTACTCTTTTATCCATGCCTTGCGGTCTTAATCCTTTAATCAGCGGGAACGGGAATACGCCGGTATACTTCTTTTCTTTTTCGTGATACGGGAATACGGTATTATAAAGTCCTGAATTGTAGCTATCGTATTTATACCAATCATAGCTCTCGAATTTATTATTATCTATAGCCAAATATTTCAATTGCGCAAGTACACCGCTTCTATTACCATAATTAGTATCATAAATAGCATAACCGGAATCGTATTTATAAGCGTTTTCGATAATTGTTTTCCACTTCGTCCAGTTAGCATCTGAAATTTTTTCACCAGACTTCAATGTATCGATAATGTTATTAAGTGCGTTTTCAACTCCGCCAGAATATGAAAATGACGTTTTTAAACAATCCAGTAATTTATCACCGTTTAATTCAGCAATAGCCTCCTGGCAATATCCAGATAATTTTGCCATATGTTCTTTCGCATCTTTATAATTTTTCTTACTGGTTTCATCTTTTGCCTCATTAACTTTTCCATCATAATAAGCTACAGCATCATTAAAATACGTTTCAAGTTTGTCAAATTCTGTTCTAATGGACTTTATCTCTGCATTTAATCCAGCTATCAAATTTTCAGTAATTGCATCTTTACCTTCTAAAAATGTGAAAAGGCTACTAAACATTCCGCCGTTAAGCTTATCTGTACGGTCTTTGTCCCAATTCTCGCCAAAAATTCGATTAATTAAATTAATTATTTCTTGCCCTATATTAGTGTCGTCTTTAACATTACTTATCTCTGTTTTATATTCATTTGCATATTTAACAATATTTCTGACGTTACCGCTGTTTTCGTTTCTATCTTTCCATAATAAATCATTTAAACTTAACGCAAGTAAATTTCCCGCATCATCATTATGATATAAAGAATAAAGCATATACATAATGTCGTCTTCACATCTATCTTTGAATCCGTCCATTACATAAAATTCGTCTGAGCCTTGGCTTTTAAAAACAAACTCTCCGTTTTCGTCAAGAAGCAAATCATAATCAGACTTTGAACTACCTGTAACGTTAAAATTTTTTTCCGGATCAAAATTATTTATAAAGGGTACGCCATTTTTATAAAGAATTTTAACACTCTCTCCGCTTTCTTCATTTGTTACTTCTCTAATTTCATATTTTGGATTCTCGTCGTCTTCGTCACGAATTTTTCCGAGATTTGAATGATATATATCTTTTCTTGTATAATATACTTCTTCAGCAAATTGCCGACGTACGTCATAAAATGCTCTGGAAAGAACACCCATTTGTGTTTTATTACTGGAATTGGGCCAATAATATTTTTTAACACCGTCTTCTTCGTAAGAATCATCGTAAGTAAAAAAGTTTACGGCGAATTCAGTCAATAAATCCTTAAAATTTTGCGACTTATTTATGGGTTCACCGTTTAAGTTATATGTTTTATCTCCAACCACAACTTTTCCTTTGGTAATCAAATCTTCCAACTTATTAAGATACCAACGGGCGGTGTAGTCAGCGGGATTTGCTTCGTTGCCGATAAGTCCACGCACAGTTTGAGGCAAAGTATAATGCCTTTCATTTGTATTATAATCACTTGTATTATAATCACTATGACTATCCAAAACGGTCTTACTGTCGTCATCTGCATTTAAAGGCTTAGTTGGATCAGGTCTAAAATCTTCATAAGGTATTATTTTTTTAGGATCATTTGGATCTTGTTTTTCAGCAGGCTTATAATCTATCAAAAAATTGTTCCCATCTTTTGTTTTCATATCAGGAACATTGTCATAAATATATTTTAATTCGCTTTTTACTTGCTCCAAAACCTGCAGATATTTACTCTTCATAACTGTGTTAAGAAGAGATTGAGCAGCTTGTTGAGTAACAGTGTTTTGATTATAATTAGTGACAAAATTTTTCAATTCTTCGTTTAAAGATTTTTCACCGTTTTTAGTTTCATATAACGCACTGTGGCTGTACTCTATATTTTTTTGCGGCACATAATAGTTGTAATTGTCGTCTTCATACAGCGCCCCGGCAAAAACTCTGAAATCTTGAGTAACTTTCTCATCTTTAACTGTAATTTCGTCATCGCAATAATTCCAAACAAGATAATCTCCGTCAAAAGTTCCGTATATTTTGGCATTGTTTCTCCAAATATAACCGGAAACGGAAGTTTCGCCGTTTGTAACTTCTTCGCCGTAAATTACCACGCAATAATTTTTATGCGCGCGCACAGCAGACTTTTCATAGCCGCGCTGCTCTTTATATGTGTAACCTATAAGTCCGCCTGCACTTGTAACTGCGGCTTCAATATTGCCCGCCGTATAGCAACTTTCTATTTTTAGATCGTCGCCTGAATAATCCGTATCGGGAATAAACGCGCCCAAAAGCCCGCCTACATATTCGCCGCGCAAAATGCAAGCTCCATAACATCTCTTTATGCTACTATCGCCCGCAACGGCGCCAATAAGCCCGCCTACATAGCCGTGGCTTTCGGTTGAACCGACAAAGCACGAAGCCGAGCACTGCCTTATACTTTCATCTTCGGCAAAGCCAATAAGCCCGCCTACATAGCCGTTTCCTTCTATTCTACGTTCTTTGGCATAGACATAATTTGGATTTTTAACGTCTTTGCTGATGTTTATTTTTTCAAGATAAACCTGACAATTGTAAATTTCGTTTGAATTTCTGTCGGTGCCTATAAGTCCGCCGACGCCCATTTCGTAATTAACGGATACATCCATCGGCATATCCGAGCGCACGCTCGGATTAACCAAACGCACGTCATAAATTTTATTTTGATAAGTATAACTAAATAACCCTGCATACAAATCGGTATGCACGTGAAGATTACGTATGGGATAATAGTTGCCAAAATAGTAAAAACCTTTTACTGTACCTATAGGCTCAAAATTAATATGTTTTGTTTTTTCCGAATCGCTATACCACTCTTTATTGTCAAAATCTATGGGCATAAGTTGGTATGCACCTATAATTTTATCATTTGTGTTATGGCGGACAACATATTTCGCATATTTAGCTTCGCTGGATTGAATATAGCTAAATGCGTTACCTGCGCCCCATGTATAGTTCTTATAGCTTTCATTTTCAGAATCCCACTCGCTTGTCGGCAATAAATATAGCAAATTCTTTCTCATTTCCGTTAAGCGGCTTAAATTTTGCAAATGCCTGCCGCAGGAAATATCGGCAAGAAGCCCCGTTTCTGTAGGTTGGTATTTATCGTTCCATTTTATTGGCCTTTCGGTCAAGCTCTGGAACCAACCGTTGAACACAACGCTTGCGGTACGCGTAACGTACATTTTGTCCTGTTCATAAATACCGTCGGTGGAAGTTGTTTTCATGGCGTAAACTTTTACAATCGCCTTTACGTCCTCACCCAGCTTAAAACCGCCCGTTATGTCATATTTAAAATCTTTGGCTTGGTTCAAAATTAAAGGATCTATCAGATCGCTGTCGCCGATATACGACGAGGTAAGACGCGCCCAGGTTGAAAATCTGCCCTTGGGAATCGCAATATTGTCACTTTTGCTCCAATCTGTATTGTAATTCAGTATTGTGGGATTTCCGTTACCGTCGTTGCCGTCGAGACACTCTTTCGGGGTGTCCAAAATGAGCGAGTACGTATTGCCCGTTTCAAGTTGCACACTTGTGGGTGTTTCATAAATAGTTTTGGCGGCTTCGTCTTCCTCTTTGGGAAGTTCGTCCTTGCCGACGAGCATAACTTTAAAGCCCAACTTTATATCGGGAAGTTGGCGCACATAGGGCAAATAAATATCGAGCTGAAGATTTTCAAAGTTGTTTATCGAAAGCTGCGGCGTGGGAAGCTGCGCACCTGCGGGTTGCACGTTTACTACTTCTTCTTCCGCCGCTTTGTAATAGCCGACGTCGCTTTTTTTGTTGTCGCGCAAATTTTCAATTTCTGTACTTAAGTCTGTGGGTAATCCGTTTGCAAAGAAAAACACTTCGGAAACCTTTGCGGTGGTTGACGAAAAGCCTATTACAAAGTCCTTTTCGCGCAGGGAGCCGTCAATGGAAAAAGGCGGCAAAATATAGTCCATATCCTCGGTTTTATCCGTGGATACAAAGCGCTGGTCCGGTTCATCGACCTGAACGCCCAAAGCCGCCAATTTATCCGTATCGCCTGCATTTTTTAATGCGGTTAAACGGCTTTGTGCGGCAACCGCAATGGCTTCCGCATTCTGGTCGTATTCTTTTTCTTTAAGTTTAACGGAGTTAGCGAGTACGCCGACTATGGCTATCGTCACAAGAACGGCTAATATGGCTACTGTGGCTACAAGTTCCACAAGCGTAAACCCGCGTTTATCCGATTTTATGCGATTAAACATACGATACCTCGCTGTTTTTTAATATTCCCATATAACGGGTGAAAGGCGTTACCGCAAAATGCGGAATAACGCCCGTTGAATACGCCTTATTCAGGCAAGTTCGTAAAATGTAATAGTACCGGCAACCATAAGAGTGTTATTCGCGATGTTGCCATCTCTGGATGAAATGGAAAGGTTGCTTATCTGCGACCTTCTGCCGGTGTTTGTCAATTCATGCAAAATCGTTTTCCCTCGCTCATACGGCAACGTTGTATCGCTATCGACATCGAGAGTGAACGAGAAATTTATTGTTATTTCCCAAATGTTGCCGTTTTGCCTTTCGGAATAGTTAAGACTTTGCACGTTGTCGCCGAAAATCCGGTACATCAAAGAAAGAATAGCTTCTTTTTCGCTTTGGTCGTACTTATACATTTTTGTACGCTGGTCTTCGGGGATTTTTTCTATTTCCGCTATTTCGGACTTCATGCGGTTGTAAACAATCAGCCGCGCGTCCGCAACGTCGTTATCAAAAGCGACCTCTTCCCTTTGCGCTTCAATTTCGCTTATGCGGTTTTGAAGGGGATAAAATATGAGGAAAAAGTACAGCCCTACGGCAAGAATTACGAATAGCAGAATCAATAATATGGTTTCACGCAAGGTGAATTTATGGCGCATTGCGTTCATACATTTCCCTCCCCGCTTACGGTGGAAGCGTCTTTTAACGTTATTTCGAGATTAGCCGAAGGCTCTTTCGATTCGGGCGTGGTACTCGTTTTTACGTCAACTTTTTCAACGAGCGGTTCAAAAAGCAAATTTTTATGGAGTTTGGAGATTTGTTCCATATTAAGTCCGTCCAGCACAAGCGATACGGTTTTGCCGTTTATGTTTATCGAACGGATTTTTGCGGAGGTTTTGAACTCGTCGTTGTTCAAAATTGTGCGCTCCAAAATTCCCAAAACGTCCAGCCTGTCGGCAATGGAGCGGTCAAAGCCCTCGTAATTGTATTGGTTGTAATATTCCTGCACTTCATTATAGTCTTTAAGGCGGTTTTCCTTTTCGTCAAGAACGCTTTGGGCAGAGGCAAGCTCGGCTTCGAGCCTTTCGACTTTTGTGTACGGGATAAACACGCCCACCAATTCAAATATTATGAATATGGCGAGAATTACCGCAAGAATTATTAAAAACATTTCCGCCGACATGCTCTGCTTTTCGCGTATGCAAAGGTTGATGGTACGCTTTGTGGGCAGCTGCGACGTGTCCTTTATGCCGAATACGCGGTGCGGTCCCTTTTGGGCAGCGGTTTCTTCGTTTTCGGCTGTATTTTTAGAAACAGGCATAAATATCCTCCTTATAGGTTATAACGTCGCACCCGCGGCAGCGGCGATCATGGGGTAATCCACGTCGTCTTTTTTGTCGGGGAACTGTTCGCTGAGGTCGGTAAGTTTTAAGGGCAGGTTGTCGCGGAGAGTTTCCATAAGCGCAAAGTTTTTAAAACCGCCGCCGCAACAATGCAGGTGTTCGAGGCTTCCGCCGCCGTTAAAGCGGTAAAAGTTAACGGCTTTACGTACTTCCAACGCCATTGCGCTGTAAATCTGCTTGCAGGCGGGAAGTTCGTCCGCGCCCTCGAAATTGCTTTCAAGGTAATTGGAGGTAATAAAATCTCCCTCCACGCCGAAGTGCTCGGCGATAACCGCGTTGAGCGCGTTGCAACCGTAATCTATCATGCGCACGCCTTCGAATCTGTCGCCCGAAAACAGGAACAGACGCACGGCGTTGTGACCTATGTCCAAAATACCGTGCCTGTGAGCGTTTTTAGCAGAACGGCGCAAAAGATTTACGTACGCGATTTCCTGCGGAACTATAGTCGTAAGCTTAAATCCGGCTTTTTTGAACATCCCCATATAGTCCGCCACAAGGTCTTTTCTTGTTGCGGCAGCCATGATATCAAACTCTACGACGTTGCCTTCGGCGTCTTTAAATGTATCGACAATAGCGTAATCAAAGAAATACTTGCTCTTGTCCTCGCTTATAAAGTCGTGAAAGTCATACGGCAGATTAAACAAAAGCTGTTTTTTGGTCATTGCCGCAACCCTGAACCGGCGGCAATAGCACAACCCGGCGGGCAAAACCACAGCCGCCCTCTTCACTCTCACTTTATGTTTTTTACGCACGTCTTTGAGAACGTCCACCATAGATTCGACCGAAGTTATGCGCCCGTTCTGTACAAGCCCTTCGTCGAGACGCTCGGATACGCTCTGCACGATTTTGCCGCCCTTGTTCACTGCGACGTGGATAGCGTGATTACCGATGTCGAATCCGGCACACTTTTTCATTGCAGTCTCCTTTAAACGAATAATGATAAATATAAATCAATAACGTCCTGCCCCACGAGAAGCGCTATGTATGTCGCTATGCAAATCGCAGGTCCGAACGGAAATTGTCCGTTTGATTTTTTTTGGGTTATCAAGCCGAATACAAGCCCTATTATGCAGGCGAGGATCAACATAAAAAGTCCTCTCCACGGTCCCGTAAACAGCCCCACCGCGCCGAGGAGCTTTATATCTCCCCCGCCCAGCGAATCGCGCTTTAACACTTTATCCATAATAAGCGCGATTATAAGCGTTCCCACTCCGAACGCCGCGCCGCCTATCAAGCCATAGATAAGTCTTTTAAGCGGGTCGGCATACGATGCGACAAACGCCGCAAACAATACAGCACAATATATAACAAGCCCGTTGGGAATTTCAAAAGAATCGTAATCGATAAGCGAAATCCCCAAAAGTGCGGGAACAAGCAATGCAAGTTCCAAAGATTGGAAACT
Source organism: uncultured Clostridia bacterium (assembly GCA_947625245.1). Lineage (GTDB taxonomy): Bacteria > Bacillota > Clostridia > Christensenellales > Borkfalkiaceae > Coproplasma. The sequence goes on from CANQNO010000008.1 coordinate 44,498, forward strand.
GAAACCGAACTTTAAAAGAATTAAAACATACACCGCGCCGCCCAAAAGTTCGCAAATAAGGCATCTTGCGGGTATTTTTGCGCCGCAATAGCGGCACTTCCCTCTTAAAAATATAAAACTGAATATAGGGAATAAATCCAAAATTCCCAGTTTATGCCCGCATGCGGGGCAATACGACCTGCCCTTTAAAACAGATTGCTTTAAAACATATCTGTCCGCCGCACAAGTTATAAAACTTGCAAGACAGGCGCCGAACAGAAATACGAGTATATAAATGTAGATCTGTAAACCTATTGAAAATTCCGTCGGCATAATAATTCCTTGCGGCTTTAAATATAGTCCAGCGGCATCGGGTTGCGCAACCGCGGCTTTTTGCGCCGCGGCGCGCACCCTTTGCGGGATAATTCCCTTTTACGCTTGTCTCTTTCGCCCGCATTACGCATCCCTACCGAGCAAGCGAAACAGTGGTTTTAGGTGAAATATTTCGTGTTTATTTTGGAAATTAACCGCCAGCAGCTTTTGTGCCTGTAACCTTTAATGAGGTAATAGTCATCTCAACTTTATAATCGCCTTTTAGACCTTTGCCGCCTGATTCGTTAGCCGTAAGTTCGGTACACGAACTTGTTTCTGCAGGGGCAGTTCCACCTAAAGCCTGAATAGTCATATCGTGAATGCCGCCTTTCGCATCAACATAAGCGATAACCTTCCAATTTGTTGCGTCAACAGTACCTGCTCCATCAACTTTAGTATAGTCATATTTAGTAGCATCCGTAGCATCTTTAGTTTCATTTAAAAGAATTGTAGATACAGCTGCCGAACGTACCGCTCTAACATTAGCGTCTTTTACGGACTCTTTTGCATTACTTAATGCACCAACGAAAAGAGGTACAGCGATTGCGGTTAAAACCGCGATGATTGCAACAACAATCAACAGTTCTGCAAGGGTGAAACCTTTACGGTTTCTGATTTTATTGTTCATTTTATTCTCCTTAAAATTTTTATGTATCGCGCCGCGGGATGAACGGTTTGAAACATATTTTATGTATTCGCCGCGGGATGAACGGCGGAAACACCTGATTTATTTTTTACATTCCGCTTGACATCGAGAACATGGGAATGTAAATAGCTATTACGATAAAGCCCACTACAACGCCCAAAATTATGGTTATCATGGGTTCTATCATTGCGAGCGCCGCGTCGGACGCCGCCTGCGCTTCGTCGTTGAAATACTGACCTATCGTCGCCAAAGTCTCTTCGAGACTGCCCGACGATTCGCCTACCGTTACCATTTCTTTAAGCATATCGGGAAGATATACTGAATCTTTTAGGGAGTCGCTAAGGCTCATGCCGCTTTCTATTTTGGAAACGGCTTTGTTCAGCTCTTCCCCAACACACTTGCAATCGAGCACACGGCTGGTTATGTCAAGCGCCTTTGAAAGGGGCAAGCCCGCCGCAAGCAATGCCGAAAGTGTGTTTGCGGTTTGCGCCGCAGCGTTCATCCTTGTTATTTTGCCTATCTTGGGAAGCCTTATGCGGATTTTGGAATACAGCAGTTTGCCCTTTTCGCTCTTACCATATAAATATATACCCAAAATAAGCACAGCCACGACGATAAGCACAATGTACCAGGCTTTTACAAAGAAATTGGAAATTGCAATAAGAATTTTAGTTGCAACCGGCAATTCCACCCCGAAACCCTGCAAGGTGTCGGTCATGGTAGGCACAAGCTTTATCATTACTATGGCGATAACCACCACCGCTACGACAACCACGAGCATGGGGTAGGTCATAGCAGACTTTATCTTTTTCTTTGTCTTGTGCGCGCGCTTGTAGTATGCTTCGAGCGACAAAAACGAAGCTTCCAGAGTGCCCGACTCCTCGCCCGCGCGGACGGTTTCGATAAACACGGCGGGAATTTTTTTGCCGTTCTTTTCAAGACTGCCCGCAAGCGAATAGCCTGCCGCAACGTCGGCGGCGCAAGCCTTTAATATGCGCTTCATGAGTTTATCCGGGGTTTGCTCGGCAATCAACTCGATAACGCGCGACATTTGTATGCCGGCTTTAAGCATTATATAAAACTGGTTTGCGGTTAGCGAAAGGGTTTTGTCGCTTACCCACAGCGGCTCGTTGAGGTCGATATTTATCCTCTTGCCCTGTTTTAGCGGCTTAATGCTTTCAACAACGGGATAATTGCGGCGTATCTGATCCACCGCTTCATACTCGTCGTATGCTTCTATTATTCCGCGTACCGTCGAACCGTCTTCCGCTTTTGCACGGTATTTAAACGAATTCAAACTGTTTTAACCTCCTTTACGGCATTACCGCCGCTTTGGGTTCTTATTCTTAAAAATTTATCTGTGTATGTTTCTGCGCACAAATTCGTCGTCGTGAGCCGCGTCTATGGCGGTATCCGCCGAAATTATGCGCTGTTTTGCAAGATTTATTATGGAATTGTCCATGGTTATGGAGCCTTCCGAAGCAGATGTGGACAGCGCGCTCTGTATCTGCGGGGTTTTGCCCTCGCGGATCAAGTTTCTTATCGCGGGGGTGACCATCATAAGCTCGCATGCGGCTACCCTTCCGCTCCCGACGCGCGGCAACAGCTGTTGCGAAAGCACCGCCATAAGCGTTGTGGAGAGCATAAGCCTTATCTGGCGCTGCCTGCCCTCGGGGAAAACGTCCACCATCCTGTCTATCGATTCCGCCGCCGAATTGGTATGCAGAGTGGCAAATACAAGGTGACCGGTTTCAGCCGCGGTAAGCGCGGTTTCTATAGTATTAAGGTCGCGCATTTCGCCTATAAGTATAACGTCGGGGTCCTCGCGGAGAATAGCCCTTAAACCCGTGGCGTAGCTTTCGGTATCCGTGCCGATCTCGCGCTGGTTGATAACGCAGCGGTCGGGAGTATATACATACTCTATTGGGTCTTCCAAAGTTATTATGTGACCGTCGAACGTGTGGTTTATTTTATCGAGCATCGCCGCCAGAGTGGTTGACTTGCCCGAACCCGTTTCGCCCGTGACGAGCACTATGCCGCGGTTGAGTTTGGGAAGCGACATTGCCATAGGCGGCAAACCCAAAGACGCAAGGTCGGGTATCTTGTCCGACAGCAACCTTATTGCCGCGGAAACGGAAGTTTGCTGGCGGAAAAGGTTGATTCTCGTCCTCGTTCTGCCCGGAAAGGTGATGGCAAGGTCGAGTTCGCCGATTTTTTCTATCTGCCTGTACTTTGATTCCGCCATTGTTTTGGCGTAATATTCGCAGTCCTCGGCGGAAAGTACGCTACCGTAGTTCTGCAGTTCGCCGTCTATCCTGAAACGGGCGGGCAGCCCGCGGACAAGGTGAACGTCGGAAGCTTTTGCGGCTTTTGCCGCCGCTATTATGGAATTAAGGTCTTGCGGCATAAATATTCTCTCTTTTATTATGGTTTATCGTTGATTAAATATTTTACAGCTGTTATTCGCCCGTAGTGTTAAGAACGCTTACCGCTTCTTCGCATGAAGTTACGCCTTCGGTCACCAATTTGCGGCAACCCTCGGCAAGCGAGGAAAACGTTCCCTTGTTTACGCAGTCCATAAGTTCGGCTTTGTGGCTTCCGTCTGCGACGGCGCGCTTGAAATCCCTGTCCATAATAAGAATTTCGAATACCGCCGTCCTGCCCAAAAAGCCGGTGTTGTAGCAATGGGGACAACCCCTGCCGCGGTAGAATTTTAACCCGTCGGGGTTATCTTCGGGCAAACCCAGCCTGCGCAGTTCGTCGGGCAAGGGCGAGTAACTCTCCTTGCAGTGCGGGCAAATTTTTCTTACGAGCCTTTGCGAAATTACGCCGTTAAGCGCTTCCGCCAAAAGATAGGGCTCTACTCCTATATCTATAAGCCTGTCGATTGCCGACAGCGCGTCGTTGGTATGCACGGTAGACAGTACAAGGTGACCGGTTATGGCAGAACGTATTGCTATTTCCGCCGTTTCGCCGTCGCGGATCTCGCCTATCGCCAAAATGTCGGGGTCCTGCCTTAATATGGCTTTTAAGCCTTCGGCGAAAGTCATGCCCACTTTTTCGTTTATCTGAACCTGGTTTACGCCGTCTATGTCGTATTCTATGGGGTTTTCAAGCGTGACGAGGTTAACTTCGTCGGTGTTGAGCGCACGTATCATAGTATACATTGTGGAAGATTTGCCCGAACCGGTAGGTCCGACTATCAAAATCATGCCGTGCGCGTTGGATAAAAGCTTTTTGTAGCGGTTTAAATTTTCGCCCGAAAGACCTATCGCCTCGGCGTCGAGAAGTTGCGCCGATTTGTCGAGAAGCCTTATAACCACCTTTTCGCCGTACAGCGTGGGCAATGTGGAAAGACGAAGGTCGATATCGTGACCTTTTACCTTTACGTTTGCCCTGCCGTCCTGCGGGAGACGGGATTCGGCTATGTCCATGCCGCCCATGATTTTAAGCCTGCTTATTACGGCGCGCTTCAAATCGGTGGGCACGGTGAGGATTGTGCGCAATTTGCCGTCTATTCTCATGCGGACGAGCATTTCGTCGGCGTGGGGTTCAAGGTGAACGTCGCTCGCGCGCTCGACCGTGGCGCGTTCCAAAATGGAATTTACAAGCCTTACGGTAGGCGCCGCCTGTACGTCTTCGGCAACCTCTTCGGGTCTCTGTTGCTGCTGTGTTTCGCCGCGGTTCGCGGACTCGAAGCGCATTTCTTCTATAGCGCGCGCCGCGCCTTCATTGCCGTAAAGGGTTGCAATTGCCTTGTTTACGGCGGTCGGCGTGGAGATCATGGGCAACACGCGCTTACGCGTAGCCGTTCTCACCTCTTCGAGCGCAACAAAGTTGAGCGGGTCGGACATGGCAAGCACAAGTTCGCCCTTGTTAAGCTTTACGGGCACAACGCCGTGTCTGCGCGCAATGTTTCTGGGCACAAGTTGCGCCATTTCGATAGGTATATGGACTTTGCTCAAATCGATAAAATCGATGCCGAGCTGAAGTTCCAGCGTTTCAATCAAACGCTGTTCGTTTATAATGCCTTCGTCGATTAAAATCGTACCTAAACGTTTATGTGTAGTTTTTTGAATTTCAAGGGCGCGGGCGAGCTGCTCTTCGGTTATAGCACCTGTGCTCGTCAAAATGTCGCCAAGCCGTAAATATTCCACTTATTTTTCTACGCCTTTCCCGTGTCGTTCACGGGATTGCCGCCCGTTATGCGCGGCAAACCGGAAATGTGTCGTATATATATTATATTGTTAATACATACAATACAGATTTATATTATAATATTACTTGACACTTGTCAATCAATTTAAGCAAAATTCACTTTTTTTTGCCCGTTTTAGCACAATTGTTACAATTTTAATGCTTGTAAGTAAAAATCTTCAGCCGTTTCCCCGCAATTTGCAGGTTTTTTAGGGGGCATATAGCATTTTTGCGGTTACTTTACGTTCCCTTCCCCATTTTCCCCGCCGGGGAGAAGAAGGTTGCGGATAACTTCGAGCAACTGCCCTATATTTATGGGTTTGGCGATATGTGCGTTCATGCCGCAATCCAGCGCTCTTTTCCTGTCCTCGTCAAAGGCGTTGGCAGTCATTGCGACTATGGGAGTATCGCCGCGCCCGCCGCCCAGCGCTCTTATTTCGCGGGTGGCTTCGTATCCGTCCATAACGGGCATCTGGATGTCCATAAGTATCAGGTCGTAATGCCCTTCTGCGGCGTTTTTCACCTTTTCCACCGCAACCGAGCCGTCCTCCGCGCACTCTACCTTAAACCCGTTTTCGATCAACACTTCTTCGGCTATTTCGCGGTTGAGTTCGTTGTCCTCAACGAGAAGCAAGCGCTTCCCTGCAAGTTTTTCCGCCGTTTCGTCGGGCTCCTCCGTCTTTTCTTCGGCAACGCCGTTGTTAAGACAGGAAATGAGCGTGTCGCGCAGGTCGGACATAAACAGGGGTTTGTTGCAGTACGCCGTAACGCCTATATCTTTTGCTTCGTCCATTATCGCGGTCACGTCGTAAGCCGTTACTATTATTATAGGCACATCGTCGCCCACTATTCTGCGTATCTGTCTTACGATTTCAAAGCCGCTCAAATCGGGCATTACCCAGTCGATTATGTATACGGCGAAAGGTTCGCCTATATCCACAGCCTGACGTGTGCGCAGAACAGCTTCCCTGCCGTACATAGTCCACTCGGAGTGCATGCCTATGGTCGAAAGCATTTTGGAAATGCTGTCGCAGGTAGTGAAGCTGTCGTCCACGACAAGCGCTCTCAGCCCTTCCAGCTCGCTAATTATGCCTATGTGCTTGCTTTCGGTCTGTAAACGGAATTGGAGATTTATGATAAACTCGCTGCCCTTATCCTTTTCGGTTTCGAGTTCTATCGTTCCGCCCATGGTATCAACTATGTTTTTGGTTATCGCCATGCCGAGCCCCGTGCCCTGTATTCCGCTTACCGTGGAAGTGCGTTCGCGTTCGAAGGGTTCAAAGATATGTTTAGCGAATTCGGGGCTCATGCCTATGCCAGTGTCTTTTACGCGGATCTCATACGCGCCGTAACCCGTGGGTGCACCGCCTTTTTGCCTTATCGTCAAAGAAATCGAGCCGCCTGCGGGCGTAAATTTTATGGAGTTGGACAAGAGATTCAGCAATACCTGATTTACATGGAGTTTATCGCAGAAAATATCTTCGTCCATTACGTCGAGAGTATCCATAAAGAAGTTGAGCTGTTTGCTCTTCATCTGCGTCTGGATTATGTTGCGCATATCCCTGAAAATATCCGAAATATTGCAGGGCTTCTCTTCGATATTGAGTTTTCCGCTCTCTATCCTGCTCATGTCGAGTATATCGTTTATAAGGCTCAACAGGTGGTTGCCGGACGAGAGAATTTTTTTGAGATAATCTTCTACGCGTTCCTTGTTGTTTATATTTGTCTCCGCAAGCGCGGTATAACCCAAAATTGCGTTCATGGGGGTGCGTATGTCGTGAGACATATTTGAAAGGAAAGCGGTTTTGGCGCGTTCCGCGGCTTCGGCTTTATGCAATTTTTCTTCGAGCACAGCCCTTTCGACGGACTTTCTTATTGCTTCTTTTGCCGCAAAACGCACAAATATGAAATAGCAGACGAGCGCGGCGAAGAAAATTGCGCCCACTATTATGAATACCGTTTGCACCTGCTTTACGTTGCCGAACGCTATGTCGGCGGGAACGGTAATGCAAATGCACCACTGATCCGCTACAACCCCGCCTGCAGGTTTATAATAAAAGTAAAGCCATTGTCCCGTGGTTTGCGATTTAAGTTGGGTATAGCCGCTTTTAAGACCGATGATTTCGCTTATCACCTCGTCTGAAGATTTGCCGCGGGTTTGGCGCATTTTATATGCGTCGAAACTGCCGTACTTCTTATCTTCGTCAGGACCGTGCCAGGTATCCATTATTATATCGTGTCCGGCGCTTTTGACGTCGAAAATCATAACGTCGGCGTTGGAATTGTATATATTGGAAGTTTTTAAAATTCCGGGCAGATCCGAAAGCGCGGTTACCCCGTACAGCATTGCAATCGTCTCTTCGTTCTCATTTTGTATTGGAACAAAATGGGCTATGACTTGCGGCGTTCCTTCCACGTCCTCGCGCTGGCTTTCGAAACGTTCCGAAATGTGTTCTCCTTTAACCGCTTCTTCGCTGAACACAAAGCCTTTTTTCAATATGGTTTTGTCATCGGGCATGAGAACTTCGTCGTTCGGCGTAAGAATACGCAAATTCATAGTCTGTTGCAAAGGTTTCAATTCCGAAAGCGAAGTGCGCAGTTCGTTCAAATCTATCTCTTCGCCCGCAAACGCCGCCGACTCCGACAATATGTCTGCCATTGACTTCAAAATTTCGCCGTCGCGCTCGAATTTGGAATTGACCTGGTCGACAACGCTGTTCACGGCGTCCTCGAATTGATCCAGTCCGCGCTCGCGGGCGATTTTATCACAGGCAAAATAAGAGGACAATACTCCCGCCACTATGATCGCGGTGAGAATAAGCGTTGCGATAATATTCTTTTCGCCGAACAGCACTTTTTTAAGTTTATTTAAACCCGACTTCTTGCCTTCGGACTTTACTGCCGTTTCTTTTTCCATTGTTTCTTTCATATTCTCCGTTCGCGGAATTTAAAGTTCAATGCTTTTTTTATATTCGCCGATGGCGCGCACCGTACAATAGTAATCATCCTCGACGCCGCCGAAAAGTTTTAATGCGCCCTCGAGGTCGCCCGAACGCAAAGTTTCCGTAAGCGCGCTGCTCGATTTTGCAAGTTTGTCGAACGACAGGTTTTGGCACATGCCCTTAATGGTATGCGCTGCGCGGAAAGCTTCTTCGGTCTTTTTCTCTTGTAAAGCGTTTTTGAGGTTTTCGAAATTGCCGTCGTCGGGAAATTTCAAAACAAATTTCTGAACCAGCTTTTCATTGCGCAGGCGACCTATAACGTCGTCGTAATCGCCGCCCAAAGCTTCGTAACATGTCTTTATATCCATATCTACGGTTACTCCTTATCTTCTTCTTTCGATTCTACGGGAGTCAATATCTCGCTGATGTCGCTGTCGAGCAGAACGTCCTCCATCGAACCGTTATAAATATTGTATTGGTTGCGCCCCGACTGTTTGCTGTAATACAACGCAAGGTCAGCCTTATGGAATAGTTCGTCGTATGTCTGTTTTTCATCGGTCATTTCAACCGCGCCCATGCTGACATGCAAATCGAAATTTTCGATTTTGCCGTTGAGCTGGCTGAAAATACGCGCTACTATCGGCTGTATGTCGGTTTTGTATTCAAGAAAAATCAAAAATTCGTCGCCGCCTATTCTCGCACAGATATCGTATGCGCGCGTACTGTGCAATACTCTGCTTGAGACCTCTTTTAAAACTCTGTCGCCGAACAAATGCCCGTATGTGTCGTTTGCGTTTTTAAAAAAGTCGATATCGAAAACGGCGATTGCATATTTGTTAGCGGGGAAATTGCGTATTCTGCTTTCTATCTGCTCGCGCGAGCCCGACCTGTTCCAAAGCCCCGTTAAAGGATCGTGCAAAGCCTTTTCGGTAAGTTCGCCGATTTTTGTATGCGATTCGGTCATGTCTATCATTTTGCCTATCGCGCCCTCAATCGCCGGCGGGGCGTCGTCGCTCCATATGGTTCTTATGATCACTGTGTACCACTTAGTGTCGCCGCCGATCTTTACCTTGCAATCGCCCTTGAATTCGGGGTTTTCGGGTGTTGTTTCCATGAATTTTTTCGAAAGCTTTTCAAGCCAGTCCGCCCCGAGCAGGTTATCTAATTTATCTTTGTTTTTGGAAAGTATTAAATTTTCTTCAATCCCGAGTCTCTGCGCTCCGTAAGGAGAGAACGTGATTGTATCCGTAGCCGCAACGTATTCGAACTGTACTTCCTGCGTCATTGCAGCAAAGAAATTGTACTTCATGCGCTCGTAATCCAACAGCCGCAAAGTGCGTTCGGACGCCCCTTGAGATTTGGAATGCAACACGGCGTCCGCAAAGTTTTTAACGGTTGCGCGCATCTGTTTTTTTGCTACGTCGGCGTTAACCGCGCTTCTTATTTTGTCTGCGTTCTCCGTAAGGCACTCAATAAGCAGCGGGTTGAACGCCCCGCACTTGCCCTCCGCAATCATTTTTACGGCTTCTTCGTGAGGGATCGGCTTTTTGTATACACGTTCGCTCGTGAGCGCGTCGTAAACGTCGGCAAGAGCGACTATCTGCGCAGATATGGGTATATCGTCGCCTTTCAAGCCGTCGGGATATCCCCTGCCGTCGTAACGCTCGTGGTGCCATCTGCAGATTTCGTATGCCGTTTTGACGAGCGGGTTGTCGTTTTGACCCTCAAGTCCTTCGAGCATGGTGGCGCCTATAAGGCTGTGCCGCTTCATTACGGCGTATTCCTCGTCCGTGAGCTTGCCGGGCTTATTCAATATATGCTCATCTATGCTTATTTTGCCTATATCGTGGAGAGCCGAAGCCATACTTATCACGCCGATTTCGCTATCCGTCAGGTTGTAATTTCCAGTCTTTTTATTCAGACATCTGAGCAAAAAATCGGTAAATGCCCGCACGTGCCGTATGTGCAACCCGCTTTCGCCGTTCCTGAACTCTACTATATGGCTCAGGATATCTACCATGAGGTTGCTGTTCTGTTCTTTTTCGTAAACCTGTTCGTCGATTATATTAATAAGCTTTTTCTGCTTAGCGTAAAGCAATACGGTGTTCACGACGCGGCGGTGTACTATCGAAGCGTCGAAAGGCCGCATTATAAAATCGCTTGCGCCGAGATTGTACGCCCTTTCTATTTGCGAGGACTGCGTTTCCGCAGAAATCATAATGACGGGCAACGACTCTATCCAGTTGTTGGAATTCATCGCTTCGAGAACGCCGAACCCGTCGAGTTCGGGCATGACTATGTCGAGCAGAATAAGCGAATACTCTTCCGCCCGCTTTTTGAGCATATCGACGGCAACCGCGCCGTTTTCGGCTTCTTCCGTATCGAACTCATCGACAAGCATATCCGCCAAAATCGAACGGTTCATTTCGGAATCGTCAACAATGAGTATCTTTTCTTTTTTCATGGTCAAACTCCGCAGCAAAGAAAATTACGCGATCATTCGGGTTTATGAACTTTTATAAGCCCTGCGGCGATAAGTTCTTCTTTTTCTTTGTGTTCGACGTAGTAATCCTCTTCTATGCGGGGGAATTTTACGAGATTTAACTTGTTTACGGCGTCGGTTATAAGATCGACCGCCATACGCGCATCCCTGTCGCTTCTCACGGCGAACATCAAAGGCGTATCGGCATAACCCGCTTTGTCGGAGACGTTCTTTACAAGATAGCCCACTCCGTCATAAACGTCGGGGTCGAGCGCGAGGAATACGCAGAGCACACTGTCGATAAATTCGAACTTGGCAATGTTCTTCCCGTCCTCAGAATAAATTTCCCTGCCGAATTCGGGTATGCACTCAACGTTGTCGTAAGAAAGTATTTCGTTTTTAAGAACGCCGTAGCGGACTTTCGTGGAATCGCCGGAGTTGTAAAGCCTTGCCTTGAATCCCCACTCAAGCAAATCCTCTCCGTCCGTTTCGATATCGCCGCCGAAGTCGTCGGGCATAACAGCCGCGCCCGTATGTACGTATTCGCGCTGTTCCGCGGCGGATTCTTCCGCCGTCGCTTCCGCAACCTCTTCTACGGGTTCTTCCGCCGTTTCGGGTTCAACCGCTTCGGTTGCCGCAACTTCTTCCTCGCCGCTAACTTCCGCAACATCCGTTTCACCGTCTTTGCGGAACATGGACTGGTCCACGTTCTGCTTGATTTCGCGCTTTGCAAGCCCGTCTTTAATCAATTCGACTATGCCTTCATAAGGCAGATAATAATCTTCGGGCTCCCTTTCAATGCGCGCGATATTCATGTTTTCCATCATCATCTCAATAAGTTGGATAGCATATTTTGCGCGTTTGTCGTTCTTTATGCGGTAAAGGCAGGGAATTTCTTCCGTGGAAGAATTTTCGGACGCGTCCTCAACTTTGTATTTGCTGTCCGCAAAACTGTTGGGGTCGAGTGCGAGATACAGGCAAAGTATTTTACCGCGGAAACCCATGCGAGCGATTTTATCCTTGCCGTAACGGAAAGTTTCCTTTTTCCAGCTCATGCGGTCTTTGACTTTTGCAAAAGACAACAGGCAGTTTTTGATATCGCCGTACCAATGTTTTACGTCGTCGTCGGACTGTATAAGCCTTGCGGTGAAGCTGCGGTCGTAACGCACGACGCCGGCTTCGAGCGATTCCTCTTCGGGAATTACAGGCTCGATAATTTTCTTTTGAACGGGCGTACCCTCGCCGGAGAACATGGACTGATCCACGTTCTGCTTGATTTCGCGCTTTATAAGTCCCTTATTAATGAGTTCGAGCGTACCCTCGTAAGGCAGATAATAATCCTGAGCCTCTCTTTCGATTTTGGGCACGTTGAGATTTTCCATCATCATCTCAATAAGCTGGATAGCGTATTTTGCGCGTTTGTCGTTCTTTATGCGGTAAAGGCAGGGAATTTCTTCCGTGGAAGAATTTTCGGACGCGTCCTC
>CANQNO010000009.1 GCA_947625245.1 uncultured Clostridia bacterium
CTACTACAAACTGATTGATAAACCAAAAACGAAAAACGGATAAAACCTATTTACTGTCCATAAATCAAGTTTACAAGCATAACTATCCCCGACAGCGTTACTTATATTGGTGAATATGCGTTCAATGGTTGCAAGGCAGAAATAAAATGGGGAGATAACCCCTCTATTAAAGAAATAGGAGACAATGCTTTCCGTAGATATTTAGGCACAAGCATAACCATACCAGACAGCATAACTTCTATCGGCGAGAGGGCGTTCTATGATTGCACAGCCGAAATTAAATGGGGCGATAATCCCTCTATAAAAGAAATAGGAAACTCTGCTTTCAGTGAATATAGAGGCACTAACATAACCATACCCGACAGCGTGACTTCTATCGGCAGTGCTGCGTTCGATGGTTGCACAGGCTTTAAAAGCATAACCATACCCGACAGCGTAACCTCTATCGGCAGTGGTGCGTTTTATGGTTGCCTAAGTCTTAAAGGAGTATACATAACGGATATAGCCGCCTGGTGCAATATTGACTTTGGAAGTGATAACGCAAACCCGCTTTATTACGCACATAATTTATATTTAAACAATCAACTTGTAACCGAGCTTACCGCCGAAATGTTGCAAGGAGTTACCAAAATTAAAGGTAATGCGTTCGCGGGTTTCGGAGGCTCAAGCATAACCATACCCGACGGCGTAACTTCTATCGGTCAATATGCGTTCAGTGGTTGCACGGCAGAAATAAAATGGGGAGATAACCCCTCTATTAAAGAAATAGGCAACGCTGCTTTCAGTGAATATAGAGGCACTAACATAACCATACCCGACAGCGTAACATCTATCGGCAGTTGTGCGTTCCTTAATAATTACTATCCGAATACATCCCTTGAAAGCATAACCATACCCGACAGCGTGACTTCTATCGGCAGAAGTGCGTTCTACAATTGCACGGCAGAAATAAAATGGGGAGATAATCCCTCTATTAAAGAAATAGTTGATTATGGTTTTGAAAATTATAAAGGCACAAGCATAACCATACCTGATAGCGTAACTTCTATTGGCTATGATGCGTTCAAGGGTTGCAAAAGCCTTACAAGCATAAACTTCGGCGATAAATCCCAACTTGCTTCAATCGGCAATTATGCGTTCTATGGTTGCACAAGCCTTACAAGCATAACCATACCTGATAGCGTTACTTCTATAGACAGTTGGGCGTTCTATGCGTGCAACAGCCTTAAAAGCGTAACCATAGGCAATGGCGTTACTTCTATCGGATGGGGTGCGTTCGGCTCCACCAACCTTAATACCGTGAAATTTAAAAATCCAACGGGGTGGTATCGCACAGAGGATTCTTCGGCTACAAGCGGAACGGATATATCAAGCAGTAGTTTGCAAAACTCCCAAACCGCCGCTAAATATCTTAAAGACACTTACAAATATTACTATTGGAAACGTAAATCTTAAATTAAAAAAAATTTAATTACAAGGAGAAAATTTTATGTGTTGTTATGAACTTATAGAAACAATAGCGATTTCAATAACCGCCTTGCTTGCAATAGTGACATTAATTTTAAATATAATTAAAGAAACTTACAAATATTATTATTGGAAACGTAAAACGACTTAAAGACGGCGGAATAAAGTGTGTGCCCCGCGGCGAAATTTTTGCCGCGGGGCTTTTTTGCTCATTTTGCGCGCAGGCTTTGCCCGAAGCTCCCGCCAGCGGCGAAACGCAGTGAAGAATTTCCCTATCCCTCTGTCATTCTGAATGCAGTGAAGAATCCCCCCGAAGTTGAGCGGAAGCACGGGCTTTTGTATACCGCTCTTCGCAATAGCCCTGAGCAGACCACCATGGGATTCTCTCGCTCGGTCGCGCGCCTTCGGCGCGTCTTCCTTCGACTCGAAATGACATACTCGTAATGGGCGCAGTAATTATTTAGAAATCTCGGTCAATCGCCCGCTTCGCGGGTCTCATATCCCTCGAAATGACAAGCACGTAATTTGCTTTGCAGTTATTTTTAAAACCGCGCCCGCGCGGGTTATTCGTTCACGGCATAAGCGCGCCGTCGCCGCCAGCCCACGAAGCCTGCAAGTAGGTTTCGGGGATTTTGCCCGCTATTACGCTTTCGCATATCAACACCTCTATCGTCGAGGCGAGGTTTGTGGATTTTGAAGGCATTATTATGGATATATCCGATACAATTTCAAGATACAGCGAGTGCAAAGTCTGGTTTATGCCCGCCTCTTTGAATTTTGATACGAAGCGGCACTCCACGTTGGATATCGGTATGATTTTTATGTTTATCTTACGCCCGAAGCCCGCAAGAGCCTCCACTCCCGTCAGCGCGCCTATCGGCACCATTATGCCCGCCGCGCTCATTTTTGTGAGGTTTTCCTGAGAAAGATATGCAGTGTCCCTTGCTATCTGGTTGATTTTTAAGCTGTTGGTCGTTATAGAAGTGACGTCGCCGTTTTCGTCGCGGTCTATCGTTATCAGGTCCTCGTACCTCAACGAATCGTTTAAAGTATAGTAAATGGCGTCGTTCACGGCAACGGTGGTTATGGAGCGGATAGTGGCTTCGCTTATGGAAATGAGGACGCGCGTGACGTTGCGCTGGAAATAAACCATAACGCCTATTGCCAAAAGGCAGAGTATGAACAAGAGCGCTTTAAAGCGCCTGAATTTTTTGCCCGTACGTTTTATGCGCGCCATACCATATTGTATGGCGCGCATATGCACGTAAATGACGTTTTGTTACTCTTGATAAAATTTAATTGCGCTTTGTGCGGGATTTGAAGATCAAAGCCATTATAAAGGCGAACACCACCGCCGCCGTCACGCCCGCGCTTGCCGCCGTCAAAGAGCCTGTTATTGCATAAAAAAAGCCCTTTTCAGCTCCTTTCATGGCGCCGTTTGCAAGAAGATAGCCGAAGCCCGATATTGGAACGGTTGCGCCCGCGCCCGCAAATTCCACAAGCGGTTGGTACACGCCGATTGCCGTTAGAACCACGCCGGCGAGCATAAAATACACAAGAATTTTGCCCGCAGTGAGGTCGGTGAAGTTAATTATGAACTGCGCGATTAGGCAAATTCCGCCGCCTACGGCGAAAGCCTTTAAATAGGTGAAAAGAATATCCAATATTTCCGCCTGAACCATTTACACCTCCAAACGCACGGCGTGGCTTATGCAGGGAATAGATTCGCCCTGTCCCGAAGAAACGGTGGAAAGCAGGGCGCCCGTCGCGGCAAAGAGCACGCGTTTGTAAAGACCTGCGTTCATTTTGGTGAGGATATAGGAATTGAGCACGGTTGCCGAACAGCCTGCGCCGCTTCCGCCCTGAAATTCGCTTTCTATCACCTTATAAATTATTTCGCCGCAGTCGACGTGGTTATTTGAAATGTCAAAGCCCTTTTCCCAGGTTAAATCCTTGACTATGCGGCTGCCCAACGCGCCCAAATCGCCCGTTAAAATAAGGTCGAAGTCCTCCGGTCCGGTTTGGGTATCCCTGAAATGCCTTATTATGGTATCCGCCGCAGCGGGCGCCATTGCGGCACCCATATTGTTGACGTCGGTTACGCCGAAGTCGCAAACCCTGCCCATTGTACCGCAGGTGACCCTTATTCCCTTGTCCGACCTGCCGAGCAGAAGCCCGCCCGCGCCCGTTACCGTCCACTGCGCCTGCGGCGGACGGGTACAGCCGAGTTCCAAAGGATAACGGTACTGCCTTTCCGCAGAGGCGAAATGGCTGCCCGTGGCGCACACCGCCGTCTTTACGTATCCGCCGTCAACGAGCGCCGCTCCGAGTAAAATGCTTTCGCTCATAGTAGAACACGCGGAATACAAGCCCAAAAAGGGGAAAGTGAAGTCACGTGCGGCAAAACTTGCCGAAATTATTTGGTTGAGAAGGTCGCCCGACAGCAAAACGTCTATATTCTCCTCTTTCAGCCCGCTCTTTTCTATGACAAGGGAAATTGCCGAGGAGAGCATTTTGCACTCCGCCTTTTCGTACGTGCTTTCGCCGAACATGTCGTCAGCCAAAGTTATGTCGGCGTACGAGCCTATTATGCCTTCGCTCTCTTTCGAACCGCAGACTGCCGCCGAAGATAAAATGCGGGGCGCGTTTTTAAAAAATACAGTATTGCTCTTATTCATATAAAATAATAAATCAAGCCGACGAGAACGCCCGAAAATACCCCGAAAACTATAATTGCGCCCGCTACCGTAAACATTTTTGCCGCCATCCCGTATATCCAGCCTTCGGTTTTGAATTCGATTGCGGGTGAAGTGACGCTGTTGGCAAAGCCCGTAATGGGCACTATAGAGCCTGCGCCGGCGTATCTGCCTATTCTGTCGTATACTCCGAGCCCCGTCAAAAAACAGCCTATGAAAATGAGCACTACGGACGTTGCGCCCGCAAGCTCGTCGCCCGTAAGCCCCGCGTACATGAACATATAGCGGATAAACTGGCCTATGCAGCAAATAAGTCCGCCGACGCCGAAAGCCGCCGCGCAGTTTTTTAAATGTTTGGTGGGCGGGTCCTGCGTTTTTACGTAATTTAAATAATTGCGGTTATAATTTTCACGTGTTCTGCCTGTCATTTTTTATCAAATCTCCCTTACGGGGCTTAATTAAGCTCTCCCTTTCGTCGCGGCGGGAAAGGTCTATTTCCTTTCTCATTGGTCGTACATCCTCTCGTTGATATTCAGCGTGACTTTTTCGGGCATAATCCGCGAGAAGAGCCTGTATACGGTATTTTTTGCGCCGCAGATTTTAATTACGGGAGGGTTGTCCATTGTGACGAGGCTGCATATTATTTCGGCAACCTGCGCGGGAGACATGCCGCTCTGCTCCATATGTGCAAGCGCGGCGACCGCCTTGTTGACGCTTCCAGAATATGCGCCGACTTCGCTTTCGGAATAGACTTTTCTTTTAAAGGTAAAGCCTGTGGACGTGCCGCCCGGAAGGACGCCCGTCACCTTTATTTTATAGGGCTTCAATTCGGTATAGGCGTTGCGGCAAAGCATTTCGAGAGCCGCTTTGGAAGCCGAATAAAAGCTGTCGAAACTTATTGGAAGATTGCCGCCCAACGAGCCTATCATAATTATTCTGCCGCCCTTTTTCTTCATAAACGGAATTGCCGCCTGCATGGCTTTCAACGCGCCGAAAAAGTTGACTTCGAACAGATATTTATAGTCCTCTTCTTTGGCGTATTCTATGGGCGCCGCCATAGAAAAACCTGCGCTGTACACCAAAAGGGCGATCCCGTTTTTTAACGCCGCTTTTTTTATCGCTTCGCACAGCGCCGCGCCGTCCGCCGCGTCTGCCTGAATATTGGTAACTTTATTGCTTTTGCAGGGAGTACGCGAAACGTTTACAACGTTCCAGCCGCGGTTTGCAAGGCGCAGGCAGGTTTCGAAACCTATGCCCGAACTCCCGCCCACGATAACCGCAGTTTTTTTATCCGTTTTCTTTTCCATATCCCTATCTTGCGGAAATTTTTGTAAATTATTCAGCCGAAGGCGATATCTAAAATCATCATCAGGGCAAAGCCCGCCGTCACCCCGACGGTCGCCTTGATTTTGCCGTTTGCAAAGCTTTCGGGGACGAGCTCCGAACATACGACGGCGAGCATGGCGCCCGCCGAAAAGGACAGCGCCCAGGGCAATATTCCCGCCGCAACGGAAACTGCAGCCGCGCCCACAACGCCCGCGACTATTTCCACCGCACCCGAAAGCTGGCCTATAAAGAAGGACTTACCCCTGCCCGCGCCGTTTGCGCGCAGGGGAAACGCAACGCACATGCCTTCGGGGAAGTTTTGTATGCCTATCCCCACCGCCAGCATTACAGCGGCTATAGCGGCGGCGTATTGCCCCGTGCCCGCCGCGCCGCACGCAACCCCCACGGCGAGGCCTTCGGGAATATTGTGCATGGTAACGGCTATGCACATTACCGCCGAAGAGCGCTTTTTTGCATTATACGAAAAAAAACGGAATTTCCCTATCAATACGTCGGTGACTATGATGAGCAGCCCGCCCAAAACAAAGCCTAAGGAAAGTATCAGCCATTTGGGTTCGGCTCCGCTTTCCATGGCGGGCAAAAGAAGAGAAAAAAAAGTCGAAGCGAGCATTATGCCTGCCGCACTCGACATCATGAACGAAAAAGCAGAATTGTTTACCTTTTTACAAACAAAAACCAACGCAGCGCCCGCCGCCGTCATAAGATATGTGAACGTCGTGGCGAGAAGAGCAAGCCATACGCCGGACAAAGAAGCTATCCACTGCACTTTTGAATTTCTCCGAGTAGAAAATTATAGTACATTGTATGAAAAAAACCGCGCCGCGCGTTAACCGCGCTTTTTAAAAACACCCGGATTATAAGGTTGATTTTATTTAACGGAAATGCTATTATTTTGTGGAACGGATATACGCGGGTGTGAAATATGATTCTGGAATTTAAAGACGTAACCAAATCTTTCGGCGACAAGAGAGTGCTTCGCGGCATATCTTATAAAGCCGAAAGCGGAAAAACTTTTGGGCTTTTGGGCAGGAACGGCGCGGGAAAAACTACCGCCATACGCATTTTGATGAACGTTTTCCCCTGCGACGGCGGGGAAATCACTATTGACGGCAAGCCGATAAATTACTCCGAAATAAAATTGGGATATCTACCCGAAGAACGCGGGCTGTATCCCCGAAAAAAAATTTTAGAACAGCTGGTCTACTTTGCCATGCTTAAAGGTATGGATAAAAAAAGCGCCGCAGCCGCGGCGGAATTCTGGCTTAAAAAGCTGGATATGTACGCATATGCCGACAAGCGGCTGAACACCCTTTCGAAGGGAAACCAGCAAAAAATACAGTTGATTACCGCCCTGTGCCATGACCCCGCGGTTATAATCCTCGACGAGCCATTTTCGGGACTGGATCCCGTAAACGCGGCTACAATGAAAGACGTTATAAAGGAACAGATCGCTTTGGGCAAAACCGTGCTGTTTTCGAGCCACCAAATGAGCTATATAGAGGAATTCTGCGACAGCATAGCCATTTTGAACGCGGGCGAAATAGCGCTGTACGGGGATTTGCGCGAAATAAAGAGAAACTACCCGAGGAACCGCCTTGTGATTTCTTCGGAAAATCCCGAACCCATAATAAGGGATTTCGGCGAAAGCTGCGTTATGAACGGCAAAAATTCGGTGACGGTGAAACTCAAAGACCCTTCGGAAAAGCAAAGCGTAATGCGGCGGATAGCGGAAAATTACGACGTGGACGAAGTGAAAGTGTTTGAACCCTCTTTAAACGATATCTTTGTGGAATATGCGGGCGAGAGGGAATAAGGAGATTTTATGAAACAATTTTTAAACATATTTCTCTTTGAGCTGAAAGGATATCTGAAAAACAAGTTGTTTATCGGGATAACTATATTTTTGATAATAGCCATGACGGTTGCAGTGTTTATACCCAACATCATTGCCGCCGCAAACAGCGGAAGCGAGGATAAGAAAAGCGCCGTAATGCTTATAAGTTCGGAACAGCCCGGGGTTGTGCAACTTGCTGGGCAATACTTTGAAGAGGCTTTTGAAAATTACGCCGTTACCCCGACGGACGCGTCGGTGGACGAAATAAAGGAAAAGATTATCAAGGGCGAAGCGGAGTGTGCTTTCGTATTTGACAGCCTGTCCTCCTATACCTATTACGTTAAAAATCTTTCTTTGTACGATACCAACACCGCGGTTGCGGACGCAGTGCTTACCGAAGTAAACCGCATTTTTGCAATGACGGCAAGCGGGCTGTCGCCCGAACAGGCACAAGCAATAATGTCCGTGCAGATAGAAAGCTCGGTTTTGCCGCTCGGCAAAAACCAGATGAAGAACTTTTTGTACACCTATATAATGATATTTGCGCTGTACATGGTAATTCTGTTATACGGGCAGATGGTGGCTACGAACGTAGCCGCAGAAAAGAGCTCGCGCGCAATGGAATTGCTTATTACAAGCACAAAGCCCGTAAACCTGATATTCGGAAAGGTGCTCGCCTCCTGCTCGGCGGGGTTTATGCAACTCGTCGCGCTGTTCGGCTCCGCCGTTATTCTGTTCAACATAAACAAGCAGGCGTTGGGCGGGAATATAATTATGCAATCAATATTCGGCATACCGATAGGGTTGCTGTTTTATATGCTGGCGTTCTTCGTTCTGGGATTTTTGATTTACGCCTTTTTGTACGGCGCGCTGGGCTCCACTACTTCCAAACCGGAGGACGTGAATACCTGTATTATGCCCGTGACTTTTCTGTTTATAATTGCCTTTTTTGTGGTGATATTTTCTATGACGAGCGGAAATGTCGACAATATGGCAATGCTTATATGCTCGTATATCCCCTTCACTTCGCCCATAGCGATGTTCACGCGGATTGCAATGAGTACGGTAGCCTGGTACGAAATATTCATATCCATAGCAATACTTGCGGCTTCGGTGGTAGCCGTAGGGTTTATCGCCGCAAAAATTTACCGCGCGGGCGTGCTCTTATACGGGAAACGCCCGAAGTTGGGAGAAATACTTAAAACGGTGTTCAAAAAGCAGGGTACAAAGTAATTTTAAAAGCGCCTCAGACCAACGGTTTGAGGCGCTTTTAAATTGAATCCGCCCGCCTGTAAACGGCGGGCGGATTTTGTCAATTGAAAAATTCACTGTATAAAGTTTTAATGCAATTTTCAAAGTCCCCGTCGCGGACGGAAACGGTAAAGCTCAGCCTGTTGGCGCCGTATTCCGCCGAATACACTTCGATGCCGGCGGCGGCAAGCGCCGAAAAAATTTTCTGCGGCAAGGCGCAGGACGAACCCAAACCGTACCCCACTACCGAAACATAGGATAAATTTTTTATTACCCTAACCGAATCGGGCTGCAGTTCCTCTTCCAGAGACGAGGAGATTTCGCCTGTAACATCGTCGGACAGGTTGCGGAAAGCGAGCGACAAACTGCCCGCATAGCCCGCCGTACGCTCCGCCGCCGCTCTTCTTCCGCAAATTTCCAGAGCGCGGCGCAGAAACGACGGATCGGTCTCCGCAGACGCCTTATATAGAACTACCGCGGTATAATTTTTGTTGCCAGAAATGCCAGTTACGGGTCCGTTTCCGGGCAGATAGTCCGAAACGGGCAATATGACCGTTCCCTCATCCTGCGGGCGGAAAGTGTTTTTGATAATAACGGGAATTCCAGCTTCGCGCACGGGCAAAACGCTTTGGCTGTGCAGAACGCCCGCACCCATGAAACTCAGCTCGCCCATCTCTTCGTAAGACAACGACTTTATGTGCCGCGGACTTGCTACTATGCGGGGGTCGCAGGCGTAAAAGCCTGAAACGTCCGTCCAGTTTTCGTAAACAGAGGCTCGGATGGCGCGGGCTATGAGGGCGCCCGTAATATCGGAACCGCCGCGGGAAAAAGTCTTTATTTTGCCGTCGGAACCTGTGCCGTAAAAGCCCGGGAAAACGACAAAGTCGTATTTGGAGCAGACTTCTTTTACGGCTTTGTACGTCCTTTCGCTATCCACTCCCCCGTCGGCGCCGAAAAAAATCACGTCCCTGGCGTCGCAGAATTTTGCGCCGAAAACTTCGGCGGCTATGCGGGCGCACAGATACTCCCCGCGCGACGCGGTAAAGCCCGCGTCCGCGTTTTCAAAGATCTCCCTTTCTGTTTCGTCGAGGACGGCTTTGACGGCAAGACCGCAATTCAGTTCCCTTGCAATCGATTCGAAACGGGCGCGGACGGGCGCGAAAGCCCTCTCTTTTTCCGTGCCGTGCGCGGCGTGGCAGGCGTACAGGAGGTCGGTAACCTTTTTGTCGCCCGAAAAACGTTTGCCCGGCGCAGAAACGACGATATAACGCCTACCCGCGTCGGAGCAAATTATGTTTTTAACGGCATTTATCACATTGCCGTCGGCCATGGAAGTGCCGCCGAATTTGCAAACTTTAACCGACATTTCCCTTAAATAAGATCCTGCCGCCCCGCAAGAGGGCGGCGGACCGATTCTTTACAAGATTTTTTACTTTATGAGTTTTGCTTCGATATAATAGCGCTTTTCGTTGCCCTCGCCCATGCTGAAAGTTTTGCGGGGCAAGTTGCCGCCTTTGGAGATGAGGTCGAAGAAATCGCCCTTTTTGATGGCGGGCAAAATAATGCCTGCGCCGCCCTCTTTGGTGAAATCGAGAAGTTCTTTATCGCCGTGGATATAGTCTACTTCGCCGCCGTTTTCGGCAAGGTACGACTTTATGTATTCGTCGAGGGAGCGTATGCCTTCGGGCACGTTTTCGGGGAAAGGAATTTTTTCGGACTTGCCGCCGATTGCAAGATATGCCGCCGACTTGCCTTTGAGCGACAATCCCTTTTTGAATTTGGCGGGGTCGGATATTTTGACGAGCCTGTGTATGGGTTCGAAGTTCAAGGCTTTATCGTAAATGTTGACCGCTTCCACCAGCGCGAAACGTGCGGGATGAGTCTCCCTTTCGGCTGCGGACAGCGTGGGTTTTAAATTCTCCCAGCAGGTTTTTGCGGTTGCGAGCGAGTGGTTGCCGTCGCCTACGGCGAAGAGGAATTTATCCTCTTTGTCCGCAACGAGCGCATACAACGCGTCGGTGACTTTTTGGGCGTTTTTGATATACGTGCCGACAATGTGTCCGCCGTTCATGTTAAGGTCGAAGTCGTACAATACTTCGCCGCGCTCAGCTGTTTTGAGGACGGAATCGTCGGGGTCGTTGTACAACAACATTATATGCGGCAATTCCACGGGTGCGTTTTTGCGTATCTCCACGCGGGGAGGAATTCTTTCGAGAATAGTTGCCTCGGTGGAACGAACGGGAGTTTTTGCGCCCTTTTCAAAGGAATAGTCTTCAAGGTCGATCGCAAGCACTATACCCGTGCGCACACCCGATTCGGTGGAGCGCTCTACGAGTATGAAACCGCCCTCTACCTTTTTGAACACACCCTCTTTGAGATACTTTTCCATTGCCGCGTTTGCTGCCGCAATGCGCGCGGGAGCGTTGTCTTTCAAATAGATTTCAGGGAAAATCATATTGAAAGTTGAGAGCTTGCCGCGGGTGAGTTTTTCAACTTCTTCCCAATACTTGTAGTCGGAAGTGAACTGGTCGCATGCGTTAACCGCCCACGCCGTCATATCCGCGTTTTTGGGAAGGAGAATTTGGGGAATTTTTACCGTTTTCATAATTTTTTACCTCATATATTTATTAATATAACCGTAAGAACGGCAATGAACACAGCAAGTATTTTGATGGGGATATTTTTGGTGAACAGCCCCTTTAAAAATTCGGAAACCTTTTTCATTTATTTGCCCTCCGCGGTCAAATCGGACCAATAGTATTCGCTCAATGCGTTTTTGAGGTCGGAAGCGTCGGCATAGCGCTTTACCACCGCCCCGTTTTTGACTACCGAAATTATGCCCGTCTCTTCGGAGACGACGATCGCCGTGACGCTGGCAACCGAAGTTACGCCCAGCGCGGCGCGGTGGCGGCTGCCCATATCTTTGGGAAGGTTGTCGCTTTGCGCAACGGGCAAAAAGCAACCCGCGGCGTAAATTTTGTTGCCCTCTATAATCATTGCGCCGTCATGCAAAGGCGCTTTGGGATAGAACACCGCCTCTATCATCTGTGAAGTTATGTCGGCGTTTACTATCGTGCCGCTCTGTATTATACCTTCGGGCAGATTGTTGTTGGAAAGGACTATAAGCGCGCCTATGTCCTTTTTGGACATATTCTGCACCGCGCGTATGGTTTCGGTTATTATGAGCTGTACGCCCGAAACGGTGAGCGCGCCGACGTGGCGGGAATTCGAATCGAGAAGCGAACGCTTGATTTCCGAGTGGAACATGGTGAATATCAATACGGAAATCATTATTATTATCAGGAACAACACGCAGTTGTCGAAATCGGAAAACGCGAAAGCGACGCCGCACAGCAATACCACGAATACGATTACGGCGATAAATTTGGAAGCTTTATTGTCCTTTAGCACCTTGAACATGTAGTAGTATACCAACGCGATGAGTATGAATTGCAATATAAGCGTTATATAATTTTCGGCAATGCCGTGCAGGAAAAAATATTTTATGTTTTCCCACAGTATCCGCCCGTGCTCCATATCCGCCTCCTTGTGCCGTCCGTTGTATTTTTGCGACGGTCGTCAAATTATATTATATATACAAAATGTTGAAAAATAAAGCAATTTGAGGTATTTAATTTATTCCCGCCCGAAAAAAATTGCGGTTTCGCACTTTAAAAGC
Organism: uncultured Clostridia bacterium; assembly: GCA_947625245.1. Taxonomy (GTDB): domain Bacteria; phylum Bacillota; class Clostridia; order Christensenellales; family Borkfalkiaceae; genus Coproplasma. The sequence goes on from CANQNO010000009.1 coordinate 12,275, forward strand.
GCGGAAGCGGGTACCGACACGCCGTTTTTTATGTCCGATACGGCGCCGTATACCATATTTACGTACGAAGCGAGATTTTTTGTACCTATCGCAACCGCCTGCTCGCGGTTCTTTTTTACGGCGTATTCTTTTAATCCGTTTTCACGGGCGTAAGCCGCGTCGGAAAGCGGAGAACAAGCCGCCGAAAGCAGATTTTTGAAATAATTCAAAAGCCCGTTCAGCACAGCCGTCTCGTCCGCGCCCTTGCTTTTAAGGTCGTTGGAAATTTCGCAGTATTTGGAATAATCCCTGCGCGCTATCGCGCCCGTCATTTCGTATATCCTGTAATCGGCGTCCTTGTAGACAAGCGCGTCCGCCTCCTCCGCCTTAAGTTCGCCCGAAACTTTGTAGTCGATCAGCTTTCTGACTTCGGCGTCCACGCGCGCCATGTCGCAAAGACAGTATGCCGCAATGTTTTCGGCTATATCCGCGGAACAGGTAATGCCCGCCCTTTTGAAAGTTATATAGATCCAGCGGGCTACCGTTTCGGGTTCGGCTTTGCCGCAGTCGACAAAAGTCACAGCCTTTTTGCGCTTTAAATCGGCGCCCTTTTTGCCCGCGGGGGCGGAGTTTACTATCAACAGTAGCCCCGACGGCGGGAAATCTTCGAAAAGCGGCTGCAAATATTCGTTATATTCGGCTTCGGTCGGATAGAAATCGGTCACTTTGACTATCCGCTTTTCCGCCATGAAGGGATAATTTTCGAGCGCGGCGACAAGCCCGTTAAGCGCAGCGCCCTTGAGCGTTTCGCCCCCGAAAACAGAAAAATTCAGTTCGGGATTTACCAAAAACGCCTGCTTTATCATCTCCTCGCCTTTCATGCGGAAATAGGCGTCCTCGCCTTCGAGCAGATATACGGGCTTTGCGCCCTCTTTTATGCTGTCTTTCAAATCGGTGAATTTCATTTTTCCGCCTCCGCGGCGTCCGCCGTTTCCTCTTTGGGGCGGTAAATGTATTTTATAAACTCGCAATCGCTGAGTTTTGCCCTTTCGCACATGGCGGCATACACCTCGTCCCTGAGCTTTTTGACCGCCGCTTTGGAAGGCAAAGTTTTATCGGGGAAAAACGGACCGTCGACATAGACGAACCGCTTGGGGTAGCGCGAGTGTTTGCGCTTTTTGTAGACCATTGTATACGAAAAAACGGGCGCGCCGCATTTTACGGGATAGGCGAAAGATACGGACGGGAAAGGGCGGATACCCGTGTAATAATGCCAGATATGGGCTTCGGGATATATGGCTATCCAGTGTTTTTTTTCGTAAGCTTCCTTTATCGCGGCGTTGAAACGGGACATTGCGTGAAAGCCTTCGGGCACGGGAAAGCCGCCCACTGCCTTAATAAGCCACGCCAGACCCTTTATTGAAATAGCGTCCGAATTTACGACCACATCCGCGGGGCGGGGATAGGCGAGATAGCTCGGGTTGAAAGCGTCGAGTATCATGGACGTATGGTTGCCGTAGATGAACGCACCGCCCTTTTTATAGCCTTTCATATTCTTTTTGCCTACATAGGTGACCCTTTTTATGATTTTGTTGTAAAAAAAGCCTATCGGGCGGACAATTCCGTAATAAAACATCCCGCGCAAAAACTTCCGCCAGAAGCCTTTGTTGAGGTATTCGTAATTTTCCGGCACGGGTTTGTGGTTTATATCGAGCCCCGCAAAATCGTCGTTGACCGGGTCCGAATAGTAATATACTTCCTGCAATTTCATATCACGTCATTTACCTACGCAGAATTTGGAAAATATTCTGTTAATAACTTCTTCGCTTGCCGTTTCGCCCGTGATCTCGCCCAAAGCATTCCAGGTCTCGCGCAGGTCCACCGCTATCATGTCGCAAGTGAGGCTGCCGATGGCGGCGACGGCTTCGTCCAAAGATTTTTTTGCGCGCAGAAGCGCGTCATAGTGCCGCTCTTCCACTATAAAGGATTTGTCGAGGGCGTTCTCCCCCACGGCTATGGCGGAAAGCAGTTTTTTGAGCTCTTCCACTCCCTCGCCCGTAAGCGCCGAAACAGCCGCGTCGTATTTTCCGTAAGGCTTTAATACGTCCGACTTGTTGAAAACGGTTACAAGCTTGCCGCAAAAGCCTTTGGGCGGGGTATCGGCGCCTTCGGTTACGAAAAGCACGATATCCGCCGTGCGTATTGCGTTTTTTGCCCGTTCGATGCCTATTTTTTCTATTTCGCCCGCGCCGTCGCGTATGCCCGCCGTGTCGTAAAAGTTGAAAATAACGCCGCCGATCTCCGCAGAACCTTCGACCGCGTCGCGGGTGGTGCCGGCTTCGGCGGAAACTATGGCTTTGTCATAGCCCAAAATTGCGTTTAGAAGGGAGCTTTTGCCCACGTTGGGCTTGCCGCAAATGGCAACGGAAACCCCGCTTTTTATCTTTTTGCCGCACGAATAGCCTGCGGCGAGCGCGGAAATCTTTTGGGAAAGCGCGCATACGTCCCGCTTTATGGCGGCGAGGTCAAGCCCGTCGGTATCCTCTTCGGGATAGTCTATTTCGGCGGAAATAGCCGCGAGGATATCGGTAAGCCCGTCTTGCAGCGCGCGCACTTCGCCCGTAAGCTTTTCGGAATACAGCATGCCGCCCGCCCTGAGCATTGCAAGACTTTCGGCGTTTATCATGTCTATCATCCCCTCCGCGGAGGCAAGCGACAGTTTGCCGTTCATAAAGGCGCGGCGGGTAAATTCGCCGCGCTCAGCCGCGCGCGCGCCGAGGGAAATGGCTTTTTTAAGTATGCCGCGGGCGATCTGGACCCCGCCGTGGCAATGAAATTCCACCGAGTCCTCGCCCGTAAACGAGCGGGGCGCGACAAAACAAACCATAAAGCCGTAATCTGTAAAGCCCTCGCCGCAAATCGTGCCGGGGTACATTTTGTTCGGTTCGAAAACTTCCGTCTTTTGCGACGGCTCGAACATCCTGCGCGCGAGCTCCGCAGAACCCGCTCCGCTTATTCTTATTATTGCAACGCCGCCCGTGCCGTTCGCGGTGGAAACGGCGGCAATACACTCTCCCATCGCCCGCTCCTTTGAAAAATTATACCATATAGTTTTTTGGTTTGCAAGAAAACAGCGCTCTTATCGAGCGCTGTTTTTTCAGTTTTTGAATTCGTCGAAGGGGTCGTCGCCGCCGCCGTCTTTTCCGCTACCGTACTCCGAAAACGGTTCGTCGTTCCCGTCCGTACCGCCGCCGCGGGGAGTTTCGTACGGGTCGTTGCCGTAGCCGCGTTCGTAGGGGTTGCCGTACGCGTTCTGCTGGTTGCGGTAACGCATATACGCCTGCTCCTGCATTCTGCGCACGTATTCGGAATAGCTCATGGCGCGGTTGTTCCTGACTACGAAAACCATAATGCCCTGTATGGGGAAGAAAATGCATGCAAGGGTAAACAGGAAATAGTGCTTTGCGGAATAGGTCTGGAAGAAGCAGTTTAAAATTACGACGAGTATGAAAAGGTATACGAGTTCGACAATACCGAGAATTATGTCGAGATAATTATAGCACCAGCCAGCCCAGGCAAGCGCGGGGTGGTCGGAGGCAAAGCTGTCGGGGAGAAATATGTTTTCGGTTGCGGTTTCGCCCGCTTCGCCTACACGCGAGACCGTTTCGAAGAGGTTATTGGCTTCGAGCGTGGCGAGCGCGACGTAAAAGAGCGTGTACATGGCAAACAGCACCGCTTCGGTTATAGCCGCGGCAATTGCGATTTTTTTGGTATCGATATTGAAAAACCTGTTTTTCTGCCCGCATACGCCTAAATAATAGGTGTTGAAAAAGGGCAGAAACGCCATCCACCTGTGGTTAAACCCCTCGCGGCGGGCAATGGTGTAAAGCCCTATGGACTGAAAGATATAGACTATAAGAAAACATGCCCCGCCTACTATCATGGAAACCCAGAATTCGAGCCTTTCGCCCGGGAACAAATCCAAAATTTGTCTTGTCAGGTCGGTATATTCGAAAAAATCCATAACTCCTCCCTGCCGCACCCCTCAGCGGCATACCAGCTATATAATATAGCGCAAAAGATTGAACGTAATGAAAACAATGTGTGAAAAACAAGTAAAATTTAAGGCTGTTTTGCCTTTCCGGCGCCGAACAGGTCGAAGCCGTAATCGACGCTTTCGAGCGTCAGCCCCCTTGCGGGCATGGTCTTTCCGACAAAGTCTCTATTGCCCGTTTCAAGCGATTTTATAACCCGCTCTTCGCCGAGCGCGCCGTTTGCAAAATACAGCGCGGTGCCCGCTATTGTGCGAACCATGTTATAGAGAAAGCCGTTGCCCGTAAGATAAATTTCCACGTTTAAAGCCGTTGGGGAACTTTGGGCGCGAAGGGTTGCCGAATAGATGATCCTTGTAAAAGTTTTTGCCGCCGTACCGCTTTTGGCATAGGCGGAAAAATCGTGCTCCCCCTCGAAAAATCGCAATACATATTGCATTTTTGCTATGTCCGCGCTCCCTTTCACCCATACGGAATATCTGTCGGAAAGGGGATTGCGGCGCGGTGAAAAGTACATTCTGTAACAATATGTTTTTTTCTTAGCGCTCCTGTTTGCGTCAAAGCCTTCGGGCGCGGTTACCGAAGAAAGTACGCTTATGTCTTCGGGCAGGCGCATGTTGAGCGCGTCGGCGATCTTGCCCGCCGGCACCGACGTTTCGGCGTCGAGGTGGCATACCTGCGCCCTTGCGTGAACGCCCGCGTCCGTCCTGCCGCTTGCCGTGACGGCTGTCCTTTTGCCGAACAGCCCTAAAGCGGCGTCTTCGAGCTTTTCCTGTACGGAAACGCAGTTGTTCTGCACCTGCCAACCGCCGTAATTTGTGCCGTCGTACGAGACGAGAAGAGCGTATCTCATCGGCTTAACCTTAAATATTCATAGATTTGCGGGAAAATTTGCGCGGCATAGATATTGAGCAGCACCACTCCCGCTATCAGCACGGCAAACGCCGCGAACACCGCCGCGTCGCGCGCGCCGAAATGAAGTTTTTTGTATTTTGTGCGGTTTTTGGAACCCGTATAACAGCGGGCGTCCATTGCGTCGCCCAACTCCTCCGCGCGGCGGAACGCGCTTATGAGCAGAGGAATTAAAATAGGCACTATTGCCTTTATGCGCTTAAAGATATTGCCGCTTTCAAAATCCGCGCCCCTCGCTTTCTGAGCGGAAATTATGCGGTTGGTTTCGTCTATGAGCGTGGGAATAAACCTAAGGGCTATGGACATTATCAGGGCAAGCTCGTGCACGGGGAATTTTATATATTTTAAAGGTTTTAAAAGGCTCTCTATCCCGTCGGTCAAAGACACGGGCGTGGTTGTAAGCGTAAGCACCGAAGAAGCCATTACAAGGAAGAAAAGTCTAAGTACGAGAAATACTGTGAAAACCACTCCTTCCAGATAGATTTTTATGAATTTCCACTGAAACAGGAGACGCTCGCCGCCGTGGAAAAAGAGATTGAGTACGGAGGTAAGAACGAGGATGAATATTATCCCCTTTATGGAGCGCAGAACGCTGCCCAGCGGCAGCCGGGAAAGGAGTATTGCCAAAAACAGCAGCGCCGCGCAGGCGAGCAGGGAGTAGAAGTTATTTGACACGAACAGTAAAACTATAAAGGCTATCAAAGCCAAAAGTTTGGTGCGGGGGTCGGCTCTGTGCAAAAAGGATTTGCCGGGGTAATATTGCCCGAATGTTACGTCGTTAAGCATTTGCGCCCCCGTATATCCCTATTACTTTCGACGTGAAGTCCTTTGCCGTGCAGTCGCTTTGAACCGCTATCCCGTTTTCGGCAAGAAGGGAAGATATTTTTACCGTAAGCGGCACGTCGAGCCCTAACGCGCGAAGTTCGCTTTCCCGCGCGAAGAGGTCGGCGCAAACGGCGCAGTCGAACACCCGCCCTTCGCTTATCACTGCGGCGCGGGTGCAGTTTTCAGCCACTTCGTCCATATCGTGCGAGACTATTATTACCGTTTTGCACCACTCTTCGTGGAGTTTGTGCAAAAGCTCCATGATCTCCTTTTTGCCCTTAGGGTCGAGGCCTGCGGCGGGCTCGTCCAAAACCAGAATATGCGGCTTTGTGACTATTACTCCCGCTATCGCCACTCTTCTTTTTTGACCGCCCGAAAGGTCGAAAGGAGACTTGTCCTTTACCTCTTCGTAGTTCAGCCCGACTATTTCCACACTGCTCTTTACGGCGGCTTCGATTTCTTCGTCGGTCAGATTTTTATTGAAATTTTTAAGCCCGAAAGCCACGTCGGCGAACACCGTTTCGGCAAAGAGCTGGTATTCGGGATATTGGAATACCATTCCGACAGAAGCGCGCAGGGCTTTGAAATCGGTCTTTTTGTCGGCAAGGTTGAATTTGCCTATTGTGACCGAGGGTTCGGGCGGGGGTACGACTCCCTTTTTTGCTTTGGGTTTATGATAGCGCTTTTCCGCCTGAGGCAGTTTAATAAGGGCGTTGAGATGCTGTATGAGCGTGGATTTGCCGCTCCCCGTGTGCCCGATTATGCCGAAAAATTCGCCGTCGTCTATATGCAGATTTACGCCTTTTAAGGCGTTGGTCGCAAACGGAGATTTTTTGGAATACGTGTAGGACAGATTTTTTATGTCGATATCCCAAAGATGGTCCGAAATAATCTGTGCGGATTTTGGCTTTCCGGTTTGCGCGCTGAAAATTCCGCGCGAGTGTAGATTTTTAAGAATATCTTCCGCAAGCCGCGAAGGGGTAAGGTCATTGCCAATTTCCATGCCCGCCGCCCGCAGGTTTTGGCAGATGACCGATATTTCGGGAAGGCGCAAATTGAAGGTTTCGAGCGCGTCGCCGTTTTCGAATATCTTGTCGGGCGTGCCTTCGAGCGCAATTTCGCCCTTGTTTAAAACTATGGTACGGTCGGCAAGAAGGGCTTCGTCCATAAAGTGGGTAATCAAAATTATGGTCATGCCCTCTTCCTTGTTCAGGCGGCGCACTACGTCTATAACTTCACGCCTGCCTCGGGGGTCGAGCATTGCCGTGCTTTCGTCCAGAATAAGCACGTCGGGCTTGACGGCAAGAACGCCCGCCACGGCTATGCGCTGTTTTTGCCCGCCCGAAAGACGGGACGGGGTTGCGGTACGGAATTTTTCCATGCCGACGGCGGAAAGCGCCCACTCTATGCGGCGCCCTATTTCTTCCCGCTCCACGCCGAGATTTTCAGGTCCGAAAGCCACGTCGTCCTCGACTATCGAAGCGACGGTCTGGTTGTCGGGGTTCTGGAACACTATCCCGACGTGCCTGCGGATCTCCGCAATGTTCTCGCGCAGGGAGACGTCTTTCCCAAAAACCGTAATCTTGCCCTCGTTAGCCGTAAGCAGCCCGTTAAAGAGCCTTGCAAGCGTACTCTTGCCGCTTCCGTTATGACCTATTACGGACAAAAACTCGCCCTTGCCGACGGTAAGGTTTATACCGTTGAGGGCATACCCCTCCTGCCCGGGATAGGCAAATTTTAAATTTTGGCATATTATCACAGGTTCGGACATTGCGTTCCCCAAATTATTTATCTTAAATAATTATAGCAAATCGTTTTATTTTATTCAACTGTTAACGCACGGATAATTGCAAATAAATTAATTAAAAAATACAGAAGGGCAAAAGCTTTTTTAAATAAATCCGATAAGGTTAATTGACTTTTTTATACGCGCATATTATAATTGAATATGTATATACGCCCCGACGCGATCCGCGCGGGCGATACGCGTATAGTATAAAAAACAAATTTATTATAACAATCGGAGGTTTTTTGATGAAAAAATTGACTATCGACGGCAACACCGCCGCCAGCCATGTCGCCTATGCCTTTTCGGAAGTAGCGGCGATCTATCCCATCACCCCCTCTTCGCCCATGGCGGAGGTTGCGGACGAGTGGGCAACCGCTGGCAGGACGAATATGTGGGGTCAGAAAGTAAAGATTGCCGAAATGCAGTCCGAAGGCGGCGCGGCGGGCGCCGTGCACGGCTCGCTTTGCGCGGGCGCGCTCACCAGCACGTATACCGCTTCGCAGGGGCTTCTTTTGATGATCCCCAACATGTATAAAATAGCCGGCGAACTTATGCCCATGGTAATGCACGTTTCCGCACGTGCGCTTGCGGCACATTCCCTTAACATTTTCGGCGACCATGCCGACGTTATGGCTTGCCGCCAGACAGGTTTTGCAATGCTCTGCGACGGCTCCGTACAGGAAGTTATGGATCTCGCGCTTGTGGCGCACCTCTCCACGTTAAGGTCGAGAGTGCCTTTCATTAACTTCTTCGACGGCTTCAGAACCAGCCACGAAGTTGCAAAAATAGACGTATGGGACGAAGCCGACAACTATGCCGAAATCCGCAAAATCTGCGAAGAAGTTGGCATAGCCGACGATATAAAAGATTTTAAGAGCCGTGCGCTCAACCCCGAACACCCTATCCAGAAGGGCACCGCGCAGAACGGAGACACCTATTTCCAGAACAGGGAAACGGCAAACTGCTATTATGCTGCCGCACCCGCTATCGTTCAGGAAATGATGGACGTCGTTTCGAAGCACTGCGGAAGAAATTATCACCTGTTCGACTATGTGGGCGCACCCGACGCGACCGAAGTTATAGTATGTATGGGTTCGGGCTGTGAGACGATAGAAGAATCCATAAACAAACTCAACACGATGGGCAAAAAGTACGGACTTATAAAAGTACGTCTGTACCGTCCTTTCGTTGCCGACGCGTTTGTAAAGGCTATCCCCGCAACAGTTAAAAAGATGGCGGTTCTTGACAGGACGAAGGAACCCGGCTCTTTGGGCGAACCCCTCTACCTCGACGTTTGCTCGTCACTCCTCGAAAAAGGCGTGAAGAACATAAAAGTATACGGCGGCAGATACGGTCTCGGCTCAAAGGAATTCACACCTTCGATGGTAAAAGCCGTTTATAAAAATCTTGAAAAGAGACAGCCCAAAAACCACTTCACGATAGGTATCCACGAGGACGTGACCAATTCGTCGCTCGACTTCTCGGAAAAATTCGACGCCGCACCCGCAGGTTCGACGAGCTGCAAGTTCTACGGTCTCGGCTCGGACGGCACCGTTGGCGCGAACAAGAACTCCATTAAGATAATAGGCGACCATACCGACAAACACGCGCAGGCGTACTTCTTCTACGATTCGAAGAAGTCGGGCGGCATCACCGTTTCCCACCTCCGTTTCGGCGACAAGCCCATACAGTCGGAATATCTTATAGACTCCGCAGACTTCGTGCAGTGCTCCAACCCCTCCTACATAACCCGCTACGATATGACGGGCGACATTAAAGAGGGCGGCACCTTCCTTTTGAATACCGGCGCGACGACGGTGGAAGCGCTTGAAAGCTTTTTACCCGCAAAAGTAAAGAGAGACATTGCGCAAAAGCATATCAATCTGTATGTGATCGACGCAATCGAAATAGCCGGAAAACTCGGGCTGAAAGGCAGAACGAACACGATATTGCAGTCGGCGTTCTTTAAAGTTAACCCTCAGATCATGCCCTACGAAAAGGCTGTGGAATATATGAAATACATGGCTACAAAGTCCTTTGCGAGAAAGGGCGACGCGGTCGTAAAGATGAACCACGACGCGATAGACAGCGCGGATTCGCACCTCGTTAAAATAAACGTTCCCGCAGAGTGGGCAAAAGCCACCAAAGGCGCCGAAATGGTAAAGGGCGCGAAGAACGCTTATTATCAGGAAATTATAAAGCCCATCCTCTACCTCAAGGGCGACGAACTGAAATCCTCGCAGTTCAATGCGGACGGACATGTTCCCACCGGCACCACGAAGTTCGAAAAACGCGGTGTTGCGGTGCTCGTTCCCGAAATAGACATTTCGAAGTGCATACAGTGCGGCAGCTGCTCGTTTGTATGCCCCCACGCTTGTCTCCGCCCCGCATTGTTCGCCGCAGGCACCAAAAAGCCCTCTTCCTTAAAGGCAAAGGCGGCTATCGGCTTGCCCGGCTATGAATACAAGATGCAGGTTTCGCCCCTCGACTGTATGGGCTGCGGCGTGTGCGCTACCGTTTGCCCCGTAAAGGACGGCGGTGCTATCAAGATGGTTCCCTTACAGCAATCCCTCGACAAGCACGAGGACAAAAACTGGGAATTCGCGGTAGAACTTCCCGAAGTAGACACTTCCAAATTCAAGAAAGACACCGTAAAGGGCTGCCAGTTCGAGACTCCTCTCTTTGAGTTCTCGGGCGCATGCGCGGGTTGCGGCGAAACGCCTTATGTAAAGGTAGTTACCCAACTCTTCGGCGAAGATATGATTATCGCCAATGCGACGGGCTGCTCCTCCATTTACGGCGGCTCCTCGCCCACATGCCCTTATGCAAAGAACAAGGCAGGCCGCGGACCCGCATGGGCAAACTCCCTCTTTGAGGACAACGCCGAATTCGGTTACGGCATGAATCTTGCATACACGGCAAGGCGCAACGCCGTTAAGGCGAAAGTTGAAAGGCTTGCCGAAATTTCCTGCGGGGAAGGCAAGACGGTTTGCGAGGCATACCTTGCCGCGTTCGGCGACAGGGAAGCTTCCAAAAAGGCGGCGGCAGACCTTGTTGCGGCGCTTGAGCACTGCCATAAGTGCGACGGCGAAGCGGGTGAACTCGTAAAAGAAATTCTGGAATCCAAAGACTGCCTTGCAAAGAAGTCCATATGGATAATCGGCGGCGACGGCTGGGCTTACGATATAGGTTACGGCGGTTTGGACCACGTATTGGCTTCCGGCGAGGACGTAAATATCCTTGTTCTCGACACCGAAGTTTACTCCAACACGGGCGGTCAGGCATCCAAATCCACCAACATAGGCGCGGTAGCCAAATTCGCTTCCGCGGGCAAGCGTGTAAAGAAAAAGGATTTGGGCATGATAGCAAAGACTTACGGCTACGTTTATGTTGCGCAGTGCGCAATGGGCAGCAACCCCGCGCAACTTCTTAAAGCGCTTACCGAAGCAGAAGCTTACCACGGTCCCTCCATCATTATCTGCTATGCGCCTTGCATTAACCACGGCATTAACATGACGAAGAGCCAGCTCGAAGAAAAAGCGGCAGTCGACTGCGGTTATTGGCAACTTTACAGATACAATCCCGAAGGCGACGTATTTACTCTCGATTCGAAAGAACCCACGGGCGACTATCAGGCGTTCCTTGCGGGCGAAACGAGATTTGCTTCCCTTGTTAAAACGCAGGGTGCGGAAGTTGCGAACGACCTCTTTAAACAGACCGAAGAGTCCGCAAAAGAGAGGCTGGAAGGCTATAAAAAGCTTGCGGGCAAATAAGGGCTCACGTTGACGTGCCTTACGGCACAACAAGTTTTTGACGTTCTCAAACAGATATAAAAATATCGCGCGCCGCGGCATTTGCCGCGGCGCGCTTTGATTTATTTTTACAATTAAACCGAATTATTTGGAAACCCAAAAAGTAGCTTTTATGTTTCTGTTTTGCCAATCGTCGTCGTTTTTACCCGAAGCCCCGTACCTTATGTACAAATCGTCCTTTAGCCTGTTCATCATGATTGTGGTACTGAATTCGTGAACCGCCCAACTTGTGTTGGCTTTGCCCGTACCGCCGTGTTCGAAGCGGTATTCGTATAAAAGGCTCGGGTCGGCAGGGTCGTAAAATTCGTCCAAAACTTTATCGAAGAAGGTATTGCTCTTACAATTCTTGTCGGCATACAAAAACACATATTGATAACCGGAGTCAATTTCTTTGGCTTCAAGCGAAATTGTAACGTTCAATTTAGTATAGCCCGAATTATATGCCGACGTTACGGAAAAATAATTTGAAATCAGCAAAGTGTCCATTTTTTGATACGCCCTGCCCGAATCGGTCACCTTTGCCGAATCCTCCCTCAAAACGACGGTAAACTTATCCGTGGGGATACTAACCGGTGCTGAGGGTGCCGGCGTTTTGGAAGAATTATTACCGCCTGACGTTCCGCCTGACGCCGAACCCTGCTCTGTTGAACTTTCACCGCTTTTAAAGCAAGCAGTGAAACAAGACGCTATGCATATAACCGCAATAATAAGAAATATTGCCAACACAAGCTCGCCCCGTTTACCCGAACTGCGGCGGGCGCAGTTTCTGAAATCTTTTGCATGCAACATACTTAACTCCTGTTTGTGCTTATTTTACCGTAATTATAGTACGTTAATAACGTACTTGTCAAGTAATAACGTACTTATTGCATATAATTTTTTTATATGGAAAAGACGACGAAGTTCAAAGAGAGGTTTAACGAAATATTAAAATATTCTTATGTGAAGCAGACCGAGCTTGCAAAAGCCGCAAAAGTTTCGAAACAGTGCATATCCGACTACAAGGCGGGAAAAAGCGAGCCGAGCATTGACACTTTGTTTTTGATTTGCAAGTATCTGGACGTTTCGTCAGATTATTTGTTGGGTTTGGATTGAAAAGCGGCGGCGCTGACGCGCCGCCGCATATTTTTTAAGATAATATCACCCAAAAATTATATCCCCCGCCTAAGCCTGCGGCTACGGCGGGGGAAAGTTTTATTTTTTAACCAAATCTTTATATACGAGAGGACGGCGGTCGCGGAAAAGCCCCCACTCCAAACGCTGTTTTTGAAGTTCGTCGAGGTCGAATTCCGCGCAAATCGCGCCCTCTTCGGTGTTTTTAAAGCTCTTTACTATTTCGCCCGTGCCGTCCGCAATGAACGAGTTGCCGTAAAAGGTGAGAGAGGAACTTTGGTTGCCGTTCTCCGCGCACGGGGTAACGCTTTCGTCGCCTATTCTGTTTGCGGCGACTACGGGCATGAGGTTTGCCGCGGCGTGACCGCACATTACCCTTTGCCAATGCCCGGAGCTATTGGTATTTAAAATTGGTTCGGAGCCTATCGCGGTGGGGAAAAGCAGGATTTCCGCGCCGTTCAGCGCGAGGGCGCGCGCCGTTTCGGGAAACCATTGGTCCCAGCATATTCCCACGCCTATCGTGCCGAAAGTTGTTTTAAAGGTCTTAAAGCCCGTATCGCCCGGGGTGAAGTAAAATTTTTCCTGATAATAATGGTCGTCGGGGATATGCGTTTTGCGGTATATTCCCTTTAATTTTCCGCAGTCGAGAATTTCTACAGAGTTGAAAAGGAGATTGCCGCAGCGCTCGTAAAAGCTGACGGGCACCACTACGTTCAACTCTTTGGTCACGGGCGCCAGGGCGCGGATCGCGGCGTTGGCGCGGGGTTCTTCGGCATAGCCGTAAAAGCCGTAATTGCGCTGCTGGCAAAAATAGGGGCGCTCGAAAAGTTCGGGCAACAGAATTATGTTTGCGCTCTCCCCCGCCGCAGATTTTATTAAATTTATCGCCTTTTCTATATTTTCTTCGCGGCTTTCGGAGCACTTCATCTGCACCGCCGCAACGGTAGTTTTGCGCATTTTCTTTTCTCCTTTACAGCGGCACCTGCTGTGTAAGGCAGTGGATATTTCCGCCGCCGACTATAAGTTCGCGGGCAGGAACGGGAATTATTTTTCTGCCCACAAATGCCGTTTTTAATACCTGTATCGCGTTTTTGTCGTTTTGGTCTCCGAATTGCGGCACAAGTACGCCTGCATTGCAAATATAAAAATTGACGTAGCTTGCGGCAAGGCGTTCGCCCTCTTTGCGCACCGCTTCGCCCTCGGCAAACCTGAAGCCCTTTAAATCGTACGAGGAGACGGCGACGGGCTTTTCGGGCAGGGTAAGTTTTGTTACATTTAAGCCGCTTTCCGTGAGTATGCGGTAATTCTCTCGGCAGATTTCGCCTTGTTCACCCGCGTCGTTCCACGCCAATACCACGCTTTCCTTGCCCGTAAACGCGCAAATGTTGTCAACGTGACCGTCCGTTTCATCGCCCACAATGCCGCGTTTAAGCCAAATTATTTTTTCCGCGCCGAGATACTGCTTCAATTTTTCGGAAATCTGCGCTTTGGAAAGCGACGGGTTGCGCCCTTTGCTCAAAAGGCACTCCTCCGTTGTTATTATTGTGCCGCAACCGTTTGAGTGTACGGAGCCGCCCTCCAGCACGAACGGGCGGGCGTTTATGCACTTTACGCCGAGACGGGCGCAGGCATAAGATGCGAATTTGTCGTCGTTGAAATAGTCGCCGTACAGCCCGTTATAATCACCGCCCCAGGCATTGAAAGCCCAGTCGACGCCAAACCTTTCTCCGCCGCGTTTTATGAACGTGGGCGCCATGTCGCGCGCCCAGCAATCGTCGGTTTTTACACGCCATAACTCAACACGTTCCGACAATATTTCATTTTTCAACAGCTCTTTTGCGCTGCTTTCGCCCGCTTCGGAGACGGCGAGAAACACCTTTTCGCCTTTGGAAATTTCGCTTATTATCCGCGCGAAAACGGGGCGGGCGGGCGCCGCGTTATAGGGCCAGCTGCCGGGGCGTTCCGGCCAAATCATTACGGTGCCGAAATGGGGTTCCCATTCGGCGGGCATTACGGTCTTTTCCATCACAGCCTCGATTTGAAATCTTCATAGCCGAAAGTCTTAATAAGCGAATATTCGCCGTCTTTCAGCTTTGCTATAGCAGGCAGCGGCATGCCGTTGAAGGTGTTGTTTTTGACCATTGTGTATATTGCCATGTCCTCAAAACTCAACACGTCCCCGCAATTCAGCGGTTTATCGAAGGAATAATCGCCTATTACGTCGCCCGCAAGGCAGGTGCGTGAAGACAGGCGGTAAGTGTATTTTTTTACCCCCGCTTCCGCCGCGTCTTTGAGGGGCGGACGGTAGGGCATTTCGAGAACGTCGGGCATATGGCACTCCGCCGAAGTATCCAAAATGGCTATATCTATGCCGTTATGCACCGTTTCGAGCACTTTTGTGCAGAGATATCCCGCGCCGAGGGCAACCGCCTCGCCCGGTTCCAAGTAAATCTGCACACCGTATTTGTTTTGCAGGCGGCATATTTCCCTCTCCAACAGGGGAATATCATAGCCCTCTTTGGTTATGTGGTGACCGCCGCCGAGGTTTAGCCATTTGATCTTTTTGAAATATACGCCGAAATCCCGCTCAAAGACTTCAACCGTTTTACATAGCTCCTCCGCGCCCTGTTCACACAGGGTATGAATATGGAAACCTTCGAGAAAACTCAACACGTCCCCGCAAAATTGCTCTTTTGTGACGCCGAGGCGAGAGCCGTATGCGCACGGGTCGTATATGGGGTTGCGCTGTGTGGAAAAGCAGGGGTTTATCCTTAAGCCCAGACTTTTGCCCTTTGCGAGGGGCGCAAATTTTTTTACCTGCGCCACTGAATTAAAGACTATGAAGTCACAGATTTTGACTATTTCCCCAAACTCGCTTTCGGTATAGGCGGGGCAGTATACGTGGTTCTCTCCCCCCATTTCCTCGTGCGCGAGACGGGCTTCGTAGAGCCCGCTCGAAGTCGTGCCGCTTAAATACTTTGAAATGAGCGGGTAAAACGTATAGCACGAAAAAGCCTTTTGGGCGAGCAGGATTTTACAGCCCGTGCGACGCTGCACACCCGCGAGAATTTCGAGATTTTTTATGAGCTTGTCCTCGTCTATCACATAGACTGGCGTAGGTAATTCGCTGAAACGCATTTTTTAATCCACTAAAACGGGGTTTTCGACAACTTTCCAGGGAAGACCGTACTTGTTGAGGGCTTCCATATAGGGGTCGGGGTCGAACTCCTCGCAGTTGTAAACGCCCGCTTTTTGCCAAATGCCCTTTACCACGAGCATTGCGCCTATCATTGCGGGTACGCCCGTGGTGTAGGATATTGCCTGCGAGCCGACTTCCTTATAACATTGCTGATGGTCGCAGACGTTGTAAATGTATACGGACTTCTTCTTGCCGTCCTTTATGCCCGTAAAAATACAACCTATGTTGGTTTTGCCTTTGGTGCGGGCGCCGAGCGAAGCGGGGTCGGGCAAGAGCGCCTTTAAAAACTGTATGGGCACTATCTCTTTGCCCTCGTAATTTACGGGCGTTGTGGAGAGCATGCCGACGTTTTTAAGGCAGTTCATGTGTTGGATATAGCTTTGCCCGAAAGTCATGAAAAAGCGTATTCTTTTTACACCCTTTATGTTTTTGGCAAGGCTTTCGATTTCCTCGTGGTGCAAAAGATACATATCCTTTTCGCCCACTCCCTCAAAGTTATAGCTCCTTTTGATTTCGAGAGGTTTTGTTTCGACCCACTTGCCGTCTTCCCAATACGAGCCGTTTGCCGAAACTTCGCGAAGGTTTATTTCGGGATTGAAATTCGTGGCGAAAGGATAGCCGTGGTCGCCGCCGTTGCAGTCGAGAATATCTATGGTCTCTATTTTATCGAAAAAGTGTTTTTGGGCGTACGCCGCAAACACCTGCGAGACGCCCGGGTCGAAACCCGTGCCGAGAAGGGCGCATATTCCCGCTTTTTTGAATTCGGAAAAGTAATCCCATTGATAGGAATAGTCGAAATACGCGGTAAAGCCCTTAGCCTTTACGCGCTTTTCGTAATTTTTGCGCCATACGGGGTCGTCGGTGTTTTCGCACTCGTAATTGGCGGTGTCTATATAGTGTGTTTGGGTTTTTAGACAGGCTTCCATTACCGTAAGATCCTGATAGGGCAGGGCGAGGTTTAAAACGGCGGCGGGTTTGAAAGAGTTTATAAGCTTTACAAGCTCCTCCACGTTCCCCGCGTCCGTCTGCGCGGTGGAAATCAGGGTTTTGGTTTTGCCTTTAAGTTCGGCGGCTATGGCGTCGCATTTGGATTTTGTGCGGCTGGCGATCAGCATCTCGGTAAAGACGTCGTCCGCCATGCAGCATTTTTTTATTGCGACCTGAGCGACTCCGCCGCAGCCTATTATCATTATCTTCATTTCTTTTCTTCCTCCGCCGTCATTAAAATTTCTTCAACGTATTTCGGCAGCATGAACGCGCCGAGATGCAAGTTGGTGGTGTAGTATTGGGTGGGAATTTTGCGTTCGTTCCACTTCTTTGCGTCAAAGTCCTTTAAAGGGTGATATTTTTTGCTCGCAAACCCGAAAAGCCAATAGCCCGACGAACATGTGGGGATATGCGCCTGGTAGACCCTTGAAACGGGAAAGCACTGGAATACCTTTTGGTGCATTTTGCGGCATTCTGTTTCGTCGTCCGCATAAAAAGGACTGCCGTGCTGGTAAACCATTATGCCCGTATCGTTTAAAGCCTTAAAGCAACTGCCGTAAAACTCCTTTGTGAAAAGCCCTTCGGTAGGTCCGAACGGGTCGGTGGAATCGTTTATTATAAGGTCGTATTCGCCGTGCTTGCCGCGGATGAATTTTAGCCCGTCCTCAATATAGAGATTTACGCGCGGGTCTTTAAGCCCCTCCGCCGTTTCGGGAAAGAACTTTTCGGAAACGTACACAAACATTTCGTCCTCTTCCACCACGTCAATGCGCTCGATTTCGGGATAGCGGCAGAGCTCTTTTGCCACCCCGCCGTCGCCGCCGCCTATCACAAGCACTTTTTTGACGCAGGGATGAACAGCCATGGGCACATGGGTCACCATTTCGTCATAGATGAACTCGTCCGCTTCCGAAAACACGACGTCGCCGTCAAGCGTTATGAATTTACCCAAATCCTCGCTGTCGAAAACATCGACCTGCTGGATATCGCTCTTTTCCGAAAAGAGCTGCTTTTTTACGCGGATATTCAGTTTTATGTTGGGGGTGTGAATATCCGAAAACCACATTTCCATAAAATTCCCTCCCTTAGCTTATTTTAAAACGTTTATTCTTTCCACCGAAAAGTCCTCGGTGCCCTGTACGTTACAGCCCTTTGCTTTGGCGTACTCTATATATTCTATTATTTCGCCCGTCACAAGTTCGCCCGGGGCGAGAATAGGTATGCCGGGCGGGTAGCACATTACAAACTCCGTGCAGATCCTGCCCTCGGTCTGCCTTAACGGCAGAGAAATTTTGTCGGCATAAAACGCGCGGCGGGGCGGTACGGCGACTTTGGGCGAAAGATATTCCGAAGAGAGCATGCCCGCTTTATCCTTTTTGTAAAGACGCTTTATGTCGTCGAGCGCGCCCACAAGCCGCTCTATGTCCTGATATCTGTCGCCTATGGAGACATATGCAAGCATATTGGAAATGTCGCCGAATTCGATTTGTATGCCGTATTCGTCGCGCAAAATGTCGTATACCTCTATTCCCGCAAGCCCCATATCCCTTGTGAATACGGCAAGCTTTGTGACGTCGAAATCGAATACAGAAGTACCGTTTATAAGCTCTTTGCCGAAAGCGTAAAAACCGCCGAGGGAATTTATTTCGTCGCGGGCGTAATCCGCCATGCGTATAACCCGTTTAAAGGAAGCTTCGCCGTGCAGGGCGAGGTTTCTGCGGGTTATGTCGAGACTCGACATAAGAAGATAGCTCGCGCTGGTGGTCTGTGTCAAATTTATTATCTGTCGGACGTAATCGGCGTTTACCCCTTCGTTTAAGAGCAAAAGTGAGCTTTGGGTAAGGCTTCCGCCCGATTTGTGCATGGAAACCGCGGACATGTCCGCCCCCGCCTGCATGGCGGATACGGGGAGCTCGTCGCCGAAGGAAAAGTGTGTGCCGTGCGCTTCGTCGGCAAGGACTTTCATGCCGTGGCAGTGCGCTATTTTAACTATCTCGCGCAGGTTTGAGCAAATGCCGTAATACGTGGGATTGTTAACGAGGACGGCGACGGCGTCGGGGTTGTCCTTGACAGCCTGTTCGAGCTTTGCCGGCTCCATGCCGAGGGATATGCCGAGCCTGTGGTCTACTTCGGGATTGACATATACGGGTATTGCGCCGCACAGCACAAGGGCGTTTATTGCGCTTTTATGCACGTTGCGGGGCATTATGATTTTATCCCCCTCTTTGCATACCGAAAAAATCATGCTCTGCACGGCGGAAGTGGTGCCGCCCACCATAAAGAAGGAGTGGGCCGCGCCGAACGCTTCGGCGGCAAGCGCCTCCGCGTCGCGTATTACAGAGGACGGGTGGCATAAGTCGTCGAGCGGCTTCATGGAATTCACGTCGAGCGAAACGCACTTTTCGCCCAAAAGACTTACAAGCTCGGGATTGCCTCTGCCGCGTTTGTGGCCGGGCACGTCGAAAGGCACTACTCTCTGCTTTCCGAACCGCTCCAACGCTTCGAAAAGGGGCGCTTTTGTCTGATCCATATTATTTCCCCTCCGCTTTAAAAAATAAAAACGACCTTTTTTAAGGTCGTTTTCGAAACGGCGGATAATCCCCCTTTTACGTTTTTCGTGGTTTGGACTTTTTAGAGTCTATATAGCAAATACTTTTACTACTCTTATTGACCGTTTCACAAGTGACCTTTGGTTTCGATTATAAAGTAATCAACTTATAAAATTTGAGCTTTTAACTCAATCAATAATGCGGCAAAGCCGCTTAATATTTGCATGACTCTAAAAGCGCCATACTTATATAACGAGTATAATTCAAATGAAATTTTTTGTCAATAGTTTTTAAATCAAATATTCGCCAAAAAACGGGCGATTTCGTCCAGGACTTCGCCGTCCTCCGCGGTTGCCCCTTTAAAATCGAAATTTTCGAAATATTCTTTGCCCGTTTCACCGCGCCTGTACGCCGAAAGATTTTGCGCAAGGCTTTTAAGCAGCGCTTCGGCTTCCGCGGTGTTATAGGGGTTGTGACCCTTACCCTTTGCGAGATATTTCAAAACGGACGGGTTATTCGAAGCGCCGTATGCGGAATTTTCGATAGAGACGAGCGGGTCGCACTCGCCGTGTATCAAAAGGACTTTTGCGCGGCAGTGGTCGGCGGCGTATGCCGAACTCTCTCCCCCGCAAACCACGCAGAGAAAGGGATATACGAGATTTGCCAAAAAGGCGGGCATTTTCTTTTTGAGCGTGGCGTGCATTACCTTTTCGGACCTGTCGGGCGCGGACATCGAAACCACGGCATTTACGAGGTCGCCCGCTTCGTATGCGGCGCACAGCGCGGAGTGCCCGCCCCAACTGTGCCCGACGAGGATCGTCTTTTCATAGCCGAGGGTTGTCACGGCGTATAAAATTGAGGCGAGAACGCACTGCTTGCCGTTGTCGATATTTTTTATGGTTTTACCGTCGGAAAGGTTACATCCGTAGTAGTCGGGCGCGAGCACGGTGTAGCCGAGATTGCAAAAATAGGCGATTTCGGTAGTGTATGCTATGTGCCCGGGTCCCATGCCGTGGCAGAATATGAGCAATTCTTTTTTGGGTTCTGCGCCCTCTTTTTTATAAATGACCCCGCGGAGATCGTTGTTCTTGTTGCGGGCGATGAGCACCTGCTTTTCGTCAAGCCCAAAATCCGCGGCGGAGAAATATTTTAACAGCGGATTTTTGTCGTGCCGCGCGCCGAAAGTCTTTTTGTTAACGTAATACGCAAAGCCGAAAAGGGCGGCAATAACAAGCGTTATTGTTCCGCAGACGGCTATAATCGCTATGTACAGAGCATCCATAATTTGTTTTTACCGTTGGGCGCGGCGGACGCCTGCCGCGCCCGCCGCGCTTTTAATTAAATTTTAATTATACTATATATTTATTGTTTTGGGAAACGCCCGCGTCCATTTCCTCTTTGAGCGCTTCGTATCCCTTTTTGCCGAGCAGGGCGAAAGTTGCCTTTTTGCCGTTTTCGACACCCGGCTGGTTAAAGGTGTTAATATTGAGCATCGCGCCCGCGTAAGCCGTCTGCAATTCGAACATATACATCAGCTCGCCCAGCGTGAAGGCGTTGATTTCGGGCAAGTTTATCGTGTAGTTCATCCTGCCCGCGCGCATAAGCGCGTACGCCGTGGCTTTGTTTTCGGCTTGAATCAACTCTTCCATCGAGTGCCCGCCCAAAAACGCAACGTCGGGGATATCTTCAAAACCCTCGGGTATGGGCATGCCGACGTTATAATTTTTAACGGAAATAAAGGTTATAACCTTGTCGTAAGGTCCTTCGATATAGAGCTGTACCTGCGAGTGCTGGTCTGTAACACCCAAACTTTTTACGGGCGTCGTGCCCGAATTTACCGTGTTGCCCGCATTATCGACGGCTTTACCCACCGATTCCGCCCAAAGCTGGCAATACCAATCCGCCATAAGCTTCAATCTGTCGGAATAGGGCATTAAGACGTTTATGTTTTTGCCCTTTTCCATAGATATATATTGCAGTGCGGCGCAAAGCAGAGCGGGATTTTTGTTTATATCGGGTTTGGAGCAAATTTCGTCCATATAAGCCGCCCCCGCAAGCATACCCTTAATGTCTATGCCCAAAACCGCCGCGGGAAGAAGTCCCACGGGGCTGAGTTCGGAAAATCTTCCGCCCACTCCGTCGGGTAAAACGTACTTCTTGAATTTACCGCCATACTTTTTATCTATCTTAACGAGGTTCCCGCGCGCCGCGTCGGTGGTGAAAATCATGTTGTCGGCAAGCTCCACCCCTCTCTTTCCCAGCTCTTTTGCAATTATCAAAAACTGCGCCATGGTCTCGCTCGTCGCGCCCGACTTGGAAATTACGTTAAAACATGTCTTTGCCGGGTCGATCACGTCAAAAAGCGCCGCCATGCGTGTGGGGTCTACGTTGTCCTCAACATAAAACGCAGGACCGCCGCGCATGCTTTTGGGCAGCTCGTTATAATGCAGGTGCTTTAAGGCGTTGAATACCATAGAAGGTCCCAACGCGCTTCCGCCTATGCCCAATACCACAAAATATTTAAATTTCTTTCTTATTTCCTTCGCCGTCGAAAGAATATCCGCAACTATCGCTCTTTGGTTATAGGGCAACTCCGTCCAGCCCATAAACAGCTCGTCCTTGCCGCGGTTTTCCGATACGTAAGAAAACGCGTTTTTGGCTTTACCCTTTATTGCCGAAAGTTCGGCGTCGGATATGCCCCTTTCGCCCATCACGTTTTTCATCATATAGCCGTAATCTACAGTTACGCGCATTTCCTTGCGCCAACTTTTGGTTTTATATGCCATTAAATACCTCCGATGGCTGAATTTCTTAATTAATTATAAATCAATCGCAAAATATAGTCAATAAAATTCAAAAAAAATCCCCGCGCGGCGTATGTTGCGGAAATGCTTTTGCAATTCCTTGACAAAAAATTTTTGCGGTGTTATATTTTAGTTACCACATTTTTAACACAATATGGGGATTTTATGCCCCATGAATATTTTCTTGTCAAATACACAATCTGGCATTGTGTATCTCTTTTCAATTTTTGATAAGAAAATAATTGATGTGTTAAAGGTGTGGTAACCGTAAGAGATACCGTGCGGTGTACTCTTTCGGGAGTACACCTTATTTTTTTACCGCGCAAAGGAGAAAAAAATGAAAAAATTGTTGGTTTTGTTGTTGACCGCAGCCTGCGCTTTATGCCTCGCTTTTGCGGTTGCGGGTTGCAAGCCTGACGGAGGCGAAAGTTCGGGCGGCACGAACACCCAACAGGGCGAAACGGGCGGCTCGGAAGAAACGGGCGGCTCTGAAGAAACGGGTGATACGAGCGACGGCTCAGACAATACTGACGACTCGGGCAATTCGGGTGATACGGGCGACTCGGAAGAAACGGGCGGCGGAAACTACATATATAATTGTAGTCAAACGGAGCATTGGCAGGTAAATTCAGACGGCGAAGAGACGGCGCACAGTACCCATAACGTTGCAGACGGTGTCTGTCCAACTTGCGGCTACGTGGAAAAATGCACCGAGGGGCTTGAATTTACTGAAATTAAGGAAGGCGAAGAGACCATAGGTTACGAAGTGTCAAGAGGCACGGCGACAGACAGTGATATCTATATCCCCTCTTTTTACAACGGATTGCCTGTAATTTCTATCGGTCAATGTGCTTTTACGTTTTTTTCACCACACTATGATGAAAACCTTAATCTTCAAATTACTGAATATTATGACGAAGACCTTGAAAGCATAATTATAGGCAACAGAGTAAATTCTATCGAAAGCAGTGCTTTTGAGGGCTGCGTAAACCTTAAGATGGTCACCATACCTGACAGCATGACTTCCATCTGCGAGAGTGCATTCTATTATTGCACAAATCTTACAGACATAACCATACCCGACCGCGTTACTTATATCGGCGAGTGGGCGTTCTACAATTGCGATTTTACAGAACTAAATATACCGAGTTATGTAACTTCTATCGGCAAAGGAACGTTCGGATATTGTACAAGCCTTAAAAGCGTAACCATAGGCAAGGGTGTGACCTCTATCGGCGAATATGCGTTCGAGGTTTGCACAAACCTTACAAGCATTTCCATACCAAACAGCGTAACTTCTATCGGCAAATATGCGTTCGTGGAGTGTACAAATCTTGAAAGCGTATACATAACTGATATAGCCGCCTGGTGCAATATTGATTTTTATGTAGATAATAATTTTTCCGCCAACCCGCTGCTTTTTTACGCACATAATTTATATTTAGACAGTCAACTTGTAACAAAGCTTACTGCCGAAATGTTACAAGGAGTAACAAAAATTAAAGATTATGCGTTCTCTTGGTGTACAAGCCTTACAAGCATAACCATACCAGACAGCGTAACTTCTATCGGCAATGGGGCGTTCGAGGGTTGCGAAAGCCTTTCAAGCGTATACATAACAGATTTAGCCGCCTGGTGCAATATTGATTTTGGAAGTTATGACGCAAACCCGCTTTATTACGCACATAATTTATATTTAGACAGTCAACTTGTAACAAAGCTTACTGCCGAAATGTTACAAGGAGTAACAAAAATTAAAGATTATGCGTTCTCTTGGTGTACAAGCCTTACAAGCATAACCATACCAGACAGCGTAACTTCTATCGGCAATGGGGCGTTCGAGGGTTGCGAAAGCCTTTCAAGCGTATACATAACAGATTTAGCCGCCTGGTGCAATATTGATTTTGGAAGTTATGACGCAAACCCGCTTTATTACGCACATAATTTATATTTAAAAGGTAAACATGTAACTAATCTTGAAATACCTCAAGAAGTTATCGAAATTAAAAAGTATGCGTTCTATAATTGCAACAGCCTTACAAGCATAACCATACCCGACAGTGTAACTTCTATCGGTCAATATGCGTTCAGGGATTGCACAAGCCTTATAAGCGTAACCATACCCGAAAGAGTTACTTCAATCGGTAATAATGCGTTCTATGGTTGCACAAGCCTTGAAAGCATTACGGTTTCTGATCGCAATACTGCATACGCAAGCCAGGACGGAATTTTATACAATAAAGATAAAACCAAATTTATACATATCCCACAAGCTATAAAAGGCGCCGTAATACCCGACGGAATTACTTCTATCGGCGATTATGAGTTCAGTGGTTGTAAAAGACTTGAAAGCATAAGCATACCCGACAGCGTAACTTCTATTGGCAGTAGTGCGTTCAAGGATTGCACAAACCTTATTAGCGTAACCATACCTGATAGCGTAACTTCTATCGGTCAATATGCGTTCAGTGGTTGCACAGCTGAAATAAAATGGGGAGATAACCCCTCTATTAAAGAAATAGGAGACTATGCTTTCGATGACTATAAAGGCACAAGCATAAGCATACCCGACAGCGTAACTTCTATCGGCAAATATGCGTTCAGTGGTTGCACAGCCGATATCAAATGGGGAGATAACCCCTCTATAAAAGAAATAGGTCAGTATGCTTTCAGTGGATATAAAGGCACAAGCATAACCATACCCGACAGCATAACTTCTATCGGCTATAAGGCGTTTGAAAATCGCAAAAACCTTACAAGCGTAACCATAGGCAACGGCGTAACTTCTATCGATAATAGTGCGTTCTATAATTGCACAAGCCTTGAAAACGTATACATAACTGATATGACCGCCTGGTGCAATATTGATTTTGGAGATGATGACTCCAACCCGCTTTATTACGCACATAATTTATATTTAAACAATAACCTTATAACCGAGCTTACTGCCGAAATGTTGCAAGGAGTTACCAAAATTAAAAGTTATGCTTTCGCAGGTTTCGGCGGCACAAGCGTAACCATACCCGACAGCGTAACTTCTATCGGCAGATATGCGTTCTATGGTTGCACAAGTCTTGAAAGCATAACCATACCCGACAGCGTTACTTCTATCGGCGAATATGCGTTCTATAATTGCACAAATCTTACAAGCGTAACCATAGGTAACGGCGTTACTTCTATCGGTTATATGGCGTTCAGAGGTTGCACAAACCTTACAAGCGTAACCATACCCGACAGCGTAATTTCTATCGGCTATAGGGCGTTCTATGGGTGTACAAACCTTGAAAGCGTTACCTTTAATAATCCCAACGGGTGGTATCGCGCTTCAAGTTCTTCGGCGACAAGCGGAACGGATATTAAAAGCGAAGATTTGCAAAAACCCGAAACCGCCGCTCAATATCTTAGAAGCACTTACATGGATTACTATTGGAAACGTAAAACGACTTAAAAACATAAAAAAATAGACCGCCCGCGCGGGTTTATCCCGCGCGGGCGGTTCAAGCTTGACCGGAATTAAAGTTGGTCTATTATACAAGCAATAAAGATATATGGTCAAGCGTTATGCTTGCGCCGCGGCGAATTTTCGCCGCGGCGCTGTCTAAATAATTTCAAAATAATTTAAATCTTTATGCCAAAGCTTCGTTTTTGGCGGCGGCGAGGATATAGCGCGCAACAGACGGCGCGTTTTTGCTGCCTACCACCACCGCGCCCATATCTATTGCCGCGGAAAGTTCGGTTACGCTTGCTATGCCCTCCGCCTTTATGGCGCACCTGTCCTTTATTGCCGAACGGATATCGGCAATTGTTTTGCCGTCGTCATCCCTTACCGAAGAAGAAGTTTTTACGGAATCGACCTTGCAGTCGGCGGCTATAAGGCACAGCCGCTTTACGTCGTGACCGGCAAGCAGGGAACACTCCGCGGAAATTCTGAGCGATTGGTTTTTGGCGGCTTTGCGCAATTTTTTGAACTCACGCTTGACGTACTGGAAGTTGCCGTCGCGGACCTGCGCTATGGGGGCGGTGACTTCCACCTCGTCCGCGCCGTCCTTGATAGCTCTTTTTACCGCCTTTACCTTAATATCGGTCGTATCGCCGCCGTTGGGATAGCTGATGCAGGCTATTACCGCGCTTTTGCGGTTTTGGCGGCTGCCCAAAAATGCCGAACAGGATTTTACGAAGCTGGGCGCAACGCATACCCCGCCGAGGCGCAGTGACGACGCGTCCGCGCATGCCGCCTTTATTGCCGAAAGCCCCGAAGTAACGTCCGAAAGATTGTATTCCAACTTTTTGATTTGAGCCTGCGCCGCCTGTAAATTCATTTTTCGTTTAAAGTCTTCAAAGAGCTCCTTTTCTTCCTTTTTAAATGCCGAAAATTCGTCCATACTTTTCTTTTAAAACTCCCATAAAATTACAATATGTATTAAGTTTTACCGCTTATAAAGCTTTAAAATGCCTCGTATGGGATTTGTTTATTTGTTGTTGACCTTTTTGTTTTGTTTTATTCTTGTGCACCTTGTCAAACTTGCGGCGTTGGGATTGATTTCCGTGAAAAAGCCGCCCGAAGAAGAAAAAAAGCCCGAACCGAAGCCCGAGCCCGTATATTATATTGTTGAAAAAAAGCGCGCAAAAAAGCGCTATTCCGATCCTAAGGAAATAGAGTTCAAAAAGAATTAATCCGTGTAGCGGACAAGGTTTTCGCCGTCCTCCCAAAGGCGCTCGAGGTTATAAAAATCGCGCTCTTCGTCGCCGAAGATGTGGACGATCACGTCGGAATAGTCCAGCACCGCCCAACGGCCTTCGCGCACGCCCTCAAAGCGGCGGGGCGACATGTCAAAGTCTTTTTTCATCTTCTCTTCAAGGTTTTCGGCAAGCGATTTTACCTGCGTTTTGGAACTGCCGCCGCAAATTACGAAGTAATCGCAGAGGCTCGTTTTATTTTCGACGGCGATATAGACTATGCCGCGCGCCTTTTTGGAAGATAATATTTTGCAGATTGTTTGGGTTTTTTGTAAACTTGTCATTTTCCTTTCCTCATAAATTTTCTTTGAGATATTCGTAAGCCCGCCCCGTGAGAGGATATACGGGCTTTTTTTGCGATTCGAGATATTTTATCTGGTGCTCCAGTGCGGCAAGCAGACATTTGTCCGCGTCCTTTTTAAAGAGTTCCCTCAGCTCTTCCACTCCCCCGAACGCCCTGTCCTTTTCGAGCAGGTCGGCAAGGTAAATGAGCTTTTCGATATTGCTCATATTTTCCCTGCCGCTGGTATGGTAGCGCACGGCGTTTAAAATTGCCTTATCCGTTATGCCGAAAGTGTGTTCTGCGACGTATGCGCCCGCGTATTGGTGCATTACGGGGGGAGGAACGTTTTCGGGCGGTATAAACCCGCTTAAACAGGGCGCGCAGGCTTCGGCATATTTTGCGCAGTCGTGCAATGCAGCCGCGACAATGGCGTCGTATTCGAAAACTTTGAATTTGGGGGCGTTTTCCGCCGCGAAAACGGCGACGTTCACGGTGTGGCGCCAACGCTCTTCCGTAAGCATCTTTTTTACCCCCCAAACTTCTTTTACCGCGTACAAATTGCGGGAACGTATTAAGTTTTTCACCTCTTCGGGCACGTAAGCAGAGATATCTTCGCCCAGAGCGGCGAGAGCGCGAACTTCGGTGGAGCTGACGTTTTTGCCGACATAACCGAAAGTGACTATGTCGCTTTTGAAGTTTTTGGAAAATTCCACGACGTATTTGCGGAGTTCCTCTTTTACTACCCGTGCGCAGACCGCAGGCGTAACGCACTTTAAAATTTCCGAAGGCTCGCGCCAGCTTGCAAAGCTTTTGAGCATGTCCGCGCCCATTATAAAATAGAGCTCGTCGCCGGGGTAAAGTTTTTTGAAACGGCGGCAGGTGACGTACGAATAACTGACTCCACCGCGCCTTATTTCGCAGTCCGAAATTTCAACCTTGTCCATCTTGCCGAACGCGAGGCGGCACATATCCAGCCTGTCCTTTGTGCGCGGCGTCAAAAGCCCGCTTTTATGCGGCGCGGCGTTTGCGGGAACTATAATCAGCTTGTCCAGCCCCAACTCTTCGATGGCGGCGGAAGCGATATTTACGTGTTCGTTGTGCACGGGGTTGAAAGAACCGCCGTAAATGGCTATTTTCATAGTTTGTTTTTTTTAACAGCGGCAATAATCTAAATATGAAAAAAA
Organism: uncultured Clostridia bacterium; assembly: GCA_947625245.1. Lineage (GTDB taxonomy): Bacteria > Bacillota > Clostridia > Christensenellales > Borkfalkiaceae > Coproplasma. The sequence goes on from CANQNO010000009.1 coordinate 40,500, forward strand.
TCAATCTGCCGCTTGTAATGGATACTTTTTTTGCGGGAACGTGTGCATTTTTGCTGTTTTTTACCGCCGTGAGGTATTACACCAAAAGCGTTGCGGCGGCGCTTGTCTTCGGCATTGCCGCCATGCTGCTGTTCGGCGCGCTCGGCTATTTGTACATAAGCCGCAAACAGAACAAAAAGCTTATCGTTACCCGCGACGAAAAGGAGAAAAAACTGCTGTCGTTACACCTTTCCCTCTCTTCGGACGCGTATATAAAAAATCTGCTCCGCTCCATGTTGGGCGAAAACGCCCGAATAAGCGGTAAAAAGATAATTTGGGACGGCACGGCGCACTTTTTCGATTTTAAAATGCAGCCACTTTCGGAGGACGACGTAGCGCAGGTGATAAAGTACGGCTACAACGGCAAAAAAAAGATTTTCTGCACAGCCGTCTCGCCGCAGGCGGCGGCTCTTGCCGGAAACTTTTCGATAGAAACGGCGGCAATAGACGAAGTGTACGAAAATCTGAAAAAGAAACAGCTTTTACCCGAAAAGTACGTCTACGAGGAACCGCCCAAACAAAAGCTTCACCAGCGGATAAAAGCCCGCTTTTCGAGAAAGCTTGCCCTTCCGCTCTTCTGGTCGGGCGCGGGGCTTCTCGCTCTGAGCTATGTTGCCTTTTTCCCGCTCTATTACGTGATCAGCGGCTCGCTCGTGCTGGCGCTCGCGGCTGTTTCGTTCGTTTTCGGTCAGAGATAGATATGTTCCACGTCGTCGCGTGAAGAACGGCGGTACAAAACCGCCTTTCTGCCTATTACTATCACGCATTCGGCGGATAGTTCTTCGGCAAGCCTGCGCCCCGTAACCTGCGGATCCTCTTCGCAATTTTCAAGAATATTTATCTTTATGAGTTCCCTCTTTTCGAGGCAATCCGAAAAGCTTTTGAGCATATTTTCGTTTATTCCGTCCTTGCCCACCTGCCCTATGGGTTGCAAATTTGCGGCAAGGCTTTTAAGTTTTGCGCGCTGTTTTGAAGTCAGCATAGTTTACTCCTTGAACGGTTTTTACCGTTCTGTTTTTTATGGTACGTAATCGAATTCCACTTCGCCTATCGATACGGTGTCGCCCTCTTTCATGCCCATTTCGAGAAGTTTTGAAATAACTCCCTTATCCCTTAAAATCTTTTGGAAATAAGCCATGGAATCGGGATCGGACAATACGACGTTTCGGCAAAGCATGTCTACAAGCGAACCCACGACGAAATATACTCCCTTATCGATAAAAATTTCGAAGTCGAGATTGCCGCTCTTGCGGTAAGTGAAAGTTTCGTCGCGCTCTACCCTGCGCACGGGCGGAAGGGTCTGCAATTCTTCGAATACGGCTTTTATAAGACTTTCGGTTCCCTCACCGCTGACCGCGGTAATGGGAAAAATTTTGTATTTTTTTCCGTATTTCCTTTTGAACGCCTTCATGTTGTCCGCCGCGCCCTCTATGTCGCATTTGTTAAGGGCGATTATCTGCGGGCGCGAGGCAAGTTCTTCGGAATAGCTTTTGAGTTCGGCGTTTATGCGCACAAAATCCGCGCAGGGGTCTCTGCCCTCCACGCCCGATATATCCACTACGTGCAGGAGCATGCGGGTGCGCTCGATATGCCTTAAAAAGTCGTGGCCGAGCCCCGCGCCTTCCGCCGCGCCCTCGATAAGCCCCGGTATATCGGCGGCTACAAAGGAATTATCGTAATATTGTACCACCCCGAGATTGGGCGAAAGCGTGGTGAAATGGTAGTCGGCGATTTTGGGTCTTGCCGCGGAAATTTTGGATAAGAGGGTGGATTTGCCCACGTTAGGAAAGCCGATAATGCCCACGTCGGCAATTACTTTTAACTCCAAAATAAGCACATGGGGTTCGGTTTTTTCGCCTTTTTGGGCAAAGTTGGGCGCGTGGCGCCGTGATGTTGTAAAGCGCACGTTGCCATTTCCGCCCCTGCCGCCTTCGGCTATAAGCACGGATTCGCCGTCCTCGAACATGTCGCCGATGACCGCGCCCGTCTCCTCGTCCTTTATGACAGTTCCCACGGGCACTTTTATTTTTACGTCCTCGCCGTACTTGCCGAAACGCTTGTTCGAGCCGCCCCTTTCGCCGTTGCCCGCATAATATTTGGAGACGTATCTGAAAGCGAGCAGGTCGTTGACGTTTTTATCCGCAACGGCGTACACGTTTCCGCCGTTTCCGCCGTCGCCGCCGTCCGGACCGCAGGCGGGCTTGCCTTTGTACGACTTGAACGAATTCATCCCGTCGCCGCCGTCGCCCGATTTTACTGTTATTTTTACTTTATCGCAGAATAGATTTCTTTCAGCCATCTGTCAATTCCCTTATTATCTGCCCGTTGTTAGCCGTTCCCGTAAACAGTGCGGCAATTTCTTCGGGCTCGGCTTTGCCGCGTATTATGCGCTTGCGGAGGGCAGCCGCCGCAAAGAGCTCGTTGCGGGTTTGAAGCGCTTCCGCGCCCGTCGTGAAAGTTTTAAGCACGTCCAGCGGCGGATTTATGCCTTGAAGGGCAAAATTCAAAGACATATAAGCCCGCATGTTGGCGACTTCGGATAAATCGCGTTCCAGCTCCCCGTCCTCCGCCGAAAGCGCGGCGAGAACGGTTAAAGAAACTTCGTCCGTGCAGACTGCCGACGACAAAAACCGCTTTGCCGCACCCGGCGCGCCTACCGCCGCGGCGGCGCGTTCGAGCCTTGCAAGCCCGTCGGCGAGTAGCACTACGTTTTTGCCGCATTCCGCCTGCCTTTTGCAGTAGTTTATAACGAACTCCGCCCCGCTTACCACATTGCCGTTACCTTCGGAAAAATATGTGTAAAAAATTTCCGCTCCCAAATCCGCGATCCTGAAGGAATTCACCGCTTCGGGGCTTTCCGCAATGAGGCAGATAACTACCTGCAAATCCCGTTCGTTAAGGCATATTGCCAGCGCGATTTGCTTTAACAGGTTTATTTCGGCGGCTGTGCAACCGCCGCTTATTAGTCCTCTTTGCCCCCTTCCGACGGGCGCGAAAAAGTCGACCATTCTCGCTTCGGCGTCCTCGGCGCGGGCAAATATTTTGAGGCGGGTCTCGGGATATACCGCCGTGAGATCTGTTAAGGGCGTTCTTTTGAGGTCTCCGGGAAGAAAGCCGTTTATCGTCTTTAACGAAACCAGCGCACCTCCGCCTTCGGCGCCGCACGTCTGCATACCGCATACGCGGTCGCCCTCTTTTAGACCGTAACGGTTGACGAACGAATCGTGCACCGCGATATCGGAAGCGGAACAAAGGCAACCCGCCTGCAATACATATCCCTTACCCGAACGTGACAGTACGCCCGAACATTGCTTGCGGGCGGAGCCGTCGGAAACGCCTCCCTCATCGCTGCGGACGCCTTTTATTGAGCTATAGTGCGCCCTGCACTCCTCTATGTCGGCGACGAGTTTTTTGTCGTATTCGGACGATTTGGGCGGGGCGCCGCGTAGCGAACGGGGCGCGGGATCGGTTTTGCAGGTCGCAATGCTTATCATTTCGTCGATAAGCCGCTCCTTTTTCCCGTCGGCAGGGCGCGAAACCCCCACAGCGCGGGCAATCTGGCGCAGTTCGTATATAGTTTTTTTCTGGGCGCGCAACCTGATATCGGCTATAATACCGGAGTCCAAACTTTACGACCTCCTTAATACTATTATGCGCGTTTCACCCGTTAAATCATTTCTTGAAAGTTCGATTTCGTCGGCGTCCTCTTCGGTTACGAGTTCGTCGTCGAAAAGATTTATAAATTCGTCTACTTTTTCAATGTCTATTTTTGTTTCCTTCGTGCGGTAATGCATGGGGATAACTATTTCCGGCATAAGCCTGTCTACGTATTCTTTAGCCGTTTCGGCGTCTATGGTATAATTTCCGCCCACGGGTATCAAAAGCACGTCGACGGGGAGAATAAGTTCAATAAGTTCAGCCGTGCAGGCTTCGCCGAGGTCGCCCAAATGGCATATGTCGAGGCCGTCCATGCGGAATTTGAAAATTACGTTTTCGCCCCGCTTTTTGCCGCGGACGCTGTCGTGAAAGCTCTTTATGGCATGAATTTCCACGCCCGGGAGATCGTAACTTGCTTCCTTGTCGATAATTTCGGGGTTACCGCCCACCGCATTGACGTTGTCGTGGTCGAAATGGTGATGCGATACGGTGACGGCGTCCGCCGATACCTCAGGCATGCTAAATCCTATCTCGGGCGAATAGGGGTCGGTAACAACAGACGTGCCCGTGCTTTCGGTCAGTTTGAAAGACGAATGTCCAAGATATTTTATTTTCATTTTTTCTCCTTTAAAAACGGCTTAAAAATTAAAAGCTATATAAGCTCTGCGGACAGCGACAATTCTCTCGCTTCTCCGCCCAAAAGATATTTAAGTTCAACCAAAGCGCCACGTGCTGTAACAGAGACCGAAAGGCGCAAAGTCTTTACGGGCACAGAACCCGAAAACCCGCCCGAACGCAGAACGCAAGCCGTCTCTTCCCCCTCCCTGAACGAGACGTCAAAGCCGAACTCGCCCTTACGGGTTTGGAAGGCGGTACCCTCAAAATAGGAAAAATCGCAGCCGTCGCCGTCGGTCACATAGCGGATATTAAAGCCCTTTTCGGTGAAAGTAAGCGTTCCCTGCGACACAACGGGGATTTCGGCGTTTGAAATTGTCACTTTGCAGTTCATTTTTCAATAAAATTCGGGTTGTTTTTTATATTCTAACATATAAATGATTTTTTTACAATTGTTTTGCGGGGCAATAAAAGGGTGCGGCGGAAATTTGTTTCCGCCGCACCCGCTTGATTTTAAACCGAAATTTTTCAAATATCCGATATTTCTTTCGGAGTAAATTTCATAACCAAAAACCACGCCGTTAGCAAAAGGAAAATAGGGAAATAAACACTTTTTACGGAGTACCACCACGTTGTAATAATACTTATGGAGATTTGTTGAAATTTGCTCAATATCAATCCGTTGAATATAAACTGCAAAGACAAAATCACTATCGATAAAATCCACGACTTTTTAACCAAAGTTCTAGAATCGTTACGGTTTACGTAATAGCTCGACAGATTGTAGTCACAAGCTTTCAAAATCCAGATTGCGGCTATGAAATACAAAACAGGCATGACAAAATTATTAAAAAGTTTAATCATAAAGACATAGACGTCCGAAAACAATATGCCTTTAAACAGCATCTTACAGCCGTTGACAAAATCCATAATTACGGCTTTATTCAACATTACTAAAGCTATGGCAACAGCCGCAAACCCGAGTAAAAATTTAATGCATTTGTATACCGATTCCGATAAAGTAAACTTGTTTGTTTTTACATAACAAAACACACCTTCATGAAATGTCAATGCTATTCCCGTAAGACATAATGACGCCGTTGCCGTAGAGCTTATTTGATTGCCGTAAAACCCGTTTGAAACGATTATAAAAATAAAGCTGAGAATTAATATGAACGTACCGTTTTCTTTTATACTCAATATCGTATCCGTCCGTGAATTGTTTTTGAACAAAAATGTAAACTTTATCGTCTGTATCAACTTTATAATCATAACTACCGCAAACGCTACATACAAAATTGCAAGTAATGCGGAAACTATAAGCCTGAACCCATTTACGGCGTTATAGTTGAACAAATCGCCGAATATGTAAAAACATTTTAAAAGCGATATTTTTTCACCGAATACATATGCCGAACCGGTAAAATAAAAAATTACGGTTAATGCCTGCACTAACGTTAAAATAGCCATATCCGTGCATTTTAAAATTCTTCCGGTATCTATGCTCTTCTTTTTGTTTTCAGCGACGTTTTCTGCCACGCCGCTTTCAGTTGCCGTTTTCTCTTCCATTTTAACCCTCCACAATTTCCACGAACTCTTCAAAACTTAATGCGTTTTTTGTGTTCGGCGTTTTAATTACCGTATTGTTGATATTTTTAAAAGTAAGCAAGTCGTACGAAGAAGCGTTATAAAAAATTATGCTTTGAGACCTGTCGTCGGAATTTTGCACCTTACGGCTTGACCTGTTTACAGATAACTTCATTTGCGGCTCGGTTTTATTGCTTAAATCAACCGTGAAAGAAGCTTTATCCGATTCGTCAGAAAATCCGCCGTTTCCAAACTGCGCAATCAGCAAGTCGTCGATAAATTGTTGACTGTAATCTTTAAGCAACGTATATTGCTTGCCATCCTTTTTGAACAATGAATCATCACGCAAATATCTCGCAATCACTCCGAAAACATCGAAATTGCTGCTGTTTATTGAATTGAGCATCGAAACCATTTCACCGTATTCTGATTTTTCGTCTGCCGATATATACAGCCATTTCCCCAAAACCTTATATATATTGCTGTTTGCAAGCCCGTAATCCACTTCGTTATCCTCTTCAGCCGCTTTCACCACATATACAGCGTCGTATTTGTCAAAGCACAGCATGACAAAATCTTTTTCCATATAGATATGAGCCCTGAAATTGATAAACGTTTTGGTCTGAACCGATTCGTCGTAATCTTCTGTATTTTTGTTGTCGGGAATTCCCGACTCACTTTCAACCGTGCAATCCGTTATGTAGTAGCTTGCATTTTCAGTCGCAAACAACGTCAACTCACGCGAAAAAGATAAAGAATCATTGTAGTTTGCGACGGAAGTTTGATACAGGGTAAAACTTTTGTATTCCTCCTCGCTTGTGTTTACCGAAGGCAGCCTGTATCCGAGCCGCTTGTTTAAATCTTCTATTACCGAAGATAACCCGTCAATGGTCTCTATTTTTGCGCTTTTTCCATTACCTGCTCCCGCCGACAATCCATTGACATTGAGAGAGAGAATTGCAGCCGAAACAATAAGCGCAATGCAAACCACAATAAAAGCTATTTTTTTAATTAAGTTTTTGTTCATTTAGTTTCTCCTTTTAGTTTCGCCTTTGCCAAACGACCTTAATTATATAGAAATTTTTCCTATAAGTCAAGCAAATTATAGAATAAATTTCTATATTTTTAGCAAAGGATAATATTATGAATATTTCTAAAATTGTTGGCGAAAACCTTAAAAAGGCGAGGATGTTTAAAGGCATAACCCAAAAACAGATTGCGGCTGAGCTTAAAAAATTCCAATCCGATTACAGTGATTACGAAACGGGAAAAATTCAGCTCGATTACGAAAAGATAGTCTACCTCTGCAAAAGATTTGACATTACGCCTAACGAACTGTTCGGCTTTGACGAGTAAGCCCGTGATTTCCTTATTTTAGCTATTTCTATTGACTTTCGGGCGGAATTTATCTATAATTAGTTAAAACCAAATCAAAGGAGTTTTGTTTATGAATAAGATGTCCGTTAAGGATCTTAAAGACCTTAAAGGCAAAAAAGTTTTGGTGCGGTGCGATTTCAACGTGCCCATGAAAGACGGCGTGATTACAGACGAGAACAGAATTACGGGCGCTCTTCCCACTATTAAATACCTTTTGGAAAGGGGCGCGCGCGTTACGCTCTGCTCGCACATGGGCAAACCCCACTCTGTTTTTTCGGACGAAGTAAAACTTAACAAAAAGGATTTGAAAAAGGTTGAAAACGGCGAGACGACCGCGGAAGCCATTATAGAAAAAGCCAAAAAGGACGAGCCGAAAAAGCTCACTTTGGCGCCCGTAGCGGCAAGGCTCAACGAGCTGTTGGGCGGAAAAGTTGCTTTTGCAAAGGACGTTATAGGTCCCGACGCCACTAAAAAACGCGATAATTTGAAAGACGGCGAGGCTGTGCTTCTGGAAAATCTGCGCTTCCATTGGGAAGAGGAAAAGAAAGACGAAAAGTTTTGCCGCGCTTTGGCGCGCGACGCCGAAATTTATGTGAACGACGCGTTCGGCACGGCGCACCGCTCCCACGCCTCCACCGCCGCCATTGTGGAATACGGAATTATAAAGACCGCCGTTTGCGGCTTTTTGATAGAGAAAGAGCTGGAAGTTATGGCGGACACGCTTGAAAATCCCAAACGTCCCTTTGTTGCGATTTTGGGCGGGGCGAAAGTTTCGGATAAGCTGAACGTAATATCCAACCTTTTGGAAAAGTGCGATACCCTTATAATCGGCGGCGGCATGGCTTATACCTTCCTTAAAGCAAAGGGTCTGGAAGTGGGCAAGTCGCTTTTGGACGAGGAAAAAATAAGCTACTGCAAGGAAATGATAGAAAAAGCCGAAAAGGCGGGCAAGGAATTGCTCTTGCCCGTGGATACGGTAGTGACCGACCGTTTCCCCGATCCCATCGACGCGGAAATTGCGACAGAGACGGTGCCGTGCGACAAAATACCCAAAGACAAAATGGGCATGGATATCGGTCCCGAAACCTGCAAGCTGTACGAAAGCAGGATAAAAAAGGCGAAGTCGGTTATATGGAACGGACCTATGGGCGTGTTTGAAAACCCCACGCTTGCGAAAGGTACGATAGCCGTTGCAAAGGCGTTGGCGGACGTTTACGGCAAGTGTACCACCATTATAGGCGGCGGGGATTCCGCGGCGGCTGTACAGCAATTGGGCTTTGCCGATAAAATGACACACATTTCGACGGGCGGCGGAGCGTCGCTGGAACTGTTCGAGGGGAAAATTCTTCCCGGCATAGCTTGCTTGAACGACAAAAAATAAAATTTAAACGGGGCGGCATTTTAATGCCGCCCCTCTGATTATTGGTGAAAAAAATGGCTACGTTTGAGGATTTTTTAAAGCTGGATATACGGGCGGGAACCATCGTGCGGGCGGAAAGGTCGCAAAAAGCCAAAAAACCCGCTTATAAGTTGCAGATAGATTTTGGGGAACTCGGCATAAAAAATTCTTCCGCACAGATAACCGAACGGTATACCGCGGAAGAACTTATAGGCAAGCAAGTGCTTGCGGTTGTCAATTTTCCGCCCAAACAGGTTGCCGATTTTATTTCGGAAGCGCTGGTTTTGGGCACTTATTCAAAGGGCGGCGTTGTGCTTGCCACGCCCGACTTTGCCGTTAAAAACGGCGACAAATTGGGGTGAAATAAACAAAACGCAAAAACTAACCCGCCCCGCGGTTTTTGCCGCGGCGCAAGGTGTTTTTTTAATTGTAATTACAAAGTCAGAAACCGCGGAGAAGCGAGTTATGCAAGGAGTGCGAGGATAACCCGAAGGAGCGTACAAAGAAGTACGTGTCGTACCGAAGGCGTTAGCCTTACTGAGGGTTGCCGCAGCACGACACCGCAGAACGAAGCTTATACGCGGTTTGCGGTAGTTTTTAATAGGCGCGGGCGAAGATAATTACATGCTCCGCCTTCTTTCCGCAGACCGCGCATTTTTCGGCGGTCTCGCCCTCGGCGTAAACGCGCGCGCTGGCGGCGGTTTCAGCCTTTATTTTGTCCTCGCAGTCGCGGCAACAGCACCAACCTGCTTTTACAAAATTGCCGCCCTCCACGCCCTTTAAAATTTCAGCCATGCTGTTTGCGTAAACTATTCTGCCGTCGCGGCGGACGCGCGCCGCTTCGAGCATATCCTTTTGTACTATTGTAAGAAGTTCCGCAACAGTATTTTCTATGCCGTCGAGGTTGTAACTTTCTTTAGCGCACGTATCGCGGCGGAAAATCATAGCCTTGCCGTTTTCGATATCGCGGGGACCTATCTCTATCCTCAAAGGTACGCCTTTCATCTCCCACTCGTTGAATTTCCAGCCGGGGCTTGCGTCGGTGTTGTCGAATTCTACGCGCACACCCGATTTTTCAAGGCTTGCCTTTAATTTTTCGCAAACTTCGATAACTCCGCCTTTTTTTGCGGCGATGGGAATTATAACCGCCTGAACGGGCGCGACTTTGGGGGGAAGCACAAGCCCGCGCTGGTCGCCGTGCGCCATTATGAGCGCGCCTATAAGCCTTGTGGAAACGCCCCAACTTGACGTGTAGGCGTATTTTTGCGAACCGTCTTTATCCAAAAACTTGATATCGAACGCCTTTGAGAAGTTCTGCCCCAAAAAGTGCGAAGTGCCCGCCTGCAAGCTCTTACCGTCTTTCATCATGGCTTCCATGCCGTATGTGGCGACGGCGCCCGCAAATTTTTCCTTTTCGGTCTTTCTGCCCGTGATCACGGGAATTGCGAGCACGTTTTCGGCAAATTCCTTATATACCCCCAACATCTGCATTGTTTCGGCTTCGGCTTCCTCCGCCGTGGCGTGGGCGGTGTGACCTTCCTGCCATAAAAATTCGGAAGTGCGCAAAAAAGGACGGGTAGTCTTTTCCCAACGCATAACGTTGCACCACTGGTTGATTTTAATGGGCAAATCACGGTAGGATTGGAGCCATTTGGAGTACATACTGCCTATCACCGTTTCGGAAGTGGGGCGGATAGCCAAAGGCTCGGCAAGTTCTTCCCCGCCCGCGTGGGTGACGACCGCGACTTCGGGCGCAAAGCCCTCCACGTGTTCCGACTCCTTGGTGAAAAAGCTCATGGGGATAAGAAGCGGGAAATATGCGTTTTTATGACCCGTCGCCTTGAAGCGGGCGTCGAGTTCGGATTGGATGTTCTCCCAAATCGCATAGCCGTAAGGACGGATTACCATAGTGCCCTTTACGGGACCGTAATCGACGAGTTTGGTCTTTATAACCACGTCGGTGTACCACTGCGGGAAGTCCTTTTCCATGTCTGCGATCTGCTCAACAAAGCTGTCGTTTGCCATAAATATATCCTCTTTATAAATTCTATTGCGATTATAGCATAAGTCGGTTTAAAAATAAAACGTTTTGACGGTTAAGCTTTAAAAAATTATTTTTGATTCTGTAATATCGCTTGTAATTGCGGGGGAAATATTGTATAATTTTCGGGAACAATATTTTTAAGGAGAGATTTATGTCCGTCAACACTAAATGCGTGAACGCCGTAAGAATTCTTTCGGCTGAAGCCATACAAAAGGCAAATTCGGGTCACCCCGGGATTTGTCTCGGCGCTGCGCCGATAGGCTATGAGTTGTTTGCCGAACACCTGAAATTCAGCTACAAAAACCCGAAGTGGGACAACCGCGACCGCTTTGTACTTTCCGCGGGGCACGGAAGCATGCTTTTGTACTCCCTTTTGCACCTCTTCGGATATAACGTGACGACGGAAGATTTGAAAAATTTCCGCCAGCTCGGTTCCAAAACGCCCGGTCACCCCGAATACGGCGTTACGGACGGCGTGGAGGCTTCCACCGGTCCTTTGGGGCAGGGAATAAGCAACGCCGTGGGCATGGCGCTTGCAGAAGCGCACCTCGAAGCCGTTTTCAATAAGCCAGGCTTCCCCGTCGTGGATCACTTTACCTATGTGTTGTGCGGCGAAGGCTGTCTGGAAGAAGGCATAGGCTATGAGGCTTGCTCCTTTGCGGGTACGCAGAAACTCGGAAAATTAATTCTCTTTTACGATAAAAACAATATAACCATAGAGGGCGGTATAGACAGCGCCTTCGGCGAGGACGTGGCAACGCGCTTTGTTGCGCAGGGCTGGCAGGTCGTGCGCGTACAGGACGCAAATAACCTTACGCTTTTGGATAAAGCCATAAAACTTGCAAAGAGCGACCTTTCGCGCCCGTCGGTAATTATTTGCAATTCGGTTATAGGGTACGGCTCGCCCGTACAGAACACAGCGGACGTGCACGGCGCGCCGCTCGGTGCGGAAAATCTGGCAAGGACAAAGGCGTTTTACGGCTGGAATTATGCGCCTTTTGAAGTACCCGCGGACGTGAAGGAACACTGCCGCGCGATCGCCGAAGAAAGAGCGGTGTGCGAAGCGGAGTGGAACGCGCTGTTTATGCGGTATTCGGAAACATATCCCGAACTTGCACAAAAATACAAGGATTATATGCGCGGCTATACGCCCGACTTCAATGCGCTGTTCGAAAAGGCGGATTTTTCAAAACCCGAAGCGACGCGTTCGAGCGGGGGCAAAATATTAAACGATATAGCTAAACTTCTTCCCAACCTGCTTGCAGGCTCGGCAGACCTCTCCCCCTCCACAAAAACGGAAATCAAGGGCGCGGGATATTTTTCGCCCGAAAACCGCACGGGGCGGAATATTCATTTCGGCATACGCGAACATGCCATGGCGGGCATTTGCAACGGCATACAGCTCCACGGCGGGCTGAGGATTGTTTGCTCCACCTTCTTCTCTTTCTCCGACTATATGAAGTGCGGCATGAGAATGAGCGCGCTGATGAATATACCCGTTATATATGTTCTTACGCACGACAGCATAGGCGTCGGCGAGGACGGCCCCACGCACCAACCCGTAGAACAGCTTGCAACGCTGCGCTCGGTGCCCAACCTTAAAGTATTCAGACCCGCCGACGGGAAAGAGACGGTTGCGGCTTACGTTTCGGCGCTCACGCAAAATTCTCCTACGGCAATAGTGCTTTCGCGGCAAAACCTTGCCCAAAATGCGGCTTCGGGCTTTAAAGCCCTTACGGGCGGATACGCTTTGAACGAAGAATTCAAGCCCGACGTGCTTTTGATTGGCACCGGCTCGGAAGTAGCCCTTTGCGAGGGAGCGAGGGAAATTCTCGCCGCGAAAGGAATACGCGCGAGGGTAATTTCGATGCCCTGCACGGAAGAATTCGAAAGGCAGACGGCGGAATACAGGGAAAGCGTTATTCCCAAAGCCGTTAAGGCGCGCGTATGCGTGGAAGCGGGTTGCGGCATGCCCTGGTACAAGTATGCCGGCGACTGCGGCGAAATTATCTGCATAGACGGTTTCGGGGCTTCCGCTCCCGCCGACAAACTTTTCGAGCGTTTCGGCTTTACGAAGGAAAACGTGGCGAGAGCCGCAGAAAAATCTTTGGAAAACGTAAAAAGACAGTAAAATTGCAGGCGCGCCGTTTGGCGCGCCTGTATTGGATATGAGGTATAATATGGATTTGGAAAATTTGTTTTTAACACGGCAAAGCACCCGCGAATACTCCGGGAAACCCGTTGCGGACGAGACTTTGAAAGAAATAATAAGGCTTGCAAAGCTCGCCCCCTCCGCCGTCAATTCACAACCTTATAAAATTTATGCGGTAAACGGCGAAAAGGCAAAGGCGTTTAGCAGGAACGTGCAGGTTATGGGCGGAAACAAGTGGGCTTCGGACTGCCCCGCGTTTATAGTAATTGAACAGGGCAAACCGCCGCTTGTGGAAAGATTAGGGCAAAAGATTTTAAAGACCGAATTCGTGCCGATAGACATAGGTATTCTTACGGCTTATATTACGCTTGCCGCCGAAAACCTGGGAGTGCAGACCTGCATTTTGGGCATGCGCGACGAGAAGGGAATAGCAAAATTTTTAGGGCTGGGAGAAGACTCCAAATTCCCTCTCGTAATTGCCGCGGGGTATAAAAAAGAGGGCTATCCCGTGCGGGAAAAAACCCGAAAGCCCTTTGACGAAAACGTGAAATTCATTACTTGATTTAAAAAAATATTGGCGGGCGCGGAAAAATTCCGCGCCCGCCTTTTTTGCTAATCTCTTGCTTAACATCTTATATAATCACACAAACATCGATTTGATAAGCTAAAATATTTGTATCGTGGGTTAATACTTGCTTTTTGGTCATAGTTTATGTTAAAATAAATTTATAAAATTTATTTTCACAAATACAGGGGATATTCAAATGAAAAAGATTAAAATATTTTTAGCTTCTTCCATTACAGAACTTGAAAGCGACAGGGATAAATTTCAAGCGTTTATCGACCAGCTTAACGAGTTTTATTTTGATTACGGCATAAGGATCTCCCTCTACCGTTGCGAAACGGGCGATATAGCCGTTTCCGGCGAGGCGGGCGGAAAACAAGCCAAATATGATAAAGAAATCCGCGACAGCGAGCTCTGCATTTTCTTGTTCTTCAAAAAAGTGGGCGAATACACCCGCCACGAGTTTGAAGTGGCGTTGGAATCGTTCAAAGATTGCAAAAAGCCCAAAATAGTTACGTATTTCAAATACGTCAACACTCCGGAAGAGGCCTCGGACGAAGTAAAAAGCTTTATGCAGCTCTTGGACGGTGAAATTAAGCACTACTATAACATCTATCAAAATATTGACACTTTTAAACTCGGCATTTTAATGCAGTTGAAGTTGATGAAACTCGACGGTGCAGAGCCTTGCGTTGAAAACGGAAAAGTCATGCTAGGCAAAGAGGAAATCGCCGACACCGCCAATGTGCCGATTTTTACAGGTAACGGTTCGCTGACGCAATATAAAAAAGAGTTGAAAGAACTAACCGAAAAGTGCGAAGACCTTAGAAGAAAGAG
>CANQNO010000010.1 GCA_947625245.1 uncultured Clostridia bacterium
AAGCACGCCGCCAGCGTTCATCCTGAGCCAGAATCAAACTCTTAAGTTCAATTTGTATAAAACCAATCTTTCGATTGTGGCTCTATCTCGACTATTAAGTCTATTATCTTTGCTGACTTTGCTTTGTGGTACTAATGTACTTCAAAGTTAATTGACAGAAACTTTAAAATCGTTTCCTTCTATTCAATTTTTAAGCTGCGTTAGCCGACAAACCGGTCGGCGCTCACTTGCGAGCTTTTCTATACTATCACACCCGAAACGGCTTGTCAACTGATTTTAAAAACTTTTTTAAAAAAAATTTTTATCGGAGTTTGCCGTCCCGCGCCGTTCAAGCAGTTTCCCGCGCAGTGCCTATCTAAATTAACATAACAAAATTATATTGTCAAGCGAATTTTTGAATTTTTTTAAATTTTTTTGCTGTTTTATTTTTGACACTTCCGGTGCGCTTTATACCTGTTTTTTAAAAATTTTCAGGCGCTTGACAGACGGGGGCTTTTAGGGTATATTATTATTTATATTATATGTATTGATGCGCAGGAACGCAGGCGGGCGGGAAATTTAAGCCGCTTGCGGCGCGCGGGGGATATTATGTTTAAAATTTTGAGGATTATATGTTCGGTTATCGCAGCCGCAGGTGCGGCGGTCGCCATATTCATATTCGCTTATTTCAGGCTTTGGGGGCTGTTGCCCGTGGGGCTGTGCGTCGCGTTCGCCGCGCTTACCTTCCTCTTTAAACACTTACAGGAGAAAGAAGAACTTAAAAAGAACCCTCCCCCTCCCGAAGGGGACTTTATAAAGGGCAAGGTGAAAAACGGCGGAAACATCTCTCCCGGAAGCGGCAATGCGCAGGATGAGGGAAAAGAATAAATACGGTCGTTAATATAAAGCCGCCTGCCGCGGGTCAGCCGCGGCAGGCGGCTTTTTTTAAACATTGTAATAAAACTCAGTTCTCTTCTTCCGGATCGATTTCGTCAAGAAGCTTGGTGTATTCAGAGAACACCGCGTCTATCACGCCGTCGTCAAGCTCTATTTCAAACTTGTCGGCTTCGTCGTCGCCGCAGTGCGTGACCTTAAATACCAGCGCCTCGTCGTCGTCCATGCCTTCCAGCAGTTCTACGGGCTGCAAAATGGCATAAGTGCATTGCTCGTATTCTATGCTCGCTATCTCGTAAAAATCTATCTCCTCGCCGCTGTCCGCCATAAGCGTTATTACTTCCTCGTCCCTGTCGCCGTCGTTGAGAATTTCTTCGGACATTTTTCCACACTCCGTTTTTTATTTTATATATTATATAATGATTATATAATGCCGACGTGCGGCTGTCAAACGATAATCCTGCGCGCCTCGATAAAGTAACTCCACCTCTGCGCCGAAATTTGCTCTATTTTGGCATAGTCGGACGCCGTGTGCAAAATGTAATTCCCGCCGAGGTACAGCCCGACATGCCCGATACGCTCGTTACCCGTGTTGAAACGGCGTTGCGCGTTGGTGAAAAACATGAGGTCGCCGCGGCGTAGCTTGTCCGCCGGGACCCTTTCGCCCTGATAAACCTGTGTGCGGGTGTTGACCTGCAAGAGCTTGCCCGCTCCCTTATAAAATATGTATTGCATGAGCGAGGAACAGTCGAATTCGTCGGCGGAAAAGCCCTTTAAGAGCTTGCCGTTGCCGTCGTGGAAGCGGGTGGCGCCATATACGTAAGGCGTACCCAAAAGCTTTACGCCTTCGGCAATGACCGACTCTACCTGCGCGTCGGCGCTCGCTTCGAGTGTAACGATATCGCAGTATTTTGAAGATATGTAACCCGTTTTGTTGCGGTAACCCGTCTTATACCAGCCGCCCTCACTGCCCGAAAGGCAATACAGGGTGGACTTTTCCGCAACGCCGCGCACGGAATAGCCCGTGCCCGCGCCCGAACGGATATTCACGCCGTCGGACGAGACCGATATGTAGGAAAGCGTTGCGGGCTTGACTACAGCGGGTTCGGGTTGCGGTTCCGCAGGTTGAGGTTCCGCGGGTTCGGGTTGCAAGGTTGCAACGTCCTCTTCGCGGGGAAGAATTTCGGCTATGTGTTCATCCGCGGAATCTCCGCTCTTATCATATGTACAAGCCATCGCGGGAGCCGCCAGCAAAAACGCCGCCGCACCCGCCGCTATGTACTTTAAATATTTCATACCTGAATTATATCACTTATCATTTGTACAATCAATGCAAAGATTATGGCAGCTGCGGTAAAAATTGGCTGTTTAAACGTTTTTGAATTTCATCTCGTCAAGGGCAGATAAAGGCTGGTAACCTTTATCTTTCAATTTTTCTTCGAGAATCTTTTTCTTTTGCTGCAAACGCCCGACGACAATTTTCTTTTCAATGCTATACTTTAACAGGAAGTACCCTACAAGCAGGGCTACTCCCACAAGAAAACAGGGAATTGAGATAAACGTCGCCCAAAGAGCTTCCTCGACGACGGTTGAAATAATGGTAAAAACTATCGCAACCGCTATAAGCGAAAAAGCGGGAATGTGGAAGCTCAGCTTTTTCTTTTTTTTCAGTTTTGCTTGCTCGTCCTTTTCGTCGCTTTCGGGCAAAGTACACTCGCACAGCATTTCTCCGCTTGCAAACGATTTGGCGCTGCCACCAGAACCGTTATATTCAAAATTTACCGAATATTCGGGGACTTTAAGCTTGGTTATTTTGGTGATTTTGGCGGTACCCGAATAGCTGAGATCTTTTGACGTGTCGCCCGGTAATTTAACTTCGCCCATGCACGCGCGTTTACCCATTTCCTGCAAACGGGCTATTGCAGCAGGGTTGGCTATGAAATTTTCGTCGACGTTTTCATGTTGGCTGTTGTGCTTCAAATAGACACCCCTGTACACCGCACGCGCCCGTTCTTCCGATTTGAAATTCAGCTTTTTATCGGCGTTTTCCACAGTTGCCGAGAATTTGCCACTTGCGCTGCTTTGGAAAGGAGACCAATCGGTTACCGTTCGGGTTTTTTTTACGTCGCGCGTCTTTTGGATTCCGTTTTCGTAATAAGTCTGTCTGTCGATATACTCTTCCTGCCGGTTTTTGCCTATCATGCAGGAAAAAGTTATATCCACATCCATTTCCGCAACGAGCACTTCCCCCTCTCCTTCTGTGATTTCCCCGAACTTGCTTGAAAGAATATCCAAAGGAGATTTTTCTTCTGCGCTGAGGTCTATATAGACCTGACGCATGAACTGCTCTTCGGAAAACTGCTTGTCCAATTTCAGTATTTCGCAACTTACTTTTTTGTCCATTTTGTGTTTTTACCTCCATATTTTACGGTCACTATTATGACTTAGTTGAAATTATACTCATAATTATGACTATTGTCAAGTAAATGACAATAAATATATAATGAATATAATGATAAGTTACGCACCGTTCTGGCGAACGCTGAAAATGCGGGGTGAAACCACTTACTCGCTGATTACAAAACACAATATAAGCAGCGCCACAATTGACAGAATGAAAAAGGGCGGCGGGATAAGCACGGCTAAAATAGAGGATTTTTGCCGTATTCTTGATTGCCGCGTTGAGGATATTATCGAATATATAAAATAGTTGAAAAAAACAACAGGGTTCGGGGAGAAAAAATTCGGAAAGCCGCCCGCGGACATAAAGTCTGCGGGCGGCTATTATTTTGTCGTTATTAAATTCAATATTTAATTTTTAAGTTGCTAAATACACTGCCTATACCATCGTTTATAACAAGCTCCGCGCGGCTGTCGGCAGAAGTTTGCGACTTATTTATAACCACAAGGTGCTTGCCGCGGAAAAAGTCTATAAAACCCGCAGCGGGATATACGACGAGCGAGGTGCCGCCTATTATAAGCGTTTCGGCTTTGGATATCGCCTTTACCGCGGCGGTTATTGTGTTGCCGTCAAGGCTTTCCTCGTACAGCACTACGTCGGGCTTTATTACTCCGCCGCAAGTACATTGCGGCACACCTTTACTCTCCTTTATAAATTCCATAGGGTAAAATTTACCGCAACGGGTGCAATAATTCCTTAAAACGCTGCCGTGCAGCTCCAACACGTTTTTACTGCCCGCCGCCTGATGCAGACCGTCTATGTTTTGCGTGATTACGGCTTTTAACTTGCCCGCCTTTTCAAGCTCCGCAAGATAAATATGCGCGGGATTGGGTTTTGCAGAAGGATAGAGCATTTTGTCGCGGTAGAATTCGAAGAATTCCGCAGTGCGACCGGTGAAAAAGGTGTGCGACACTATTTGTTCGGGAGGATATTTGTACTTTTGCGCATATAATCCGTCCTGCGAACGGAAGTCGGGTATGCCGCTTTCGGTGCTGACCCCCGCCCCGCCGAAAAATACGATATTGTCGCTTTCGTCGATAATCTTTTGAAGTTTTTGAATTTTTTCTTTCATATTTTACTTTATTACCCTGCAAATTATAATTTACGGCGCAAGTAAAACCACGCTTTTGCGCCGGCACACCACATTTGCGCATACCTGCGCCTGAGCGGTGGGAATTTGCGCCATTATATTATAAGTGGGCGCTTAAAATGGCGCAAAGGGCGGCAGAGCCGCCGAAAATCACGAAAAATCGCAGGCACGGCTTGCCGAGATTTTTGTGAACTGTTTACGTGAGAAACCGCGGAGAAGCGAGCAAGACAAGGAGCCTGCGGATTTTGCGAAGGGAGTTTACATAGAAGTAAATGACCGAGCAAAAACGCAAAGGCGACAAAGTATTGCGAAGCTTATACGCGGTTTGCAGTAGCTAAAAAAAAGCCCGCCGATTGCGGGCTTCTTTTTTTTACCTTTACTTTACTCCACTCCTTCGTTGAGCTTTTCCAGCAGTGCGTCCAAATCGTTGCCGTGAACGAACACCGCTTCTTCGATGGTCTCGCCGTGCGCCATTGCGCAACCGAGACAGTGCATACCTACAGCCATTAAAATTTCGCCGCTCTTAGGGTTGATTTTAAGGCAATCGGAAATTAAAGTATCCTTTGTTATTTTAGCCATAATTCCGCTCCGTTTTTATTTTTATTTTTTATATTTTTATTATACCACTTAATAACCGGTTTTACAATCGTTTTTTTAAGGTTCTTTATCCAAAAGCAGTTTTGCGATAGGTTCAACGGCATTTTTAACCGCGTCGTCCGCAAAAGGCACGGTTATTCCGCCCAATTTGAACAGCTCGTAATAGCTTTTGCTGCCGCCCGCGCGGCAGAGATTGAGATAATCGCGCCAGGCGCCCTGTTTATCTTCGAGATAGCGGTCGTAGTACTCAAAGGCGCAAATCTGTGCAAGCGCGTAATCGGCATAATAGAAGGGATATAAGAAGATATGCTGTTTTTGCATCCAGAACCCGCCCTCTTCCAAAAAGGCGTTGCCGTCGTATTTGCGCCAGGGCATATATACTTTTTCGAGCCTGCGCCAGCAAGCGCGCCTCTCCTTTGCGGTATAGTCGTGGGAATACACTTCGTATTGGAAGTGATCCACAAGGCACATATAGGGCACGTCCTGCACCGCCTGCGCGAGATGGGCAAAGCGGTATTTTGCGGCGTCATTGCCGAAGAATTTTTCCATATGCCCGTGCGCGAACAGCTCCATAGTCATGGAGTGGATTTCGCTTATGTCGCTCGAAGACCAGATGAGCGAACTCAAAGGCACCCGCCGCGAGGCGCAGAAAGCCTGAAAGGCATGCCCCGCTTCGTGCGTTAAAACCTCCACGTCCGCCGAACTGCAATTAAAGTTAGAGAAGATGAACGGTGCGCCGAAGCCGTTTATAAAGGTGCAATATCCGCCCATATGCTTTTTGGGGCGGGTTTCGAGGTCGAAATACTCGCCGTTAAGCATAAATTCGAAAAATTCCCTTGTTTCGGGCGAAATTTCGGAATACATTTTGCGGGCGGCGTTTAAAAGGAACTGCGTACCGCCGGCGGGGCGCGCGTTGCCGTCGGGGAAGATTATCTGCTCGTCGTACATGTACAGCCCGTCGATACCGAGGCGCGTTTTTTGGCGTTCGTACAGTTTTGAAGCGAGCGGCACCACCGTTTCTATAATCTGTTTACGGAATTTTGCAATGTCGTCCGCGTCGTAAAAATAGTGCCCGTTGGCGAGATACGCCATTTCGATATAGTTCTTAAAGCCCAGCTTTTCAGCCATGCGCTTTCTTAAAACTATCATGCGGTCGTAAATGCCGTCAAGCGTATCCGAGATGCTTTCATAAAGGTTCGCCCACGCGATATACGCTTCCTTTCTCTCGTCGCGGTCGGTAGAGAGCATATGCTTAGACAGCCCGTAAAAATTGCACTCTTCGCCGCGGAAATTTACCGAACAGGCGGCGGTGACTTTGGAATACTCCTGACCGAGCTTTGCCTCTTCCACTTTGTCGGCGGATATGCTTTCGTCGGCAAGCCGTATGGAAGCTTCGTTGGACTTCATGAATTCACTGCCGAATTCCCTGCCGAAGTCCTCTTTGAAAGGGGATGAGATAATAATTTCCGCCGCTCTTTTGTCCAAAAGGGAAATTTCGGGTTCGGTCTCGTAAAAGAAATTCATTTCCCCGTCGTAAAAGGCGTCGCCCATATCCATGGTACTGCGGATATACGCCACGTTTTGCATGGTGTCCATGGTGTCGAGAATTTTTTGGTAAGCCAAAAAATTTTTGCGCGCTTCTTCGTAACTTTTCGCCCGTTCCATTGCGGACAGGTGCGAGCTAAGCTCCGACTTTGATTTTTCAAAGTCCGGACGTACATATTCTATTTCTGAAAATTTTACCATATAAAATCCTTAAAAACCCGATGCATATCTCAGTTTTTGGCGTTGTGGACGACGATTTGGGGGAAGGGAATACTTATGCCGTTTTCGTCGAACATTACTTTGAGCGCCGCGTTCAAAGCCCTGCTTACGGCAAAAATATCCGCTTCGTAACAATCCGTTTCGAATTGAAGCTTCACGCCGCTCGCACCCAGCTCCGAAACGCCGTCGTACCTTATTTCGGACAGCGCGCCCGCAACTTTGAGTTCGCCTATATGCGCCTTTATAACCGCTTCGACTTTGGGAAGATTCATGCCGTAATCCACGTCTATATAGGAAAGCGCTATGGAGTTGTCGGTTGTGTGGTTCAAAACGCCCTGAATAGCGTTGTTGTTGAAAATTTTGACGTTGCCCAAAGCTTTTAATTTGGTGGTGCGTATGCCTATGTCTATAACTTCGCCGCGGAAACCGTCGACCGTTATCCAGTCGCCCACGTTGAACTCGTTTTCGAAAACTATGAAAAGCCCCGCAACCACGTCGGCTATAAGCGACTGCATGCCGAGGCCTACTACCAAAGTAATTACTCCCGCGCCCGTGATAAGCGCCGTTGCGTCAACGCCCCAGATGGCGAGCACCGCTATAACAAGAATTATTGCCGTAAGCCAGCGGATAAGATTGGAAACAAGCCTTGAAACGGTAATGGAACGCTGTGTTTTGCCGAACAGCCTGCGTATTATTATAAGCAACACGGTAACTATAACCAAAACTATGGTAATTACCTGTATACAGTTTATGAGACGGGGGATAAGCCTTATGATAGAGTTGACAAGGCTTTGACCGTAATCGTGCGTAGTGCACCACTCGTTTTTATCGCCGAAGAAAAAGTCGTAAAAGACATAGGAACATATGGTTCCTATAAGCATTATAAACAGAATTATAAGCTTTACGGGCCCCGCCGCCTTCAATTTTCTCTTATTTTCCTCGTGACGTTCCCTGAGCTCCTGTTTGTCCATTTAACAATCTCCTTTTTTAAAATTTTATCTGAACGGCGCTGCCGTATTCGGATTTATGTTTCAACGCCACGACTTTTGCCGCGTCCGCTACGTTTGCGAGCGGCTTGCCCTTAGAGACGCGGCTCTCTATGGTGATATCCTCCGTATCGAATTCCGTAACCGTTTTATCGGAGGAAATTACGGCAAGCTTGTAGGGCACGGTGACGTAATCGGCAAAAATAAGTTCGCCCTTGCCCTTTATGTCGGCTATCATCACGCCCTTAGAGCCCCTGCCGTATTCGTCGAAGAGGGAAGAAATGACCCGCTTGAACCCGCCGAGGGAGGTGGCGACTATTATCTCGCCCTCGCTCCTGTGCTGTGTTGCGAAAATCACCTCGTCGCCGTCCGACAAAGAAATGCCGCGCACACCGCCCGCTACACGCCCCTGCGAGGGCACGTCGTCCTTAGAAGCGTTCAGGCACATTGCTTTTTTGGTAACGAACAGCATTGTGGCGTACTCGTCGGGGTCGTAATTTTCAACCGCCATAACCTCGTCGCCCGGCTTTAATTTGATTGCGGGGAACACCCGCTTAGACATGTCGTATTCCGACCAGGGCGTACGCTTTACCGCGCCCTGTTTTGTGAAGAACATGAGTTCCCCCTCTTCCGGCGCTCCCTTTACGGCAAAAACCGCCACGGGATATTCGCCCTTTAAAACGCCGTCGGCAATAGCTTCCGCCTTGACGCCGGCAGAGCGGTATTCGCAGGGTTCGGTTTCGTCGAGGAATATTTTTATGCAGTTGCCCAAATTCGTAAAGGCGTAAACTATGGAATCGGAACCGCAGTTCAAAGTCTTTTTATGCAGCTGCGAAAGGCTTGCCGAAGAGGAGAGTTTCTTTTTGGAACACTCGTCAAACTCCTCCTTTTCCATAAATTTCAAAGTGTTGGAAGCCGTGATCGCGACCGTCCACTCCGAAACCTGCCGCTTGACGTCGGCGCGCTTTACGGAAATTTTTTCCACGCTGTCCACTATGCGGGTCTTGCGCTCGTTTTTGTACTTGTCCTTTATTTCGAGCATCTCTTTTTTGACTATCGAAAATTGCATATCCCTGCTGTCGATAATCTTTTTGAGCTCTTCTATGCGCTTTTTAAGCTCCCTCAGCTCGTCCTCGAGCTTAGTGACTTCCAGCTTTGCGAGGCGGGCGAGCCGCAAATCGAGAATAGCCTGCGCCTGCTTTTCGGAAAGGGCGAAGCGCTCCATAAGCCTTGCGCGGGCGTGGGCGGTGTTTTCGGAAGTCTTGATTATTTTTACCACCTCGTCCACGTTGTGCACGCCTATTATCAGACCTTCGAGGATATGGCAGCGGGCTTCGGCTTCTTTCAGTTCGAACTTGCAACGCCTTAAAACGACCTGCTGCTGGTAGCGGGTGTAGTATTTTAAGATATCGAGAAGTCCCAGCTGCCGCGGCTTGCCGCCCGCAATCGCAACCATGTTTATGCCGAAGGTGCACTCCAGATCGGTGTACTTGAACAATATCTGTAAGACGCTGTCCACGTCGGCGTCCTTTTTTAGCGTTATCACGGCGCGCATGCCCGAACGGTCGGACTCGTCCACGATATCCGAAATCCCGTCGAGGAGAGCCTTCTTCTCCTCGCGCAACAACATTATTTTGCGCAACAGCTCCGCCTTGTTCGTCTGGTACGGCAGTTCGGTTATTACTATCTGCTTTTTGCCGTAATCCCCCGCTTCCACCGAATATTTGGCGCGGAGAGTTATTTTGCCCTTGCCCGTCTCGTACGCCTGTTTAAGTTCGTTGGCGATTATATACCCGCCCGTGGAGAAGTCGGGACCGGGGATTATCTTCATAATTTCGTTCAGCGTAATTTTGGGGTTGTCGATATACGCGCAACAGCCGTCTATAACTTCGGCGAGGTTGTGCGTGGGAATATTGGTGGCAAGCCCCACGGCTATGCCGTTGGCGCCGTTGACGAGAAGGTTTGGAAACCTGCCGGGGAGGATATCCGGTTCGAGCAGCGAGTCGTCGAAGTTGAACGAAAAGGATACCGTCTCCTTGTCCAGATCCTTTAAAAGTTCCAGCGCGAGGGGTTCGAGACGGGCTTCGGTGTACCTCATCGCGGCGGCGGGGTCGCCGTCCACCGAACCGAAGTTGCCGTGCCCGTTTACCAGAGTTTCGCGCATGTTGAAAGGCTGCGCCATCCTTACCATGGCGTCGTAAACGGAGCTGTCGCCGTGCGGGTGGTATTTGCCCATGCAGTCGCCCACTATTCTCGCCGACTTTTTATGCGGTTTGTCGGGGGTGAGCCCCATCTCCATCATTGTGTACAAAATACGCCTTTGGACGGGCTTTAAGCCGTCCTCGACGCGCGGCAGCGCCCTGTCGAGAATTACGAATTCGGCATAGGGCAGCATGGAGCCGGGCATTACCTGCTCTATGGGCTGTACGTATACGTTGCCCTGAGGAATAGAAGTCTGAAATCCGTTGCTCTTTTTAGCCATCAGTCGTCCTCCCTCGCGCCGTTATTTACAAAATTGACCTTTTCGATAAAGCCGTCCACCTTGTTGAAGTTGGCGTTTTCGGCAAGGAATTCTTTTCTGCCCTCCACCTTGTCGCCCATCAGCATTTCTATCACGCTCGCCGCTTCGGCGGCGTCCTCTATGGTGACCTGTATCAAATTGCGCGTGGCGGGGTTCATGGTGGTATCCCACAGCTGTTCGGCGGACATTTCGCCCAATCCCTTATACCGCTGCAAAGAATAGCCCTTGCCCACTTTTTTTATCTTTTCGTCCAGCTCCGCGTCGTCGTAGGCGTATTCGGTAACGTCCTTTTTGTACACCTTGTAAAGGGGCGGCATACCTATATACACGTATCCCGAATTAATGAGGTCGCGCATGTATTTGAAAAAGAAAGTCAACAGAATACAGCGTATGTGCATGCCGTCCTGGTCGGCATCGGAGAGGATTATTACCTTTTTGTATTTGGTCTTTTCCACGTCGAAGGAGCGGTTGAACCCCGCGCCTATCGCCGATATCATTGTCTTGATTTCTTCGTTTTGCAGGGCTTGCAGGGCGCTCTTTTTTTGCACGTTCAAGGGCTTGCCGCGCAGGGGCAGTATACTTTGGTAAGACCGCACCCTCGCCTGCTTAGCCGTGCCGCCCGCCGAATCGCCCTCTACTATGAACAGCTCGTTCAAATCGGGATTTTTCCCCGAACAGGACGCCAGCTTGCCCACGAGGTTAAGCCCGTCGTTTTCGCTTGCGGCTTTGGCGACGTCGCGCTCCGCACGGTGCTTTATCCTGTCGTCCGCGGCGAATTTGGCTTTTTTGGCTATCTCTTCGAAAACCGTCTTGTTGCCGCGCGCCGATTGAAGTTTGGAAAGCCCTTCGATGACCGCCTGCTCCACGGGCGCTTTTACTTCGGGGTTGCCGAGTTTGGTCTTTGTTTGCCCCTCGAACTCCACGTTGGCGAGCTTTACGTTTAAAACCGCCGTAAGCCCTTCCTTAATGTCGTCCGCAATGAACGGGGCGTCTTTCGCCTTTAAAAAGCCGTTTGCGCGGGCATAGTCGTTCACCGCCTTTAAAAGCCCCGAATGAAAGCCGTTTTCGTGATAGCCGCCCTCTACGGTGGAGATATTGTTCACGAACGAGAACATGCTTTCGGAGTCGTCTTTGGTGTGGCACAGGGCAAACTCTATTTTTATCTTGCCCGCGGGCGCGCCCTTTATCTGTATGTCCTTTATGTCGGAATAGTACAGCGGCTCTTCGTACACGGGCGTTTTGCCGTCGTTGAGATATTTTACAAAGTCCACAAGCCCGCCGTCGTATTTATAGGAAACGGGCTCGCGCGGGGGCTGTTCGGTCTTTACGGTGACGGGGTTCCCTTCGGCGTCCTCCCCCTCTTCAAAGGAATAGGTGGGGCGCTCGTCTATAAAGTTTATCCTTACCCCTTTATTTAAAAACGCCAGCTCTTTAAGCCGCTTTGCAACCGTATCGTAATTCCACTCAGTAGTTTCAAACACTTCCCCGTCGGGCATAAACCGCACAAAAGTGCCGCGCTTGTCCGTCTTTTGCTTTGTGTCGCAAAGGGGCGCGGAAGGAATTCCGCACAGCCATTTCTTTTTGGTTTTGTCATAGGTGGATGTAAAGGACATTTTATAGATATTGCCGCGGTAAACTTCCACGTTGAGCCATTTTGAAAGGGCGTTGGTGACCGAAGCCCCCACGCCGTGAAGCCCGCCCGAAAAGGCGTAATTTTCGTTGTCGAATTTGCCGCCCGCGTGGAGTTTGGTAAATATAATTTCCACGCCGCTCATCTTTGCCTTGCTGTTGATATCGGTGGGCATGCCCCTGCCGTTATCCTCTACCGACGCCGAACCGTCCTTATACAAAGTTACGGTAATTTCGTCGGCGTAGCCGTTGGCGGCTTCGTCCACGGAGTTGTCCACTATTTCCCACAGTATGTGGTGGAGTCCGTTCACGCCCGTAGAGCCTATATACATGCCCGGGCGCACACGCACCGCTTCCAGCCCTTCCAAAATTTTAAGGTCGTCCGCGTTGTAGTGCTGATTTTTTTCCATATCGTTCCTTTACGGCAACATATTGTTTTGCCGACTTTATTATTATACCATATTTAGTATAAAATGTAAAGAACAGGAATATATTTTTTTATTTATTATTATGGCAAAACGAAAGGCGCCCGTTGCGTAACGCAACGGGCGCCAAAATTTAAATTAGCTTATTTGCCGTTTTTATCTTTGCGGTTCTTTTTGGCGGCGGCGTCCGCTTTTTCAGCCGCCTCGCGCTCGAACTGCTCGTCGATGTCCACCTTTTCTTTGGGCTTTATTACAAGCAACAAAATTATGCCTATAAACGCCGCGCCCGCGATGGTAAGGAGAATTATGGAAATCATATTGTCCTTAACCCAGGTGTCCTCGCCCTTTATGGGGTCGGGCGTAACCGAAGCCGCTATTCCCATATACGCCTTTACGGAAGGCATGTCGGGGAACTGTGTGCTGGTAGCCTCGCATACCACAAGGTAAAAAGCGTTGCCGTCCTGCGGCACAAAGGTGCGGGTGGAAGCATCCCAGCCGTAGCTTGCAAACTGTTCGTATTCCGCGCTGCCCTCTTCGAGATCGGCAACCGCGGGTATATTTATAAAGTACTTCCTGCCCTCGCCGTCGAACAGCTCGCCCTTTATTTCCATAAAGTTTTCATAGCTCAGCACCCTTCCGTCGTGGTCGGCTGCGTACAGTTCGCTGTTGAAGCGGTACAGCGTGTTCACCGATTTGGTGGAAATGCCCTTGACTTCAAACGAGTCCGCCGTAAAGTTTTTGCCCACATACGCCGTCTCCTGCTCTTCGGGCTCCTCTATGCTTATTTCCGAAATGCCCGCCTTGAAAGAGAACCAGGGCAATGTTTCGCGCAGATCCTCGTCGTCGTAAATATCCCAAATTTCGCTCGCCGCAAATTTTACCTTTTCCTTTTCGCCGCCGTCGACTTCCTTGTTATACCACATCTCGTTGGAAGCCGCGTCCTGCGCATATACGGTGAAGAGATAATCCCCCGCGGAATTGAGCGTTAGCGAAAGCTCGCTTGCCGATTTGCCCGTTGCCGACGACTTTGTGCCGTTTACCATATAGTATATGGAGAAAGTCATGTCGGAGTACGCCGTGGAGTTGTCCTTTATGAGTTTTTCGAAAGAGGGAAGATAGAAATCGTCCGTTCCCGCGCGCAATTCGCTTGCCGCCTCGTCCACTTCTTTCTGGTATTCTTTTGTAAGCGTATCCCAAGCTTGCGGGGTCACGTCGTTCCCCTCGCCGTCCTTTCCGTCTTTCGCATAGTACGCGCCCGACTTGTCGGTGGTGACGGCGACATAGTCGTTGCCGTTTATTTTAAGCTTGTACTGCGCGTCAAGATACCAGTCGAGGAACACATATGAGGTTTGACCGCCCGTCGAAGTAGTGTCGGTCATCTTTACGTATACCTTTATAGCCGCTACGGGCACGTAATCTTCGCCGAAGTTGGTGCCTGCGTAATCCGCCTCCTGAGGTACATAGTGGTTTGCGTGGGGAATTATATATTGGTCGTAATCGGTTTTAACCGTTTTGAACAGACTTGTGTCGGAGTAATCTTCCGCTTTGAAACCCGTATTTTGCGCCTGTTCACCGGTGAGGATAAAATAGCCCGTCTCTGTGGTAGTGTACTGCGTAAGAACGTCTATCGCGGTATAGGAGGACAATTCGCTGCCCTCGTTAATATGCCTTAAACTGTTGGAGAGGCACAGCACGGGGGGAGTTGTGTCGTTTACCTGTCCGCCCGTATAGTGCTTTTTGCCGTCGCCGTCGTCCACTTCGTTTATGGGCGAAAAGCTGTTGGTATAGCCGTCCGCGTCACGGTTGAGAAGGAAGGACTGACCGTTGAGACTGTAAAGGGGCATGCGTACGCGGGTAACCGAAGAATCGCCCTCACCGCTTTCGGGAAGTTCGGCTTTGAACGAAAGGGGAACAACGGGGTTGGTGTTGGAAGTCACGTTCCTCGCAAATGTTCCGCCGACGTTTTCGAATTTACCCGTTTGCGGGGTACCGTATTCCTCATTGTCCGCAGGGTTTACGTTGACTACTTTTACGTCGAAATCTCCCCCGTTGCGGTTGGAAAGTTCAATTTTTATGTGGTCGGAAATAAGAGTTTGGGAATCTGCGGGAACCTCTATGTCTTTTGCCGCGCTTTCGGCTACGTCCTTGTCTGAAGTTATAACGCACTTCAATTCGTTCTGAGCCACGGCTCCCGCCTCGCCTGCGGATATGGGCAAAAAGATAATATAATTAACCGTCTTTTCGTCCTTAGTCATGTTGTACTGCTGGGTTTCGAAAGTTATAGTGAACTTTTCGAAATTTATCTCTTCGAATCCTATTTCAAGGCTGAGATATCCCTTTTTTGCCTCGGGTGCGGTAAAGCCGCGGGTTTCGCTGACGCCCGTATCCTGTCCGTCTATCACCCACACGCCGTTTTCCACAACGGGCTTGACGTCGGGGTTGTAGGGGATATCCGTGTCGTGTTCGCGTATCCACCAATCTCCGTCTTTACCTTTTCTCGGAGTGTCGGGCAGGCAGTCGTCTATGTCGTTGCCGTCGTAGAACCACTCGTATGCGAGGTTGCGCCTGTAATTTACGGCGTCGTCGTCGTTTTCGAATACGAACATAGTGTAGTAATAAGGGTCGTCCGTTTCGGCATCGCCGCTTCCCGTCTTATGTTCCACCCTGTGCGCCCAAATGCGCGCGTCCCCCGATACGGAGAACACGTTGGAACTGCCGACGGTGACCGCCCTGTCCGCGCGCGACAGCGTTATACCGAAAAACGCGCCCACGGAAACCGCCGCCAAAAGGGCAAGCGCAATTATTAAACAGAATTTGATTTTAACCGACTTCATAACTTTCTCGCTTAAAATGTTGATTTTTGATTTGTTTTAAATAGTACCAAACGGCAAAAACCGCAATTTAATACTCCTTTAATATACAATAATATAAAATTCTTGTCAATGGATTTAATCGCCCGCAACCGATATTTTAGCGCTTTTTTTTGTTTTTTCGCTCACAATTTAAGTTCGCCGGCGAATTTGTTCCAGGGGATTTCCTCTTTGGGCGGCTCCGCCAAGAACCGCATCGCCTCGCCCGTGACGGGATGGGTGAAACGGAGGGAATACGCCCACAGCGCGAGTTTGCCCTTGCGGGCTTTTTCGCCGCCGTAGCGCATGTCGCCGTAAACGGGGCAGTTTATTGCCGCAGTTTGTACGCGGATCTGGTGCGTCCTGCCCGTATGCAGTGTTATGTCGGCGAGGGCAAGCCCTTCGGCGCTGTCCTTTATTTCGTATTCGAGCGAGGCGAACTTAGCCCCCTCCTCGCTCTCCGTGGCGACATATACGGTGTTGTTTATGGAACTCTTTCTCAAATAATTTACGAGCGTGGCTTTGCTCTTGCCCGGAACGCCGCAAAGCACGGCGAAATACTTTTTTTCGAAGCCGCCGTTTTTCATCTGTTCGGAGAGCCTTGCCGCCGCTTTTGAAGTTTTGGCAAACACCATAACCCCGCCCGTAGGGCGGTCCAGACGGTGTACAAGCCCCAAAAATACGTTGCCCGGCTTGTTGTAAGTTGTTTTAATATACCTCTTTATGCAGTCGAACAGGTTGTCGTCGCCGCTCTCGTCGGGGCAGCACGCCACCGCCTGCGGCTTTAATGTCACAATTATATGGTTGTCCTCGTATAAAATGTTCAGTTCGTTATCCTGCATGGTTTTCTCCTATAAAAAGTCCGCTCGCCCCGCACGGCAGGGGTATGCCCTCTGAGGTGGGAACACCAATTTCGTAAGCCGACGCGCTGCCCGGTATGCCTTTCAGGGCAAGGGTGAGGATATTATTGAGCACTGCGGGCTGAAGCCCCGTGGTATAGCTGTTGATAAGGAAGAACAGCGGGTCGTCCGAAAGAAGCTTTACGCACTCCGTCACGAACCCGAACAGATCCTTTTCTATCTTCCACATTTCCCCGCCCGGTCCCCTGCCGTAGCTGGGCGGATCCATTATGACGGCGTCGTACCTGTTCCCGCGGCGTATTTCCCGCAGAACGAATTTCATGCAGTCGTCCACTATATAGCGGATATTTTTGTCGGCGCCCGAAAGCCGAGCGTTTTCGCCCGCCTGCGCAACCATGCCTTTGGCGGCGTCCACGTGGGTGATGTATGCCCCCTCTTTGGCGCAGGCAACCGAAGCCCCGCCCGTATAGGCGAAAAGGTTTAGCACCTTTATCTCTCTTTTGGGGTCTTTTTTCCCAGCCGCGGCTATTATTTTTCTGCACTCGTCCCAGTTGACCGCCTGTTCGGGGAATATGCCCGTGTGCTTGAAGCCCGTGGGTCTTACTTTGAAAGTCAAATCCTTATAGCGGATATTCCACTCCGCGGGGAAAGGCGAACGTATCTCCCATCTTCCGCCGCCGCGCTCGCTCCTCAAATACACGGCGTTTATGCCCTTGCGGGCAAACAGGTCGCCGCCTTTCCAAATGACCTGCGGGTCGGGGCGCAACAAAATAATTCCGTTCCAATCTTCCAGCTTCATCCCGTCGGATGTAGCCAAAATTTTGTATTCCTGCCAGCCGTCAGCGATTTTCATATGCTAAATTATAGCAAACGCCCGCGCCTTTGTAAAGTAATTTCCCCGCGCGCGGCGCAAAATGAAAAGCGGCGGCGGAAAATCCGCCGCCGCCCGCCCGTTCAGCGGGCGTAGCTGTAAAGCACGTTGTAGAGTATTGTGTAGTATTCGCCGAGATAGCGCTTTGCGACTTCGTCCGCAGAGTACAGATTGAGCCGCTCCACGGGATCGTCTATAGCAAAATAGTAGGCGCGCACCACCGCGTAACGGTCGGCGTAGGACAGGGAATAGTCCACCGTGTACCCCACTTCCTCCCGGTCGTCCGATTCGTCGGGGAAAGGAGTGTTCAAATCGAGCGAATACATGAGCTGTTCCCTTAAAATTTCCGCCTGATAATCAAATTCCGCCTTTAAGCTGTCGCGCTTCTGCTCATAGAGCGAGGAGTTTTTCATGCCGTTAGTATACAGCATTCTCTTGAACATTTCCAGCTCGTTTTGCATTTTGTGTTCAAGCTCGTTTTTTCTCTTTTGCGCGCTCCTAAGAAGCTGCATCTGCACTTCGGAAAATTTTGCAAGTTCGTCGTCGGTGAATTCGGCTATGTCGAAAGTCATTTTCTCACCTCCGCTTTGAGTTTAAGCGCCCGTATATCTCCCGTGCCCGAAACGCTCAGCGAAAATTTGCCGCCGCGTATGCCCAGCTTTTTGGACCCTTCGGTTTTAAACTTGCACGTACCGCTTCCGCTGCTAACCGTAACCGCCGTTTCGCCGTCGCAGTCTATAATTAGTTCGGTGAGAAGTTTGCGCTTTCTTACGCCGAAATCGAATTCGCCGAATTCCACTTCGTAACCGTCGTGCTTTGCAAACCTGTACGCCTGCAAATATGCGTCGATAATAAAATCATCGCCGTTTTCGTACATGCACAGAGCGTCCGTTTCCAGCACGTACCCCGTTTGGAGAAGTACGTCGTAAACGTACACAACGTTATAGCCGAGTTTTTTAGAGAGGGCTTTCAGAAGGTAATACCTGCCGTACGCCGCACTGCCGAAAGAGAAGTTTGACGCGTCGCCGAAGAGCCCGCAATCCAGTTTTTCGGCTTTGCCGTTGCTAAAGCGCAAAACGTCGTCCCCGCAGCAGAAATACAGCCCGCCGCCCGCAACCGCCGCCGTGGCGGGCAAAATTTTTCCGGTCATTACAAGCTCGCGCGAGACGCGGAAACTTTCGGGGGTGCCGCCCACCGAAAAGCAGGTAATGCCCCTCTCGCGCAAGGCGACGATTTCCCCGCCGAAATCGAATAGCCTTGTTATTTTTCCACCTGCGGGGTCCGCGTAATAATATCCGCTCCCCGCAATGCCTTTCTGCCAGTTGAGGATATCGTCCATGCCCGACCATCTGAGGATAAATCCCGTTTCGGAGTCGGCGGCAAACACCCTGCCGCAGCGCACAGCCGCGCAGGCGGAGGGCGGAAATCCCGAAGCAAAGCCGCAGGTGCCGTTGCGTAGAAGCACGGAAGTCTTGTCGCCGGCAAGCAGAAGATCGGTCCGCGCGCCCGCCTGCATTTCCACGAAGAACGGGGAAGACGCTTCGAGGGTGTTAAAACGCCTTAAACGGGTAATATCCCCGTCCGTTATTCTGTACACGGTGCGGTCTTTGGTATAAGCCAGCCCGTCGCCCGACGGCAGTATGTGCGCGCAGACAAGGTTTTTGACGGGCGGCGCCGCCAGCGGTTCCAGCCCCATAGCCTGTTTTATGACCCCGTCTTTCAAAATGCCGTATCGCGGGAAAGCCTTTACCGACGCTATCAAATCCGCCTCGACTTCACGGCTTTGGGGATAGGGAAATTTCACTACACCCACCTCCTCGGCGGTATGTACAGGGGCGGGCGGTATTCCTTTTTTGCCCTCTCTATAGCGGCGCGGTAGCGGGTTTCCCATATTTCCGCCATAGCCGCCTCGCCGCACATCAGGCAGTATTCCGCCGCGGCGCCCAAAGCCGTAACAGTGCCGTCGCCGAACAGCCCGAATTCGCTTTCGCCGTCTATGGTTTTGCGCGACGGCGCGTACATATAGGTTATTTCTATTTCGGGGTAATCCGCAGCAAGGAAATTGGCGTAAGTGCGGTACTCCGCTTCCTTTCCGCCGGCGGCCACGCCCAAAATTCTTACGGGCGTAAAGGCAAACGAGCTGTAAAAATATTTGCCCGTTCCGCTTTTTAAAACTTCTTTATGGATAAGCGGGTGGTAATACCGTGCAAGTTCGGCTTCGGCGGCGTTTACGCAGAACAGCATCGTCTTTACCGTTTCGCCTCCCTCGCCTGCGGGTTCGCCGCCGTTTTCGACGTCGGCGGCAAGCTCCTCTCTTCCTATAAATCTCAACGCGCTCGCCAGAACGTCTCTTATCTTCATTTATCCCCTCACACGTTGCTCAGCACGGCTTGCGCGCAGGGCTTTTTGCAGATGAGTTCGGCATATTTAACGAGCGTTGCGCTGTACGCCGCCCTCTGCGGCACCTGTTTTAAAATTTTGCCGTCTTCATCCTCGAGCCACTCCCAATCGCAGAGTTGGCAAAGCGCGAAGTCGTCTGTATTTATAAAATACACCACGCCGTCGGGGCAGAACCTGTCGGCATAAACGGGGATATTGTTCACCGTAACCACGCCCACGCCCGTATGCGCGTCTATGGAGTTGACTATCATCTTGTTGTCCTCTACAAGCGCGGCTATCTTCTTCCTCGTGGAATAGGAACAGAGTATCATGTTTATGCGGGAGTTGAAGTTCTCTTCCATATGGTCGACGATATCCGTAAGACTTCCGCTCGAAAGATCGGAGGGTTGGGAAAGCTTTACGGAATAGGGCGCGAAGAAAGGCTCCTCCTCCCTGTCGTAACCGTAGAGCTTGCCGCCGCCGAAAATCGCGCCGAGCCCCGTGAGCTCGTTGCCGTACGCGCCCGCTCTCGACACAATTGCGTTTTCCACGTCGCCCGTAACCGCCTTGTCGAGGGTTATCACGCCCGCATCCGTTTCGGTGACGGTCGCCCTTTCGAATTTAGTGCCTGCGGCGAGAATTACGTCCACGGTCATGCCCTTATAAACCGCCGCGGTGCTGTCGACGTTGAACTTTTTGTCGTCGGAGCTTGCCACCGCCGAAGTGATGGTGCACACCCTGCCCGTGCCGTCGCCGTACAACATCCTCTGGAAGTTGAATTTAGCGCCCGAAACAAGCCCTTCCATTTCGGCGTTTACAAGGTTTACGAACGCCCCCGAATCGTCGCGGGAAGCGCGCATGGCTTTGTCGCTCACCTCTATTGTGCCGTAAATGTTTTTGAGGGGTGAGGTGATTTTTATGTATCTGTTTTTATGGGGTGCGGGCAACGCCGCGTCCTCCGCGCACGCGCAAACGCTGTCCTCGCCGCCGCGCACCACCGCAATGCTCACGTCCTTGCCGTACACGTTTTCGGCGGTCTTTTCTATCGCCGAGAAAAAGGGCGAAACGTTGTCGTTGAGCTGTGCCGTCAATGCTTTGAGATAATATTCCTTTAATGCTTTGTCCGCGTTTTCTATGGTAATCAATTTTTTTCTCCTTTAAATTTAAAATTTTAAAAATTGTTTTGCGAGCGCGCCCGCCTCTTTCACCGATTTCGGCGCGTTCTTAGGCGCCGCGCAGGGCGCGCCGCCGACGAGCAGGGGAACGCTTTTTAACCCGGATATCTTTTTAAGATATTCCCCGACCACCGCGTTTTTCACGTCTTCGTCACGGAGCACGGCGTTTAAAAGCTCCTCCCCTTCGGGAATTTTGGGAGAGGGCGCCTCTTCCGCCTTGCTCTCCAACTCTTTGAGTTTCTGGCTGCGCCGGGTGAACTCCGCTTCCAGATTGAGGTATGCCGCCAATAGGGCCTCTGCGCTTTTGAATTTACCGTATGCGGGCGCGGTGTTCTCGTTTTTTTCTTCCGCTTCCGCGGTATCCGCCGCAATTACGGTTCCGTCGCGCGGGTTATCCGCTTCGGCGCTTTGCGCCGCGGTATTTGTATTAATTTCCTTCTCTGTTTTCTCTGTCATATTCTCCCTCCCCGTTGGGAATAGCGTCGGTTAACGAAGCGTATCCCAGCAAATCGAGTATTTTCTTTTTAGCCGCCTGCGTCATCTTTCCCTCACCGTCCGAAAACAGCCCCCTGTCCATCAGTTCGTAAATCACCGTCCTGCGCTGTGCGGGCGAAAGGTTTAAATCGGTATCGGCTTCGAGCACCACGTCGTCGCCCGAAACGTCGCTCCCCTTAAAGCAGAGCGCCTTTGTTTTGCCGTCGCCGTCGACAAGTTGCACCAGCCGCACGTCGGTGGAAAACTGCCTGTAAAGCCGCAATACCAGCCTGCCGATTTTTCTCACGGCGCGCTTTATGCTCTGGTATGCCACGTTCAGGCGCGCGTCGTCCTGGTCTATTATAAGTTGCAGCCCCGTCGCCGAAGTTATCCCCGCAAAGGCGTCGGCGTTGTCGGAAATTTCCGTCGTGCCCGATATTTTGGTGAATTCGGACAAAAGGCTCTGTTCTTCCTTCCAGAACTCTTCGGGCACACTGCCCAACGCCAGCATTTCGGGCGCGGAGCCGCCCTGCCTGTACACTATTATCTTGCCCGGCGCAAGCCCCGTTTCGGCAAGCTCGTCCACATCCACCGAACCCTCTTCCACCGCCACCGTGCCCATGGAAATGCGGTTCAAAAATTCGTGTTTGCGGTTTTTAACGGCGTTGTACGCGCGCTGTACGGGGATAAGCCTTTCCACCACGCTCCAACCGAAAAACGAACCGGGCGCGGACGTGGAGACCTGCTTGACGAAGGGATACCCGCGCGTGCCGTTGTCGCCGTTCAAATAGGGCAGTGGTCCGTCGTAAAGGAGCGTTCCGCCCGCGGCGACCGTCAGCCGCCCGTCGGGCAGATCCCCCGAAGGGCGCTCGTACCTTTCGAGAACGAGTTCGAAATTTACCCCCGTATCGCCTTTCGCGCCGCAGCCGGGGATATCGAAGAGGGAAGCTTCCTTTCCCTCGAGCCTTACGCCGTACACCGAAAATATTTCTTTTACCGGCAGTAATTCGGCGTGGATAATGCTGGGCTGCATGTCGAGGTTTTCCTCGTCGAGGGAAAAGGGATAAATTTCAAAGGGCGAAACCGCCGCTATGTTTACCCCGCCTTCCGCAATGCTTTTGCCGTCCTCCGTGACCCCGACCCGCTTGCCCGAAGCCGAATTCCACACAACCTTGTAAAACGCCGTGCCGCAGATCTCCGACCACATCGTGGCAGAGGAGATCACCCCGTCGAGATCGGCGTCGTCCTGCACGAAAGAGAGTATTGCCGAAGCTATTTCGGAGGCGTTTTTGTCGTTTTCCCCGTCCGACGCCGCCCTCACCGCGAGCGCGGGGCGTATACGCGCAAGTTTTGAGAGCCTTGTGTCGATTATCGGGGCTATGTGGTTGAAAACCCGCCTCTGCTCCCAATCGTAATTCGGTTCCGAAAACACTATTTCGCCGCCGTCCGTAATTCGGCAATACTGTTCGCCGCGGGCGAAGTTTAAATTCAGCTCCCACTGCCGTTCCAGACTTTTTCGCTGCCTGCGGCGGGTTTCGAAATCCTCGCCGACTTCGCGGGCAAGCTGTTCTTCGTCCGTTATTTGCAATTCTTCCATTAATTCTCCTTTAACATGTTCAATAGTTTTTGTCTTTCTTCTTCCAGTTCTTCGTCCGAAAGTTCTTCCCTGCCGTCCATCAGCATCTTCACCGCCTTGATATCGGGCGGGATCTCCCTTTTGGTGATTTTCTTTTTCACGAGTTTAAGCTCTCCGTTTTCGACGGCGAATTCTTCCACCGTCTCGCTTGCCGAAAGCCCCGTGGCGCACTTTATGAGCGCGTTTTTAACCTTTTCGTCGGAAATGGAACACCTCCTTTAATCGCTCGCCGGTCTGCGCTTCAATCTGTTGATCCTCTTCAGCTTGTCTTTGCCCACTTCCGAAAGCCCGGCGGTCCTTTCGGGCGGGCGGGGGCGGGTCATTAAGTAGTACCTCAATTCGTCCATACAGTGGTCGTCGCGCTTTACGGGCAAATCGTTCTCTCCCCAAAAATACCCCTTAAACTCCTCTATCATGTTCGTGCATGTGGAAAAGATATAAAGGTTCCCCTCCCCGTTATCCCTGTTCAAAAAGGACTTTACCCTCGAAATGCCCGCAAATACGTCCTTGTCGACGTTCGTGTTCACCATGATGCCCCGCTCGTAAAAGAGTTCCGCGACCGACTTTGCCGAAGAGAGCGTCCTCTGGTTGGCGGCGCTGTCGATGAACGCCCGCACCCGCCCGTTTTTATCGGATTTCCAGCCGAGCTTGCGGCTTATGGAAAGGATAGCCCGTGAGTGGAAATCTATGTCCTTGCCGCTTGCAAAGTGTTCCGCCACTACATATACGTTCCCGTCCCAGTCCACGCAGTACCAATGCGCCGAAAGCGGGTTGTTCAGCCCCGGGTCTATGGAAATCGCGTCCTGCCACTCCGCGGGGATT
The DNA here is from genome assembly GCA_947625245.1 of uncultured Clostridia bacterium. GTDB lineage: Bacteria > Bacillota > Clostridia > Christensenellales > Borkfalkiaceae > Coproplasma. The sequence continues at coordinate 23,413 of CANQNO010000010.1, forward strand.
TTAAAGGGCTTTATAACGTGCACGGCTTCGTCGAATTCGGGATATACAAGCCCCTGCCCTTCGGAAAACTTGCCGTAACGGCGGGAATCGAGCGACGACGCGTCCAGCGAATTTTCCAAAAGCTTTATTTCCTTTTTGGAAAGATAAGGGTTGTCCTCCCAGGTCATAAACTCGTGCCATATTTCGGGATTTTTGCGCACGTTCATATAAATTTCGTTGTAGATAAACGTCTTGCCTTTCAAGGGCGTCATCGTGCCGAAAATATCCCCCTGCCTGTCCATGACCCGCATAAGACACTCCTCGTATATGTCGCGGGGCGGCTCCTCGTCGAACCACACGAAATCGAGGCTCGACCCCTGAAACTTTTCCCGCCCCTGGTCGCAACTTTTAAACCCCAGCGTAGAAATTCCGCCGAAAACGTTTTTTATTTTTATCTGGTCTATCACTCCCCCGCCCGGGCTGTCCCTGCGCCCCGACAGCATAACTATGTCGGCTATCCAGCTTTTGGGAAGATAATGCAAAATTTTTGCCTGCGCAACGTCTCTTTGCACCTGTTGCGAAAGTGAAACGCACCACCCGAACACATTTTTTTTGTTCTTGCGGTAAGGGTGTATGCCGCGGAGCGCCCATATGCACTCCACCGCGCCGCACTCCGTCTTGCCCGAACGGTTTCCGCCGAAAACCCACCTGTTGCGCTTTTTGCACCTGTGGAACGCCATCTGCTTTTTATGCTTCTTTTTGCCCGTATTGTACCCCGAAAGATAATCGTTGCCTTTCCGCCTTTTCTGCTCAGCCTCTATCTCCGCAATCCGCTTTAAAATCTCTTCCTTTTGCATACGACTTTTTCAGACAAAACTCCTCAATTATTTCGCCGTGTTAAAGTATATAATCGGCGTGTATGAAAGTATTAAAGTGCCTTTGCTGCCTTGCGCTGTCGGTTACGGTCTGCACTTTTCCCGCCGCACAAACGGCTTCGGCTTCGGACGGGCGGCAATACGCCCGCGCCGATACCCGCAACGTCTATTTTTGCGCGGATACGGACGACGGTTCGGCGCGTTTTGCGGTGCCCTATACCTATTGCGTGGAAATACTCGCCGACAAGGGCGATTGGTATCTCGTCCGGTATGCCGAGGACGACGGGTTTTATATATCCCAAACTGGCTATTGCCGAAAAGACGGGCTTACCCTTCTGGACGACACTCCCCAAAACCCCTACCTGAGCTATCCCGTGACGACAACCCTGCGCGCAAACGTGCCCGACGACGGCTCTCTCCCGGGGCTGGAAATCACGGTGGAAGCGGCATATTACGGGGTCTATTACAAGGGCGCGGCGGCTTACTCCTGCGTTTTGTACGACGAAAAATTCTGGTACGTGCCCGGCGCGAACGACGGCTACCCGCTAAACGAAATCCCCGCCCAACCCGCCTTTTCGCCCACCGAACCGCAGGACGGCGGCGGTAACGCAAGGCTTATAACCGCGGTGCTCATCGTCGCCGTCGCCGCAACCGTCGTAGCCGTTCTCCTCATCACGGGCAGGCAGGCGTCGAAAGGCAGGCGGGAAAAGCTATAAAAGACAGTAAAACCTGTTTATCAACGCCTCTTCCGCCGCAAACCTTCCGCAAAATCTCGCCCTCCGCAAAAACTTTATAAGCGCCCTCTTTATGCACTTCACGGTTCCGGGCGGCAGCCCCATGATCCCCGTCCTAAGCCTTGCATAAAATTGCAGCGCGCCGGCGTCCGCGGCGGGCAGACTTTTAATCACCCCGTCCAGATACCCCCAAAAACCCGACAGCGCGTCCTTCGCCTCAATAATTTTTAAAATCTTTCCGGCATAATACTCTCCCCCGCCCTCCGCTCCCGCGGAAAGACACGCATATCGCATTATAAGATTGTTTAACGCCCTGTCCAACGCCTCCGCGTTGAAGTAAAAGCGCAAAACTCGTTTGCTTTTCATACCCGTCTCACTTAAACGTTTGTTTATATTTTCGTTTAAATTATACCCGTCAAATATGACAAAATACGTACATATTAAAAATTTTTATGGTGTATTTTATTGTTTTGCATCAGTTTTTTGCGTAACATTACGGATTTTTGAATTTACAGTTTACAAATAAACAAAAGGTGTGCTATAATTAAAATGATGAAAAAGTTTTGTGTTTTTGCTATTCTCTTATGTATGTCGGCGGCGGCGTTTTCGCCCGCTGCGGCTTTTGCCGCGGAAGTTACGGGCGGCTATCCCGACCTTTTGAGGGAAAAGCTTACCTTTGATAATTTAAAAGATTATGCCGTAAATTCGGACGGGAGCGTGCTGTTCGCCGACGGCAATAAGCTTATTTTGTGGACGCAGGACGAAAAGACCCTGCCTTTTAACGCCAAAGGCGAAGTAACCGACGTGGATTGTTCGGACGGCAATTATTTTTACGCCACGGCGGAAGGGGCATACGTTCTCCCCTCCTCGCCCGAAAATCTTCCGGGCGAAAAGACAAACCACGACTTTACCAAATCGATAAAAAGAGATTTCCCCGTGCGCGACGGGTTCAGGTACTATTTCGGCGGCAACGATAACGACGACACCTTCGACGGTTCAAACGTATTCCATGTCGTAAAAACTTCCGACAGTACCGACCAATCTTTCCCCGATTACATAAAAGTAAAGCCTTACGGCGATAAAATTTACGCCGTAAAGGACAATGTGCTATACGAGATTACCGACGGACAAGCCCAACCCGAAGAATATTATTATTCCAACTACAATCTTTTGACGCAGGTTCCCGTGCAGAACGCCGCCGAAACGCTAAGGCTGTTTTCGGAGAGTCCCCAAAAGGTGATAATACAGCAGGGCAGCCGCGTTACGGAGCTTAACCCCGATAAAATAGCGGACGGGGATTATTTTTACGCGGGCGACGAGCTGAGCGCGCGCAATAAAACCCATGAGGACGTTTCGGGATCCGCACTGTTGCTTGCAGAAACGGACGGAACGAAGGTCGTTTCGCAGGGTTCTAAAATTTATATGCTCGGGAAAGACGACGCCGTAGCAAGCGGCGGGCTGAACGTTCAGCAAATGAACGCCACGGCAAACCCCAACTGCAATGAATATGCGTACGCCCTCCCCTTTGTTTCGCGCTCCACCTCTGTGTTCGGGATAACCCCGCAGGACAGCCTTACGGTAGTCGGCGCGGTTTTAAAGGAAAACGATTCCTGCCTCGCCCATGATTTTTACATAGTGGAAAAAGACGGGGTGCGCGGATATGTGCCCAAAGAATTTTTAAACGATTTGGCTTATCCAAACTTCAACGAGGGCAGCGCGGGGTTGACCGCCGACCCCTCGCCCGAAAACGGCAACAACGTTAGAACGGTCGTGCTGGTTCTGCTTGTAATTTTGTTGCTGCTGGTTGCGGCGGGGTATCTCACCTATCTTTTCACAAGCGGGAAAAAGTCGGCAAAAGCGCGCAAATCCGGCACTGCGGACGGAGATTACGGCGATGGAAAAATCAATACGGACGACATGCTTTAATTAAAAGCTTATTAATACAAACAGTCACAAAACGGCAAAACGCCGCGCGGTATGCGCGGCGTTTTACTTAATAATAAAAGGCATACATTATTTCAAAATATTGCCGAAAACTATTTTAAAATAAGTTGACAGTGCTTTTTTGATTTGCTATAATCTTTTAGCATTGAGTTGTGCAAAACCGCTCGTGTGTTTGAGTACAAACGAAATGCGGGTGTAGTTCAATGGTAGAACACTAGCCTTCCAAGCTGGTTGCGTGGGTCCGATTCCCATCACCCGCTCCAACCTTAAAGGCTGAATTCTCGAACGATAAAGTAATATGCGCCTGTAGCTCAGCAGGATAGAGCAACGGCCTTCTAAGCCGTGTGTCGGGGGTTCGAGTCTCTCCAGGCGCGCCAGAAGTACGGCGGGCGTAGCTCAATCGGTAGAGCGCCAGATTGTGGCTCTGGAGGCAGCAAGTTCGAAACTTGTCGCCCGCCCCACTTTTACTCCGCCATCATGGCGGAATCGATGGGGTATCGCCAAGCGGTAAGGCACGGGATTTTGATTCCCGCATTCGTTGGTTCGAATCCAGCTACCCCAGCCATTATAAGGCCCATTAGCTCAGTTGGCAGAGCACTTGACTTTTAATCAAGGTGTCCCGGGTTCGAGTCTCGGATGGACCACCACAATATGCACCTTTAGCTCAGTTGGTAGAGCAAATGACTCTTAATCATTGGGCCCAGGGTTCGAGTCCCTGAAGGTGCACCAAAAGAGTATAATCCGAATTGTTTACTTGTTACGAGTGAGTGGTTCGGATTTACTTTTTATTTTGAGTAATTGTGACGCTATAATTATTAAATAAAGGAGCAGAAATACAATGGCAAATGAAATGTATGTGAAAGACACGAAAATCAATGTTATCCAAATCGGCGAGCAGGATTATATCTGTATTACCGATATGCTTAAAGCAAAAGACGGCGATTTTTTTATCACCGATTGGCTTCGCAACAGAAACACGCTCGAATATCTCGGTATATGGGAATCTATCTACAACCCGAATTTTAATTATGGCGAATTCGCCGCAATTAAAAGTAAAGCAGGACTCAACAGTTTTAAAATCAGCGTCAAAGAATTTGTAGCAAGAACAAATGCAATAGGAATTCAAGCGAAAGCGGGACGTTACGGCGGTACATACGCTCATAAGGATATTGCCTTTGAGTTCGGGATGTGGATAAGCCCCGAATTCAAGATTTATCTCGTCAAAGAATTTCAACGTCTTAAAGACGAAGAGCAGAAACAACTCGGTTGGTCGGCAAAGCGGGAACTCGCAAGAATAAACTATCGTATTCACACGGACGCAATCAAGGAGAACCTCATCCCTCCCGAACTTACTCCGTCGCAAATCAGCGTTGTCTATGCCAGCGAGGCGGATGTTTTAAATGTCGCGCTGTTTGGCATGACTGCCGCACAATGGAGAGCAGACAATCACGATAAAAGTGGAAATATCCGCGATTACGCAACCATCAACGAACTGATATGTTTGTCGAATATGGAAAATATCAACGCTGTTTTGATAGCCGACGGCATCCCGCAATCCGAAAGGTTGAAAAAGTTGAACCAAATAGCCATATCGCAAATGAAAGTTCTTAATGAAAACGACAACAGGAAATTTTTGAAATGAAAACGTGATTTATGCCCGCTATTCGAGCGACAACCAAACGGAAGTACAGTTCCAAATCGCCGCCCGCCGACCGCAATCGGCGGGCGGCTCTTCTTGTCCCCACGCCCGCGGGATACGGGATTGCAACGTTTTTTGTTTATTGTCTTGACATAAAAGATAAATTATGTTATATTACCAATTGCCAAACAAGTTATTTTAAAAGGAGCAGTACAGTTTTTTTATGCACTAATTGACGGGGAAGGTATATCTTTCCCTAAAATTACCGATATAGAATTTGGCAAAATTGCAAATTCCACAATATCGGTAATTAACTGTACCGCATATAAACTTGTTTGGCGACAATCGGGGTTTGCGTTTTGTAGTGCGCCGACTTCGGTTGGCGCATTTTTTATTAAAAAAGTTCAATTATAAAATCGCCCTGTCATATTACTGAATACAGGGAATTGCCGATATTAAAATGCAGGAATTTTTTATTATGCCTTTAATTATTGATATTTTTATATAAACGTGATATAATTTTAATGCTACGTCTTAATAATTTTTTTCCGGTTTCCCCCTGTCCGGGGAGATTATGCATTTTTTATGCAAAAAAACAGAACAATAAGGGTAGTAATATCTGTTCCAATCTGTTTTTTATAAAAAATGGGGAAAAAAATTAAGGCGTAGCAACCATGGAACGGTATTCTACGGGCGCCGTTCCTTAAGGAGCGGCGCTTCTTTTTATGCCTCGGGTTACGGGGCGGATAAAAATAACGGGAGTTATGTACTATGAAAAATAAAATAAAAAATTTTTTTAAGACTGTTTGGGATTATATCCGCTTGCCTTTCCTTGTGCTGTCTTCAAGGAAAACCGAAAAAAAGCTTAAACGGGCGGCTGCCGAGGACAAGGCGGAAATTTTTACCGAAAAGGACGTGGAATTTTTAAAGAGCGTAGGCGTGGAAACCGACTTGGAAACTCTGCAAAACAATTGCAAAAAATAAAAATTGCGCGGTGACGGGCAAAAGCCCGTCGCCGCGCAATTTGTTTTAATAAACGCCTCTTCCCCTAAAATCAAAAGGAAGTTAAATCCTTGACGACCTCGGCGGCGATAATCAGCCCCGCGACCGGCGGCACAAACGCCACGCTGCCGGGAACCCTGCGGGATTGCGTTTCGCCCGTTTCCCCCTCCGCTTCCGTTTTAAGCGGTTCTTCCCGCGAGTAAACCACTTTAAGGCTGTCTACGCCCGCCTTTTTAAGTTCCCTGCGCATGACTTTTGCAAGCGGGCAAACCGAAGTTTTATAAATATCTTCCACCCCGAAAGCCGTAGGGTTAAGCTTGTTTCCCGCCCCCATCGAGCTTATCACCCTTACCTTTGCCGCCTTTGCCGCGCGCACAATGGCTATTTTGCCCGCAACCGTGTCGATTGCGTCTATCACGTAGTCATAGAGCGAAAAATCAAACTCCCCCGCCGTTTGAGGAAGAAAAAAGGTATTATGCGTAACCACCTTGCAGCAGGGATTTATTTCGGCTACCCTTTCGCGGGCAACGTCCACCTTTAATTTCCCCACCGTTTTGTGGGTTGCCAAAATCTGGCGGTTGATATTGGAAAGGCTGATTTTATCGTTGTCGACGAGGTCGAGAGCGCCCACTCCCGTTCTTGCGAGGGCTTCAACGGCATATCCGCCAACGCCGCCCAACCCGAACACCGCCACGCGCGATGAGGAGAGCTTTTGCATTGCCTCTTCCCCCAACAACATAATGGTTCGCGAAAATTGTTCGATCATGCTTTAATTCTATACCAAAACGCCGCGGTCTGTCAATATTTTTAAAGTTTTTGCCCGCAACCGCAAAATAATACATAATTTGAAACCCGCTTGACCGCGGGCGCGGAGCGGGCTATAATAAATTTATGGATTTATTCTACGGCAAAACAGCCGATTACGGAAAGCTTATCAACTTCGGGTTCACGGATAAAGGCGGCAAACTTTTTTACCGCGCCCCGATTATGGACGGGCAATTTGAGCTGAGAGTGGAAATTGTTAAGGACGGCGGCATAAAAACCGAAGTTATTGACACGGCGACGGGCGAGCCCTATACCCTGCACCTTGTGGAGAGCGCGGGCGGCGCGTTTGTGGGCGCGGTGCGCGGGGAATACAGGCAAAAGCTTGAAGAAATTGCGCAAAAGTGTTACCGCAACGACGTATTCAAATCCCAAAACGCCCGCGGGCTTATTGCATACGCCGCCGAAAAATACGGCGGGGAGCTTGAATTTCTTTGGAGCGACCTGCCCGACGCAGCAATTTTAAGGCGTTCGGACAGCAAAAAATGGTACGCCGCTTTTATGGTTGTGGAAAGGCGCAGGTTGGGCGTGGGCAAAGACGGCAAAGCCGAAATAGCCGACCTTCACGCCGAACCCCCGGACATAGAAAAGCTTGTCGACGGCAAACGCTTTTTACCGGGCTATCACATGAACAAAAAGCACTGGATAACCGTGCTGTTAGACGGCGACGACGCCTTAAACGAGCTGTGCGCTATGCTTGATAAAAGCTATGCCCTTGCCAAAAAATAATGCCTGTACCGCGTTTTAAAACAGCTTTTTATTTGTAAGGCTCTGCGAAGCCTTCACCGCAAAAAAGTCTGCCCACGGGTCTGTTTCCGAACGCTCTGCCGCGTCGGCGAGCGTTACTGAAGCGGGAGCAATTTTGTAGAGTTCTTCCCAGCTTATGGGCATGGAGACGGGCGCGCCGCGGCGGGCGCGGACGCTGTACGGCGCCACATCGGTTGCGCCCGGGCTGTTGCGTTGCCAATCTATAAAAATTTTCCCCCGCCGCGCCTTTTTGGAAATATCCGAAGTATAGCGGTCGGGGAACCTGCCCTCCAAAAGCTCCGCCACGCCCTTTGAAAAATCGCGGAAGACCTTACCGTTAATGCCGTTTTTGAACGGCACCACAATGTGGTATCCCTTGCCGCCGCTGGTTTTTAAAAAGGATTTTAGCCCCAAACCGTTTAAAACTTCCTTTAAATCCTCAACGCCCCTTCTCACCTTTTCGAGGTCAAGCCCCTCGTCGGGGTCGAGGTCGAAAACCATCACGTCGGGGCGGCGCGGGCTGCCTTTCTTGCTTGCCCATACGTGGAATTCCACCGCGTTGTTCTGCGCGAGATAAATTATCGCATTTTTGGTTGTGGGATAAAAGTACTCGCCCTCCTCCGCGGGGGATTTTTTTATGCCCGGAAAGTCTTTGGATAAATGCCTTAAAAAAAACTTTTCGCCGTCCGTGCCCGAAGGACAGCACACCGCGCTTATAAACCTGTCCTTTATATAGGGCAGAATTTTTTCGGCGACCGCCGCGTAATAGCCTATGAGCTCAAGTTTGGTTATGTCGGGTCCGGTGAACATTTTTTTATCGGGATGGGAGACGGCAACACCCGCCACGCTTACGTGCAGACCCGACGGTCCGCTTTTAACGTCTTTGGGCGCGGGGGTACTTTTAACGGCTTCCGCCCAACCGTCGTTGATTTCCTTTATGCCCTTATCCTCTCTCATCCCCAAAAAACTTGCCTGCCGCAGCAATCCCGAGGAGGTGAGCGCCGCAAATTCGGTCTGCGCCGCATACTTAGGGCTTACGAATACCGCGCCTTCGTTAAAAGTGTTCGGCATGCCGTAAAAGGGGGAAGTTTTGCGGCGGATCTTTTGGAGTTTTGATAAAATTTTTTCCTTATCCTCCGCGCCGAAACCCGTGCCCACACAGCCGAAAAATTTGAGATTGCCCCCCGAATATGCCCCGACGAGCAGAGATTTAAGCTTGCCGTCCTCCGAAAGTTTATAGCCGCCTATAACAAATTCTTCGCAATTTCTGAACTTGAGTTTAAGCCAGCTGTCGTTCCCGCCCCCGACGTATGCGGAGTTTTTGTCTTTGGCGACAACCCCCTCTATTCCCTTTTCCTTTAGGATTTTAAGCGAGCTTTCGGTCATTTTAAAGGTATGCCCGCTGTACGAGAGAGTTGCGGGCGCGCCCTTTAAAAGCTTTTTCAATTTTTCCTTGCGCCCGCAAAGGGGGAGATTCCGCAAATCCTCGCCGTCGAGGGCGAGAAGGTCGAACAGCACATAGTTGAGCCCGCCCCCGCTCTTATTTTTAGCATACGCCTGCAACGCCGAAAAGTCGGGTATGCCGTTCTCGCCCGCCACGGTCATTTCGCCGTCCAACACCGCCGCCCTGCCCTTTAATAATTCGGACACAGCCTTTGCCGCTTTTGAAAATTTTTTTGTGCAGTCGCACCCGTTGCGGGAGAGCAGCCGCGTTTCGCCGTTTTGCGAAAAGGCGAGAACGCGAAAACCGTCGTATTTTAATTCGTAAAGCCACTCCCCGCCCCGCGGCAGTTTATCGCAGTGCTTTGCAAGCATTACCGAGGCGGTTTTAAACGGATTTTCCGCCCCCTTGTCCGCATTTTGGGCGTTTAAGGAATTATGTGTACTTATATCTTTTGCGGCAGGCTTGCCGCGGGCGATCTCCGCCATGCTCCTGCCCGTGCGCACTCCGCGCGTAAAGCGGCTTATCCCCGCCGCGGTTTTGGCAAATTCGTCCTTTTCCTTTATCAACAGCCACGGCTCGCCGTTTTGGGACTTCATCTTAACAAGCGCCCAATCGCCCTTAAGCCGCTGCCCGTTCAGCCTGAATTTAAGCGAGCCTTCCTTTAAGCCCTTTGCGGGGTCGCCGTGCGGCGTCCACTCCCCCTCGTCCCACAGCATTACCGTGCCGCCGCCGTATTCGCCTTTGGGGATAGAGCCTTCAAAGTCCATGTAACTTACGGGGTGGTCCTCAACGCGCACGGCAAGCCGCTTGTCCGCGGAGTTGAAAGACGGACCTTTGGGCACCGCCCAGCTGAGCGCCACGCCGTTGAATTCCAGCCGCAAATCATAATGTTCCGCACGTGCCAGATGCCGCTGTACCGAAAATCTTAAATTTTTTTGCCGCACCCGCCCCAATTTGCCGCGCGGCTCGCCCGTTTTGCCGAAATTTCGTTTTGAATTGTACTCTTTTAATCTTTGCGCCATACTTTGAGTATGCGGAAATTATCGCTTAAATAACCCGCCGCGGAATAACCGTTTATAAAAAGGTCAATAAAAATTTTTAAGAGGTGAATTTATGGCGGTCATCCAAAAGGGCGCAATTTCGTTCGGGCTTGTGTATATCCCCGTAAGCCTTTACACGGCAACGCAGGACAGCGACATAGCTTTTAACCAGCTGCACAAGACGGATAAATCCCGCATACGCTACAAAAAAGTGTGCGCGCACTGCGGCAAAGAGGTAAAACCCGAGGACATAGTGCGCGGCTTTCAGTACGCAAAGGACCAGTATGTGGTAATAACCGACGAGGAAATAGAAAAAATAAAGACCGAAAAAGACCGCACGATTACTATTTTGAGCTTTACTTCTTTAAGCGAAATAAGCCCCGTATACTACGATAGGGCGTATTACGTAGTGCCGCAGAAAGGGGGCGGCAAGGCGTTGGAGCTGTTGCGGCGGGCTATGCTTAAAACCAACCGCGCGGCTTTGGGCAAAACGGTTTTCGGCAACACCGAAAAAATGCTTGTGATTATCCCCCGCGAGGACGGGATGCTTATCCAAACCCTTTTGTACAGTGAGGAAGTAAAGGATATCCCCGTAGAATACGAACGCCCGAAAGTGACGGACGCCGAACTGGATATGGCGGAAAAACTTATAAACGGCATGGAAGAGCCTTTCCTGCCCGAAAAGTACAAGAACGAATTTCAGGAAAAACTTAAAGCTTTGATAGACGGCAAAATAGCGGGCAAAACGGTGGAAAAGCCCAAAGAGGAAAAGCCCGGGAAAATTATAGACCTTATGGAAGCCTTAAAAGCGAGCGTAAAGAGCGCGGGCGCCAAAAAGCCCGCCGCAAAGAGCGGCGGGCGCAAGACCGTAAAGGTCAAAAAAGAAGCTTAAAACTCAATACAGGTTGTAAATTCAGTTCAAATCAATCCAGATTGCAATCTGACGGGCGGGGTAAATAAAATTTACTCCCTCTACCGTTTCGCTTGTTTCGGCGGCGCCGATGCTCGTATAATCGTCGTACCCCATAAACGCCACACAGCCGTTATACGTTCCGTAATACGCTTTGATATGAAAGCCCCCTACATCCTCCGCATATCCGCTTTTACCCCAAAGATTTTTAGCCATGGCGCACTTTATCTTCAATTCGGTAATTTCGTCGAGCACAACAGGAGTTTTGGGCAAAGGCTCGTAATCCTCTCCCATTATCTCTTCGTTGCCTTTGCGGCCGTCATAGCGGTAGGCTATGCTCATTAAATCTTCCTTCGTCAGCAAACCTTTGTCCGACGCATCTTGCAAGGTTAAGATTGTTCCGGGCAGCTTTTGGGCAAGCTCCCTTTCCAGCCCGTCGATTTTTTCTTGCTTTTCCGAAAGGGAATCGCTCATTTCGTTTAAAGCGTTCTGCAATTCGTCTATTTTGGACTGCAACTCATCCGTACCCGCATTGCAACCCGCAATGCCGAACGCAATTATAAAGGCAAAAAGCGCGGCAAATAATTTTTTCATTTTGCACACTCCCTGTTTATTTCCGATTACATTTTATGATATAACAAAAAAAATGTCAATCCCCTTTTAAAAATTAAAAAAGAACGGCGGATAACCGCCGCTCTTTTATTTTTTGAAACTTTTAATTTTTGATATATCTTACTACGGGCTGGCGGGCGGCTTTTACCTCGTCCGGACGGCCTATCTGCGCGTGATGGGGCGCGGCTTTCATGTATTCGGGGTCCTTAAACGCCTCCTCATAGATTTCGCGGAGAGCCGCGATAACCTCGTCGAGGGTGCGCTTGTTCTCCGTTTCCGTGGGCTCGAACATCAGCGCTTCGTGGATAATGAGCGGGAAGTACATTGTGGGCGGGTGATATCCGCGGTCTATCATAGTCTTTGCTATATCCATAGCCGATACGCCCGTCTTATCCTTCAGCTCCTGCATGCTCACCACAAACTCGTGCATGCAGTGCCTGCCCTTTTCGGTGGGATACAAGTCCTCTATATTGGCTTTTAAATAATTTGCGTTGAGCACCGCGTGTTGCGCCGCCGACTTTATACCCTCTGCGCCCAAAGCCGTGATATAGGCGAGAGCGCGCACATATACGCCGAAGTTGCCGTAGAAAGAAGCAACTTTGCCTATGCTCTTTTTGCCGTAAACAAACTTATAGCCCTTTTCGGTCTTTTCCACGCGGGGATCGGGCAGGAAAGGCGCAAGCGCCTTTTTGCAGCCGACGGGACCCGAACCGGGACCGCCGCCGCCGTGGGGGGTGGAGAAAGTTTTGTGCAGGTTGAGGTGCACTACGTCGAAGCCCATGTCGCCGGGGCGTACGACGCCCATTACGGCGTTGAGGTTGGCTCCGTCATAATATAACAGTCCGCCCGCCTTATGGATAATTTCGGATATCTCCTTAATATTCTTTTCGAACAAGCCCAAAGTCGTGGGGTTGGTGAGCATCAATGCCGCCGTATCCCTGCCTACTGCCTTTTTGAGCGCTTTTAAATCTACTCCCTTTTCCTCGTCGGAGGGCACGTTTATTATTTCGAAGCCCGCCATAACCGCGCTGGCGGGGTTGGTGCCGTGCGCGCTGTCGGGAACTATTACCTTGGTTCTCTTAAAATCCCTTCTCGCCGCATGGTACGCCGCAATGAGAAGAAGCCCCGTGTACTCGCCGTGCGCGCCCGCGTTGGGCTGTAAGGTAACGGCGTCCATACCCGTGATTTCGGCAAGATAGCCGCTCAAAGTCTCCATTACTTCCAAAGAGCCCTGCACGGTCTTTTCATCCTGCAAGGGGTGAACGCGTGTAAACCCGGGCAGCGCGGCAACCTCTTCGTTAATTTTGGGGTTGTACTTCATAGTGCACGAGCCGAGAGGATAAAATCCGTTGTCCACGCCGAACGCCCTGCGGGAAAGCGCGGTGTAATGTCTGGAAAAATCCACTTCGCTCACTTCGGGAAGCGCGGGCTTTTCCGCTCTCAAATATTTTTTATCGGTCTTTACAGCCTTGACGTCGGGCGTCCTTATGGTTGCGCAACGCTTTCCGTGTTCGGAAATTTCGAATATCAGATTCATTTTACCCTCCTTACAACGTCGACTGCCTTGTCGATTGCCGCTTTTGAAAGAGTTTCGGTCGCGCACCACAGAATTTCGTTTTTGGAAAGTTTTAAACCGCCCAAAATTCCCGCTTTATCCAAAGCCTTTAAAATTTTGTCCGCGGGGATATCGCTTTCGGTTACGAACTCGTGGAAGAAATCGCCGTGATATTTGAGTTTAAGCCCCGCGCCCTTCAGACCGTCGGCAAGATAGTGCGCATAGCTTACGCAGGCTTCGGCAACTTCGCCCATACCGTCGGGGCCCATCGCCGACATGTACATGGAAGCGACGAGCGCGCAATAAGCCTGGTTGGAACATATGTTGGAAAACGCCTTTTCGCGGCGGATGTGCTGTTCGCGCGCCTGCAACGTAAGAACGTACGCGCGGTTGCCGTCGTGGTCGCAGGTTTCGCCCACTATCCTTCCGGGAAGCTTGCGCATTTCCTTGTTGGTACAAGCCATATAGCCCACATACGGTCCGCCGAACGCCATGGGAAGCCCCAAAGGCTGTGCGTCGCCCACGGCTATGTCCGCGCCGCATTCCGCGGGGGATTTGAGTATCGCGAGGGCGATGGGGTTGCAGCCCATAACAAACTTTGCCCCTGCTTCGTGCGCGGCTTTGCCAATTTCTTCCGCATTTTCTATAAGCCCGAAGTAGTTGGGCTGTTCGATATATACCGAAGCGGTCTCTTCGCCGAGCTCGCATTTAAGCGCTTTCAAGTCGACAGCTCCGCCGGGTACGGGCAAAACCTTTACGGTAATTCCGCGGCGGCGGGCATAAGTCTTTAAAACTTTTAAAGTGTCGGGGCGGATATTTTGGAAGGTGACAAGCGTTTTGCGGTTCTTTTCGCAGCACATGAGCATTGCTTCGGCGGCGGCGTTGGCGCCGTTGTAAACGGAAGCGTTGCTCACGTCCATGCCCGTAAGGTCGCAAATCATGCTCTGGTATTCGAAAATCGCCTGCAAAATGCCCTGGCTCATTTCGGCTTGGTACGGGGTGTATGCCGTGATGAATTCCGAACGCGAGGAAAGATTTTTGACCATAGAAGGTATGTAATGGTCGTAGCTCCCCGCGCCGCGGAGGATTATGTCGTAAACTTTGTTCTTTTGGGACAAAGCCGTCATAATCTCCATAGTCTCCTGCTGGCTTTTGCCGGCAGGAAGGTTGAGTTTTTTAAGTTTTAAGTCGGCGGGAACGTCCTCAAACAGTTCGTCGAGCGATTTTACGCCGATGCTGTCGAGCATTTCCTTTGTCTCCCGCTCTGTGGCAGAAAGATAATCAGACATATTGTACCCTGAAAATTCCTTAACCCTTAATGAATTTTGCGTAAGCGGCTTCGTCCATAAGGTCGGAAGGCACTTCCGTAACCTCTATCTCGCATATCCAGGCGCCCATGGCGTCGCGGTTGATGAGTTCGGGCGCGCCCTCGAGCTCTTCGTTCACCTTTACTATTTTGCCCGATACGGGTGCGTAAAGATCGGAAACGGCTTTTACCGATTCCACGTCGCAGAGCACGTCGCCCGCTTTAACGGTTGCGCCCACTTCGGGAAGATTGATGAACACAAGGTCGCCCAATTCTTTTTGCGCGTGGTCGGAAATGCCGATCTTTGCCGTTTTGCCTTCGATTGCCGCCCACTCATGGGATTCTCTGTATAAGATTTTCATAAATTTTAAACTCCTTAAATTTTTAATATATTTTATTTTTAAGATTTTTTATAGAAAGGAAGGTCTATTACCTGCAATTTAAGCCTTCTGCCGCGCACGTCGGCTTCGAGGGGTTTATCCGCAAACTCTTTTTTTATGCGGAGCATTGCTATGGGATAGCCCAAAAGGGGAGCGTGTGTGCCCGAAGTTACGCAGCCCACAAGCTCATTGCCCGAGTATACGTCGGTGTGCTCTCTCGCAATTCCCCTGTCCACAACCTTTGCGCCAACGCGCACGTATTCGGGAGTATGCGCTTCGAGCGCCTTTTTGCCGATGAAGTCCTCTTTGCCCATCTTTATGGCAAAGCCCAGCCCCACTTCGTTCACGGGGATGTCCTCGCCCAGCTCGTGCCCGTAAAGGGGCATAGCCGCTTCAAGGCGCAGGGTGTCGCGCGCGCCCAGCCCGCAGGGCAAAATGCCCTCTTCCTTGCCCTCTTTGAGAAGAAGTTCAAAGAGTTTGGGCGCGTCGGCGTTGGCGCAGTAGAGTTCAAAGCCGCTCTCGCCCGTGTAGCCCGTGCGGGAAACAAGGCACTTTATGCCCTTGACTTTGGTCTCCTTAGTAAAAGAATAATATTTTTTGGGGATAAATTCTTCCGCGAGCACCTTTTTGAGGACGGTCTCCGCGAGAGGTCCCTGAAGGGCAAGCTGCGAAACTTTATCCGAAATATTTTCGAATTGAACGTCTTTGGGAAGGTGGGAAGAGATCCACGCCGCGTCCTTGTCGGCGTTGCTGGCGTTTACTACTATGTAGAAGCACTCCGCGTTTATGCGGTAAACGAGGATATCGTCCACCGCGCCCCCCTTGTCGTTGGGGAGAAGGGAATATCTCACCTGCCCGTCGTACATTCCCCTTATGTCGTTGGTGACTATATAGTTTAACGCCGCTTCGGCGTTCTTGCCCTTAACAACCACTTCGCCCATGTGTGAAACGTCGAAAAGCCCCACTTTTTTGCGGACCGTCATGTGTTCGGTTATAACGCCCGCCTCGTACTGTACGGGAAGTTCGTATCCCGCAAATTCGACAATCTTGCCGCCGTGCGCAACGTGGTTGTCGTAAAGTGCCGTTCTCTTTGCCATTTTATAATGTCCTCCTTGAATATACGGAATTTTTTATTTTTATCTTTTAGCGTGGGGCGCCATATGCGTGGCAAGCCCCTCGATGTCGCTGTACGCTTCGTCGATACTCTCCATAACCGTGGGATGGGGATGGATTACCGAAGAAACTTCCTCTATAGTCAGCCCGAGCGAAATTGCAAGCGCGAGTTCGCCTATCATTTCGGTGGCGCGCACGCAGAACAGCTCCGCGCCGACTACCACGTAATTTTCGTCCGCAACTACCTTTACAAAGCCGCGCGCCATGCCCTCGATTTGGGATTTGCCGTTGGCGGTCATCAAAAATTTACCGACTTTGGCGTTGGGCACTTCCTCTTCCTTTTTGCCCACAAAAGCTATTTCGGGTTGGGTGTAAATGCAGGAAGGAACTATGTCCAGATCGAGCGAGTGCGGCTTGTTGAGCATGCTCTCCACGGCGGTTATAGCCGTAGCCGAGGCATAGTGCGCCAGCTGTATGCGCCCTATCGCGTCGCCGCAGGCGTAAATTTTGCCCACGCCCGTATACATGTTTTCGTCCACTTCTATGCGCTTTTCCGCATTAATGCCCACTTTTTCGAGCCCCAGCCCCTTAAGGTTGGCGTTCCTGCCTATGGAAGTTATTACGTTGTCGAATTTCTCCTCGAAGTCCCCGCTTTCGGTAGAGTATTTAACCGTGTGGTCGGGGAAAATTTCGGTGACTTTTGCGCCCGTTATGATTTTAACGCCCTTGCGCTTGAAAATGGCTGAAAGCTGTGCGCTCGTCTCCTTGTTCATCATTGCGACTATGCGGGGCAGCGGCTCTATAAGCGTAATGTTCCTTCCGGCGTTGGAAAGATAGTCGGTAAACTCCACGCCTATTACGCCCGCGCCTATCACGGCGATATTTTTGCCCTGCACCTTTTCCGCCAGCACCTTGTCGGAATTGAGCGCGTACTCCATGCCCTTTATGGGGCGTCTTGCGGGGTCGCTCCCTACGGGAACGGAACCCGTCGCTATCAAAATGTACTCTGTTTCCAGCTCTTCGCCGCCCGCCGTAACGGTGTGCTCGCCCGAAATTTCGCCGTGCGCCTCGTAAAGATCTATCTTATTTGCCTTTACAAGGTTCTTTATGCCGTTACGGAGATTTTCCACTATCGCGTCCTTGCGGCGGTAGATGGCGTCCTCGTCCAGCGTTACGTTTTCGGCGTTGACGCCGAGCTGCGCCCACTCGTTGCGCGAAGCGTAGATATCCCCGCTGTGCAAGAGCGTTTTGGTGGGGATACATCCCCTGTTAAGGCAGGTGCCGCCGAGGTCGCGTTCCTCTATGAGTGCGACTTTCATCCCGAACTTCGCCGCCCTTATCGCGCCCGTGTAGCCGCCTGTGCCGCCTCCGATAACAACCAAATCATATTTCATTTTCTGACCTCTCCTATGGTTTCGATAATATCTTTTATTCTCGGGTCGGGCTTTTTTGTTATATCCAGACCCTTCAACAGTTTCTCTTTCAGTTCCACCGCTTCGCAGTCCAGCGCGTCGGAATATATCCTTGCGTCTTCTATCACGTCGCCGTCAATGTTTAGCCGCACGTCGGCGACCCCCCACTCGTAACGCCGCTCGAAGCGCAACCCGAAATGTCTGTCGTCGCCGAGCACATAATTTCGGTCTGCAAACTCCGCCGTAAGCCTTTGTATTTCGGCGGCGGGCAACCCGCTTTCTTTTATCGCACGGCAGCCCGCCGAGGGGTAACGCGCCGTAAAAGCCTTTATAATGGCTTCCGAAATATCCGCCGCCGTGACGCGGGGGTCGAATTCCGAAAGGTTGCACACCCTGCTCTTTACGCTCTTCACTCCCTTTGCTTCCAGCTTTACGCGGCTCACGTCGAGATATTTTTCCATAGCCGCGCCGTCGGTTTTTATTAGTACCGTGCCGTGGTGCAGGCACCCGTTTTTGCCCTTATAAAAAGCGTTGCCCGAAAACTTTCTGCCGTCCGCGACCATGTCGTTCCTGCCGTTGAGTTCGGCGGGCAAGCCCAAAGACTTTAAGGCGCAGATAATTATGGAAAATTGGTTTTTTATATCGTAATCTTCTTCGGGGAGAACAAAGGTGAAATTGAGGTTGCCCTTGTCGTGATAAACGGCTCCGCCGCCCGTAAACCTGCGGGCGAGAAACCCTCCGTCCTCTTTCAGCGCCGCTACGCGGCACTCAGTATAGGCGTTCTGGTTTTTACCTATAAAAACCGTTTTGTCGTTCTGCCAGAGATACAGCGCGGCTTCGCCGCTTTTGCAGGTTTTAAGCAGGTATTTTTCTATCGCCTGGTTGCGGTAGGGCATAAATCCTTCCGCGCGGACGATTTTAAGCGAATTTATCATGCGCCGTGTTTTCCCCCGTATTTGCTATACACAAAACATTATATCACGCAGGTAAAAACAAGTAAAGAATTTTATGATAATTGAATTGAAAATCTTTTTTCACACGCCCCTTTTACGGCGGCAAAAAAGGCGGGAAAATTCCCGCCTTTTAAAAATGCAATAAGCTACATCAGCGGCGAAACCACCCTCAGCGCAGCCGCTATCGCTTTTTTGAACCACCCCGTTTTTATGGGACCCGTTTGGGGGTTTTCTTCAAAAGTCTTTAAAAAATCAGCTTCGGCGTCCGCCATTACCTGTTTGTCGTCGGTGTAGATGCCGTTGTCGAACTCAATATAAAAGGAACGCATATCAAAATTCGCCGAACCCACCATTGCGCAGTTTTCGGTGAGCACCACCTTGCCGTGCACAAAGGTGTTGTCCACATAATGTATTTTTACACCGTGCTTTTTAAGCCTTTCCGCGTTGGAGCGGGTAACGGCGTAAATAAACGGGTAGTCGGGCACGGCGGGCAGAACTATGTGCACGTCCACCCCCGACTTGGCTTTGGCTTTTATCTGGTTCATCATAGCGCCGTCGGGTATGAGATAGGGGGTCATTATATACAGCTTGTTCCTCGCCCCGCTTATCGCGTTGAAATACACCCCGCGGCACAGCGGCTCGTCAAGCTCCGGTCCGCCCGCATAGGGCAGGACGACCGAAGAATTTTCTTCGGGCACGTACTTGCCGATATATTTATCGAAAACTATTTCCTCGCGGGTGGAAAGTTCCCACTGCCTCAAAAAGGTAAGGCTGAGCCCGTCCACTGCCTCGCCCTGTATTTTAAGCCCCGCGTCCTTCCACTTTCCGCCGTTTTTAATGTTGTAGTTAACATAGTCGTCGGCTATGTTACAGCCGCCCGTATAGCCGTATTTGCCGTCTATAACCACAATTTTACGGTGGTCGCGGTAGTTTAGCCCGAACCCGAAAAGGGTTGCGAGCTTCTGGAAAGAGTGCAGCTTTACCCTCGCCTCTTTCAAAACTTTTTTGGACGAAGTTTTAAATACCCCCTGGCAGCCCACGTCGTCGTACAAAAACCTGACTTCTACGCCTTCCGCGGCTTTCCTTGCCAGAATTTCCGAAAGCTTTTCGAGGAGCTTCCCTTCTGCCACTATAAAATATTCCAGAAATATGAATTCCCGCGCGCTCTCCATATCGGCAAGCATATCCTCGAAAAGGGGCGCCGCGTCCGGATAGTACTTTATTGCGGTATTTGCGTAAGGCACGTACCCGCCCGAATTGCGCACGTACTCGCAGTCGTTTTTAACGGCTTCCGATCTCCCGTCGAGGCAGCGGGTCTTTGTATATTTTTCGGTGCGCGCCGCTATTTTGTCGTATCTCATCTTGTCGTAGCCGTAGCATACCCGCTTATCCGCGAGGAAGTACACTATATAGCCGCTTCCGAAAGAGACCAAAAGCAAAAACAGCCAGCTCGTTTTGGACTGCACGTCCCGCTCGCATATAAATACGTACACCCCCGTAAGCAGGGTGAGCGCCAGCGAAACATAATAAAATATTTTAAATTTAAAGGCGAAAAAAGCGTACAGGAAAGCCAATACGGAGAGCTGCAGCACAATGCCCAGATCGGTAAACAGCGCCTTTGCGCCCGTGCGCAGGTCTACCCATTTTTTATGAATACTCTTCGCTCTTTTCGGGCAGGAAGCTATCTCTCCGCCCTTTAAAACCGGTTCCGTATTTTCCATATCAAAATCTCCATCTTCCCGCGGAAAATCACACCCCGTTCCAGGTTCTGTTGGCTTTGAACCACTCCGTATCTTTAAGCAAGGTGTAATTGTTTGAACAGTAAAGCTTTAATTCCCCGTCAAAATAAAAAACTATATTCCCGTTCATCTGTTTATAGCCGCTGCCGTCGGCAAGGTTGGTGCAGTAAATTTTATCGGTGTACGCCGACACCCTGTCTACAAACTCCTGCGCGGGGAAATAGTGCAGAGGGTCGGACGCATATTCGTCCGAACCCGCGCAACAGCTCACCACAACGTATTTCGGCTTTACAGCCTCTAAAAGCTCTTCGCCCGACGCGGTATAACTGCCGTGGTGCCCAGCTTTGAAAAGCTCCGCTTCGGGCAAAACGTCGTACTTGCTTTTGGAATTTTTGGGGTCTTTGTAGTACTCCGCAAGCTTTTTCTCCCCCTTTTCCTCCAAATCGCCCGTGAACAGGTAATGGGAAACTTCCGTCTGCCTTTCATATGTCAAAAGGGTGACTACCGAGTGGTTGTTTTCGTTGCTCTTGTCTACGTTGTAGTAATAATAGTTGTAAAGTATGTTGAGGGAAAGGGTGCGCGCGTCGTTCAAAAAGTACTGCCTGAAAGCCCCGTCCTTTTCCTCGTAGCATTGGCTTGCCGTAAAAACGGAACTCCCCTTGCCGCGCAGCTCTTCAGCCGCGTTTAAAAAATCACCGTAGAGTTTGCTCGAAGCGGGATCCTTGCCCGACTTGTCGAACATTATAAAAGTGCCTATTTCGTATTTATAAAATATCCCGTTGCCCTTGCCGCTCTCGCCCAAAAACGCCGAAATATGGTCCTGGTCTGAGTGTGTGGCTATAACGTATTCGAGCTTCCCGTCCGCGCAATAGCCGTCTATGTATGCGCCGAGAGTATCCGCGCTGTTCTTGCGGGAACCCGCGTCTATCAGCACTTCCGTTTCGCCGCAGTCAATCAAAATGCAGTCGCCCGTAAACTTGTTGCCCACGTCGAGAAAATGCACCGAAAATTCCGCGCCGCTTATTTCATCCGTCGTGCCCTGCGTTATGTCTGGGGAATTATTTTGTGGGTTTTTAAACAGTTTTTCAAAGATGTCGGGTCTGAAACGCCACAAAATTATCAAACCCGCCACGACAATAACTACCGCGGCAACTATGCCCGCAACAGCGGCGGCGGGAAATTTAAATGCCCTGTTATATTTGCGCTTAGCCATATTTAAAATTAAAGATTTTTAAGCTGTTCCAAAATTTTTTCGCGCATGGTGATATATTTTTCGAGCTTAGCCCTCTCTTCGTCCACAAGTTTTTTGGGCGCTTTGGACATAAAGCCCTGGTTGGAAAGCTTGCCGTCGGCGCGGCGGATCTCCGCAACCGCCTTTTCAAGCTCCCCTTCAAGCCTCTCCCGCTCCTTTTCGGTGTCCACGAGGTCGCCCATGGGGATATACAGCGTACCCACCGCCAAAACTTTGGCGACTACCTTTTCGCCCGCTTCCGACTGGCAGGAGACGAACTCTATCTCTTTTACCCCGGCAAGTTTCATAATGCTGTCGCGGTTGGCGGAAACCAGCCTCTTCGCCTCCGTGGATATAAACAGGCTTACCTTTTTGGAGGGCGGGCAACCCACTTCGGTTTTGGCGGCGCGCACCGCCTTTATTATCTCCATCACTCCCTCAAAAGCCTGCGCGTCCTTTTTAAAGGTAAGGCGGGAATTGTAGCGGGGATAATCCTTTAACATTATAGTGCCCGAAGCGCCCGGAAGAGAACGGTAGATTTCATCCGTTATAAAGGGTATGAACGGGTGTAGAAGTTTGAGTATTCCGTCCAGCACGAAGGTGAGCACGGCAAGCGCCGCGTCCTTTTTGTCCTCGTCCGCGCCGTAGAGCGCGGGTTTGGAAAGCTCTATATACCAATCGCAGAAATCGGACCAGGTAAAGTCGTAAAGGGTTTGGCAGGCTATGCCCAGCTCGAATTTGTTTAAGTTTAACGTGACGTCGCGTATTACAGATTGCAGGCGGGATATTATCCACTTGTCCGCGCCGCAGAGCTTTACTTCCGAAAGGGCTTTCACCTTTCTCCCCTCCGCGTTGGTTATTACAAAGCGGCTGGCGTTCCAGATTTTATTCATAAAGTTGGAGCAGGCTTCTACTTTGGCGTCCGAATACCGCGTATCGTTGCCGGGAGCGACGCCCTGCAAAAGCGAAAACCTTAGGCTGTCCGCGCCGTATTTTTCTATTACGTCGAGCGGGTCCACGCCGTTGCCCAGACTTTTCGACATTTTTCTGCCCTTTTCGTCACGCACGAGCCCGTGCATGAGCACGTCGCGGAAAGGCACTTTGCGCATGTGCCTCAGCCCCGAAAATATCATCCTCGCTACCCAGAAAAAGATTATGTCATAGCCCGTGACGAGCACGTCGGTAGGATAAAAATATTCGAGATCGGAAGTGTCGTCGGGATAGCCGAGCGTGGAAAAAGGCCAAAGTGCGGAAGAGAACCAGGTGTCGAGCACGTCCTCGTCCTGCGTAAGGTTTGCACTGCCGCATTCGGGGCAGACTTCGGGGTCGTTTTTGGCGCAGATCTCCTTGCCGCAGTCGCCGCAGTACCATACGGGTATCCTGTGCCCCCACCAGAGCTGGCGGGATATGCACCAATCCTTTACGTTCTCCATCCAATTGTAATAGGTCTTTGCAAAGCGTTCGGGCACGAAAGTAACTTTTTTGTCCATGACCGCGTTGATAGCGGGGCGGGCAAGTTCTTCCATTTTGACGAACCACTGTTTGGAGACAATGGGCTCGACGGTGGAGCGGCAACGGTAGCAGTGCCCTACGTTGTGCGCGTGGGGCACGGTTTTTATTAGGTGACCGCTCTCTTTTAAATCCTTTACGAGCAGCTTTCTGCACTCGTACCTGTCCATACCGGCGTATTTGCCGGCGTTTTCGTTCATCGTGCCGTCGTCGTTCATGACCCTTATTACGGGCAGGTTGTGCCTTAACCCGACTTCAAAGTCGTTGGGGTCGTGCGCGGGGGTGATTTTAACCACGCCCGTGCCGAACTCCATATCGGCGTGTTCGTCGCCAACTATGGGGATCGCCCTGCCGACGGCGGGCAGAATTACCTTTTTGCCTATAAGGCGGTTATAACGCTTGTCGGCGGGGTTGACCGCAACGGCGGTGTCGCCGAACATCGTTTCGGGGCGGGTAGTCGCCACTTCGAGCGCAAAATCCCCGTCCTCGGAAAAATATTTTATATGCCAGAAATTGCCCTCTTCCTCCGCGTACTCCACTTCCGCGTCCGAAAGCGCCGTTTTACAGCAAGGGCACCAGTTTATTATGCGGCTGCCGCGGTAAATCAGATGGGAATTGTAGAGGTTTACAAAAACTTCCCTTACCGCTTTGGAGCACTTTTCGTCCATAGTGAAGGTGAGGCGGGACCAATCGCACGAGGAGCCCAATTTTTTGAGCTGGCTGCAGATCCTGTTCTCGTACTTGTCTTTCCACGCCCAGGCGCGCTTCAAAAAGCCTTCCCTGCCCAAATCGGCTTTGGTAAGCCCTTCCTTTTTCATGTCCTCTACGATTTTTACTTCGGTAGCTATGGAAGCGTGATCGGTGCCGGGCAGCCAAAGAGTACAATAACCCTGCATGCGCTTGAAGCGTATGATGGTGTCCTGCAACGTCTCGTCCATGGCGTGACCCATATGGAGCTGCCCCGTAATGTTGGGAGGGGGCATTACAATGGTAAAGGGCACTTTTTTGTCGTCGCGCACGGCTTTGAAACAGCCCGTTTCCTCCCACTCCTTATATAATCTGTCCTCGAATCTCTTCGGGTCGTATGTCTTTTCCATAATTACCTCTTATCCCGCGTCCCGTTTCTTCGGGCGGCGGGGAACGCCTGTTTTTTACCTTGACCGTATACGGAAGTATTATACATTAATTAAACCTTCGTTGTCAAACCAAACGGCGGCGGCATAATATGTATTATTAAAATTTTAAGGAGCTTACAGTGAAAAACAAGCTGATTTACTTATTGACCGCCGCCGTATGCGCCTTTATGGCAGCATTTGCGGCGGCGGGCTGCAAAAAGGACGACAAAGTCGTCCGGATAAACGAAGTCACCCACTCGGTGTTCTATGCCCCCATGTACCTTGCCGACGCGCTGGGATATTTCGGGGAAGAAGGTTTTAAAGTTGAAATTACCAACGGCGGCGGCGCGGACGCAACCATGGCTGCGGTGCTTTCGGGCGGCGCGGACGTGGGATTTTGCGGTCCCGAAGCCGCCATTTACGTCAATATCGGCGGCAGCGACGACCAGCCCGTCGTCTTTGCACAGCTGACCAAACGCGACGGCTCGTTCCTTGTGGGGAGAGATCCCGAACCCGATTTCACCTGGGCTAAACTCGAGGGGAAAAACGTGCTGGCGGGCAGACGCGGCGGCGTCCCCGCAATGACTTTCGAATACGTGCTTAAACAGGGCGGCATCCACGCCAATCTGAATTATGACGTAGCGTTCAACATGATGACTTCGGCGTTCGAGAGCGGCATTGCCGACTACTGCACCATGTTCGAACCCGTGGCAAGCGAATACCAGGCGGCGGGCAAAGGCTATGTAGTGGCTTCGGTAGGGCAGGATTCGGGCGAAATCCCCTACACCTGCTTTATGGCAAAAAAGAGCTATATCGAAAGTCACAAAGAAAATGTGGAAGGTCTTACCCGCGCCGTGACTAAGGCGATAAAATATATAAATACCGCCGACAGCGCAACGGTGGCTTCGATGCTTGCGCCCTATTTTGCGGGCACGAGCGAAGCAAGCCTTAAGATCTCGGTCGAAAGTTACAAAAAAATCGACGCGTGGGTAACGAATATGGCGATGAAAGAAGAGTCTTTCGAGAAGTTGCAGGACGTTATAGAGCTTGCGGGCGAACTCGAAAAACGCGTAGCTTTCCGGGAAGTAGTCGACACCGGAATCGCCGATAGGATATACAGAGAAGTTTACGCATAATGCTGGAATTCGAAAACGTCTCCTACACCTATCATACGAAATCGGGCGAAACTTCCGCCGTGCGCGACTTGAACTTCAAAGTCTTAAAGGGGCAATTCGTTTCGGTAATAGGTCCTTCGGGCTGCGGCAAGTCCACCATACTTTCTATAGCCGCGGGACTGCTTTCCCCCTCGTCGGGGAAAGTGGTGTGCGACAGCGCCGAATTCGGATATATGCTCCAGCGCGACGCGCTGTTCGAGTGGCGCACGGTGGAACAGAATATATTTCTGCCGCTGGAAATAAAAAAGCGCAACAGCGCCGAAATGCGCAAAAAGGCAGTGGAACTCGCCGAAAAATACGGGCTTAAAGACTTTTTGAAAAAGAGCCCTTCGCAGCTTTCGGGCGGGATGCGGCAGAGAGTGGCGCTTATAAGGACGCTTGCCGCCGAACCCGAAATACTGTTACTCGACGAACCTTTTTCCGCACTCGATTACCAAACACGTTTGGAAGTGTGCGACGACGTTCAGGCGATAATAAAATCGGAAAAAAAGACGGCGCTTCTCGTCACGCACGATATTTCGGAGGCGATAGCCCTTTCGGACAAAGTCGTGGTTTTGTCCTCGCGCCCGGCGCACGTAGTCGCCGAACATGCGATAGATTTTGCCGCGACCCCGCGCGAAAGGCGTAACGACGTGCGTTTTGCAAAAACTTTCGAAGTCCTGCGCGAAGAACTCGGGCTGTAAAAAGCCGACGACAATGAGGATATTTCCAAAGATGAAAAACAAGAACTATTCCCGCGAGCATCTCGCGTTTTTAAAAAAACAAAGGACGAAAAAAATAACGGTCATAGTGCTGCGCTGCCTCGTTCTCGCCGCCGTATTCGGCGTTTGGGAACTTCTTGCGCGGTATAAGGTGATAAATTCCTTTATAACCAGCTCCCCGAGCCGCGTTATCAAAACGATAGGCATGCTGTATAACGAGGGAACGCTGTTTTACCATATAGGCATAACCCTCGGCGAAACCATGGCGGGATTTTTTGCAGCCGTCATTTTGGGCTATGCGACAGCCGTGCTGTTATGGTCGAGCGATACCCTGCACGCAGTGATGGAACCTTATATAGTGGTGCTCAACTCCCTGCCGAAAATCGCGCTGGGACCCCTGATAATCATATGGATAGGCACCGGCAACGACGCCATAATTTTTATGACGGTGATAGTGGCGGTGATCCTGTGCATAATGAATACCTATGCGGGATTTTCGGCGGTTGACCCTACAAAACTCACCCTTATGAAAGCAATGGGCGCGGGTAAGCTTACAACTCTTGTAAAACTTGTCGCGCCCGCCTCGCTGCCCGCGCTCATGAACACCCTTAAAGTGGCGGTCGGGCTGGCGTGGATAGGCTCGATAATGGGCGAATATATAGTCTCGCGCGCGGGGCTGGGATATCTGATAGTTTACGGCGGGCAGGTTATGAAACTCGACCTCGTAATGACCGCAACCCTGATTTTATGCGCGCTGGCGGGCGGCATGTACGCCATAATAGCGCTTATCGAAAAAATTGTAGTCAAACAATTTTGAACGGTTTTAAATACGGATTGCGTTTTAAATGTTAATATTGCGTTTTAAATGCTAATAAAGACATTTACAAAGCGCCGCCCGCGCATTATGCGGGTTGCGGTAGGGATTCTATGAATAAGCGGTTTGGCGGTTAGTCAAACCGCTTATTCGTTGTCCTTCCCGAAGTTTAAGCGGCCTTTTCCTGCGAGAAGTCGGGAATTGCTCCCACGCAGTTGTAGATGATCTCCACCGCCTGTGTCCGCTTGCCGCCGTCAACCTTCCGTTTCTCATGCACGATCACTTTTTCAATGAACTCCCGCACGATTTCGGGCGTCAGCTCCGTGATCTCCGTGTACTTCCGCACAATGCGCATGAAGCGCGTCACGTTGTCGGACTGTTCCTTTGCTTTTGCTAATACTTCCTGCAATTCTCGGATCCGCGCAGTCAGCTTTTCCTGTTCTTCCTCATACTCCTGCGAAAGTTTGCGAAAGCGTTCATCGGAGAGGTCGCCGTTCACTTTGTCCTCATAGAGGTTTCGGATGATACGGTCGAGAGTTTGTACTCGCTGTTCTGTGGTTTCTTTCTCTTGTGCGGAAGCCAAAAGTTTCTTCCTGCTCTCCTTATCGGCGTTCTGCTTTATCAGAGCCAAGAACTCACTTCCCCTGTCGGTCGCCATAGCGAATACCCGCTGTAAGTCTGCAAGCACAACTTTTTCCACGGCTTCCACCTTGATTTGATGGGAAGTGCAGGTTCTCTTCTTCTTTTTCCGATACGAAGAGCAGTTGAAATACTCTTTCTGCTTCATCCCCTTACAACGGCAGAGATACATTCTTTTCCCGCAGTCGGCACAATACACAAGTCCCGAAAACATACTTATTTCGCCAAGTTTGCTCGGTCTGTGCCGCGCCTCGCGTATTTTTTGAACGGTTGAGAACGTTTCCTCGTCGATGATTGCTTCGTGCGTATTCTCGAACGTCACCCATTCCTCGGGCGGCAAGTCAATCGTTTTCTTGCTTTTATACGATTTCTTCTTCGTTCGGAAGTTCACCGTATGTCCGAGGTAGGCAGGATTTTCAAGAATGTTGACGACAGAACTGGACGACCATAATTCGGGGAACTCCGTTTCATGGACGGCAATCGAAAGATTTTTCCGCTTCTTGTAAATCGTCGGAGATTCGACGCCGTGCTCCGAAAGCAATCGGGAGATCTGCGTCGGACCGTAGCCCTTCATGCACAGTCTGAAAATCTCTTTGACGACCGCCGCGGATTCCTCGTCCACAACCCAATGTTCCTTGTCGTTTTCGTCCCTTTTGTAACCGTAGGGCGGGATCGTGCAGAGGTGTTTGCCTGACATACCCTTTGCCTTGAACACGGCGCGGATTTTCTTCGACGTGTCTTTCGCATACCACTCATTGATGATATTGCGGAAGGGAGTGAAGTCGTTGTCCACGTTGCTCTCGCTGTCCACGCCGTCGTTGATGGCGATGAACCGAACGCCCGCGTCGGGGAACGTGATTTCGGTATATAAGCCGACCTTCAAGTAGTCCCTGCCAAGCCTCGACATATCCTTTACTATGATTGTGCCGACGTATCCTGCGTTGACATCTTCCATAAGTCGCATAAAGTCGGGGCGGTTGAAGTTCGTTCCCGAATACCCGTCATCCACATAGAATTGCGGATTAGGGAAGCCTTTTTCGCTCGCGTACTTGCCGAGAATTGCCTTTTGATTCACGATACTGTTGCTGTCGCCCTCGTTCTCGTCGTCCCTCGAAAGACGGCAGTAGAGGGCAGTTATTTTCTCACCTCCGAGATAAGATTGGTTATTTGATGCCGAATAATGTCTTTTCATAGAATTTCTCCTTTGGAATGACATTCTTCGAGCGAGTCCTTGATAATCGCTCTTTCGAGCTTCTTCAAAACCGTTTCTTTTGCGGTTTCGCTTTCTCTTACGATCACGGTATAGACCGTGTTACCGATTTCCTTTTGATATTTAAGTTCCTTCTGCTCCAATTCTCCTTTTTGTATTGCGCGGCGGCGATGCCGCCGCGCGCTCCTCCCGATTTACTGCCACAGAGGGTTTCCCCTCGGGCATCTTCTTTCCGCGCGCGGCGCGGTCTACTCGGGTTTCGGTTTCTTTTCCATCTGCTCCAACTCGAAGCCAAAGAAATCATCGTAGCCATCCTCGTCGCAGCAAACTTCATATTAAGCAATTTACCTTGCGGCAAATTGCAACTTCATTCCGTTGCTGCTCCTCTTCGCAAAAAATCTCTGCGATATTTTTTGCGAGTATCAAGGTCATGTCCCTTTCCCGAGCGAAAGGTCATGTTCTGCGGCATCGTCCAAGAGGGCGTGATAGCCCGCTTCGATAAGTTCCACTTTGGT
>CANQNO010000011.1 GCA_947625245.1 uncultured Clostridia bacterium
AAGGCGTTGCCCTTACGCCTTTTGAGAACTCTCGGTCAATCGCCCGCTTCGCGGGTCTCATATCCCTCGAAATGACATCGCTCGTAATGGGCGCAGTAATTATTATAGAAACCGCGGAGAAGCGAGCAAGACAAGGAGCCTGCGGATTTTGCGAAGGGAGCGTACAAAGAAGTACGTGACCAAGCAAAAACGTAAAGGCGACACAGTATTGCGACGCTTATACGCGGTTTGCGGCAGTCATTTTTTGGGCTTCATAGTGGGAAACAACAACACATCCCTAATAGTGGGGCTGTCGGTTAACAGCATGACGAGCCTGTCGACCCCGAAACCCAAACCGCCCGTGGGGGGCATGCCGTATTCGAGCGCGGTGACAAAATCTTCGTCCACCTGCGCGTTGCAGCCCGGTTCCTGACGGCGCTTTTCTTCGACCTGCTTAACAAAACGCTGTTTTTGGTCGATGGGGTCGTTGAGTTCGGAAAAGGCGTTGCCGAATTCGTGCCCGCAGATAAAGTATTCGAAGCGTTGCGTGAACAGCGGTTCGTCCTCTTTGCGCTTTGCGAGCGGGGAATTTTCCACGGGATAATCGTATATGAACGTGGGCTGGACAAGCTTATCTTCGACAAACTCGTCGAACAGCGCCAAAAGCACGTGTCCGCGGGTTGCGGCGTCGCCCTCTTTAACTTCCACGTTAAGGGCTTTGGCGCAGGCGCGCGCGTCCGCGTCGCTCTGCCACAAGTCATAGTCCGCGCCGCAATATTTTTTTACGGCTTGTTTCATGGTAAGCCTTTCCCACTTTGAAAAGTCTATTTCGGCGCCCTGGTAAACTATCTTTTCGCCGCCGCATACGTTGCGGGCAACCGTCTTATACATATCCTCGACAAGGTCCATCATGTCGAAATAGTCGGAATAGGACTGATAGACTTCTATGGTGGTGAATTCGGGGTTGTGGAAGGCGTCCATGCCCTCGTTCCTGAAAATCCTGCCCACTTCGTAAACCCTTTCAAGACCGCCGACTATGCAGCGTTTGAGATACAGTTCTGTCTCTATTCTGAGGTACATGTCTATATCGAGGGCGTTATGGTGGGTTTTGAACGGCCGCGCCGCCGCGCCGATCTCAAGGGTGTTGAGGACGGGCGTATCCACTTCGAGGAAGCCGCGTCCGTCGAGAAAGGCGCGCAGCTCGCGAATAATGCGCGAACGCTTTATAAAGGTGCTCTTCACCTCGGGGTTGACTATAAGGTCGAGGTCGCGGCGGCGGTAACGGATGTCGGGGTTGGTGAGACCGTGCTGTTTTTCGGGCAAAGGCAAGAGGCATTTGGAGAGCATTTCGATATGGTTGCAATGCACCGAAATTTCGCCCGTCTGTGTTTTGAAAACATAGCCTTTAACGCCCACTATGTCGCCCAGATCGTAATCCTTTTTAAAGGACGCGTACTCTTCCTCGCCCACGTCGTCGCGGCGGACGTAAATCTGGATGAGCCCCGCGCCGTCGCGTAGATGCGAAAAGGACGCCTTGCCCATTATCCTGCGGGACATTAGCCTGCCCGCTATTGAAACTTCCTTGCCTTCGAGCGAAGAAAAGTTTTCAAAAATTTCGGCGGAACGGTGGGTCACGCCGTATTTAACTTTGACAAAGGGATTTTTGCCCTCTTCGGCAAGTTTATTTAATTTTTCGCGGCGGATAGCCGCCTGTTCGGCTAACTGTTCGGCTTCTTCCGCTTCGGTGAGCGGGATTTGGTTGGTGTCGTTCATATCTTGCACACTCAATTGATTTTTTTGATTTTTAAGAAATAACTGCTGCCGTCGGGGCATTTAACTTCCACCCGCGCGCCCTCTTTTTTGTGCAAAAGGGCTCCGCCGACGGGCGATTCCACCGAAATTTTATTGTTTATGGCGTCCACTTCGGTAACCGAAGTTATGGTGTACACTTCCTCTTCGCCCAGATCCTCGTCAAAGACGGTAACAACGCTCCCGAGGTGCACATAGCTCGAATCGGAAACCTCTTCGCGCACGTCGGCGTTCTTTATCCTGTATTCGAGTTCGGCTATTTTGCCCTCGTTGGAACGCTGTTCTTCGCGCGCGGCGTCGTATTCGGCGTTTTCGGAAAGGTCGCCGTGGCTGCGCGCTTCTGCTATTCTCTCCACTATTTCATGGCGCTTGACCTTTACGAGATAGTCGAGCTCCTTTTTCAAATCCTCGTAATTTTTTTTGGTCATTACAATCAGTTCGGACATTTTAATACCTCTAATCGTGTTCTGGATAAACAAAAGTGATTCCGGCAGCGACGGAATCACGCTTTTGTTTCTGCTATATTATATAATCCGCCTTCAGCTTTGTCAAGGAAAAACGGACAATAAACGATTTTTAAGACCGTTCGCCGAGAAAGCTTTCTATTCTCGAAACGGCTTCTATAAGCTGGTTCATGGAAGTTGCGTAACTGCAACGGATAAAGTTTTTGCCCGCCTTGCCGAACGCGCTCCCCGGCACTACGGCGAGCTTTTGCTTTTCGAGCAGGGCGTTTGCGAAAGTTTCGCCGTCCATGCCCGTGCTCTCCACCGAAGCAAAGATATAAAACGCACCTTTGGGCATAAAGCATTTCAGCCCCATGGAATTGAGGGAATTGGCGAGGAATTTGCCCCGTCTTTCGTACTCGTCGCGCATCTCCGCAACCGTGGAAAAGCCGTCCTCGAAGCCCTGTTTAAGGGCAGCCACAGCCGCGCGCTGGCTGACGTTGGGCGCGCAGAGTATGGTGTATTGGTGGATTTTGAACATAGCCTCGTCAATCTCTTTGGGCGCGCACACAAACCCAACGCGCCAGCCCGTCATGGCAAACGCCTTTGAAAATCCGTTGATGTACACCGTCCTCTCCGCCATACCGGGCAGAGCGGCTATCGAAAAGTGCTTTGCGCCGTAGGTGAGCTCGGCATAAATTTCGTCCGAAATGACCAAAAGGTCGTGCTTTTTTATGACGGGGACTATGGCTTCGAGCTGTTCTTTTGTCATAACCGCGCCCGTGGGGTTGTTGGGGAAAGGCAAAATAAGCGCCTTAGTGCGGGGGGTTATGCGCTTTTCGAGCATTTCGGGGGTGAGTATAAAGTCGTTTTCGTCGGTACACTCAACCGCCACGGGGTTGCCGCCCGAAAGCCAAACCGCGGGGGAATAAGAGACGTACGAAGGCTCCGGCACGAGTATTTCGTCGCCTATCTCGCAGATGGCGCGGAGAACAAGATCTATCGCCTCGCTCGCGCCTACGGTTATAAGTATGCGTTCGGGCGGGCATTCCACGCCGAAACGCTCCTTTATATAGCGCGAAGTGAGCGACCGCAGTTCGTCAAGTCCCCTGTTGCCGGTGTACTGCGTATAGCCGAGCTGTATGGAGTGAACGGCGGCTTCGCGCACGGTCCACGGGGTTATAAAGTCGGGCTCGCCCACACCCAAAGATATCGCGCCCTCCATTTTGTTTACGATATCAAAAAATTTACGTATGCCGCTGGGCTGCAAAGAACCCGCACGGGTGTTAACAAAATTCCTCATAATAGTTACCTGTATTGCGGTTTGCGGGGGTCAAGCGTGTATGCTCACCCTGTCGTCTCCCTCGCCCGGCTTTATTTCGGCGCCCTCTACCTTGTACTTTCTCAAAATAAAGTGCGTGGATGTGGAAATTACCGTATCGCACGTGCAAATTTTTTCGGATACGAACCTCGAAACGTTGCGCATGGAACTGCCGCGGACTATAACCACAAGGTCGTACCCGCCGCTTACGAGATAGAGGTTTTTGACCTCTTCGTACGCCACTATTTCGCGCGCGAGCTTTTCATAGCCGCGTCCGCGCTGTAAGTCCACCTTTACCTCTATGAACGCCTCCACCGCGTTTTCGTCGAATTCTTCGTCGTTTACTATAGCTTTATAGCGCACGATTATGCCGCTCTTTTCAAGCGCGGAGATGCGCTCTTTCGCCTCGTCCTCGGTTATGCCCACGGCGGCGGCGATTTTTTTGGGGGTCAAACGCGAATCTTCCTGTAAAAGTCTGACTATTTCCCTGTCGGTTTTCTGCATAAAAATTCTTCCTTTGAACGGGCGGCGGATTTTTTTCCGTCCGTTCTTAAATATTCTAACTTTTTTTCGGCGGATTGTCAACGGAATTGAAAAAACGATTGCAACTTTGTGTGAATTTTTGTATAATCTTAATATGTTTAAAATTTGGGCTAAAATTATAAAGGGCGAAAAAATAATTTCCCAGCTCGTTTACGAAAGGAACGAAAAATTTACCTACTCGCAGTTCTTCAACTATCTTTCGGACATTTGCGAGGGGCTGGATATCGCCACGCCCGTGCTCTTGAAAACCCATATTTTCAACTACGCCAAATTCGGCACGGTAAAATTTTTGCCGCGCGACTTTACGGAGCCGCCCTCCTTCGACAAACTGGTCATCGAAAACATAAGGCGCTGAACGCTGTCTGCCGGCATATAAAAGCTAAGAAAGTCTCATACTGCACGTATGAGACTTTCGTGTATATTATGCGTTCTTATCCTCGTTGCCATAGGCATATGCGGGGGGATATACGCCTTTTCGGGCTTTGATTTACTGCTGTTTTTAAGCTTTTTCAACCGCACCGTCTACCGCAGCATACTCGCTACGGGGTTCGTAGCCGCGCTGTTCACCGTATACGCCCTTTTGGCTTTCAGACCCTTTAAGGGGCTTAAATAGCCTCAACTTTTAAAAATCACACCGCCGAAACAAAGGAGTTCGCGCCCGTGTCCGCGTCCTGGTACATTATCCAAAATCCCTCGCCCAGCCTTGTCTTTGCGGGGAAAAAGGACGCCATCGAGCGCATGCTTTCGGGCGGTTCCGAAGGATTGTCCGAAGGTACGCCGTAACAGATATACCGCGGCGAATTTTCAAAATATATTACGCCGAAAACATAGAATTTGCCGTCGCCGTAACCTATTTCCACCCACCTCGAGCCGCTTATGGCGTTTTCGAGCGCGGTGCAGGCGGGATACGCCGACAACAGCCCCTCTATTTCGGCTTTCATTTTTTCATAGAAATTTCCTCCGGCGAGCCCGTTTTTTTCGACAGCGCCAAAACTCTCTTCATTTTGGAAAAATCCCTGCCCGTCTTCTTTTTTTTCTTCATTTTCGCATACAGGCACACCGCCCTCATCAGTTTGGGCGAATTCATAATAATTGACCTCCGAAATGGCTTCATCTTCGTACTTTGCCGCGGACGCGTCGCCCGTCTTTACGGCGGGAGGGGGTTCGGGCGGCTGTTTTGGGTTTAAGCTTTCCTCTTTGGTTTTTTCAAGGCGCTCTATTTCGGCTTTCAGCCCGAAAACTTCGGCTTGAAAATTTCCGCACACCGCCGAAGCCAAAAGCTGCACTCCGCCGTTTACATAGCAGATTACCGCGGCAAACCCCGCGCTTGTGTCGAGGGACGACTTCCCCTCGAAAATACAGTTCTCCACCACCACCGTGTTTACGCCGTCGCCCACCGCGGCAACGTATCTGCCCTCCGAAAGGGGGGCAAAATTTATGAGGTTTATCTCCACTTTGAGATTGGAAGAATACTTTTCGGCTTTCACAAGCCCCGAAAGCGCTCCCCCGTCGGCGGAAAAACCGTCCTTTATTCCCTTTATCACGGCTATATTTTTCGTGTAACTCATATCGGTTATATCATATAATATTTTTTTTAATAATATATGACCGTATTTGCCGTTTTGCGGGATTTTTTGACGATTTTATCCCCGCACAATTTACCGCTTTTGGGTTGCTTTTTTATAAGGCGTTTAGTATAATGTATTTGTATAAATAAAAAGGAGATTATTTATGTCGCTTACCGAAAACAAAAAAGTACTTGAATTCGTGGAACAGAGCGCCGAACTCGCCCAACCCGAAGAAATTGTGTGGATAGACGGCAGCAAAGCGCAGATAGAAAAACTCAAAGCGCAGGCGGTTAAGAGCGGGGAGCTGATTAAGCTCAACCAAAAACTTTTGCCCGACTGCTATCTTCACCGCACCAAAGTCAACGATGTTGCCCGCGTTGAGGACAGAACCTTTATCTGTACCAAAAAGAGAGAGGACGCGGGTCCCGTAAACTACTGGATGGATCCCAAACAGGCGTACGAGCTTGCGGGGGAAATAGCCCGCGGCAGGATGAAAGGCAAAACAATGTACGTAATTCCCTATTCCATGGGCGTTGTGGGCAGCGACTTTGCCAAAATCGGCGTGGAAGTGACCGACTCCATTTACG
Source organism: uncultured Clostridia bacterium (assembly GCA_947625245.1). Lineage (GTDB taxonomy): Bacteria > Bacillota > Clostridia > Christensenellales > Borkfalkiaceae > Coproplasma. Next base: position 6,251 of record CANQNO010000011.1, read on the forward strand.
TAGTGCTGAATATGTGCATAATGACCCGCGTGGGAAAAATGTGCCTCGACTCGCTGGGCAAGAACGGCGATTTTATAAAGGGCTTCCATGCAAGCTGCGATATAGACGCCGAAAAGAGATATATAATGCACTTTCCCGAAGACAACACAATAATTTCGGTCAACTCGGCATACGGCGGCAACGTGCTTTTGGGCAAAAAGTGCTTTGCTTTGAGAATTGCCTCCTATCTCGGCAAAACCGAAGGCTGGATGGCGGAACACATGCTTATTTTGGGCGTGACCTTCCCCGACGGCGAAAAGAAGTACGTTGCGGCGGCTTTCCCTTCGGCTTGCGGAAAGACCAACCTCGCAATGCTGATACCCCCCGAACATTACACGAAGAAGGGATTTAAAGTGGAGTGCGTGGGCGACGATATCGCCTGGATACGCGTAGGCGAGGACGGCAGGCTTTGGGCGGTCAACCCCGAAAACGGATTCTTCGGCGTTGCGCCCGGCACGAACGAACACTCCAACTTCAACGCGCTGGCTTCCACTAAGCAAGGCACGATATTCACAAACGTTGCGCTTAACACCGACGATAAGACGGTCTGGTGGGAAGGGCTTACAAAGGAACTCCCCCGCCATGTTATAGACTGGACGGGCAAGCCGTGGGATCCCGATAAGTTCGACAAAAAGGACAAGAGCACCTGCGCCGCACATCCCAACAGCCGTTTCACCGCACCCGCGCAAAACTGCCCCTGCGTTTCGCCCGAATTCAACTCCAAAAAAGGCGTACCCCTTTCCGCTATAATCTTCGGCGGAAGAAGAGCTTCCACCACCCCCCTCGTATATCAGTCGAGGGACTGGAACCACGGCGTGTTTGTGGGCTCTGCGATGTCGTCCGAAACCACCGCCGCGGCGGCGGGCGCGACGGGCGTTTTGCGCCACGACCCCATGGCAATGAAACCCTTTGCGGGATACCATATGGGCGATTACTTTGCGCATTGGATAGAAATGGGCAAAAAAGTCAAAAACCCGCCCAAAATCTTTAACGTCAACTGGTTCAGGCAGGATAAGGACGGCAACTTTATGTGGCCGGGCTTCGGCGACAATATGCGCGTTCTGGAATGGATATTAAAGAGATGCGACGGGAAAGTCGGCGCCGACGAAACGCCTATAGGCTTTGTACCCCGCGCAGAGGATATCGATCTTACGGGGCTTGACTACGAGATTTCGGCAGGCAGACCTTTTGGCGTGGAAGATTTGAGAGAGATACTTAAAATCGACAAAAAACTTTGGGCGAAAGAAGCCGAAGAAATAGAGGGATATTACAAGGGCACCATAAAAGACCGCATCCCCGAAGAATTGTGGGAGTGTCTGGAAACCCTTAAAAAGAATTGCAGGTAAAAATATTTAATTATAAAACAGTCGGCATTTTCTGCCGACTGTTTTAAATTGAAAACTGTTTTCTGTATTTATCTAAAAAAGTAGAAAACCGCGGAGAAGCGAGCAAGACAAGGAGGGCGCGTAAACGACGAAGGGAGCGTACAAATTAGTACGTGACCGAGGAGTGCGTAAGCCCGACGCCGTATTGCGACGCTTATACGCGGTTTACGGGAGTTGCGGGAGCTAACCCAACCACGGCAAAAATTAGTACGTGACCGAGGAGTGCGTAAGCCCGACACAGTATTGCGACGCTTATACGCGGTTTACGGGAGTTGCGGGAGCTAACCCAGCCACGGCAACATACAGCGGAATTCCCAGCCCGTACACCCACAGCGCCTGCGTTGCGCACAGCGACGCAAAATACGCCCAATACGCCGCGCTTGCGGAATTAAATCCCTGAGAACCGTCCGGGCACAAAAATACAATTATTACGGGCACGAGAAAGGCATTTACCAATACGGGGAAAATTCCGCCCAAACCCATCCTCAGCACGTGATTTTTTATCAAACGCCCTATAATATAGGTCAACAACGCCGCAATGAGGGTCGCCGCGCCGCCTATAGGCACGTCGTACATAATAAAGGGCGAACCCAAATTGGCGAGCATGCAGCCTATCCAGAGCGCGGGCACCGCTTCGGGGAAAAACAGCGGCAATACGGTGAGCGCTTCGGCGGGACGGATTTCCAAAAATCCGCTGTAGGCGATTGCGCCGAAAGCGTAAGTAAGTGCGACGTACAGCGCGGCGATAACGCCCGCGCGGCACAGCCGCTTTGTGGTGAACAGTTCTTTGAATTTCATATATTCTCTTTGCGCCGCTACCATATAAAACGCGATACAGGTACTTGTTTCAATTAAAAAACCCTCTCGCCGTGGAGAGGGTTTTATTGGTGCGTTGCGCATACTCCTCGGTTTTTTTATCGATGTGTTTATCCGAAAACCATCTTGTTTTTAAGTTTTTAAAATATGTTATTCTTCCTTGCCGGCGTCTCCGCTGTTGCCCAGATACGTGCCGAAGCGGATTTCCTTTTTGGCGCGCTTTTCGCCCGAAGCGGGCTTTGACCTGCGGTCGTTTTTGCGGAAAGGTTTGGAACCGCGCTTGCCGTTCCCGTTGCCGCCCGCATGGCCGCCCTGACCGCGCCCGCGCTTTTCGGTTGCGCCGAATTTGATAGGTCTTGCGTTTTCGTCGACGTTTTCGGGAATTATTTCCACATAGCGCATGGGCTCTTTGCCCGCCGAAAGGGTTTTTACACCGCTACCGCCGAGCGTAGAGTGGATAATGCGCCTTTCGTAGGGATTCATAGGGTTAAGCATAACTTTTCTGCCCGTTTCCATGGCTTTTTTTGCCGCCCTGTGCGCGAGATCCGCCAAAGCTTCGTCGCGCTGTTTGCGGTAATTGCGGCAGTCGGCGGAAACTTTTACGTACTTATCCCTGCCGATATTGGCTACCGCGCCCGCTAAGCATTGGATGGCTTCGAGCACTTCGCCGTGCTTGCCTATCACGCGTTTGCTGTCCTCCGCGTCGATCAGGAGTTTTATCAAATCCTCCTCCTCTTCGGCAGTGCACTCCGCCTTTACGCCCATCACGTTCAACAGCCCCTCAACGTACCGCGCGGCGCGGACGCCGTCGGACACCTTGCGGGTTGCCCTTATTTTCCATTTTACAGAACCGAAAAGTTTTTTCTTGCCCTCTTCCAAAACTTCTGTTTCCAGCTCCTCGCGCGTGAGTCCCAGCGCGAGGCAGGCGTTATTTTCCGCTTCCTCGCGGGTCTTGCCTGTAAAAACGTTATTTTCTTCCATTATTTTGACCTCTTTCCGGCGCGTTTAGAAGCCCTTTCCATAGCTTTTTTGTCGTTATCGTTTTTAAACCGCACCGTTACTGCTTTATTGATTATCAATGTTGAAATTAAACTGTATGTAGTGTTCACTATCATATACAGCGAGAACGCGGCGCTGTACAGGAAGGAAACTATACCGAAGATTATGGGCATTATTACCATCATCATCTTGTTGGTGGTTGCCGCCTGCCCGTCCACAGTGCTCAGCTCGTTGGCGGCTTTTTGCGAGCGCATCATTATAAACTGCTGCAAAAACATAAGACCTATTGCAAGGATTATCAAAACGAAATACCCGTTGGGCCGGTCCTTTTCGGCTTGCAGGTCAAACGTCACTTCGTTATAACTCTCTTCATAGTTCACGTCTATGGACGAACCCACTGCGCGGGAAATAGTGGAGCGGAAATCGGCGAAAGAGGGTATTTCTTTTTTGAAATACGAATCGGGATACCACACGTTGCCTATCCACCAGTCCGAAGCGGGGAAAGACGTTTCGGGGCTGTGCTCATGGTAATAAGCCGCAGCCGCCGCCCGCGCGGGTATGCGGACGTAGTTTTTTACCACTTCGTTCTTTTCCACTTCGCTCATGCCCGCCCACACGGCGTCCCAATCTTCGGGCAATTCTTCCGCCCTGTCCTCTGCCGTCTTATAGTAGCTGCCGAATTTGTCGTAATCCACCGCATAGCCGTAAATTTCCACGGCAACACCGTTTTCGTCGGTGAAATTGCCGTCCGCCGCCCGCTTTATGTCGCGCTTTTCCACGGGGTTGTTCAACCCGTCCTCAACGGCGGCTATCAAAAAGTATTTATCTTCGCTGTCGGAAGAATCGGCGGTAACCACATAGTTTTGCACCGCACGGCTGTATTCTTTTGCCATTTCGTTGTACGAAGTGAGGTTGGCGTATTGCGAATACTGCGAGAACGACGAGAACACGAACATGAACACTACAAGCGAAATTATTGTGGGAAGACAAGCGCCCAAAGGATTGTAGCCGTTTGCGCGCTGCAACTCCAACACTTTTTGGTTGTACATGTTTTTGTCGTTCGCGTACTGTTTTTTTAATTTTTCCATGTCGCCGCGCATGCTCTCCATTAACAGCGACTGCTTTCTCATTTTTATGCGCGAGAACACGTCGATAGGCAGGACAAGCGTTTTGAGCATTATCGTAAACAGGATAGTGCCCAGAGCTATTGCGCCGGGCATGCCGCTGAACAAATCGAATATCCACTTAATAACGTAGCCTATCCATTTCAGCTCTATGGTGCTTATCCCTTCCACGGCGACGTCTATGAAGTTTGAAGAGAGCAAATTAAACATACGGTATCGGGAGGGGCGTTATAAATTTTTATAACGTCCATTTTGTCTTGAATTTTTCGGGCGGGGGATCGTATCCGCCCGCGCAAAAGGGATTGCAGCGGATTATCCGCCAAATGCCCGCAAGAATTCCCAAAATCACGCCGCGATTGTTTATCGCCTGCAAGGCGTATTCCGAACAGGTGGGATAATACATGCAGGTGTGGCGGGAAATGTGTTTTTGGTAAAATACTATCATGCGCATGGCGCAGATCTTAAACACGGGCTTTAAAAATTTTCTTTTGAACGCTTTCAGCTTTTTTTTGAATTTTCGCATAAATTTACCTTTTTAAAGCAGGAAATCATGCTCTTTTCAAATTCTTTATAGCTGTACTCTTCCGCCGCTTTGGGCATCACTATATATGAGCGGGGTCTTTCCGCCAGATACAGGTTTTTGTTGAAAACTTCCCTTATAAGTCTCTTTATGCGGTTGCGCGTAACGGCTTTGCCGTGCTTTTTGGAGAGAGCTATGCCCATGCGGGTAGTGCCTGAGGGAAAATATATCAACGTAAGAGCCGGGGAAAAAACTCTTTTCCCCTTTTTGAACAGTTTTGAAAATTCTTCGCTTTTTTTAATTCTTAAATAATTCAAATTTAAGCCGTGAGCTTCTTTCTGCCCTTATTTCTTCTTCTCTTTAAAACTTTTCTTCCCGCAGTCGACGCCATTCTCTTTCTGAATCCGTGAACTTTGCTTCTCTGTCTCTTTTTGGGCTGGTAAGTTCTTTTCATATTTTACTCCTTTTACGCCTTTTCGGGGGCGGGTTTAAACATTATAAATACAAACGCTTATAAAAGTCAAGCGTTATTGGAGGTGCGTACGGGCAAAATAAGATATAAACAGTCTTTATTTTTTACGCCCGTGCATATAAAGGGCTGTATCTGGTTGTTGAAAGACAGCTGTATTTCCTCTTCTCCCAGCGCGTTTACCGCCTCTATTATGAACTTAGAGTTCATTGCTATGCGCACGTCTTTGCCGTCTGTTTTGGCTTTTACGGGTTCCTGTACGCTGCCTATTTCGGACGCCGACGAAACTTCTATCTTGTCACCCGAAATGTCGAAGATTATAAGGCTGTTCTTATCGCCGCGCACCAAAATAGCCGCGCGCTCTATCGAGGCTTTAAGCTTTTCCTTGTCCACCGTAACTTCGGTTATAAAGGTTTTGGGGATTATGTTTTCCTTTTTTATGAAATCCCCGCCGTACAGCCGCGAAGTGAGTATTGTGTTTTCGGAAGAAGCCAAAATCATCCCCTTCTGCACAAAAATTTCGGTCTCTTCCACGCTGTCGGGAAGCATTTTATCTATTTCGTTGAGGGTTCTTGCGGGACACACTATCTCCATGTTTCCCGTTGCCGACAAAACTTTGCCGCTTACCGTTGCAAGGCGGAAACCGTCGAGGGCGGTTACGCAGATATCGTTGCCCGTTATTACGAACTGGCAGCCCTTTAAAATAGGTCTGCTATCGTCCGTCGCGCAGCAAAAAGAAGTGGCGGCTATAAATTTCTTTAAATCGGCTGTCTTTAATTTAAAGCTGTTTTCCGAAATTTCGGTATCTATTTTGGGAAAATCGTCGGCGGAAAGCACCTGCATGCTCGTCTGGCTGTCGGCATACACGATGTCCATCTTTTTCCCGTCGGACGCGAGTATTATCTGCACATCCTCGAGCTTCTTTATAAAATCGCTGAAATATTTACCGGGCACACATATCTCGCCCTCTTCGTAAACTTCGGAAGGAATCGTCTTTATAATGGAAATTTCCCCGTCCGTGGCGGAAAGGGTAAGCCCGTCGTTTTTTGCGGAAAGTTTGATACATTCGAGAACGGGAACGGTTGTTCTTGCGGAGCAGGCTTTAACTACTTTTAAGACGGCGTCCGACAGATTTATTCCCTCGCATAAACACTTCATAAAAATATCCCTGTTACTTTGTTTTGATTTTATTTATTATAAAATTATATAGTGGTATTATTAATAAGAGCGGTGGATTTGTAGATAACTTTTACAAAACCGCCCGATACCTTATATATAATAACAAAAACCAAACAAAATAGCAAACGAATTACCGAGGTATTAATTCACAAAAAAGTTAAAAATTTTGTGGAGAGGTTGTAGATAAATAGGGGAAATGTGGAATTTGGTTTAAGGCTTTACTTTATGCGGTGAATTTTAATAAGAAAAAAATTTATAAAATAAAAAAGTTATTCAAAAAAAATTTTATCCACCGCGCGATTGTAGATTGTGGATTTTTAAAAGTTGATATTGTTGAAAAAGTTTGGTATAATTTGGTTATGGACGTAATGCGGTTAAAGGCGCTGATAGCCGAAAAGGGCGAAAAATTTAAAATTTTTGCTGAAATGCTTAAAAATTACAATAAAATGTACAACCTCACCGCCATTTCAGACGACGAGGGCATTTATTACAAGCACTTTTTGGACAGCGTAGCAGGCGAAGAATTTTTCGGTTACGGCGCCGAAACGGCTGAAATAGGTTCGGGGGGCGGGTTCCCCTCCCTGCCGCTTAAAATCATCCGCCCCGATTTGAAGTTCACTTTAATAGAGAGCACGGGAAAAAAGTGCGAATTTTTAAGGGCTGTTGTGGATAAGTTGGGTCTCGAAGGAGTGAATATTTTGAATATACGCGCTGAGGACGGCGCGCGAGACCCCCTGTTGAGAGAAAAATTCGATGTGTGCTGCGCCCGTGCCGTAGCGGCTTTGAACACCCTTTCGGAATACTGCCTGCCGTATGTGAAAAAGGGCGGGATTTTTATAGCCTATAAGGGGGATTGCGGCGACGAGCTGGACAAGGCGAAAAGGGCTGTTAAAATTTTGGGCGGAGAAATAGCGCAAATAAATAAATTTACCCTTGAAAATTGCGGCAACCGCACTATAATAACTGTAAAAAAAGTTTGCGCCACCCCCGCAAACTATCCCCGCGGGCAGGGCAAAGAGAAAAAACAACCGCTTTGAAGGAGCGGAAATAATTTATGGATTCCTGTACTTTCACCGGACACCGGCAAATTAAAGATCTGGACTACGCGCTTTTGGACAGAGTAATTTTAAACCTTGTAAAGAGCGGGTGCGCCCGCTTTTTGTGCGGTATGGCAAAGGGCTTTGACCTTGCCGCCGCCGAGAGCGTATTGGGCGTTAAAAAACAGGGGTACTCCGCCGAACTTGTGGCTTGTATCCCCTGCGAAACCCAATCTGAGAGCTATTCCTCCGCCGACAGGGCAAGATATGAAAGAATTCTTGATAATTGTTCCGAAGTTGTAGTCCTCTCCGAAAACTATTACAACGGCTGCATGCACGTGCGCGACAGGTTTATGGTGGACAATTCCGACGTAGTGCTATGCTATCTGAGGGAGAAGTCCGGCGGCACTTTTTACACCGTGAACTACGCCTCAAAACTCGGCAAAAAAATTATAGAGCTGTAAACTTGAATTTAAAGCTAAAATAAAAAAACCAACGGCGCAGGATTTTCCTGCGCCGTTTTCATTTTACCTTGTCATTTGGGGAGAGCTTTGCCCGACGCCCTGCCGCAGGCGAGAACGAAGCCGAAGAATCCCCCCGAAGAAAGAGCGGCAGTAAATTAAAAAGTTTTTTACCCGCGCCCGTCATGCTATTGTTTTACAAATTTAACTTTTGAATATTCGGAAAGTTTAAGCTCCATTTCCCCGTTGCCGATACTTCCGCTTGCCAATATCATTTCACCCCGCGAATCGGCATAAAGCGTTATTTTTCCATTGGAAATTTCGCATTTACCGGAAAAGCCGTTTTCGTCTTTCCATTTTCCATTGTCCAGCGTAAAAAATACATTTTCGTCTACGCTGTTTCCTATAACTTTATAATAAGTGCCATAGACGCTTGAATTTCCAAAACACGATTTAAATGGGTTAATACAGCCTATTATGCCCGATGCGATTGCAAGACATATAATACAATATAAGACATAAAGGACAATTGTGCTTTTGGATTTTTTCATATTTTTCTCCTTTTTTAAATAATTTTTTGCGCAATGATATTTCTTAAATAAAGTTTGAAATAAGAAGAGAGAGGATAATTCCTAAAAACCCCAAAAGCAACGGTGCTCCTATTAATCCGTCTTTATCCATAACCGTAGTAACAGACCATTTTTCCATAAAAGAAGGTTCCCGAAAATAAAATTTGACTTTTCCCCCGTTGAGCGAAATTCTGTATCCGGTTAAGCTGAGAGCTTTATTTACTTTACCAGCTACATCTACTTTTTCCAGCGGTCCGTATATGCTCCAATCCTCGGTATTTTCATCGAATTTAAAAATCGTAAATCGCGTAGGTTGATTTTCGCTGTCCAAAACCGTATTTATATATTTTTTCTTTTCAGTAACAAAAAAATATGCTTTATCCCCTATCATAAAGCTATTATCTTTAAACTCCAACTCCCTGTTGTTGGTTTTACAGTCCCGTAAAAATTCAATAAAATCCATATTTCCCCTCATCCGGTCAAAAAATATTGCATTTGTAATAGTATTATAAATTGCGGTTGCGATATTGTCAAGCAAATTATTGCAAACGTGATAAAATTTATTGCATTAAAGGTTGATGATGAGCATTTGCAATACATTAAAGACATTGCGCAAAGAACGCGGTTTAACGCAAAGCGAACTTGCGGAAAAGTTAAAAATAGGTCAAGCAACCATTGCCTGTTACGAAAACGGGCGCAGGGAACCTACAATAACCAATCTTATTGCGTATGCCGACTTTTTTGAATGTACTCTCGATTTTATTGTCGGAAGAGCGGACGATTTGGGTAACGTTACGGTGCGCGCATCCAAAACGGAGCACGGCACAGACACGCTTACCGCAGGCGAAGCGGAATTGCTGCAAAAGTACAGGGCTCTGAAATCGGGGGATAAATTAAAACTCGAAGGTTATCTCGACGGAATTATCGGCAAATAATTATTTAAATACCAAAATATAATGCGCCCGCGCGTAAAGCGCGGGCGCATTTATTATTAAAACTATTTTACAGTACAATTTGTGCGGCGTTGCCTGCAGCGCCAAACGCTCAGCGCTACGCCAATTACCGCGGCAAAAATCATAGAACTTTAAAGCTCTCTTCCCACTTCTCCATGGCGTCGAGTATGGGTTTTAACGACTTCCCCAGTGCGGACAGGGAATATTCCACGCGCGGCGGCACTTCCGCAAACACTTCCCTCTCCACAAGCCCGTCCTCTTCCAGTGCGCGCAAATTGTCCGTCAAAACTTTTTTGCTTATCGACGGTATGGATTTTAAAAAATCGGTAAAACGCTGCTTTCCGTCGTATAGCAGATTGCGGATGATCAATAACTTCCACTTATTGCCTATTAAATGCACCGTCGTTGCAACCGGGCAATCGGGCAACTCGTCTTTTGTCAACATGGTTTAACCTGCCTTGCCTTTTTTTAAATTATACAACGCCTTCAGCCGCCCGTCAATAGTTTAAAAAATAAACTAAGTATCCAAATTATTATCCTGTAACAGATTTGTAACTTTTTTGCAATTATTTTTGGTTATAATTATACTTAAAACAGCAATCGGAAATTGCAAATAAATTTATAGAGGTGTATCATGGCAAAAAATTTTGACAAAATCAGTTTAAAAGACGCGCCGCGCAGCGAACTGCACGACGCATTGAAACTTACGGGCGCGGAAGTGAGCATTAACGTACTGCCGCAAGGCGCAAGCGTACCCTTTGTGCACTCCCACCGCAAAAACGAGGAAATTTACGGAATCCTCGAAGGAAAGGGCTATGCGCTTATAGACGGTGAAAAAATTCAACTTGCCGCGGGCGATTGGTTGCGCATCTCCCCCGCCGGCGCGCGCAGGTTTTTTGCGGCGGACGACAGCGCCGTTAAATATGTGTGCATACAGGTCAAAGCAGGCTCCCTCGAAGGCTATACCGCGGACGACGCCGAAATAAAATAAGGCGCAAAGTATTAAGCTTAATTTTAAGGGGCGTAAATTAAAAAATTAAGGGCGGGCGCATACCTTTTGGGTATGCGCCCGCCTCTTTTTTATACTGCTTTTAAAGAATTTAAAATGTAATTTGACACTCCCTCTGCAATTATGTCCGACATTTTATATATAATATTAAGGCGTGTTGACGAAAACAGCGCATAGTTGAACATGGACTTTTCGGCAACTATTCCCATAATCGAAATATCGCCCACTTTTGAAAGCTTTTTGTTGGCGCCGCTGCCTGGTTTTATGGATTTTTTTGCAACTTTTATAAGCCCGATATCCCCCGCAAGCCCCACCGCCGCGTCCACCGCAATTATGGGACTTTCGGGATGGGTTGATTTTAAAAAGTCGTTCATATACTTTACCTCGTGCGCCGTAATAGGCTTTGACAGAGTTCCGTAAACATAGCAATTCAACCCCGAAAGCTTTTCCTTTATCTTGGTACCCGTCACAGGACCCAAACTGTCGCCTATCGACAAATCGCTCCCTATGCAAAGTATTACGGGCGTGAGGCGTGTTTCGGGTAAAATCCTCTTTAAAGAAATGCAAACGCCGTCCGCCGCCATGGAGTTGTACAGATTAAATGAAAAGTCCATTTTTAAACCTCGCGAAAGGTATTGACAGATTGTGAATATTTAAACATAGCCTTTTATGTAATAAGTCATTGTACCCAAAATGCAAAACTTAAGCGCGTTTGCCGTTTTGTTGCCGATTGCGTATGATTATTATGCAATTAATGTGCCTGTGCATTTTTTCGGCAAATTTTGCGCTCAAACGGTCTAAGCATTAAATTTTGGCGGTGCGCACATAAATTTATTCGGCGCAAAAGACTGCGGCGCGCGTCAGGCTTTTGTGCGCAGTGTAATGAACGCGCTTTCGTACGCGTGTTGGTAAGGCTTTATTCACATTTATCCAAAAATTATCAACAATGTATCCACAATTCAACAACGTAAAAATTTATAACTTAAACAGAAAGTGCGGGCGGAGGGCTGTTTTTGCTGAATTTTATCCACATAAATACACAAAATATATCGTAACGGCTTATTTGAGACGATTTTAAACGATTTTAAAGCTGTTTTATCCACAAAACCACAATAGATTTCCCGTTTTTCCACATTAATTGTGGATAAATTTGCCAAAAAATTATCCACAAATACCGCAAAGGGCTATAAAATCGCGCTTTACGTTTCACGTGGAACAAAAATAAGTTTAAAAAATTTGGGAGAAAGTTTCACGTTAAACATTTTTTCGTAAAAAAATTATATAGCGCAAGGCAATATTTAAGGCAAATTTGCTTTAAATGGTGCAAATTTGAACACAAAAGTGAACAAATGATAAAAAATCGGTGATAATGCAAATTTTATGCGTTCAAACACTTGAAATGCGCATTAGTTTGTGGTAAAATCTGTTAAGATACATTTAACAATACATTATAAGGAGTTATGATTTGAGTAAAAAAGGCAAAATTTTTATGTGGCTCATCATAATGGCGCTAATCATTGCCGTGGTAGTGATACTGGTTTTGAACATGGTGCCGCGGGCGCAGGAAGTCAGCTATGATGAGTTTGTCGGTTACGTGACTAACGCCCGTTACTACGAATACGACGCCGACGGCAACAGGGGGGATCCTAAACTCTGGTACGGCGAACAGGGCGAGGGCATTTCACCCGACAGCTATAAGCTGAGCGAAGACGGCAAAAAGTGGGTGAGAGCCGACGGTAAAGAAGGCGAGTTGGTTGTCATAGACAAAATTATATTTAACGCCTACGAATATACCGGCTACGTGCGTTCGGGCAACGATTACAGGGCGGCGTATAAATGTTACGGCATTTCGCGCTTCTCGGCGGAGAGCGACGCTACAATCAACGAGTGGATGAGCTACGGAGTTTCGGTGGAGTTTGAAAATCCCAACTCGGGGAACTGGTGGTCGACGGCGTTTACCATAGGTTCGCTCATACTGGTATGCGTAGTGTTCTTTTTGATAATCCGCTCCACGATGGGTGGCGGCGGCAAGATAATGAGCTTTGCCAAAACCAAAGCGCGCGTATCCACAAACCTGCGTGTGCGCTTTACCGACGTTGCGGGCGCGGAGGAAGAAAAGGTGGAGCTTGCCGAAATAGTGGAGTTCTTGCGTCAGCCCAAAAAGTTTGCGGATTTGGGTGCGCGCATACCCAAAGGCGTTTTGCTTGTAGGCCCTCCCGGAACGGGTAAAACCCTGTTCGCAAAAGCCGTTGCGGGCGAGGCGGGGGTTCCGTTCTTCTCGGTTTCGGGTTCGGATTTCGTTGAAATGTACGTGGGCGTGGGCGCTTCGCGCGTACGCGACCTATTTGATATGGCTAAGAAAAACCAGCCTTGCATAATTTTTATTGACGAAATCGACGCTGTAGGGCGTCACCGCGGTGCGGGGCTCGGCGGCGGCAACGACGAGAGGGAGCAGACCTTAAACCAGATTCTGGTGCAGATGGACGGCTTTGAAAGCAACGAGGGCGTAATAGTAATGGCTGCCACCAACCGTGCCGATATTCTCGACCCCGCCCTGATGAGACCGGGCAGGTTTGACAGACAGATATACGTAAATCTTCCCGACGTAAAGGGTAGGGAACAGATATTAAAGGTACACGCGCGCAACAAGCCTTTGGCTCCCGACGTAAATTTCAAGACAATAGCGAGGATCACCGCGGGCTTTTCGGGTGCGGACCTTGCAAATCTTTTGAACGAAGCGGCAATTCTTGCCGCGAGGGCGGGCAAAAAGTTTATAGGCAACGGCGAACTGTACGAAGGCGTGAACAAGGTAATTATGGGTCCGCAGAAGAAGAGCCGCGTGGTTACGGAGAGCGACAAGAGGATAACAGCCTACCACGAAGCCGGGCATGCCATAATCGCAAAGCTTTGCCCCGAGTGCGACCCCGTGCAGGAAGTTTCAATTATTCCTCGCGGCAATGCGGCGGGCTATACCATGACACGGCCCGACAACGACGATTCGCACATGACCAAAAACAAGATTTTGGATTTTGTTTGTATGGCGCTGGGCGGCAGGGTTGCCGAAGAGCTGGTTATCAAGGACATAACTACGGGCGCGTCCAACGATCTGGAGCGCGTGACCGAAATGGTTAAGCGCATGGTGACCGAATGGGGCATGAGCGAGAAGTTGGGGCTTGTGACCTACGGTTCGAATTCCCAAACGGTATTCCTCGGCAAAGACATGGAAACGCATAACGCGTATTCCGAAGAGACCGCAAAGGCGATCGACGAGGAAATGCACTCCATTATAGAGAGCGCGCACTCCCGCGCGACCAAACTTTTAACCGAAAACAGAAGCGTTTTGGACAATATGGCAAGGGTTCTTATAGAACGCGAGACCATTTATACCGAGGAAGTGGATCTCTTGATGGACGGCAAAACCTATTCTGAAGTGATCTCCTATATGGACGAACAGGACAGCAAACACCGCGAAAACCCGTTTGTAAAATACCAGCCCGAAAGCCACTCCCCCAATGACGGTTCTTTTAAAGCCACGCCCGAAGGCGGCAATGCAGCCGGCGGCGAAGCCAATGAAAAGAGCGAGCCTTCCAAAGAGGAGGAGCGGCAAAATTCCGAAAACGGTTCCGGCGAAGATAAAAGTTAAAGTAAAGTTTTATAGGCACTAAAATTTTGCGTATTTAACGCCGCAAATTTATGCAGGTGCGTTAAATGTGTGTAAGCGTTGACGTTGCGGGCGTACTTCTGTGCGCAGAGGCGCCCGTAGCGTTGCACGTTAAAATAAAATCGGTCCAGAGGCATACAAAATATGTTTCCCGTGAAACTTAAAGGATAAATTATGGGTAAAATAATTGCTTTTACTAACAAAAAGGGCGGCGTAGGCAAAACGACGACCGCCGTGAACATGGCGGCTTACTGTGCGGATTTGGGCAAAAAAGTGCTGCTTGTAGATATTGACTCGCAGGGGAACGCCACAACCGGGCTGGGATTTTCCAAATCCGCGCTTAAAAAGTCGGTGTACAACGTTCTCGTAGAGGACGAAACGGTAGCCCAAAACACCATGCCCACGCAAATCGCGCTTTTGGACATACTGCCCGCAAACGTCGATTTGACGGGGGCGGAAGTGGATCTTGTGTACAAGCACAACCGCGAGCGGATTTTAAAGGACGCGTTAAGCAAGGTTCGCGACAAGTACGACTACATATTTATCGATTGCCCGCCTTCTTTGGGGCTGCTTACCATCAATGCGTGGGTCGCGTCGGATTCGATAATAATCCCCCTGCAATCGGAATATTACGCTTTGGAAGGGGTTAGCCAGCTTATGAATACCATTGCAATGGTAAAACAGCATCTCAATCCCAACCTGCAGATAGAGGGGGTTGTTATAACCATGTACGACGGCAGGGCGATAATTTCCAAACAGATAACTGCAGAAATTAAAAAGTTTTTCAAGTCCAAGTTGTACGAAATAATAATTCCGCGCAACATCCGCCTTGCCGAAGCTCCGTCGCACGGGTTGCCAGTAATGCTTTACGACCCCAAATGCGTAGGTGCGCGCGCGTACAGGGCGCTCACGGAAGAATTTTTATCCAAACAGAGATAACAAAATAAATATACGAGGTGTAAAAGATGGCAAAAGGTTTAGGCAAAGGCTTTGACGCATTGCTGGAAGATACCGGCGCGGCGTACGAAGAGATGTACAAAACGCACAGGAGCGCGTTCAGATATACCGAAGAAGAGAGAAAAAACGCCGAAGATCTGGACATAGAAAAAATTGTTCCCAATCCCAACCAGCCCAGAAAGAATTTTGACGAGCAGGCATTGGGCGAACTTGCCGATTCCATAAAAAAACACGGCGTGATTATGCCCATAGTCGTAAACGACAACGGCGACGGAACGTATATGGTAATAGCGGGGGAGAGACGTTTCCGCGCGAGCAAGCTTGCGGGTAAACGCACCATACCCGTAGTTATAAGGCAATACTCCGACAGGGAAATCAAGGAAATTTCCCTTATAGAGAACCTGCAACGCGAGGATCTGAACCCCATAGAGGCGGCGACGGCAATGAAGCAGCTGATGACCGACTACAAGCTGACGCAGGACGAGCTGGCAGAACGCATAGGCAAGTCGCGCCCCGCCGTGGCTAACACGCTAAGGCTTTTAAACCTCTGCCCCGACGTAATGGGGATGGTGTCCGAGGGCAAGCTTTCGGCTGGACATGCCAGAACGCTTGTGCCTCTTCCCGCTGCAGACCAGTACCAGTTTGCGCAGGAAGCGGTAAAAAACCAGTGCTCCGTGCGCGAACTCGAAAAGAAGGTGCGCGCCTATAATATCCCGCCCGAAATTCTTGAAGAGCGCAAAAAGAAAAAGCGCGCGCTCGCGTCGATAGAGCTCAAACAGCTTATCGACAGGATGCGCTTTACTTTCCGTACCAAAGTCAGCCTTATCGGCAACGACAAAAAGGGGAGAATTTATATAGACTATTATTCCCCCGACGATCTGGAAAGGATATACGAGATCCTCGACATTATCGACAAGCAGTGACGCGGGATATTTTGAGTTTTAAATAAAAATAAGTCTGTCTTACGGGCGGCGCGGAAAAAATCCGCGCCGCCCGTATTTTTTATGCGCCATGCAAA
This sequence comes from uncultured Clostridia bacterium, assembly GCA_947625245.1. Classification (GTDB taxonomy): domain Bacteria; phylum Bacillota; class Clostridia; order Christensenellales; family Borkfalkiaceae; genus Coproplasma. Next base: position 22,447 of record CANQNO010000011.1, read on the forward strand.
ATTTTATTTAATATTTTTATGCGCCAACTTCCGCAAAGCTTGCCGAGGATTTCAGTAATCGGATTTGACGTCTGCGGATATCCCGCGGGTGCGCGTGGTGACAATATGGTATTTGTTTTGCGGGCATATTTCAAACAGGGTTATATCCTGCACCGAGGTCGCTATTGCGCCCGAAACGTCGGCAAAGCAAGCCGTCCGCCCGGCGCACATCACAACGGGCACCCCGTATAAATAGGAATAGGCGCGTATCAAAAGAGGGGGAATACCGTCTTTTATCTCTTCCATAATAACTATCACTGCGTTGCAGCCGCATAGGGACAGGGCTTTAAAAGTGTCGGGGAACAGCAAGTCGTTTTCGATGCACAGCCCTATCTTGCAGCCGCCCACGCGGTAAAATCCCAATCCCACGCCGCTTTTAAACTGTTCGCCGTCCAAAACGTGGTTCATGTCCGATATGCCCATAAGCTTTCCGCGGTCGGCTACGGCAACCGATTTGCGCACAAGCCCACGGCTCACGGTATTGCAACCGCACACTATCCCGCAGCCGAGTTTTTGCGAAATGCGCGCCGCTTCTTCAAACTTGTCGCTTTCGCCTTTCAGCTCTTTTTCAAAATCCACTTCCCCCAGCCCGTTGAAGCCGAACACGGCTATGTCGCATTCGGGCAGCTCCACTTTGCCGGGCGCGCCCTTGTTGACAACGCAAAATACCATATTGTACATTTTATTTCGGCGGCGCAAAATATGTTAAAAAAATTTGTCTTATGCGCGGCGGACGGGGCATACAATATTCCTGTACGAGGTGTTTTGTGAAAAAATTTGCAGTTTTGATTATTATTTTTGCGCTCTGTATTTCGGCAACGGCATTTACCGCCTGCAAGCCCAAAAACAGCGAGCCGCTTACATCCTATAACCTTACCGCCGTTTACGACGAAGAGACGCGCACCCTTACGGGCACCGCCGACGTGGATTTTTACAATGCCGCGGATAACGAAATATGCGACCTCAAATTCAATCTTTACGGCAACGCGTTCAGGGAAAATTCCGCGTTCCCGCCCGTTTCGGGCACGTACGAAAACCGCGCCTATTACGACGGCAAGAATTACGGCGCAATGGAAATTTCGGGCGTGGAGGGGTGCGCCGGCTGGAACGTGACGGGCGAAGACGAAAACGTGCTTTGCGTAAATCTTCCCCAACCCGTATATCCCGGGCAGCGCGCTCAGGTTACGGTAAGCTATACCCTGCGCCTTGCAAAAATCAACCACCGCACGGGCGTTACCGAAAACTGCGTAAATTTGGGCAATTTTTATCCCGTGCTCTGCGCATACAGCCCCGAAGGGTTTGTGGAGTGCCCCTACTATTCCTGCGGCGACCCGTTTTTGTCGGAAACCGCCGACTACACGGTGGACCTCGACGTGCCCGAAGGCTACACGGCGGCGGCAAGCGGGCTTAAAATTTCGGAAAGCTCGGTGGATGGACGGCTCAAAACGCGATACAGGTTGCAAAAAGCGCGCGATTTCGCCATAGTTCTTTCAAAAAATTTCAAAACGCTCAAAAGGGAAGTTAACGGCGCGGAAGTGTGCTATTACTACACTTCGGACGCCGCCGCGGAAGCCTCTCTCGACGCCGCCTGCAAGAGCTTTGCCTATTTTTGCGACACGTTCGGCGGATACGCCTATCCCACGCTTTCGGTGGTGCAGACGGGCTTTTGCTACGGCGGTATGGAATACCCCGCGCTCACTATGATATCGGAAGGGCTTTCCGCGGACGACAATATCTATACGATAGTGCACGAAAACGCCCATCAGTGGTGGTACGCCATGGTGGGGAGCAACCAGCTCACCTGCGCCTGGCAGGACGAAGGGCTTGCGGAATATTCTTCGCTGATGTTCTTTGAAAGCGAGCCGGGCTACGGCTATACCCGCGCGGGGCTTGTGGGCGAAGCCACCCGTTCTTACAGGGCTTACTTTTCGGTGTTCAACCAGCTTAACGGCAACGCCGACACCACGATGACCCGAAACCTTTCCTCATTTTCAAGCGATTTCGAGTATACCAACATCACCTATAACAAGGGGCTTTTGCTGTTCGATTATCTGCGCAACGCGCTCGGCGACAAAAAATTCAAAGACTGCCTTAAACAGTATTGCGGGCAATTCACGGGCAAAATAGCCACCGAAGAGGACATGGTCGCGCTGTTTTGCGAGAGTTTCAAAGACGCCGAAGGCATATTTTCGGCTTTCACGGAGGGAAAAATTCTTATCTAAATAGTTTGTCAAAAAACTTGCAATCCCGAATATTATAAGGTATAATTGTATCGCATTTAATTTTTCGGAAATAATTATGGAAGACCCAAATCACAGTAAAACTGAAAATTCTGAAGATTAATCCGTACAAAAGCTTACCATGCCCCGATTTTTGCACGGATTAATTCCGTGCATTTTTTATGCGGCGGAAAACCCGCATAAAGGGGTCGGGAGAGGTGAACAATGGTAAATTTTTACGTAACGGGCACAGAGGGCAAGCTTGAAAAAGCGCCCGCATACCGCCGCGGCTGTTGGGTGGATATGGTAAACCCCACGGACGACGAGTGCGAAGAGATAGTCGCATCGAGCGGGATAGCCGAGGACATGCTTAAAGCCGCCCTCGACGAAGAGGAGCGCGCCCGCGCGGAATTCGACAACGGTTGCAGCATGTTTATAGTCGACTGCCCTGTTATAGAAGAGGGGAGCGGCGGCGACAGCTACACCACTTTGCCTCTGGCGGTAATCTACAACAGGGATTGCGTCGTCACTGTATGCCTTAAAGGAAACACCGTTTTAAAGGACTTTATTACGGGCAGGGAAAGGGTTTCCTGCGAAAACGCCGTAAACTTTGTGCTCACTTTCATGCTCTGCAATTCCACCCGCTTTTTGTATTGCCTTAAACAGATAGACCGCAAAACCCGCCGCATACAGACGGAAATGGAAAAGACGATGCGCAATTCCGAAATTATCCAGCTTTTGGACTTGCAGAATTCGCTCGTTTATTTTTCCACTTCGCTCGCGGCGAACGACCGCGTCCACACCAAGCTCTCTAAGGCGGAGGCGGTGGCGCTCCACGAAGAACTGCAGGATCTGAGCGACGACGTGCAGATAGAGACCCGTCAGGCTATAGAGACCTGCGACATTTACAAAAATATTCTCAGCGTTACCATGGACGCATACGGTTCGGTAATTTCCAACAATTCCAACAATTCCATGCGTCTGCTCACAATAATAACCATTTTGCTGGCGGTGCCCACCATGATAGCGGGCTTTTGGGGAATGAATATGCCCGTTCCCTTCCAAAAGGGAGTTACTTTTGGCGAAACGGGATGGTTTTGGCTCGTTATGCTCGGCGCACTGCTTTTGACTATGGTAATTGCCGTTTTGCTTGTAAAAATCCCCGGCATCGGGCGGACGCCCCGCGCAAAAAAGAACCGCAAAAACAAAAAGGACAGAAGGTAAAATATGCCTGTTTTGCAATACAGGTGCGCATTTTGCGGGTTTGAGTTTGACGAACTTGTAAAAGACCACACCCAAAAGGTTTATTGCCCGGAGTGCAAAAAAGAGGCGGAAAGGCTGTGGAGCGGCAAGGTATACTCCGCCTTGGGCAAGCCCTGTAAAAGTTGCGGCGGCAATTGCTCAAACTGCAAGGGCTGCCGCGGACGCGGCTGAACAGTGCAAAAATGGGCGTTTTTTCGGTTATTTTGAAAAAAATTTTACAATTCGCTTGATTTTAAGAATATTTTGTTATACAATCAATATATAAAATTGAGAGGTGGATTTATGGAAAAAATCAAAGCATGGCTTACCGACCAACCCGCAGTGCTTCCCAACTGGGCGTGGGTGGCGATTGCGCTTGTCGCCGTAATTCTGTTGATAGCCATACTCGTCGTTACACTTAAAGGCAAAAAGTCCGCAAAGGATAAAGCCGAACAGAACGGCGCCGCAAACGAACCCGCAAACATTGAGCCCGAAAAGCAGCCCGTAAAAGAGGAAAAACCCGCGGAAGCGCCCGCAAAAGAAGAGAGAATAGTTGCGGAAGAGCCTGTAAAAGAGGAAAAACCCGCCGAGCCCGTAAAGGAAGAACCTAAGAAAGAAGAGCCCAAAAAAGAAGAACCCGTAAGCGCGGCGGCTAAGAAAGAGGAAACCGTTTCGGAACCCGCTAAAACCGGCGGAAACGCAAAGCCCGCACAGCCTGCCGCCAAAAAGCCCGCGCAGACCGCGGCTAAAAAGCCCGCTGCGGCTAAACCCGCAACCGCCAAAAAGCCCGCGCCTGCGGCTAAACCCGCAGAAAAGAAAGAGGAAGCGGCTGCCGCCGACGCCGAAACAAAAACCGACGCAAAGACGGCAAAGACCTATCACATTTCCCTCAGAAAGAACGACGGCAAATGGCAGATCAAGTTGGGCGGCGGAGAAAGGGCTATAAAGCTCTTCGATACCCAGAACGACGCCATAGCGTACGCAAAGGGACTTGCGGAAAACCAGGACGCGAATATAGTTATTCACAAAAAGGACGGAACTTTCCGCAAACTTACATACTGATAAACTTAAATTCATTACAAGCGCCCGCGCGGATACAGCCGCGCGGGCGCGCTCTGTTTCCGCCTTTAAAAAAAGGTTTAAGGCTGTTTGGTTTTATTTTTATGGTATTTACGGCTCAATGGTTGACCGCCCGCAAAAAAGGGTATAAAATAACTGTAATTCAAATGAACGAGGTGTTATTATGACTAAAATAGATATCTTTTCGGGGTTTTTGGGCGCGGGTAAAACCACGCTTATCAAAAAGCTGATAAACGAAGCCTACAAGGGCGAAAAAATCGTGCTTATCGAAAACGAATTCGGCGAAATTGGCGTGGACGGCGGGTTTCTCGCCGACGCGGGCATAAAGATAAACGAGCTGAATTCGGGCTGCATATGCTGTTCGCTCGTGGGCGACTTTTCAAAGGCGCTTAAAAAAGTCTGCAAGGAATACGATCCCGACCGCATCCTGATCGAGCCGTCGGGCGTGGGCAAACTCTCCGACGTGATCCGCGCCGTCGCCGAAGCGGGCCTCGAAAACTGCAAAATCAATACCTTTTCGGCGGTCGTCGACGCGAACAAGTGCAAGATGTACATGAAGAATTTCGGCGAATTTTTCAACGACCAGATAGAGACGGCGGCATGTATAATCTTCTCGCATACCGACGTCGCTTCGCCCGAAAAACTCAATACCGCATGCGAGCTCGTCCGCGCCCATAATCCCGGCGCGACCATCGTCACCACTCCCTACGACAAGCTTACGGGCAAGGACCTGCTTGCCGCAATGGAGCACTCCGACACCCTCGAAAGCGAGCTTGACCGCCTCATGCGCGAACACGGCCACGACCACGACGATGACGACGAAGAAGAGGAAGAGCACGAACACGGTCATTGCTGCCACCATGACCATGACCACGATGAAGAAGAGCACGAACACGGTCATTGTTGCCACCATGACCATGACGAAGAGGAAGAGCACGAACACGGTCATTGCCATCACCATCACCATCACGCGGACGAAGTATTCAAGAGCTGGGGCGTGGAGACAAGCAAGAAGTTTGACCGCGCAAAGCTCGAAGAGGAGCTGGGTGCGCTTACGGATGCGGTGCGGTTCGGCACTGTTCTGCGCGCTAAGGGCATAGTGGAGTGCGATTGCGGCAAATGGCTGCATTTCGACTATGTACCGGGCGAAATAAACGTGCGCGAGGGCGCGCCTTCTTACACGGGCAGGCTGTGCGTAATCGGTTCGGGGCTTGACGAGGAAGAACTCAAAGAGTTATTCGAAGTATAAAAGCGTTTAAAATATAAAAATTGCGCGGCGCGCGGCGCGGCGTTAAAAATAATTTGCCGCAGGCAGGTGAGGCTATGCAGGAAGAAGTATCGGTATATCTGTTTCTCGGATTTCTGGAATCGGGAAAGACCAAATTCATACAGGAAACGCTCGAAGACCCGCGCATGGAAAACGGCGAGCGCACAATGCTTTTGGTATGCGAGGAGGGCGAAGAGGAGTACGACCCGCATTTGTTCAAGGTAAAGAACGTTGCGGTAGTCACTTTGGAGAGCGCCGAAGAGCTTACCCTCGAAAATCTTGAAGCGCTTACCGCCAAGCACCGCGTCCAAAGGGTAGTTGTGGAATACAACGGCGCCTGGCTCTTACAGCGGTTTTTCGACGCCATGCCCGAAAGTTGGGTTATTAACCAGATGATGACTTTCTTCGACGCCGGCACGTTTTTAAACTACAATAAAAATATGCGGCAGTTGGTTTTCGATAAAATCCAAATGACGCAGATGGTGGTTTTCAACCGCTTTAAGCCCGATATGGACAAGATGGAGTTTCATAAAGCGGTGCGGGGCATTTCAAGGCGACCCGACATAGTGTACGAATATACGGGCGGCAAAGCCGAATTCGACGAGATAGAGGATCCTTTGCCCTTCGACAAAAACGCAAAAATAGTGGAAATTGCCGACAAGGACTTTGCCTGGTTTTACCGCGACATGGCGGAAAACACTTCGGAATATATAGGCAAGACGGTAAAATTCAAGGGCATGGCGGCTGTCTCCAAAAAGGTGCCCGAAGGTTATATAGTTTTGGGCAGGCATATTATGACCTGCTGCGAGGCGGATATTGCGTACGACGGTTTTGCCGTTAAACTCAACGGCAAAATAGACGGGGTAAAAACGCGGGAGTGGCTTATAATAACCGCAAAAATTTTGTACGAATACAATTCCGTCTACCGTTCCAAAGGTCCCGTGCTCGTCGCCGAAAAGGCGGAGAGGTGTGGGGCACCGGAGCAGGTTGTCGCAACATACTACTAACCGTAAACCGCGTATAAGCGTCGCGATGCAAGTTCACAAAAATCTCGGCAAGCCGTGCCTGCGATTTTTCGTGATTTTAGGCGGCTCTGCCGCCCTTTGCGCCATTTTAAGCGCCCACGAATAATATAATCGCGGGCAATTCACCTCGCTCAGGCGCAGGTATGCGCAAATTTCGTTTTCCTTGTAAAATCCGTTGACTTTCGCAATTTTTCGTGTTAAAATACCTATACGAAACGCAAGAAGCCGTAAAGGCGGACATTGCGAGAGGGTAATGCCTCTTGTGGATGCGTTTCTTTTTTTATGCTTATTTTTTCGGGTACTTCCACGGCAACGGTTTTTCTTCGAAATTGTCTTTTTTGTCGTGTCGCACACGTTTTGCTATACCCATGTGTGCGCCGGCGCAAAATGGCGATTTTGCTTGCGCCGTTAATAATTTTAAAAACTCGCTTCTCCGCGGTTTCCAAAATAATTACATAGTAATTTACGAGTATGTCATTTCGAGGGATATGAGACCCGCCGAAGGCGCGCGACCGAGCGAGAGTTCTCAAAAGGCGTAAGGGCAACGCCTTTTTCGGTAAGGCATAAAGCCTTCGGTACGACACCGCTCGCGCAATTTTTAAAATAATTACGTAGTAATTTACGAGTATGTCATTTCGAGGGATATGAGACCCGCGAAGCGGGCGATTGACCGAGATTTCTCAAAAGGCGTAAGGGCAACGCCTTTTTCGGGCACCGCTCGCGCTTTCATATGCGCTCGCTCATCTCGCGCGGCAAAACAGCGCACTGTGCTGTTTTGAGAAATCCGCGCTCGTCCCATGGTGGTCTGCTCGTGGTAATTACGAAGAGGGGTATATCAAAGCCCGTGCCACCGTTCAACTTCGTGGGGATTCTTCGGCTACGCCTCAGAATGACAGAGAAGAGTGGGTTTAACTTCGTAATTACAGTAATGCGCCCGCGCGGGTTTTCCCGCGCGGGCGCTGTTTGTAAACAATTATTTTTAAGCCATAGGCGTTACATAAGCGCTCTGCCCTGAGCCGTGCCTACTACCGTAAACATCTCTATTTCCTGCCCGTTCTGTGCGTCGACGTAGATAAAGTAATCGTTGTCGCCGTAAACTCCGTAGAATTCCCAGGCAAGTCTTTCGTTTCCGCCGTCGGTGGGGATAAGGGCGAGACGCGAAGTTTTAACTTCCAGATCGGTGTGCAGTTGTTCTCTCGCTTCGCCTTTCGTGAGCGCGGCTTCGGCAATGTCTCTTTCCGTGTGGTTTAATACATAACCCAACGCTTCCATGCCGGTTACGATTCCGCGCTGTTCGCAGACTTTAAGCTTTATCATATCGGGGTAGATTATTACGCCGCTGTCTACGTAGGCAAAGTTGAGGTTGCAAACCGTGCCGTTTTCGCTTGTCCATACGGCTTTCATGCCCTCAATTCCCAAATCGGAGAGGAAGTCCTCCGCAATGGCGATACATCTTTCCACCGAGAAGTTTTTGTCGGAGCAATCCTTGTAGCTGTTGAACTCAACCACTTTGCCGCCCGCTTTCGAAAGCTGTGCCCACATATCCCCGTCGTCGGTGGATATGGTCACGTTATAGCAGCTGAGCATATCCGTAACCACTTCGCCCGTGCAGTTTGCGCCCGTGACGTTGTAGTCCTTAAAATAAGCCTGTGCAAGCTCTTCGGCGCGCGCCGCAGTAATTTCTTCCAGACCGTTCAGGTTTTTCGCGCTTACCTTGTCGGTATTTTCCGCAAAAGGTCCGTCGTGGATCTCTTTGGGCACTTCTACGGGTGTGTTCTCTATATTGCCCAAAGCCGTATACATCATGCCGTCGGTCTTGCCTCTGAGCATTTCCATAATGTCCGCTTCTGTTGCCTTTGCGGTGAGCTCGTTTACCGCGGACTTAAGCTGTTTGTTCGTGTAGTACATATATCCCAACGAAGCTATCTGGCTGTCCGAAAGCTTTTTGCCGCTTGCAAGCGTACGGAGCATGGACTGCGCGCTGTCGCCCATCTTGTTCACGAACGAAGTCATGTTTTGGGTCATTTCGGATTCCACGGGCAGTCTTTCCAGCACTGTTTCCGCCATTTCGCTCTGCACCGCTATGTCGCTCAAAATTCCTATCTGTTCGCCCGCGGTGTTCGCCACTCTCGCCTTTGCGAGGTTTGCGTCGAGGTTGTCCACTATGGAGTTGAGTTCGTAAAGGCTTTCGGTGTGTATGGAAGCCATATTCGCCTGTACACCGTCCATATACAGCCAGCCGAAGGTCAGCATTGTGCCGAGAGCAAGGGTTATCACGCCTAAGCTTATAACCGCGGCAAGCCAGCCGCCGAAGCCCGGCGCATGCCTTTTTTCCTGCCTTTCTGCGCGCTTTTCGGCGCGCACTTTAAGGCGGTGTTCGCGCTTAGCCTGTCTTTCTGCAACCGCGGCTTCGCGCTTAGCCACGCGCGCTTCCGTCTTTGCCTGCTTTTCGCTTCTCTTGCGCTCTATGCGGGCTTCTTTGGTCTCGTGTTTAATAATGTCGCGTCTTTCCCTGCGGGCTTCCCTGCGGTCCTCGCGCGCCTTTTTAAACGCCGCTATGCGGTCTGCGCGTCTTTGCTTGGCTTCAAGCTTCTTTTCCAGCTTTTTCTGCTTTCTTCCGGCGCGTATTTCGGCGGCTTTAAGCTTCTTTTCGTCGTGCGCCTGTTTGCGCTGCGCGCGCTTTTCCGAAACGGCGCGCCCTTCGGCTTTTTTGCTTTGTTTTTGCGACCTGTGTTGCGTTTTGGTCTTGTTTTCGCCGCTTGTCTTAACGGCGGTAGTCTTCTTTTTTGCCGCGGTCACGGATTTTGTCGTGCCGCTCTTTTTCTTAGCCGCGGGTTTTTTTGCGGTTTTTTTGTCGGTATTATTGCGCGTAAGCTCTTCTGCCTTTTCCGCGCCGCTTGAAATTTCTTTATTACTCATTTATATCCCCCTTAAATTGCGAATACGTGTTTACCTATTGTGGTAACAACGGGTCTTGAATAAATCCACGAGCTGGTTGCCACCGCGGGATTGTAATAATAAATAGCCCCGTAAGTGGGATCCCAGCCGTTAATAGCGTCCTGCGCGGCGTTCAAAGCCGTTTTGTCGGGGGCGAGATTGATTTGCCCGTCGGCAACCGAAGTAAAGGCGTTGGACTGATATATTACGCCCGAAACCGTGTTGGGGAATTTGGGAGAGCGGACGCGGTTCAGTATTACCGCGCCTACCGCAACCTGCCCCACATAGGATTCGCCCCTCGCTTCCGCATAAATACATTTTGCAAGAAGATAGGTGTCCGAGCTCGTGTAGTTCGCGTTGCCCGAAGAGGAGTTGCCGCCCGAAAGGGCTTTTGCCGATTCGTTCATGCCCAAAGCTTCAAACGTGGCTTTGCCCGCTATGCCGTCGGGGGTAAGCCCGTTTTTGCGCTGGAAATATTTAACGGCTTCCACCGTGGCTTTACCGTAAATGCCGTCCACGGCGCCCTTGTAATATCCCCATTCTTTCAAACGCCTTTGCAATTCTTTTACTTCGCCGCCGCTTGCACCCTGCTTTAAAACCGCAGTCTGAACGTAGGGAGCCGCGGCAAGTTTATCGCTTGTTTGTCCCAGATTGAATACGGCGGCTGCCCCCGCGACTGTTGCAACGGCAAGAGCGGCAACGCCGATTCTGATTGCTTTTTTCATTTTTCCTCCTTGCCCGCAAACGGCGAGCGCATTTAATATAGGTATACGTCAGTTCTTTTTGAACCTCCGCACTATGTCGAGAATAGCCGAACGGTATTTCACGTCGGCGGAGGACGAGGTGAAGCATAAAGGGGGATAGATGACGCACCACCAATTGTCGCCCTTGCCCGTGCCCAGCTCTATGATAAGAGCGTCGTACAAGCCCGCTTCAAGCGTAAGGTCCCCGTAAACGCGGGTGGGGAATTCTTCCGCCCTCACCCCGGCTTTAGAGCCGTACCCGAAGCCGTTTTCACGCAGCACACGGTTGCACACTTCTTCTATTTCGCGCGTTTTGGAAGCGATAATTTCAATCGCCTTCTGTTTGTCCGTGCACTCTGCCGCGTAAGGGGTCAAAAATTTAACCACTTCGTCCTTGACTTTATATTTTACCTGTTGGTCGGCGGCGGCGTTCGAGTTGGCGCGTACGTGTATACGCAGATAGTCTGTTTCCGCCCGTTTATCGGGGAAACCCATAACGCAAACCGCCGTTGCAATTATTATGATTAATACAAAAAAAGTTATGCAAAAGTTTTTCATGGCAAATCTCCCAAAGTTTACGCAAGGTTTATTGCCCGCGGTGAAATAATTTATACGTTAACGCACAACTTTTTTGCGGCATAAAAAAAACCGCACGGAATTTCCGTGCGGAAAGGAAATGAAGCCGGTTTTAAGCGGCTTGTTTGTGGTCGAGAATTATCGCGCCTATGGTTTCGCAAATCTCGTTTGCGGTATTGAAATCAATTTTAATTTTAGACTTATTCTTGTTTTTCTTGAATTTTGATAACAGCCAGCTGAAAAATCCTTGACCTTTATTCTTGATTGCGCCTATTACCAAGGATGTTCCTTCCGCGCCATGCGTGTTGATACATACCAAAAAATCACCCTGGTTCAGCAATTTTACGCAATGAACTATAAGAAATATGCCCACTATTACTATTAACAGGGGTATGCCTATGATTATCCCCAAAATAGGCAAAAAGTTGCTTTTTCTAAATTGTTCGCACTCAATGGATTTTACATTATCCAAAGGTATTTCGCTATATTCGGTGGAACGCTTAGTAGAAATAAGGGAAACAATTCTCTTTGAGGTGACTGTAAGGTTAGCTTCATATTTAACCTTGTTGTCCTTGCCCTTTGCATAGTCCCAACTTTTAACCAAATGCTCGTTGTTGCTTAGCTTAATATTCATTTGCCTTCTCCTTGCTAATTGTACCCTTATTATAATCTTACAAAAGTAAGAAGTCAAGTATTTTTCTTACAAATGTGAGAAAATATTTTTATGAAGAACAACTTCGCCGAAAACTTAAAAAGCCTGCGGCAGGAGAGGGGGATAGGTCAGGTGGAGCTTGCCAAAAAAATAAACGTGAGCAGGGGGATAATAAGTTTATGGGAAAACAACCTGCGGGAGCCGGGTATGTACAACCTGATCGCTCTTGCGGATTATTTCGGCGTAACGGTGGATTATCTTATAGGAAGGGATTAACAATTTTCCGCTTTTTAAAATACAATATTTAGTGGTATAAAAATTTACAAACACAAGGTTTTAAAATTTTTTTAAAATTTGAAAATTTTAAGATAAATCGCTTGCATTTTGCGTTTTAATTTGTTATATTAATTAAGCGTTTGGGAGCTTAGCTCAGTTGGGAGAGCAACTGCCCTACAAGCAGTGGGTCACAGGTTCGAGCCCTGTAGCTCCCACCAAACCAACAGTGCGGCAGATATGCGGGAGTGGCTCAGTGGTAGAGCGTCACCTTGCCAAGGTGAATGTCGCGGGTTCGAATCTCGTCTCCCGCTCCAAAATCAAGCCGCGCTGTTTTTTATTAAGGCGTCATAGCCAAGTGGTAAGGCAAGGGTCTGCAAAACCCTGACTCCCCGGTTCAAATCCGGGTGGCGCCTCCAAAAACACAATATATTGTGTTGATTTCAACCCTGTATCTACAAGATATGGGGTTGATTTTTTGTTTTTTACTCAAAAACCTCACCGTTTGGGGAGTGTTTTGGGGAGTAAAATGCCACTCGTGCAATTTATTTTCAAGCCGTTGAAAATAAATTGCTACGATTTCAGGGCGTTGCCCTCTTTGCAAAATAAATAAGTGCCCACAATTAAGAAATTTTGCAAATTCACCTACTGAGGCGATAAATCGCAAATTGGGTCGCGCTGGCGCAGGGAAACCCTGCTTGCGCCGTTGAATATTTTAAAATATCGTTTATTTATGCTACTACAAAGTTGACTTTGTCCATTTCCTGCCGCATAAAATCGTCGCTGTAATGCACATAGGTTTTGCCTACAAGCCGTTCGGGGCTGTCGCCCATCCAAAGCTCTACGACTTCTCTTTTCACCTTTTCATCGCAGACAGAGGCAAAAGTTTGGCGGAGTTGGTAGGGAATAGCCCCTTCTGGCAACGCCTTTTTCATAATATCGAGCGTTCTGTCGTATGAAAGCGGGGATTTAAGGGGCGAATCAAAATCAAATAATTTTTCCGCTTGACGGGGAATAGGTATCTTTTTGTATGCCTTTTTCCCGTTTTTTCTCTTTCTGTTCCTGCAAATCAAGAAGCCGTTTTCAAAGTGCGCCTCGTCGTCTATCTCGCACGGGCGAAGCCCGAAGAAGTACATGGCGTAAGCAAAATTCCTTGTTTTATCGAAGAACGGAGTTTGCAGGTTGGCAAGAAAAATTTTAATCTGTTCGTCGGTCAGCCTATCCCTGTTTTCACGCTCTGCGCGCTTGAAAGGTATCATATCGACGGGGTTGTATGTAACAATGCTGCTCGCCTTTGCATACTTGAAAATGCTGTTGAATACCGTCCGCATGTCCTCGTACTTGCGCGGAGTGATTGTCATTGTTTACCTCCTTAAAAAAATAATCATATGCAAAGAAGGCTCACAGCAATGCGCTATGAGCCTTCTTATTTAAATTATTGATTTTTATTAAGTTGCGTTATCGTTTATAATGCGTTCTGTTTTTGGTTTTTCAACTCCCGTTTGCGGAAGAAAAGTTGTTCCTCTGTAACGGAAACAATTAAGTGTACCACCATGCCGAACCCGAACATTAAAATAATAACGTCCATTGTGAAGGTGATTGCATTTGTTAAGTACAAAATAAAGAATATTCCGTAATACACAAGGTTTATTATCAGCGAGTTGATAGCATTGTATATTGTATGCCCCGTACCGATAAAGTAGTTATCTATAATTGCGCAACCAGCATAAGCGATATAAAACGGAGCAAGTTTTATGGTAATTAAGAAAATCTCGTGCGCATTTTCAAGCCCTTCGGCATAGCGGTAAAACGGAGTCCACAATGGAACTGAAATTGCCCACAATAAAACTACGCAAGCCGCAATAAAATAGTAATTGAATTGTTTTAAGGCAAGATAGCCGTCTTTACAATCATGCCGTATAACTTCGCTTAGAGCAGTCACGGGAATGAGCAGCCAACCCCATATAAAGTTGTTTGCTATCCAATAATTGCCCTGTTCGGCTACCATATTTACCATTTTGCCTATCATTACGGCATAAATTAAATTATCGATAAACTGTTGCACTCCGGAAAATATGCCTACCTTGCACCACTCTTTTAAAGTCTGCAAGTCGCTCTTGTGGTACCAGGCAGGTCTGATAAGCCTTTGCAAAAATAATACCAAAAATCCTGCCACGGCAAGCAAAGCGTTTATTATAATATTTGAAGCCGCTATTCCGTAAACGCCCATCGACGGAATCAGCAAAAAATCGGCAATGACAGACAATACGGTTTGAACTGCCAAAAATATGTACACGTTTTTGTCTTTACCGACCACGACGAAAACCACGTTAAAAAAGCTCGGCAAAATCCCCACCATAAAAGCTACGGTTTCAAGTTGTAAATAATGATTGGTTACGGAAAGATCGACTTCCGCAGGATTCATCGCGGAAACCAACACAGAGCCGTAAATCAAAACGCCGACTGAAAATAATATGTATAGGGCAAAAGCGATTACGCCAACCTTGAAGGCATGATTTGCAAAGTTTTCTTCATCGTGTTTCAATAATTTATTTAAAACCAAATAGAGCGGAATAATTAAAAATGCCCGAAGAGTTTCGTCAATTAAATCGAACCACTCCATTTGTCCAATGATATCGAACACACTGCTATCACTGTTAGATGAAATAATAAAAGTTCTCACCGTTTGATATATAGCCGGAATGAGAGCAAGAGCGCAAAGCGATATAAACAGTCGCCAATTAAAGCTTTTTAAATTTTTAAACTTTTCTTTCATATTCTAATCCTTTGTGATTTTCCTTATTTGTCATAAACAGATTATAGCACAAAAACGCGCCAAATTCATCTGTTTAATATAAAATATCCGTAATGCTTTGGGACATAATTTCACCCCTCAGATAAGTAGATATTCTTTTTGCCGAAAATTTAAGGAATTTTATAAATATTTAAAATTTTTTAATTATGACTAAACCTGTCCTGTTTTCTCTGTTATACTTTCCAACGTAAAGGCAAAGTATGGAAAGTTATAACACCGTGGAGGAGCGCGTTGTCGGCGGTAAAAAACAAAAAATCACCGTGTGCCGGTCGCGCAAAAAGTTCGTTGAAGTCCCCATCGAACAATGGAAGCAGTTGCACTATTTCGATTTGAAAGATTACGAAACGGCGCGCGACGAGTACGAGGGAACAGAGTACGACGTCCACAAAAACGACAGGTATTACAACGTCTTTGACTTTATGTTACAGCAGTGGGACAACCACAATCACGAGCAGTTTTGGATAAACGCAATGGACTTGGAGCGGGTGCTGAACAGTCTTTCCGACGAGGACTTGGACATCTATCTCTACGCCAAAGAAAAGCACTTAAAGCAGAAACAAATTGCTGGCATTATCGGCAAGTCCGAAAGTTACATAACGCGCAGAATGAAGTTTATCGAGGACAAAATAGAGCGCGACATGATAGACGACGGCGAGCTTACGCACAAAGAAATTTTTGCCGAGCTTGAATACCGCAAGTACGCGAGGACGGGCAAGACGGAAACTTTTGCCGACGTGTTGGTCTATGACTACCTCACGAGCCTGCCGCAGGAAATGGTTTTGAGGTATTTGTTTTTATTCCGCGGACAGCAAAATCTTATTCGTTTTATCTTCAAGTGGCTTGTTATGTATGACGGCAAACCTGTCCACACAAAGGACGAAATGAGCAAGTACGGCGCACAGCTCTACAAAAAGTACGCCGTAAAAATGAAAAGCTGGGCAAAACAGCTTTTTATTGTGTTGGAAATTGAGCTTGACAGGCTTGTGAAGCGATACGGCATTAAGGACAGTCGTCCGAATGAGAAGTTTATAAAGACCGTACAAAAAGCGGCGGCAGCCAAAGGAATGACCGTCGCCCAATACCGTGATAAAATTCTGTTCCCCCACGGCAAGGAACGTGTTATTGCACGCTATAAAAAGTTTGTAAAGCAACACCTCGAAGCAAAGGGAATGCCGAAGCCGCCGGCGAAAGACAACCGCTCTGCGCTTCTGACAAGGAACTTTGTAAGTAGAAAAGTAAAGAATGAAACATTTAATATCACAAGTCCGTAAATCCTGAAAGTTGATTTTAATGTCGAAGTTTTTGGGAATATAGAGCTTTCTGCCGTTTGAACGATTGCCTTGGGGGGAGATTTGTGTTATAATTGTTACAAGGAGTAATTATGTGTTCATTATTGTTAAATTCTACATCAACACAAGGCATATTTGATCCAGACTGGTCTCAGTTCGTTCCTTCTATCATTGCAACAATAGTAGGCTTCTTTTTGGCTTTGGTTTTTCAACAGTTTTTGTACGAGAAAATAAAGGAAGGAAGTCAAAATAGAAAAAAAGCCAAAGCTCAAATTGATAAAATAAAGAACGAACTGTTGGGCGTTATAAATGAGATTGAAAAAATAGTTGAAGCAGAACAAGAAAGGCAAACAACTTTAGCTTATATAGATCCCATTAAAACTCCAGTGTGGGATGCGGTCTTGAACACAAATGAATTGCAATTGATTTCTGATTATTTGTATAAGTCTCGGAAAAAAATTTCCGATAAGAACAACGGCGATTTGTTAACGCAAATTTTTAGTTTATATGGGCTGATTTCGGAATATAACAAGTGGCATAATTTATATTCTGAAAATCGTGCTGCCGGCAGAAAAAAGGAGGATTTACTTCAAATTCATCAAAGCCTAGAAGAAACCCAAAAAGAGATTATGGACGAAGCCAATAAGATAGTTGGTTTACTTACCGATATTGTAAATCGAAGAAAATCGGAGGACAAGCCCAATGCAAGTTAATTTTGACGATTATGCGGACGACCTTACGCAAGAGCAAAAGGATTCGCTAATTAATAAAATAAAAACTATTATCAGAAAGCATACTTTGTGCGCACCGGATTGGACGGAGGCCATTTCTGCACAGAATTTTTTAGTTGAACTATCTCTAATCCTTGGGATGGCAGGGGAAGACTCTTTCATAGAGTTATTGAATGTATTTCTTTCGAGTTTCTCTCCGCAATTTTATGGAGGATATAAAGTTAATGAAAGGAATATTCTTATAATTCCTGACGAAAATCAAAAACTTATAAATTGCATGATAAAGGAAGATGAAACCGATACATTTTATCATGGAGCTTTATCCGCAACAGAAATAAAAAATCCAGATAGAATCTATAAAAATTATCTTTATGGAACAATGGTTAATATCGCTATTTCGGCGAACAACAACCAACTTAATGATGTTTCTAAATATTGCATCAATGAACTTTTAAGTCCAGAAGCTATGGATTCGAAAAGAGGTGGATGGTATCACTACCGCCTGCCTTGGATAACGGCAAGAATTTTATTGAGCATCCATAATATTTTGAACAATAACCATCTTGCCTTTTATTTAAGTATGAGTGAAATTGAAAAGGCTGACAAAAAAGGATTAGATTCTTTGATCGAGAGAATTTATGATGAAAAATACTGGAGAAGTGGCGCGGGAAGTTGGGTTTCAATGTGGGAATCAACGGGATTGTGTTTGGAGGCCTTTATTACGTCTAGTTCTGCTTTGCAAAATCGCTATTACGTAGAAAAAATCGATAAAGTAATAGCATATTTATTTCAAGATGATGTAATTAATCAATGGCTACCAGAAGATGTCGATTTTAGTACCGAAGATAGTGCGAATACGGTCTTAGCTCAAATTGTCCTTTGTTCGGTTCTTTATCGTTATATCCACTTAAGTGAATGGACGCGATATGCCACTTATGGCAGGAGAATCGGAGAACTGTTTGCAAAAGTCATTGACATCTTTACTAACTCAGATAAAATAAACGCTCGACAGTTCTGCACGGCTCCTCAAATCCTGTTATATATCGCCAAAGCATTAAAAAAATAGGAGAACTTTATGTCACACGGTTGGAATGGTCAATTGGCTCGTATTTGGACAAAAATGGTTGGACCTTCGCGTCCTACCATTTCGGAACTGTCTATTTTTGATAAATACGCTAAAGCTCTGCAAAGCAAAAATAAGCACAGATTAAAGTTGCTCGTAATGGGATCCACTCCGGAGTTTCGCGATTGGGGATATGAAAATAATTTTGAAATTTCGGTTATGGATTGCAATCCCGATTATCACGATGAAATTTTCCGAGAGATTCGTCATAAATGTATAGAGGAAAAATATTTGTGCTCCCGTTGGCAAGATTTAATGGCTGAAAACGAATATGATATAATTATTGGCGATTTGGTGATAGGAAATATTGCCCCCGATGAGTTAGACGATTTTATATTTCGAGTGTCTAAAGCACTGAGCCCTTGCGGACTATTTTTAGGGAAAAGCTTCTATCGAAGAAAAAACTACATCCCTCCAACCCCCGAAGAGCTCATCCGCCAATATTATGAGGGTAGCCCGTGGCATCCATATTCTGCTTTGTCTTATGATTTGACAATAAATTGTTTGGATGAAAACAATATGCTTTCGTTCCCCAAACAATATGCGGTTCTTCAACGTTTAAACGAGCGTGGTATATTAAGTGACGAAACATTTTCGTATTTTCAAGGAGTTGGTTGGGACAATGATATGAAATTTCTTTTTCATGTCCCGATTTTAGAAGAATATGAAAAACTTCTTGAAAAATATTTACACATATACAAGATTGAATATGGAAATGAAGTTTACTCACCAAATTTCCCACTTCATATAGTTGGGAAAAAGGATAACAAAATTTTATCAGAAATCTTAAAAGAGGAGATTATATAGAAATGAAAGTAGTAATTGCTCATGGCTCGTTTGGAAAGCCGCATGAAAATTGGATTCCGTGGTTAGAGGATGAACTCGACAGGCTTAATATTGAATACTTGACACCGACTTTTCCAACTCCCAATCATCAAAACTACAACGATTGGGAACGGGTTTTAAATTTATATCGTGACTTTGGCTGCTTCGATTCAGACACAATATTTGTCGGGCATAGCTGCGGCGCGATTTTTTTGGTGAAATACATCATTGAAAATCATATAAACTGCAAAGCTATAATTGCGGCATCGGGATATAATAATTTCTTAAACAACGATGAGTTGATGGATTCACTGAATGCGCCTTTCTATATACCCGTCGAACATATAAAAAAGATTGTTCAATTAGCAAAAAATCGGTTGGCAATACATTCCGATAATGATCCGTTTATTCCCCAAGAAAAACTAAAAGAATTTGCAAAATTAATTGAGGCAAAAGAAATAGTTGTCCATAATGGAGGGCATTTAAACAAAGCGGCTGGATTGACAGAGTTTCCTATATTGCTTGAAGAACTTTTAAAAGTGAAATAGAAGCTGTATTCATTTGATTAAAAAGGAGCTAACCGAAAAGATTAGCTTCTTTTTTTACATTGAATTAGACCGCTTTGATTCTTGATTTTATTTGTGTCCATTTAAATGCTCAAACCCGACGAAAAGTTGCGTTGAACGCAACTTCCCAGGGTAAAGATGGTTTTATTCGGATAAGATAGCTTTCAAAGTAGGCAAATCGTCTTTAACGGTGTCATAAATAATCCCCAAATCAACTTTGCCGTAGTCGTGCACAATTCTGTTCCGCAAACCGTTTATGGCTTGCCAATCTATGTTTTTATGGCGGATTTTAAATTCCTGCGTCAACCTCGAAGCGTTTTCGGCAATCTGAACGAGCCTGAACATAACGCAATCCTGCAAAACTTCATCTTCGGTCAATTGCTGTTTAGTGATTGTCTTTGTATGCTCAATTAAAAAGCTAATGTCTGTCAGAATTTTGTTCACATAATATCTATCGTCTTTGACGTTATTCATAAATCTTTATCCCCTCTTTCAAAATTTCCTGCGTTAAAGCAAAATTATCTTTTATCTGCGCTTGGTTTAAGACGTCAACCTTTTTGCCCAACGCCTCGCGCAATGCCTCAACCAGCCCATAGAAAGCCAAACCCGTTGTTTCGGTATTGACCAGCAAATCTATGTCGCTTTCGGTGGTGGCTTTACCCTTTGCGTATGAACCGAACAAATAGCAGTATTCTATTGCATAATTCGCAAATACTTCGGCGCAAATTTTTTTGATGGTCTCCACAGGCAAAACACCGTGAGTTTCGTCAAACTTGCCCAATGCGGTCAATTTGGATATTATATATTCTTTTTTGACCGAGGGGATTGCCGTTTCATCGCTCTCATAACGCTTATACGAACGTAGCGGAATCCCCAGATATTTTGCACATTCGACCTGCGACAAACCGTTGGCTTTTCTTAAATCCCTTATCTTCATACATTCACCAAGGTAATTATACCCTGTTTGCGCCGCTTTTGCAAGCAAAATTAGTGCCAAAATGGCACTTTTATAAAATTAGCGCCACTTTGGCACTTGCTGTGAATTATTCCACGCGCCGCAAAATAAAAATACGGCAAATTTTACACGCCGAAAGCTCACTTAAAGCATTAACCATGCAGAAACCGAAAGCTATCACTTTCGACTTTTTAAAAAAGTTCAAAAATTGACAAAAAAGAAGTACTTTAACAACTATATGCCCTTCGTACTATAATTTTCTAGCCACGTAAATATATCTCGTTTCAGAATAATAAAAATCATCTTTTAAAATTAATTCTTTCATTTTATCAAGAGCATTATCCAAATTTTGAGCCGTTATATCATTATCGGCTAATTCCTGTTCGGACACACAGTCATAACTGGAATATCTATGTGAAAAGGTTATATCGAATAATTTCCTTCGGTCCTGTACAGATTTATTCAAATTGTCAATTGTATTATATATACACTCAATATTTTTAAATCCAGCATTCGACAACATGGTTGGTATTTTTTTCGCAAAGAATCTATCTTCAATCCAAGGCAAGCTATCAAAGCAATCTATGATTGTTCTTAACGTTTCTTCATACGGATAACATATCTTTCCTGAATCATCCGGTTCTTGAAAAAGTAGATATCCACCATTTTTAGTTAATTCATAAAGACTTTCTATTAATTTTTCAGGATAATTTAGATGGATTAGAATATAGGCGCCAAAAATAATACTAAAATGCGTTGAATTATACTTTTTTAATATAGATTTTAATTGAGTTTTGGAGTAGGCAGTATCTAAATCTATACAATAAAAATCAAATTTTGATGAACCTATATAAGTGTTTTTAGCAATTTCAATTTTCTCGTTTGATGAGTCTATGCCAATAACAACTTCTACTTTATCTAAATATTTTTTAAATCTTTTTATAGTTGAACTTCCATCCCCACAGCGTAAATCAAGTATAATTATTTTCCCGGCCTGTTCAAGTGAAGGCCAGTTCAAACTATCTAATGCAACATTATCATGCAAATAATTTGAATTCCCTTGCTTATGGGTTCTAATAAGTTCAATGCCTGCATCGGCGTATCTTTTTTCGTCTATTTCCATATTCAGCGTTAATGCGACTTAAAATCAATTAGCCTAATAATGGTATCAGGTTGTCCATGTACGAGGTTAGCTTTTCTGTAAGAAATAATACCGCCTAAAGATCCGTATGGTCCATAAAAATAGCTGTATTTCGTATTTTGATTTTCCGCCTTAGCAATTGTGCCCGTCTCTTCATAATATGATAATATTTCTTTTTTGCCTTTACTTTCAGCTTGAAGAACCCACGGCCTGCTGTTATTTTTGTAATCCAAAACTTTTTCTTTTAAAAGTTCCGAAAGTTTCTCTCTGCCAATTTTCTCAATTGAAGTTACCGAACGACTGCCCCAATTTACAGAGCCATCCGTTCCCGCATACTTTAAATAATATTTACGTTGGCTTTGCGGTAACGCCGCAAATTCATCAATCGTCATTATTTCGCCGGATTCAAGTCTGATACTATCATCAACAAGAGGAACAGTATATGATAAAATATCACGAATCCCTTCACTAAAATACTGTTTGGTTTTATTCCAAAAAGGCAATGCAAGAATGGCTTTTTGGTCAAAAAGCGACATGGGCGGCAAATCATAGCAGTTTTCTCGCTTATCTATGAAAACACGACGGTTAAAGTCGCACTCTCCAAATAACTCAAGATAATAATGCGTCCTGACGAAATCAGAATCTATAGCCTTTAACTGTTTTGTTACTTGTTGACCATTTTCATCTTTCGTTTCAATTGCCGGGTATTTATCGATACCCCAATATTTAATCGGCGGCGTAGTCATGCGCGTTTGGGATATAAAATACCGTACGCCGACAGGTATAGAAGCATTGTCCGTCAGATAGTAAACTAACGGGGACTTCCATTTTTTAAGATTAAGATACTTAACAAGCTGATCTGTAAACTCTTGTGCCGGCTGATTGATATGTATTTCAAATCCCGTTTTTTTATAAAAATTGTACAACAATTCCAGTTCGCCCCAAGAGGACCCCGGACATTGTATTTCAAGAATTTTGCCTAATGCCGATTCATCGGTACGGAAAAATACGGGCGGCTTCCAAAAAGTATCGGGTAACTTTCGAAGATAAGTTTCGCCCATACTTTCCGGGGTATCATTGATAAGCCATTGCAAAATTTCTTTATTGTTTTCAAGAAGAGCTTTTTTTAATAATTGCAAGCAGGTGTTTTGAAATTCACGAATAATGGTATTCCTTCTTTGTATTGAATTGCGTGTAGGCAATAACAACGGCTTACATGCAATAGATTGGGTAAAGCCCAACCCGGACAAATCAGATTCATTAAATTCGCTATTCAGCCATTCATTATATTTTTCTTTTGGTAAAATTTTATTTTGCGCACCACTTGCTATCAGAGTCTTAATTTTAATTTCAATACCTTCTGTTTTGGAACGTTGTGGCTTATAAGTTGATATCGCCGACCCGACTTTTTCTAATTGCTCATCAATTCTTTCTTTTAAGGGCTTTTCAATGATTTTACATTCTTTTTGCCAAGTGCTATAACATCTTTCGCACTGTGACAAGTTTTCCAAATATGTTATATCGTGAGTTTTATTAAAATCTATTATTGCTTGGATAACATCATCGTTGCAATCAGTTTCAAGTGTTGTTTCTAGACAATAATTATGAGCAAAAGTTGTTGGTAATGGATAAAATCCAATTCCTCCTATGCCAAAATCTACAACGCCCAATTTTGAACATTGTTTTGCAATTTCTACTACTGACCAAAGCCAAGGAACTTTATATAAACCATTTTGAAAAAGAGCGTCTACCAAAGAATAGGCATGTATACTCATTGGCTCAAAACTAATACGTTTAAATCCTATGTCGGTTGCAAATTGAGCAGTCGAGATAGCTTCTATAATTGCCTCGCGTTCAGTTAAAAACGGCGGCTTCACGATTATGTATGCAAGCGGCAAAATGTTATTATTGTTGAGCAGTTTGACCGCTTTTTCAAAAACTTCTCTTGTATCCCCCTTATTAATACAAACATTTCTAACAACATCATTAACAGCTTCTACGCCCATACCGATTTCCAATTCCACATTGGAATCTTTAAATACATTGCTTAACATTTCAACCGAACTATTTGTAATGTATTGAGGACGAGATTCTATCGTTATGCGCTTAATTCCTTGAATATGAGTTGCCATCCTTAAAATAGTCTCTTGCGCGGACAAATTCATTTCATCAATATTAGTAAAATTGCCTTCCTGAAAAATTCTTAGCCAAGTAATAGGGCACTTTTCTTTTTTTGCTGTTTCCCATATTTCAGGATTCGAAATTGCACTTGCAAATTGCGCAATATGAAATTGCGCATTTTTTAAAATTTTGGGACGACGGTCTGCCCCTTCGAATTCACCACACATCGTACATCCGCCTTTACGTGCCCATTGACAGCCTACAGGGGAAAGAGTGATTGTCAAAGCTAAAGACTTTTTACCATTTAAATAGGAGTATTTCATATGCCATTCGGCGGCGTCTTTCCAATCAGTCTGTTGATTCTCTTTTTTTAAACGCAAGGCTGTTGCAAGCCGTATAATCTCTTTATGTTCGGTTGAATACTCTTTTATGTCTCCAAAATCGTTTACATTTATCATAAGTCACTTCCTTTTTTGTTCGAAATACTTGGTGTGCTAAGACTTTTAATAAATTATTTCACGATAATTCCTGTGGGTAAATTTGTCGGAGCTTTTAATGTGCTATTTTCAATTGCTGCAACAGCATACACGCAGTAATCCACTGCGAAATAGCCACTCGGTCTATAATTGCCACTATTTTTTATACCGCCAAAAGGTGCCATGCCGCTCGCACCGGTAAGTTGCTGATTCCAATTTATCAACCCGGCTTTAACTCTTTTATAGACCTCTTTATACAAATTTTCGTCATCTGTAAAAATACCTGCAGCAAGACCATACTCCGTATTGTTAGCCTCTTCTATAGCTTCGTCGAAACTATCAGCCATATAAATCCGTATAAAAGGTCCTACAACTTCTTTATTTTTATATTTACCCTTTATAGGCGTTACATCAATAAGTCCCGGCGTTACAAAGCATTCGCCAAGTGCAGAACGCTCACATTTTATTAATGATCTTGCCCCCAAACCTAACAGCTCGTCTTGATATTCAAATACTGCATTTGCAAGTTTTTTATCCCTCATTGGTCCAATATAAGGTTGCGGCTCATCGAAAGGCTTTCCAACTTGGATCCCTTGAACATATTCTATCAATCTCTTTACATACTTGTTCCCATCAAGATCATTCTTAATTATAATTCTTCGTGCAGAAGAACATCTTTGACCAGCAGTAATAAAGGACGATTGAATTGTTCCAATAACGGCAGCTTCAATATCTTTAACATCCCATATTATTAACGGACTATCGCCACCCATTTCCAATGCGCACATTTTAGTTGTATCGCACATTCTACGTATTTTATCTCCTATGGGATAACTACCGGTAAAGAATATGCCATTAATATGCTCGTTTTTGCAGAAATACTCGCCAACTGCCCCATTGCCTTGAACCATATTGATTACACCGTTAGGCAAACCAACTTCATTCCATATTTCCATAACCTTTTCAGCAACCATAGGACATTTTTCACTCGGTTTCCAAATCACACAGTTTCCGCAAACCAGAGCTGCAATTATATGTCCATTTGCCATGTGCGCTGGGAAATTATAAGGGCTTATGGTTGCTATAATACCCAGCGGCTTAAATGTGGTCCTACTAACAGCGCCATTAGCCATTGGCCTCAATAATTCCTTATTCCTATATTCATACGCATCTATAGTAGGCTCAACTTTCCCAGCCAAAGCATTGGCTTCGGTTTTTGCTTCCCAAAATGGTTTACCGACTTCCTCTGAAATTAACTTGGCTATGTCGTCTATTCTTGCTTTAACTAATGTGGCAAATTTTCGAACATACTCATAGCGCTTTTCAATTGGCGTATTTTCCCATTGCTCTTTAACAACAAGAGCTGCTTTTAAGCATTCGTCCATATCAGCAGTCGTTGAACCATAACCTTCCCATATTACCGAGGAATCGATGGGGGAATAAGAATAAAACTTATCGCCATGACCAATATGCCACTCGCCATTAAAATAATTACCTTTTGAAATCATAAAAGCCTCCAAAAATATTTTTATATTTTAAAATTTGCAATTGCTAAAAACATAATAGACAAAAACATAAAAATTATTGCTATAATCATTGCTATAACAGCAAATCTGATTATTTTTTCACTTCGAATATTATTTTTTCCCATACCTAAGCATTGATAAGCTGTCAACCTTAGTCTATCTATGGGTTTCAACTGTTTTATATTGTCAAAATAATGGCTACTCGCTGAATAAAAGGCGCTGTTGTCTTCTTTTTGACCTAATATTTTTTGTAAAGATACATATCTTTTAAAGCCAATTAATGTTCGCAAGTTATCTTCATTCCCGCCAACTTTGCTGTTTAATTTTGGAATACAGTGAATTAGGCTAATAAGCATACTTACTAATAACATAGAAAACGCAATAGCCATACAAACAATGGCAGGAACGGTAAATGTTAAATTTGATAAAAATTGTAGCGCAAACAAAATTCCGGCAGAAACGGCACTTCCTATAGTCAGTAAGTTTTGAATTTTTGAGTCATTCCAATTGTAAGATCTATATTGTCTATCATTTATTTGTTCTGTAAAGTTATAAATATCTTCTATCGTTTTGTCATCTATCTTCACATCATCAATTATCAATATTGGTATGGCAATTTTTGATAAGAAAAACATATTAGTATTAACATCATATATTAAAATACCTAAATTACAAAATTTCCTCAAAATTCTATTTAACTTTTTTATTAAAAAAAATTTTTTTATTTTATGCCCATTACGTCCTTTATTTTTTGCCGATTTTCCCTCAATAAAAAAATCCAAATCACAAAAGACTATACTAATTATATCAGCATATGAATGTTTTGTAAGTTTAACTATATCATCATATGAATTTATTTTATCTTTATTTTTTTTATATTCACCTATAAAATAATTTACAATTCTTTGTGCGATTTCAGATTTTGTCATAAGATTATCCTCTTCTATTAAATGTTATTATAACATGAAAGAATCTATATTTCAACAGAAATCTATTTTTTTAGTGCTCGTTTTAAAAAATTTAAAACTGTACCCAAAACTTTTATGTATCTGGTTATCACTACAAAAAATTCTTTCAATATTCCGCTTTAAAAAATACAATTGATTATCGGCCACAAAACGCAAAAAACCGAAAGAAGGACTTTCGGTTTTTTGCTTAACATCATCGGCAAATTGGGTTTTATTTTGGGGAGTAATTGGGGAGTAAAAATTTTTGCTAAAAATGCTTGTCGCACCGAAGGCGTAAGCCTTACGTAAAATAGCGGTTTTTATATAATAAATAGGCTATATTTGCTCAAAAACGGCACTTTGGCAAGGCGAATTTTCGGCACGCCACTTGGTTCAAATCCGGGTGGCGCCTCCAA
>CANQNO010000012.1 GCA_947625245.1 uncultured Clostridia bacterium
CTTTATCAATGCGATTTACCTCTATGATGACAAAGTAACTTTCATTTTTAACTATAAAAACGGAACGCAAACGGTCAACCTTGACGAGCTTTCGTGTTCGGATTATAATTGCCTCGGTGCACCATATCTTAATAGCTTGAACTTTTTGTTCAAGCTATTTTGCTATTTTAAACCTTTACGAAGGAGTAAAGTCATATGTTGAAATTACTTGACTTATTAAAAATTTCCGAAAGCGAGTTAAAAAATTATAAAGTTCATTTTGCGACCGGAACAAATGACAAAATGAAGCCGTATAAAAAATTTCTTATTGGCGAGTTCAAAGAATGGCCGGAGCAGCAGACGAATAAAAATTTTTCTCGACCTTATGTTTTGTCTTTAATTTATTACAACAAGGATATGTGGATTTTTGGCGGAATCTATAAGGTGACTGATAAACCTGTCCCCATCGAAATTTCGGAAGAAAATTGGAAAGGCTGGAAATACGGCACTGAACTTGTTGACTGCCAAACAGACTTGATTGGCAGGATAGTTGTTTATTACAAAAAAGAATACCGTCAATCTTATCCGAATTTGGAAATGATACCTGAAAACGGCATACGCCCGCGGGATATGGTTATATCGTCTATCTTAGATAAACGGGTTTCAATTACCGATTTCGGAGGTTTTGACGAAGTAAATATTGATTATGAAACATTGGAGTCAATCGTACGCGATAATATTCCCTCGTGGCGTTCCGCCCTTTCTAAAGTAAAAGGAATATATTTGATTTCCGATAAATTGACGGGTAAACTGTACGTCGGAAGCGCTTATGGTGACGAGTGTATTTGGCAAAGGTGGGCGGCATATGCAAAGGACGGGCATGGTGGAAACCGTGAATTAAAGGCGCTTTTAGCTGAATATGGGGCGGATTATAGATATAATTTTAAATATTCAATTCTTGAGGTTTGCAATATGAACCTCGGAAATGAATATATTATTGGACGTGAAAATTATTGGAAAGAAGTGTTGCAAACAAGGAAATTCGGTTTAAATAAAAATTAACTTTATAAGTATAGGCACACTATACTTATTGCGCTTCGCTCCATAAATTCCGTGTGCCATGCAGGTATCATTTATCCTGACCTCTTACCTGAAAAGGATAAGAGGTCAGGATTACTTTTTATTTGTGAGTGCCGCCTGCTAATTGCGTTTTTCCTATTTTTATGAAATAATTATAGCGATGAACAGAAATTTAGCGGAGACAATCAATTATGTCAATGAAATGTTTTTTGGCTTTAGAACTGCCGCTGCAAAAGACGACTTACAAATACAAAGACATTTTACCGACCATACATAAAGGTGATATGTGGTACGACGGCGGGATAGCGTTCAGAGCAGAGTTGACCGAACAGGAAAAACAATGTTTGCACAACGTTTTTAAAGACTTCTGCCTTTATGCCATAGACAGTGAGTTTGGGCTTGATTACGAAACGCGGTATCGCTCTGTTATATCGGAAAACTATGCGACAAATGCGCTTGAAGAACTCAAATGGCTGAAAGCGTTTGCAAAAAAACAGCTTCTAAAACAAGACGGATTTATGATTGTTAACCTTTGGCTGGGTAAAAAGACCGAAATCAAAGGGGAGCAGATTATCGACGTAAACGAGTGGGAACTGTCCGCTGAAAAAGATTTTTCTTTCGAATATGGAGTAATTTATCAATTTATCGATAATTCCAAAGAGGCGACAGAACGTCGTCGCCAAAGAACAAAGCGCTTTTCGGTATAAAATTATAAATTTTAATTTAGCGGAGATAGTATTGTGAATTTTTGTGAGGGGTGCAATATAGCATGCGGCGGCGAAAGATGTCCTAAATGCGGAAGGAAAAAGTTGCGCGCCGTAACCGAAGATGATTTTTGCTTGGTCGGGCAAGTGGACAGAATTTTCGGCGATAACCTTAAATATAATTTAGAAAACGAAAATATAGAGTGCGTACTAATGCCGTTCGGTACGGGGGTTAATTCTAAATTTGCTTTGCCGTTGGAAAGTTATCTTGTTTATGTACGGTATAGAAATTTAGATTATGTACGCCGGATTTTAAAAAAGATGAAAATGCCTGAATTTTAATTTAGCGGAGGAATTATGCCGTCAAGCAAGGAATATTTGAATTTCATTTTAGAGCAACTATCCGAATTAGAGGACATAACCTGCAAGCCTATGATGGGTGAATTTCTGATTTACTATCGCGGCAAACTTGTCGGCGGTATCTACGATGACAGATTGCTCGTAAAACCCGTAAAATCCGCTTTATCCTATTTGCCCCAAGCAGAGTATTCCCTGCCGTATGAGGGCGCAAAGGAAATGCTCAATGTGGATAATGTGGACGATAAGGCTTTTTTGACAGGATTATTTGAGGCAATGTATGACGACCTGCCAATGCCGAAAATAAAAAAGCGGTAAATTTCAAATTTGCCGCACGGACGACGGCGTCTATACCATAAATATAGGCACACAAAACTTATTGCGCTTTGCTTTATAAGTTCTGTGTGCCATGCAGGTATCATTTATCCTGACCTCTTACCTGAAAAGGGTAAGGGGTCAGGATTACTTTTTATTTGTGAGCGCCGCCCGCCACTTGTGTTTTTACTTTTTTTATTGTATAATTGTAGCGAAAATAGGAATTTTGCGAGGCTGATTTATGAAAGAAGTAAAAATTGAAAATTGCCCGTTTTGCGGCGGAGAACAGATGCTTGAAGTAAAGTTTGGTTCTATGGGCGGCGTAACCATAAATCTTGTAGGTAAGTTGCGCAGTGCGCCGGTTTTTGCAACAGTTTGCCGCGATTGCGGTAACTTCGTTCGTTCATACATAAAAAACCCTGAAAAGCTATTCCCTAAAAAAGAGCGGAGAGAGTAAGATAAATTTCAATTTGTAGGACTTCCGGTATTATCATTTCTTACTTCTTTTTTTATAACACAAGCAGTTAAAATAAAAAACAGTACAGATAAATACGAACAAGAAGATAACGGGGAAACAAAACGGCTTTATTAAGTCTCTGTTTTCCCGCACGCATAAGTAATGAGTATAAAAAGGAAACGCACCCGCAAGAGGCTTTACCTCTCGCAATGTCCGCCATAAAGGTTTTCCGCGTTTCTTTATCAAACAATTTGGCGGGGTAAGTATTTATGAAAAAAGCATTAGAAGTCGTAAAAATATGCTTAAACCTACTTATGGGGGCATTGTGTTTCATTAAGATTGAACACGATGTTGCCGTTTTGCCAAACGCCGAAGGCAGCGTAGGTCGTGCCGACTACTATTACAGCATTTTAGACAAACTTTCGGGAAAGAATTTGCAATTCTTAGTTTATATTGCCCTTGCGGTGATGGCGGCGTCCGTAGCGCTTTCGGTAGTTGCCTGCTTTGCAAAAGACAATATAAAAATAAGGTTAACGAGCCATGTAATTTTTGTTGTTGCGGCTATATTCTTTCTGGTTTTGCTTTGTTATGCCGTGCTGATTCTCAGAATATGTTATTGATTATCCGATAAATATATCCAGGAGTAAGCGAAGAGGGCTTGATTTACCGTCACGGATACTTTTTTATCACCATTTAGGAGAACGGAAATGAAAAAACAAACCGATAAGGCTAAGATTTACGGGATAACCTACAAATTGTTGCAAACAGTGTTATATTTCGGAGTTGCCGGTATCAGCATCGCCTATATTATATTTTTATTCATGGGGCAAGAAAAGCGCATTTTATTAAATGTGGGAATTACTTTGCTGTTGGCAGTATTTTTGCTTTGGCAAGCGGATATTCTTGTTCGCAAAATGTTATATAAAAGCAATAACGCCTTAGGTAAGCGTAATAAGCACACTGCCGCCGTTTGCATTGCGCTTGTCGGCGGAACGTTTTTAGCCGTTTCTTTTGCAATTATGGCGTTTTGCAATATCTCGGGAGCGTTTGTAATAACGGTAGCCGTTATTGCAATTTTGTCGGCAAATGTAGCGGTGATTGCCCTTGCCCTCGAATATTCCGTAAGTCGAGGAATCAAAGCTGAAGAACGGGCGGACGGGGCAATTGCCGATTCGGTCGAATACGAAAAAGAGGAGAACGGCGATGAAACAAACGACCGATAAGACAAGAAAAATCATTTATTGGACAATGTTCGGATGCGCCACGCTTATATTGATTGCGGCTCTCGTGGTCAGATTGGTGGGCATTATTAAAAAAGTCGGTTTGCTTATACACCTATCGCCTAT
Source organism: uncultured Clostridia bacterium (assembly GCA_947625245.1). GTDB lineage: Bacteria > Bacillota > Clostridia > Christensenellales > Borkfalkiaceae > Coproplasma. The sequence goes on from CANQNO010000012.1 coordinate 4,239, forward strand.
TTTTGCATCGTGCAGTGTGCTTGTCAATGTTATCGACACACTCGCATTCAAGCCGAACAGTAAGAAATTGAAAAAGGGCGAAGAAGAGCCCGCCGTAGAACAAGACGAAGAAAAACAATAACAAACTTATTAGCGGAAAGGCTTGCCTTTTCCGCTTTTGCATTTAACTAAATTAAGTTAACAGTAAAAATATATCAGTTAAATTGTTTAATTTATTTGACATTTCATTTTCGGTTGATATAATCATATATAATTATATAAATATAAAAGGAGTGGAAAAATGACAGACATTAAAAAGTATGTGGCAGAGTTTATAGGAACTTGTGTGCTTGTAACGGTCGCTTGCGGCGTTGCGGTAGTCACGGGTTGCAGCGTTGCAAATCCCGCGGCGTATCTTATGACGGCGCTTGCCTTCGGGCTTGTTATCGTTGCTATGGCGTATTCTATAGGGAACGTTTCGGGTTGCCATATCAACCCCGCGGTATCTTTGGCTATGCTAATAAGCAAAAAAATGAACGTGAAAGATTTCGTTGGTTACGTTATCGCACAAATTCTCGGCGCAATAGCGGGGGCGGTTCTCGTGGGACTTCTTTGCGGTTCGTTCGTAAGCGATTCCGCCAATTTCGGACAGTTCGGTCAGAACTTTGCGCAACCCGCGCTTACAACGGCTTACGGCGAAGGCGGTTCTTTGGCGGTTGCTCTCGTTGTTGAAATAGTTTTGACTTTCATCTTCGTGTTTGCTATTCTCGGCGTTACTTCAAAAACCGAAAACAAAGCCGTGACCGGCATAGTGATAGGTCTTTCCCTTACGCTCGTTCACCTTATAGGCATAGGACTTACGGGTACGTCGGTAAATCCCGCGCGTTCGATAGGTCCCGCGTTGATGGCATTGGTTAAAAACGGAAATACGGAAGCTTTAAAGCAGATTTGGATATTCATTGTAGGCCCTATGGCGGGCGGCGCGCTTGCCGCTGTCGTTTATAACCTTTTGGACGGCAAGAAGAAAGAAAAAACTCCCGAAAATCTCAACGGGCAGGACAATAAATAACATAATTACATTTTAAAATAGATTTGAAAGAACTCCGTTAAGGGGTTCTTTTTTTTGTTGTCCGAAAATAGATTAAAATATGGGTTTGTCCTTTTTGCCCGACGAAATAAACGCTGCGCTTTCGCATCTCAACGCCAACGCCTTGACTGAAATCCGGTTAAGGCAGGGCAAGCCCGTTACTGTTGCTTACGGGGAAAAATATTGCTATCTGAGCATGTTCGGATTGACCGAAAGGAGAGAAAACGCAATTGTTTGCGGAGAAATCGCCCCGATCGTCAATTCGGCGACGGGCGGAAGCGTATACAGTTATGCCGAGCAGATCCGCGGCGGGTTTATAACCTGCGGGCACGGGATAAGGATAGGGCTTGCGGGCGAATACGTCACTTCGGGCGAAAACGTAAATACGATAGCGGGGTTTACTTCCCTGAATATAAGAATTCCGCACGACGTAAAGGGGTGTTCGGCTTATATATGCAAAAACCTGCTTGAAAATTCTTTGAAAAACATACTTATTTTTTCAAAACCGGGGCTGGGCAAAACGACGCAGCTGAGGGATATGGCAAGATTTTTGAGCGGAAAACGCCTTAACGTCCTTGTTTTCGACGAACGGAACGAAATTTCCGCCACGGACGGGTTTGGCAACGGTTTCGATTTGGGCGACAATGTGGACATAATCCGCTCGGGAAACAAACTCAAAGCTTTCGAAAGTGCAATAAGGTCTATGCGACCCGACGTAATCGTCACCGACGAACTGTACGGCAAAGCCGATTTCGAGGCGGTAAAATACGCCGCCGACTGCGGGCTATGCGTTATAGCGTCAACCCATATAACCGACGGGGAAAGCCTTAAACGCCTGCCTTTCGAATATTTCGTCGAATTGAAATCAATTTCTGGACAGCCTGTAATTTATGATAAAAATTTTGTTGCTGTTTGCGGTTGCGGCGCTGACGACTTCGATAGGCGTGTTTCTGTCGGCGGGTAAAAAGCGGCGCATGCAGATATTTTCGGAATTGTACGAATTTAACGAACAACTTCTGCTCAATATGAAGTTTTCGCGCAAAACTCTCGATAAAGTAGCCGAAAATTTTAAATTTATCCCCGAACTTCTGAAAGGCGGAAAGCTTTTGGACGGAAAGGACGGCGAAACGCTTTCGGACTATTTTTCAAACCTCGGTAAAACGGACGCGCTTTCACAGATAGATTATCTCAACTCAAAGGGAGCGGAGCTTAAAAAACTGAAAGACGAAAGTTTTGCGGATTACAAAAAATACAGCTCGCTGTATGTAAAAATATTTTTTTTGATAGGCGTTCTTGCGGCGGTTCTGTTGGCGTAATAAATGGATATAAGTATAATTTTCAAAATTGCCGCAGTAGGCATAATAGTAACCATAATCTGTCAGGTGCTTAAAAAATCCGACCGTGACGACATAGCCACGATAGTAAGCCTTGTGGGGCTTATAATTGTGCTTACGGTCGTGATTTCAATGATAGCAGATTTATTTTCGCAGATACGGCAATTATTCGATTTGTTCTGATGTTCGTTTTCAGATTGTGTTGCATTGCGGCTATAACGGCGGCATGCGCCTTGATTTTAAAAAGCCACAAATCCGAACTCGTGCCGCTGTGCCTCACCGCGGGCGGGATAATAATGTTTTTGTTTGCTTTCGATTACCTTTCGGCAAGCGTACGGTTTTTAAAGAGCTTTTCCGAAACGACGGGAGTGGACAATGAAATTATCCGCGTCATCTTCAAAATTTTGGGGATAGGATTTTTGATTGAGCTTACGGCAAGCTCTGTAAAAGAACTCGGGTTTGAAAGCATAGCGGACAAGCTTATATTATGCGGAAAAATTGTTATATTTGTGGCGGCGATACCCGTATTGTCGGCTACATACAAAATAATTCTCGGTTTAATAAATCTCGCTTAAAGCTGCTGTTTGCGGTATTTATAATATTTGTGCTGATCGCCGTTTTGCCGCTCTGTTTCAATAACAGGGTGTGCGCGGAGGGCGATAAGCAGGCTGAGCTGAACGAAAATATAGGAAACCTTTTGGACGGGCTGGACTTGTCGGCGTTGCAGGAATATCTCGACAGCCATGGCGACAGCTATCTGTCGGGATTCGGCAGCGACGCGCGGGGAATAGTCGAATATCTTATACACGGCAATCTCGGAACGGATTACGGAAGTTATTTAAACGAGTTGGGCGGGGTGATATTCGAAAAGGTAATAGAACTTATTCCCGCGTTCGCAACGGTAACGGCAGTCGCGCTGCTGTGCGCGGTGGTCACCGCCGCCGAAGGCGGTATTCTGTTAAAATCCACTTCCAAAATAGTAAAACTGACCTGTTATTCGTTTATTATACTTATTTTGTCGTCAATGCTTACGGGAATAGTTACGGAGTGTATTTCCTGCATCAACGGCGTACGCAAGCAGATAGAAATAATAACCCCTATACTTTCCACACTTACTGTTCTGACGGGCGGAACGGGTTCGGCGGCTATCTACAGCCCGTCCGCGGTATTTTTGACGGGCGGGGCGGTGGAGCTTATTGCGGGGTTTGTGTTCCCCGCGACGGTAGCGGTGGCGGTGCTCGACTTTATGTCGGGGCTTAGCCCGGGGATTTCCTTTTCGGGCGCGGGCGCGCTTATAAAGAGTGTGATGAAATGGGCGTTAGGCATTACCGTAACCGTGTTCGGCATTTTTGTCACCGTCCAAAGTTCGGCGGCTTCGCTCTTCGACGGCATACTCTTTAAAGCCACTAAGTACGTTGTGGGCAATTCGGTGCCCATTGTCGGCAATTTTTTGTCGGGCGGATTCGATATGTTGACTTCGGCGGGGCTGCTTATCAAAAGTTCGGTCGGGCTGTGCGGCATTATCCTGCTCATAGGCGAAGTAATAGGGCCGGTGGTTATGCTCGCTTCCTTTTCCATAATGTTAAAAATAGTGGGAGCGGTCGTGCAGCCGTTGGGCGAAAATGCCGTTTACGGCTTGCTTTCCGGTTTGTCAAAGGATACGGAATTTTTTACGGCAGGGCTGTTGACGGTGTCGTTCATGTACGCGCTAATGGTTATGCTGATAATAAATTCCGCAAATGCGTTTATATAATGAAAGCCTATCTTATCGGCGCGGCGGGCGTGATTTTTCTTTCGGTCATCGTTTCGCTGCTTCTGCCCGAGGGAAAACTGAATAAAACCATCACCTTCGTCATGCGGCTTATCTGTATTCTCGCGCTCGTCAGTCCTGTGACTTCTGTTTTTAAATTCAATGACGCGGACAAGGCGGCGGATTTAACCGATTACGGCTATGTCTGTGAGCAATATTCCATACAGCAGAGCGCCCAATTATCCGGATTGATATCAAAAGAATTTTCCTGCGAAGCCGATTGCCGGGTGGAAGTGGTGTTCGACGACGGGGAATTCAGGGCGAACGGTGTCGAAGTCGCGCTCTTACAAAAAGATAAAAATAATATTGAAGAAATCAGGTCATATTTGAACGGGCTGGGCTATATAAATATATCAGTATATGCGAAAAGTACTTGACTTTGTGAAAGCGAACAAAAAAATGATAATCGTCATTGCGCTTTTGATCATAATTTTGGGTACGCTGTACTTTATAAATAAGGGCTCGCAAAGCCCGACCGCGGCAATGTTTTCCACGCAGGATAAAAGTCAGACCGAACAAAAACTTATCGGCATACTCGGCAACATAGACGGAGTGGGGGATACCGACGTAATGATAAACGAAAGCGAAGGTGAAATTACGGGCGTAATCATCGTCTGCCGTGGAGCCGACAACATTATGACCCGCAGTAAAATACTTAACGCCGTTTCCACGGCTTTAAATATAGAAAAATCGATTATTGCAATTTATTCAATGAAATAAGGAGAAATTTATGTCTAAAAAGAAAAAAATCATCATCATGTCATCGCTTGTGCTTTTACTTGCTTTAACCGCCGTTTTAAACGTGTTGCTTGCAACAAAAGTTACCGCTTCGGGTGAAACCGCCGTTACCACTTCCAACTATTTTTCCACTTTCCGTTCCGAGCGCACCACGACCAGGAACGAGGAGATAATGCAGCTCGACAGCGTTATCGCCCTTTACGAAGAGGGCAGCGACAAATATAACGAAGCCGTAAGCCTCAAACTCAAAATAGTTGAGATGATGGAAGACGAACTGCTTTTGGAAACCCTTATAAAATCCCGCGGCTTTTCCGACGCCGTCGTATCTATGGGGATGGATTCCGAAAGCGTAAACGTATTCATAAACTCCGACGAACTCGATTACAACACCGCGCTTTCGATTTACACGATATTGAAAAACGAAGTCGGCATCAAGCCGGGCAACATAATTATTTTGCCTATTTATTCGCAAGTTTGATATTGTAGTTGCAAAAATTTGAAAGCTATGTTATACTAATGTCAAGGAGATTTTAAATGGCACATTTAAGACACGACCCCACGACTACCCAAAAAGGTAAAATCACCTATAATTCGAGTATCGTAAGCGGCATAGTCGCCCTCGCCATAGGCGAAGTGGAAGGCGCCCACCTTATCAATACCAAAAACAAGGGGATCAAGCTGACCTTCGACAAACAGGGCATCGTGGCGGACATAAACGTCAAAGTGGATATAACCGCTAACGTTTCGTCGCTAGCTTTCAAAATTCAGCAATCCATAAAGCACAACGTCGAATCCATGACGAATTACAAGGTCGAAAAGGTTAACGTACACGTCACCGACGTGAATTTCCTTGAAAATCCCGTATAAAAATTCGCATTATTCCCTTAATTTTTAAGGGAATTTTTGCGTAGGTGGTTTATGAGAACAGCGGCACGAGAAGCGGCGTTCAAAATAGTTTTCGCGTCGCGCTTTACGGGCGAAACGGATGAAGATCTAAAAAAGTCGTTGATAAAGTCGGACAAGCTCAATGCGGACGATTGCGACTATCTCGACAGGATACTCGGCATATTGAAAGAGCACGAGCGGGAATTTGTGCTTCTGACCGATAAAATATCTTCGTCTTTTCCCGAATCGAGACTTTTTCCCGCCGACAAAAGCATAATTTTAATCGCGCTATCCGAAATGAAATATATGGACGACATACCCGCCGCGGTTTCCATAAACGAGGCGGCGAATATCGCTTCCAAATATTCCACCGAAAAGAGCGCGTCGTTTGTGAGCGGAATACTTTCCGAAATTGCTAAGGGAGAATAAAAAATGTACGAATTGATAGAAGGAAAACCGCTTTCGGCTCAAATTCGCCTTGAAATTGCCGAAAAGGTTAAAAAATTTAAAGAAGAACGCAACAGAGATATAGGGCTTGCGGTGGTGCTTGTAGGCGAAGACCCTGCATCTCAGGTTTATGTACGCAATAAAGTCAAGGCGTGCGAAGAGGTGGGGATAAAGTCTCTCGCCTATTATCTTCCCGCCGAAACAAGTCAAAAGGAGTTGGAGGAACTCATTTCTTCGCTCGCGGCGGACGACGGGGTTGACGGTATTCTCGTCCAGCTGCCCTTGCCCGCGCACCTCGACAGCAAGAGCGCTTTAAAACTTATCCCCACGGAAAAGGACGTTGACGGCTTTTCCGAAAATAACATGGGCAGGCTTGCCATGAATATGGACTGCCTTGTCGCATGCACTCCTAACGGCGTCATGAAAATGCTTGCAAGCAAAAATATTTCCTTAAAGGGCAAAAAAGCCGTGGTGGTGGGGCGTTCCAACATCGTCGGCAGACCTATGGCGCTTCTTCTTTTGAACGCGGACGCCACGGTTACGGTTTGCCACAGCAAGACAGCCGATCTTAAAAAGGAATGTCTCGAAGCGGATATTCTCGTCGCGGCGATAGGTAAACCCAAATTCATAAAAGCCGACATGATAAAAGAGGGCGCGGTAGTGATAGACGTGGGCGTCAACCGCGGCGCGGACGGCAAACTTTGCGGAGACGTGGACTTCGAAAACGCAAAGGATAAATGTTCCTACATAACCCCCGTTCCGGGCGGGGTAGGGCCTATGACTATCACAATGCTCATGTACAACACTTATACGGCGGCTTGCAGGAGAAAATAAATTGTCACTTTTCACGGAAAAATTCGACGGATATGCGTCACGTTTTATCGGAATACTCGAAGACTTTTGCGCGACGTTGGATAAATGCGAGCCCGAAATTCTTTCAAAGAGCCTGCAATACAGCCTTAAAATAGGCGGTAAAAGAATAAGACCCGTTCTTATGTACACTTTTGCCGACCTTTTGAACGTGGAAAAGGAGAAGGTAGATAATTTTGCGCTTGCGCTCGAAATGATCCATACTTATTCGCTGATCCACGACGATATGCCCGAAATGGACAATGACGATTTCCGCCGCGGCAAGCCCTCCAATCACAAGGTATTCGGTGCGGCGAACGCGCTGCTTGCGGGCGACGGGCTGTTGAATACGGCGTATTCGGTGCTTTTCGACGAGTGCCGCAAAGGGGTCGAGTACATTTCCGCGGCAAGTTTCATATGCGATTGCGCAGGCATTTACGGCATGATTGCGGGGCAGTCGGCAGATCTCCTTCATGAACATGACGAAAACTGTTCGGAAAAAGATTTGGGCTTTATTTACGAGAACAAGACGGCAAAGCTAATAACCGCGCCTATCGTTGTGCCCGCAATCCTTTCGGGCAGCAAATATTATTCCGAACTCAATCTTTTGGGCTATTATTTAGGACTTTTGTTCCAGATTACCGACGATATCCTCGACGTGGAAGGGGATTTCAAATTGCTCGGCAAGAGCATCGGCAAGGATAAAGAGGCGGGCAAGTGCACCGCGGTTGCCGTTTTCGGCTTGCACGAGGCAAAGCTCCGAGCGGATATTCTCACCGAAAGGTGTTTAAAAATTACCGAAGGTCTTGAAGGAGACGTCTCCTTTATAAAGGACCTGATAACTTTCGTGCGGACGAGAAGCGATTAAATTTTGTTGACTTTTACCGCATATTATGTTATACTTTATCAAACCGATATAGTGGTGCAGTATTCTAGTCAATCTTTATTGATACGAAGGCGGGGGTAAAATACCGTTAAAGGGCATATCGATGAAGTTTCTGGTGTTTGCTTGCTTTGCCAAAAGTGGGTGAATGCTGGGAGTAAAGGAGTATGGGAGCTAGGTAACGGCATACCGCAGCCAACCCCATTCTCCGTGGAGGTCGGTAAATCTTATTTTTACCGATATAAACCTGCTGTCAGGCGAAAGCTTGGTACAGAGTAGCCTGCCTTGAGTGAAAACAGCGGATAACAGAACACGGCAACGTCGTTTGGCCAGACGCCGTACGCCTATTGCTGTTTGAAATTGTCTTTGCAAAAGAGGATAAGCTCATTAAAGATTGTCAAGGAAAGCTTCTAGACTGATTATATTAGAGATTACGGTGTGGACTAAGTGGCGATTCGGTTATGCGTTTATGCGTTCTGGCTCGTAAAAGGAAACTGCTTCTTCGGCGACGGGGAGTGAGCCTTGAGGGAAATCCTACCGAACCTAAGCCGCAAAGTTTATTTAATATAGACCACTATATTGTTTGTTTCTTTACGCACATGACCTGTGCGTAAAATTTTTAAACAGGAATATGGACAATAATCGACAAAATACTGACGGGGTCCCGGACGCGGAAAAGCAAAAAAAGCCCAAACACGGCGAAGAGCGGCAGAACTCCAAACGCAAAAAACTCCCGCAATGGCTTGTATGGGGATCGATCGTCCTTTTAATGTCGTTCGGGCTAACGGTCGTTTTCAGTTTTTTGACCGAACTCGTGATCGACGAAAACAGCAGTGCGGCGCTTTGCGTAACTGTGTTATTGGTGCTTTTGGCGCTGAATATCTTTTGCGATATGCTGGCAAACGCAATAATTTCGTGCAAGCCCGAGTGCTTCCATGCCATGGCGTCGAATAAAATAAGGGGAGCAAAGCGCGCCGTGACTTTTTGCCGCAACGCAAGCAGGCTCGGCAGCGTATTTGCCGACGTAATAGGCGATATTTGCGGAATTGTAAGCGGCGCCGCGGGCGCCGCGCTTGCTACGATAATCGCGCTGACGGGCAGCGACACTTTAAAACTAATCGCAGCCATTACGGTTAGCGCCGTGATAGGCGCGCTGACAGTAGGCGGCAAGGCATTTTTAAAGCATTTTGCCATTAAATATAACAGGCAAATAGTGTTTGCGTTTGCAAAATTCACAACCTTTTTCAAAAAAGAGAAAAAATGAGAATAGACAAATTCCTCGCCTCTAAATACGGCTCGCGCACAAAAGCGGCGCGCGCGGTGGAAGAAGGGCTTGTCAAAGTCAACGGAAAAGTCGTCAGTCCATCGTACGAAGTGCGTGAGAACGACGGCTTTGATTTTATTTCCGGGGAAATAAATTTCGTGTCGCAGGGCGGCTTTAAGCTTAATAAAGCCCTCAATGAGTTCGGGTTTTCCGTACAAGGCATGGTTTGTGCGGATATAGGTGCAAGCACGGGCGGCTTTACCGACTGTCTGTTTAAATCGGGTGCGCAGAAAGTGTATTGCGTTGACGTGGGCGAGAGCCAGCTTGACGAAAGCCTTAAAAGCAAAAATATAGTCATTTACGACAACTTCAACGCGCGCAATCTGGCGCAAGATATGTTTTTTGAGCCTTTGGATCTTGCCGTTGTAGACGTAAGTTTTATTTCGCTTACATACATACTCGGAAAAGTTTCCGAAGTTCTTCAAAAAGGCAAAAAAGTAATTGCGCTCATAAAGCCGCAATTTGAGTGCGAAAGCCGCAAAGTGGGAAAGAACGGGGTAGTGCGCGACGAAAAAACACGTATATCCATAATTGAAAAAATATACGTTTTTGCGTTAAGCGTGGGTCTTGCGCCTGAAAAACTGACAACCGCGCCCGAAGTTAAAGGCAAAAACACCGAATATTTGCTTCTTATGGAAAAGGGCGGCGTACCCGAAGCGCTTGAAGATTTAATAAAAATAATAAAAAAATAAATTTATGCAAAAAATGATTGCATATATGTTTAAAATGTAATATAATATAGTTATGAAAGCGGGAATATTTTATAACGCCAATTATAAAGATGCCAACCGCGAAAACATAAGAAGCATTTATTCGGCTTTCGGGGGGGAAGGGAACGACTGCAAAACGGTCTCTTCGCCTGAGGAGCTCGACGGGCTCGACGTGTTGTTTGTGCTGGGAGGAGACGGTACTATACTTACGGTCGCCGCGGATTGCGGCGTCCGCGGCGTTAAGATAATAGGCGTGAATTACGGTCATATGGGTTTTTTGACCGAATTCGGTCCCGACGAGCTGGATAAAGCAGTAAAACTTGTTGCCGGCGGCGGATTTGCCGTGGAAAAGCGCAGTATGCTTAAAATCGTCTGTCAAGGTAAAGAATACTATGCTTTGAACGATTTGGTAATACAGCGGAGCACGAGCGGGGCGCACTTTTCCAATACCGTAAACCTGCATGCCGAAATCGACGGGGTAACGGTAGACAACTTCTCTGCGGACGGGGTAATAGTCAGCACACCTACGGGGTCTACGGCGTATTCGCTTTCCGCGGGCGGTCCGGTGATTGCACCGGAGCTCGAAGCTTTTATTTTAACGCCCGTGTGCGCGCACTCGCTTCATTCAAAGCCGGTTGTGTTCAGCGACAGATCCGTACTTACCGTTAAGCCCGTAAACTGCAAAACGCCGCTTGTCATCGCCGTCGACGGCAAAATTATCGGCAAAATTCACTCTACGGATACCGTAAAGGTTACGAAAGCCGACAAGGCGGTGGAATTTATCACTTCGGGCGATAAAAACTTTTTTAACAGACTTTTGATTAAATTAAATATTTGGGGTAAATGATGCAAAGAACTTTAAGACAGCAAAAAATTCTTGAGATTATTTCTAATAAAGAAATCGACACGCAGGAAGAATTGTGCGAAGAACTCAACAAAATCAATTTCAACGTTACGCAGGCTACGATTTCCCGCGACGTAAAGGACTTAAAGCTCTATAAAGTTGCGGGTATGCAAAAAAAATACAGGTACGCAAGTCTGGAAAATTATGTCGATACGGTCACTGACCGCATGACTAACCTGTTCAAGGGCTGCGTACTGTCGGTCAATTATGCCAAAAACCTTATAATAGTAAAGACGATGCGCGGAAACGGCGCAACCGTCGGCGTTTTTGTGGATTCGTTGCAGATAAGCGAAATAATAGGTTGCGTCGCAGGCGACGATACCCTTCTTATAGTCGTTGATACTGACGAACACGCATTAAAAGTTTTGGATATTTTAAAAGAGTACCTCGGCTGATGTTACAAAGACTTTACATAAAGAACGTCGCCCTGATTCCCGAAGCCGATATTGTATTCGACGGAGGTTTAAACGTTTTATCGGGCGAAACGGGCTCGGGGAAATCGGTTATCCTCGATTCTATAAATTTTGTGCTGGGAAGCAAAGCCGATAAAACAATGATAAGATCCGGCGAGCGTGAGGCAATCGTGCGCGCCGAATTTTATGTTGCCCCCGACAGCGCCGCCGCCGAAAAAACGCGCGCGCTCGACATAGATACGGACGGCGAAATTATCATAACGAGAAAATTGAATTCCGACGGCAGAAGCGCGGTAAAGCTCAACGGCAATACGGTAACTGCGGGGATGTTGAAGTCGGTAACACAGCATCTTGTCGACGTTCACGGTCAGAGCGAGCATTTTTTTCTTTTAAACGAGGAAAACCAGCTAAAAGTCATAGACGGCATCTGCGGTGAAAAAGCGGCAGAATTCAAGCGACAACTTGCAACGCTCATTTCGGAAAAACGCGGGTATTTAAGCAAAATAAAATCTCTCGGCGGCGACGAAAGCGAACGCGAGCGCAAGCTGGACCTGTTGAAATTTCAGATTGATGAAATAAGAAGCGCGGGGATTGAACCGGGCGAATTTGACAGGTTAAAGGCAAAACAGATAATTTTTGCAAACACCGAAAAAATTTTTGCGGCATTGAACGCCGTCCATGGCGCGCTGTCGGACGACGGCGGTTGCAACGACGCGGTCTCGTCGGCTCTGCATCTGATAAACGGAATTTCCGATCTGGATAAGGAATATGCGGGAATTGCCGAAAGGCTGGAAAGTCTTGCGGCGGAAGTCTCGGATATCTCCGAAACGGTTGCCGATCTTGCCGAAAATCTTACCTATGACGACAGGGAAGCGCAATTCGTCGACGAGCGGCTGGAAGTTTTAAAGACTTTGAAGAGGAAATACGGCGACAGCGAGCAAAAAATTTTGGAATTTGCAGCAGGCGCAGAAGCGGAATACGATATGCTGTCCGGCGCCGCCGACGAAATAGCAAAGGCGGAAAGCATGATTTCTGCCTGCAGCGACAAGATTTACATGGTTTGCAGGCAATTGAGCGATTTAAGACGCAAAAACGCCGAAACTTTTTGCAGCGACGTGACACGCGAGCTCGGAACTTTGAATATCCCTAACGCAAGTTTTAAAGTGGAATTCGGCGAATTCGACAGAACGACGGCTGACCACAATTCGGCGGAAGGGTCGGACAGCCTTCGCTTTATGTTTTCGGCGAACAAAGGCGAGCCTGAAAAGCCGCTTAAAGACGTAATTTCGGGCGGTGAAATGAGCAGGTTCATGCTTGCCGTAAAAACGCGGCTGAAAGACCTTAACGGCATTTCGACTTATGTTTTTGACGAAATCGACGCGGGGATAAGCGGTTATACGGCTAAAACGGTTGCGGAAAAATTTAAATATATTGCCAAAAACACACAGATAATAGCCGTTTCGCACCTGCCGCAGGTCTGCGCGGCGAGCGATGCGCAGTTTTTGATATATAAGACAGAAGAAAATTCAAAAACCCTTACAAAAATAAAACGTCTGAACGACGCCGAAAAAATCGACGAAATAGTAAGACTTACGGGTAACGTAAAGTCCGAAGCGGCAAAAATACACGCAGGCGAGCTAATAGACCAATTCAAAAATTAACCGGCGCAAAACGCCGGATTTTTTTTCGCATAACTTGATTTAAAGTGCGCACAATACTTGTATGTTTTACTGCAAGAGAGCCTTTAAATTATTAATATTGATTTTTTCGATAGTCGTATGCGCGGTCACGCTTATGCCCGCCGCGGCAAGCGCCGAAGAAGCGCAGCTGTATTTGGGCGGGTTCCCTGCGGGATTTGTGTTGAACACGACTACCGTGGAAGTTATAGGCGTTTGCGACGTGGTCACTTGCGACGGAGTGTGTTCCCCTGCGCGCGAAGCCGGCATCAAAACCGGCGACGTGATTGATAAGATAAACGGGGAAGAAGTAAATGCGGTTTCGGATATCAATAAAATTATATCGGGAGAATATAAAAAGTACGAAGTTGAAATTATCCGCGGCAACGACCGTTTAAATATTCCCATAAACCCCGTCAAAGAGGCGGCGAGCGGCGGAAAAAGGCTGGGCGTTCTTGTTAAAGACAGTATAAACGGGATAGGTACGGTTACTTATATCGACGGTGCAAACCGCAAATTTGCGTCGCTCGGTCACCCCGTAACCGATAATGGCGGCAAATACGTTGAAATCCGCGGCGGTACGCTGTACGGAAGTTTGATTTACGACGTCAAAAAAGGAGTAAGGGGTACGCCGGGCGAACTCAGGGGCGCTTTCGAGAACGGAAGCGTAATGGGAAGCGCCAAAGTCAATTGTCCTTGCGGTGTATACGGCGACCTCGATAAAAACTATGACTGTTCGGGACTTTTAAAAATTTCCAAAGCTTCTCTGGACGAAGCCGAAATGGGCACAGCGTACATTTATACGACGGTGTACGGGAAGCAGTCCGAAAAGTATAAAATCTCTATTGTCAAAATCGACAAGTCCTGCAAAGACAACAAAAACTTTGTAATAAAAGTGGACGACGAAAAACTTCTCGACAAAACGGGAGGGATAGTTCAGGGCATGAGCGGAAGCCCCATAGTCCAGAACGGCAAACTTATAGGCGCGGTGACCCACGTATTCATCAACGATCCAGCGCGCGGATACGGGATAGGGATAGACAAGATGCTCGGTTCATATTAATTTTCGATTCCTCATATAATTGTATATGAGGAATTTTCATTGCGATTGTTACAAGTGGGATAAAAAGTATTGTTTGGCGTTTGCAATAGTGCTGATTTGCTCAATTATATGTGGCATAGTACTCTACAAACCTGTAATATCGAACATTTATTTCATTAATTTTACTTCGGAATACGTTTATAACGTATTTAATTATAAAAATTCCGCACTTTTGTTTTCACATTTATTGAGCGATCTCATATATCTGTACATCGCTTATTTTTTATGCCGTTTTACAAAATTCAAATATCTTACATTGATATTCGTTTTTTTGCGAGGAATATTTTTCGGTGTGTATACGGCGGTATTATTCGGTATAACGTCGTTCGGCGGGGCGATAGCGGGGATATTCGTTTTTATACCGTCGTCGCTTATTTCTATCGCGCTTATATACGCAGTGGTGGAGTTTTGCAAGATAATAAATAAAAAATACTCGCCTTTTATGCCGCTCGTATTGGCTTTGGTAGACTGTGTTGTATACGCTATACTTATAAACGTGGTGTTCAGGGTGGCGATAGCAATAGTATAATTTTTAATAACGCCCGCATACTATCGGTATGAAAAAGTTAATCGGTGTTTTATTATCGGCTTGCTGCATGGGCATATCTTGCGGGGCAATGACGGGGTTTACCCTCGAAGGCAACTCCGCAAAGCTCGTCAGCGGCTGTAAATCGGCTTATTTGATGGATTACGGTTCGGGCGAATGCGTATATAAAGAAAACGAGACTGCGCGTATGCCCATCGCGAGCGTATGCAAAGTGATGACGCTGACTCTCTGTTTTGACGCGGTTTCTTCGGGAAATCTCTCGTTGAACGAGGAGATAACCGTAAGTGATAATGCTGCGGGCATGGGTGGTTCGCAGGTATTTTTGGAAAGCGGCGGCACATACAGGGCGGATGAACTTATAAAATCGATAATCGTATGTTCGGCAAACGACAGCTGCGTTGCCATGTCCGAAAAGATAGCGGGCGGGGAGGAAGAGTTCGTTTCCCGCATGAACAAAAAGGCAACCGAGCTCGGCTGTGAAAATACGCTGTTCGCAAATTGTACGGGACTCCCGCGCGAAACGCAGTATTCCTGCGCAAAGGACGTTGCTGTAATGTTCAGAAATCTTTTATCCTATGAAAAGTATTTCGAATACAGCAAAATATGGCTTGAAGATTTTGCTCACCCCGGCGACCGCGTAACTATCATGACCAATACCAACAAGCTCATCAGAAGATACGCTTATTGCGACGGCGGAAAAACGGGATTTACCAACGAAGCCGGCTTCTGCCTTGCCGCGACAGCCAAAAAGAACGATTTAAGGCTTGTTTCTGCCGTTTTGGGCGGTTCGTCGAGCGACGACAGGTTTGATTCTACCGTAAAACTGTTCGATTACGGCTTTGCGAATTATAAAAACAAAATAGTTCTTGATAAAGACGTGACATTGAACGACGAATTTCCGCTGTGCGGCGGCAAAAAGGACAGCTTTGCCGTAAGACCGGAGAGGAACAGTTATATCTTTTCCTCTATCGGCGACGCGCCGGAAATAACCCATAACGTAGTGGCGTACGAGGTGAAGGCCCCCGTTGCGGAAAACCAGGTTGTGGGGAAGATAGAAGTTTACAAGAACGGTGTGCTTGCCGATTCCGTAAACGTAGTTGCCGCAGAGGCGGTTTTAAAGGCCGGTTTCGGCGACAGGTTCGTCAAAATTTCCGGTCAGTGGGCTCTTTGAAAAAAACAATATATTGCGGCGCACGGAAAATCCGTGCGCCGTATTTTGTGTGATAGGCAATATTCTTAATCAAAATAATTGACTATTTAAACCTGTTTTGGTAAAATATACATAAAGTATGTCCTTACGGCGATACGATTAAAGTATGAATCCATTGGTAAATGACCTGATTTACTATGTGTCGGCAATCGTTGCGGTGATTTTTGTATTTGCGCCCCACGAATTTGCCCACGCCTATATAGCTTATAAATGCGGCGACCCTACGGCAAAAATGCGCGGCAGGATGACCCTTAATCCGTTAAAACATATCGATATCTACGGTTTTTTGGCATGTATTCTGGTAGGGTTCGGTTGGGCAAAACCCGTGCCCATCAACCCATATAATTTCAAACACTACCGCAGAGGTATGTTTTTTACATCAATTGCGGGCGTTACTGCCAACTATATAATAGCATTTTTTGCATATCCGCTGTTTTTGCTGGTGGAGATATATATGCCCGTAAGCACGGTTGCGGGGTATTATCTTTACAGTTTTTTGGAACTCACGTTCAGAAATATTTTCGTGTTCAGCCTCGGCGTGTTTATGTTCAACCTGCTTCCGTTCAATCCGCTTGACGGGTTCAGGATAGTTCAGGCGGCGACGAGAGAGGTGAACCCGGTACAGCGATTTTTGAGAAATTACGGGCAATATATCCTCATTGCCGTCGTTTTGGAAAGTTTTTTGTGCGGAATTCTCGAAAGTTACGCACATCTGCCGATTGCCCGCTATTTTAATATTTTGGGCTATGTGCAGTGGTTTGCTTTGAATATTTTGGGCTATCCCATACAGCTCGTATGGAATTTGATCTTCCGTTTGGGTATTCCCGGCATTAATCCGTACGGGGTTTTGATATCTGTTTAAGTAAAATGGCAAAGAACGACTACGAAAATTTTGAATCGATTGTGGATTACGATACGGTTCTCGACGATTTCGAGGGACCGCTCGATTTACTTTTGCATCTTATAAATATCGCCCAGATAAGAATAGAGGACGTATTCGTTTCCAAAGTCACGGATCAGTTTTTGGATTATATCGAGTATATGAAAACCCAGCCGCGGCGGGATGTGGACAAGGAGAGCGAATATCTTGCGCTTGCCGCGCAGATAGTTTACATAAAATCCAAAAGCATGGTTCCCGTTGTGGAAGTTATGGGCGAAGATATGGGCGGCGCCGACGACGAAGAACAGGCGCTGATCGAGCAGCTGAGACAGCGCGAATACGAGCTTATAAAAGAGGAAACCCCAAAACTCAAGGATCTTGAAACAATAGGATATTATTATAAAGAGCCCGATAAATCGCTTGACGGCGTAAGGGTGGTTTACAAGGACTTTACTTTGGAAGGGCTCTTGCGCGCGTTCGCCGACATGATGATAAAAAACGAGAGCATGCAGCGCGAAAAGGACGCGGTTAAAGAAATTCCGAAAGACGCTTACACTGTTGAAGAAAAAGTCGTATACATAAAGAACCGTCTTGTGGAATCGGGGGATACGGATTTTGAAGATTTGTTTACCGTATTTTCCAAAAACGAAGTAATTACAACCTTTCAGGCGTTGCTCGAAATGCTTAAGCACCAATTCATTATGGTTGAGCAAAAGGACAGTTTCGGCGCAATTACCATAAAACTCAATCCCGAATGGGATTTAAAGGAAATATCGGATGAGCAATTTGACGAATACGATTGAAGCCATAGTCTTTGCTTCAGGCGAACCTGTTCCCGTAAAGTTTTTAGTGGAAAAACTCGGGATAACGTTAAAGGAAGCGAATTCGGCGATCGGCGAGCTGAAAGAGAAGTACGGAGAGGACTGCGGCATAAACTTTCTTACCTTTAACGGAAAAGTGCAGTTTGCGAGCAATCCGAAGTATAAAGAAAAGATTTCTGAAGTCCTGATACCTATTAAAGAAAAGGAATTCACCAAAACAATTCTTGAGTGTGCCGCGATAATCGCCTATAAACAGCCGATCACTAAGCCCGAACTCGAAGAAATAAGGCAAGTCAGTTGCGACTATGCGATACATACGCTTTTGGAATTGGGGATGATTGTGCCGTGCGGCAGAAAAGACGTGCTGGGCAGACCTATTTTATATGCCACGACCGACGAATTTTTAAAGCGGTTCAGGCTGAATTCCATAGACCAGCTCCCCGATTACGACGATTTGATGGAACAGATTGCAAAGAGCAGGGATTTCCGTGAATCGGACGACGCAAATTATCTGTACAGGAAAGACGAGTATGTCGAAGAAGCCGCAGAGGTCGAAACTCCCGTGCAAAATGTTCCCGAACAGAAAGCAAAAGTCACCGAGGACGGGCGGGAATTGCCTGACTTTATCGCCGACGACGATGATATTATAAGAATTGATTAATAAATAAAAACAGGCGCGCCGCCGACCCAAAAGGTTGGCGGCGCAGTTTTTTAAAAGAAAATGCGCTTACATAGCGGATAGGTTGCATATTAAATCGGGCGTTACAAATAATAATTTTATGAGTGAAGCAATGGTTTATCTCACAGCGGCGGGCTTTGCGCTTTCCGTATTTCCGTTTCATCTCTACAACTATATTTATATCAATTCGGAAAAAAAGTACGCTTCAATAAATATAGGGCTTTATAGGTTTTTTAACTTTCTCAACCTCAATACGGTAGAGAACAAGCCCGGCGAAATGCAGATAAACGGCAAAAACAAAAAGCTCGATTTAAGCGTTATTAAACCTGCCGCATACAAAATTTTTAACAAATTATGCGTATATAAAATCGTCCAGCTCGGCGATTTCGGTTTAAAAAACCAAAATAACGCGTATGCGGCGCTTTCGGTTAACGCTTTGACCGGCGCAGTATATAAATTCATACGCATAAACGGCGGTTGCACTAAACTGAGAAATTACACTGTTCTCAACGAATCGCATCCGTATGTAAGGTACTATTGCAAAACCGTGACTGTTTTAAACTTTATGGTCGTAGGCAGAATTATTTTATTATTGATTTCGGAGAAGTTACATGTCAAAAATTAAAAATATCAAGCAAAAAGATTTTGAATCCCCCGCAATTTCTATTGAAAAAATCGCAGACGCCGATACAGTTATCGGCAAATCCATTGTGACCGTCAGCGGTGCACAGGTAATTCCTCTCTCGTCGGTCACAATCGTAAACCTCAGCGGCGGCGGGGAGTACGGAGACGTGCGAACGTTTAAGGAAGCGGACGGGTTTAAACTTGCGGGCGGCAACGGGACTGTGGTGACAGTCAAACCGAAAGGTTTTTTGGTGGACGACGGCAACGGTTGCAGACTTTTGAAAATGGAAGAGGGTGCAATAGACGCGCTCGTGGAAAAAACGGGCGAATTGGTGCATAAACTTACCGACAATGGCTAAAAAAAGTTTGTATGTCTTAATTGCGGCGTTTGCCGCGCTGGGAATTATCGCGGGGGCGGGGATAAATAAGGCAAGCGCGGACGCACAGTCCGAAATAGCTATGGAGCTCTCTACGGGTACCGTGCTCTGCGAAAACAATGCCGATACAAGACTGCCCATGGCAAGCACTACTAAAATAATGACGGCGATACTTATAATCGAGGACTGCGACCTTGACGAAGTTATAACCGTGCCGGAAGAGGCGGCGGGGGCTGAAGGATCGAGCATTTACCTTAAAAAAGACCAAAAAATAAGCGTTAAAGACCTTTTGTACGGGTTAATGCTGCGTTCGGGAAACGATGCCGCCGCCGCGCTTGCGCTCCACCACAGCGGCAGTATTCAAAATTTTGCCGCAAAAATGAATCAAAAAGCCTTAGAGCTGGGCGCTGAAAATACCAATTTTGTAAATCCGAGCGGCTTACCCGACGAAAACCACTATACAACGGCGAGAGATCTGTGCAAAATTGCGTGTTACGCGATGAAAAATGAGGTTTTTAAAGAGATAGTCGGTACAAAAAAGTATACGGGCGAAACCGTGAATTTTGCCAACAAGAATAAGATGCTCTTCGAATACGACGGCGCAAACGGTGTAAAGACAGGCTATACCAAAAG
The DNA here is from genome assembly GCA_947625245.1 of uncultured Clostridia bacterium. Classification (GTDB taxonomy): domain Bacteria; phylum Bacillota; class Clostridia; order Christensenellales; family Borkfalkiaceae; genus Coproplasma. Next base: position 24,151 of record CANQNO010000012.1, read on the forward strand.
AGCGGGCAGATGTCTCGTTTCATCCGCCATGAAAAACGAAATGGAAGTAGTTTGCGTTGTTTTGAATTGCCCCGATATGTACGAAAGGAGCCAAAAAATTCTTGACGACTGCTTTGAACGGTTCAGAACATTAAAAATCGACGAAAATGAAGTATTTATGTGTGGCAGAGTACTTTGCAAACTGCCTAAAACGGTTAATTTAGTGGTAAAAACCGACGCGGAAGTCCGTGTTGAAACGGTTCCCGTAGGTACTCACAAAAAAATCAAAAAGGGCGATACGGCAGCCAAAATCGAAATTTATTCCGAAAACAACTTGATTTTATGCGAAAATTTGTATAGTATTATTGACGTATAGTATTTTACAAGGATTCGCATATAAATGAGGATAAATAAATTTTTGGCGGCGGCGGGCGTCGCTTCGCGCCGCGACTGCGATAAACTTATCGAGGAAGGAAAAGTTACCGTTAACGGCACAACGGCTGTTTTGGGTCAGGAAACGGACGAAAGTTCGGTAGTGCTTGTCGAGGGCAAACAGGTCGTTTTGAAAAAGAACGAATATTATATTCTCAACAAGCCTAAGGGATATATTTGTTCGGTGTCGGACGATAAGGGCAGAAAAACCGTTCTCGACCTCATGCCTCAAAATGTAGGCAGGATATATCCAGTGGGCAGGCTCGATTACGACAGCGAGGGGCTATTGATTCTCACAACCGATGGCGAGCTGGCTCAAAAACTTACCCGTCCCGAAAACGAAATCCCCAAAACCTACCTTGTGAAAGTAGAGGGTACGCTTAAAGAAGCAGACCTTAATCCCATAAGGAGCGGTTTGGAAATCGACGGTTACGTCACCAAAAAGTGCAAGGCGCACATTGTAGAGACCAACAAAGCCTATACTAAAATCCATATTACTTTGACCGAAGGCAAAAACAGGGAAATAAGAAAAATGTTTTCGGCGATAGGCAGGGAAGTGACCCTTTTAAAGAGAATTAAGATAGGTGAACTCACTCTCCGTGGTCTGGACAGAGGTTTATTCAGAAAACTCTCCGAAAGGGAAGTGGCTTATCTGTATAGTTTATAAAAATATATCCATATAATCAAATACGGAGCGCGGCGCGCTCCGTATTTTTTAATTTATGTTTTTAAACCGTAATCATGTAGTCAAACCCTTTATCGGGGATTTTAAAGATATATTTCCATATTTTATATGCATAATCGTCTTTTTTAAAGCACTTTGCGGCAACTTCTCCGAGTTTTTCGATATCGCGCATTTTATATATGACGGGGAAATCGGATTTGGAAAGTGCGGGCAAAATTAAATCCGCGCTCTGTTTTTTTACGGCGAGAGGGCGAAGATACAGTTTGTTTTTAATAAAGCTCTGCGCGTCGTCCGCGTACAACCCGAGCAAATTTGCAAGGATTATGCGCTTTATGCGGGAAGAGGAGTACCTGCGCCCCGTCGCTTCGGCTACCAGATCGCCGTAAGGGATTGCGGAGAGATTTTTCAGCCTGTTTTCAAGCCCTTCGCCGCACCCGAAAATTTTTTTCAAATCGCTTGTTTCGGCGGTTGCGAGTTTATATCCCGCCAGCTCTTCGAACAGCTTTTGTTCGGTTGAAAAATCTTTTAAATCTTCAAAAACATAGCCGGGAACGTTGCCTTTGACTTTAGGGGAGTTTATGTTTTTTCGGATCGCTCCCGCCGAAGAAAAATTTTCGGTGAGATTTTCGTCCGAAAATCCGCTTCCTGTCCGTTTGACGGGAATTATCGAAATATCTATGCCCGAACGGAGCAGCGCCTTGCAATATTCGACGCCGAGCACATTGTTCGGCGACGACAATAAACCTTTTTTGCCGCCGCAGGCTTCAAATGCGTCCGCATAGCTTTTTATATAACTTTCGCCCTTTTCCAAGCCGTTTTTAAGAGTTTTTTTAAACAAATCGCTTTCATCGAGCAAAATTTTTGCGCTTTCCGAAAAATCCGCGGCGGGATCCTCGCAGCCGAACGCCAAATATTTTACTTCGGGTAGGGAAGATATTATCTTTATCGCCCCCGAAGCGAAAATTTCGGCGGGCGCGACCGAAAAGGAGACGGGAAGTTCCAAAACGCAGTCTGCGCCGCCGAGTACGGCGTGGCGGGCGCGGATAAATTTATCGCAGATACTCAGTTCGCCGCGTTGCGTAAAGCCGCCGCTCATAACGCACAAAACAGAGTCGCAACCGGTTAGTTTTTTCGCTTGCTCCAATAGATATTTATGCCCGTTATGAAAGGGATTAAATTCACAAATTATTGCGCAAATATTCATTTTAAACTTTACAATCGGGAAAAACTGTTATATAATAAATGAAGATTTTAATTCCCGTTGATAAGATTATACTCTTTCAAAGCGGAAAAATAAAGTATTTTAAGGAGAAATCGAAATGTCATTACTCGATGAAATCAAGGCAAAAGCCGCCGTTCGCAAAAAGACGATAGTTCTTTGCGAGGGCGAGGACGAGCGCGTTATCCGTGCCGCCGCGGAAATAACCAAAGAGGGAATAGCCAAAATCGTGCTCATAGGAAACGAAGCGGAGTGCAAAAAAGTTGCTCCCGGAGTAGAACTCAAGGGCGTAACTTTGATAGATCCTTTGACTTCTGACAAGACTTCAAAATACGCTTCCATACTGTATGAAGCGAGAAAAGCCAAGGGCATGACGGAGGAACAGGCTAAAGAACAGGCTAAAGACAGGACAATGTTCGGCGCGCTCATGCTCAAGGCGGGCGACGTTGACGGCTATGTTTCCGGCGCATGCCACTCCACGGCAAATACTCTCCGCCCGGGCTTGCAGGTCGTAAAAACGGCTCCCGGCATAAGCACGGTATCGAGCTGTTTCATTATGATTGCGCCCAATAAGACAAATCCTTACAACCCCGACGGCGTGGCGGTATTTGCGGACTGCGCCATAAATATCGAACCCACGGCCGAACAGCTTGCCGACATTGCGATATCCTCCGCAAAGACGGCGCGCACCATTGCGGGCATCGAGCCGAGGGTAGCGTTCCTTTCGTTCTCGACAAAGGGCAGCGGCAACGACGATAAATTCTATCAGACCGTGCCTAAGGTAAAGTCGGCTGTCGAAATCGCAAAAGCGGCGGCTCCCGAACTGGCGCTCGACGGCGAATTCCAATTCGATGCGGCAGTCGCACCCGAAGTCGGCGCGCTCAAAGCTCCCGGTTCCGCGGTTGCGGGGCATGCCAACGTGCTTGTGTTCCCCAACATAAATGCGGGCAACATAGGGTACAAAATCGCTCAGCGTTACGGCGGTTATATGGCGATAGGACCTATCTGCCAGGGATTTGCAAAGCCTTTGAACGACCTTTCGAGGGGTTGCAATGTAGAAGATATAGTTGCAACGGTTGCGGTTACCGCATTGCAGGCAGAATAAAATAAAATTTAAAGGAAAGATAAAAATGAAAATTTTGGTAGTAAACGCTGGAAGTTCGTCACTCAAATATCAGCTTATAGACATGGAAACCGAAAAGGTTCTCGCAAAGGGCGGCTGCGAAAGAATAGGTATACGCGGCTCTCTTTTAAAGGCAAAGGGCAACGGCGGCGAAAAGGTATTCAACCGCGACATGCCCGACCACAAGGTTGCCATAGAGCTTGTTTTAAGCGCTTTGCAGGATAAAGATATAGGCGTTATCAAGTCAATGAAAGAAATAGACGCCGTAGGTCACAGAATGGTGGCGAGCGGAGAATATTTCAACAAAACCACTCTCGTCACCGAAGAAGTGATGAAAACTCTCGAAGAAAAGACTTTCGAGCTTGCGCCTTTGCACAATCCCGCGGCTGCGACGGGCGTCCGCGCATGTATGGAAGTTATGCCCGGAACGCCGATGGCGCTTGTTTTCGACACGTCTTTCCATGCTACGATGCCCGAAAAGGCATATCTTTACGGCATAGACTACGACGATTACAAGAAGTACGGCGTAAGAAAATACGGTTTCCACGGCACGAGCCATAAATTCGTTTCTTCCGAAGCCGCCAAATATCTCGGCAAAGATATTTCCGAACTCAAAATAGTAACCTGCCATCTCGGCAACGGCTCGTCCATATCGGCGGTCGACGGCGGAAAGTGCGTAGATACGTCCATGGGTTTCACGCCGCTTGCCGGAATTCTTATGGGTACGCGTTCTGGCGATATCGACGCTTCCGCGGTGGAATTCCTTGCGCGCAAAAAAGGCATGACCCATGCGGAAATAATAGAATATCTCAATAAAAAGTGCGGCGTTGCGGGTATTTCGGGTGTTTCGAGCGATTTCAGAGACCTGCTTGCAGGAGAAAAGAAAGGCAATAAGCGTTGCTCGCTCGCTTTGGAAATGTTCGCATACCAGACAAAAAAATACGTTGGCGCTTACGCCGCGGCTATGGGCGGGCTCGACTGCATAGTTTTCACCGCGGGTATCGGCGAAAATACGCCTACCGTACGCGAAGAGGTTTGCGAAGGGCTCAAATTCCTCGGCGTCAAATTCAACAAGCGCGCGAATAAGGCAAACGGCGGGAGAAGCGGGGGCAAAATCTGCGAAATCTCTGCTAAAAATTCCAAAGTCAAAGTGCTTATAATCCCCACGAACGAAGAACTTGTAATCGCAAGGGAAACGGCTGAACTTTTATAAAAAAATATTTATATCGGCTTTAAAACAAGTTGACAAAGCAGTACCCTTGTAATATAATTTGATAGTCGGTCGCGTATGGAAATTAACGTTAAAAAGCTTTTGGCTTTAAAAAAGTACGAAGGATCTTTTGAATTCGACTACGAGCCTTCTGCCGACTGCTGTCTTATACCGCTGTGCCGCATAGACGGTCCGGTAAAGGTTGCGGGCAAATACGTTTTGTACGACGACGACAGCGTGGGCGTCACTTTGACGTTGAACTATTCGCTTTCGGGGCAATGTTCATATTGTCTCGAGGAAGCGAAAAAGGATATTTCGTATACCACGGAGATCCTGTATCTGACGGAAGAGGAAGACGACAATTATATATACGACGGAGTCAAAATAGATTTGGATCCCGCCGTAAACGATGCAATACTTATAAGCCAGCCGAATGTTTTGCTATGCAGAGAGGGCTGTAAGGGTATTGACGTAAGTAATAAGTAAAAAGAGGTGTTCAAATATGGCGGTACCCAAAAGAAAACAGTCTAAGAGCAGAACCAACAAGAGGTTTGCAAATTACAAGGCGGAGGCTCCCACGCTTGTGGAATGTCCTCATTGCCATCAGAAAATGCAGGCTCACAGGGTTTGCGGAAACTGCGGCTACTACGACAAGACGGAAGTAGTTTCCCACGACGCAAAAAAGGATTGATTTAAAGCGGACTGCCTGTACAGGCAGTCCGCGTTTATATAAATGTCAAGGAAATAAAATATGAAACATATCGACATCAAAGAACTTTTCTCTAATTCCGAAAAATATATAAACGGCGTACAGACGGTATGCGGTTGGGTCAGGACATGGCGCGATTCAAAGAGCATTGCCTTTATAGAGTTAAACGACGGTACCTGCCTTAAAAACCTTCAATTGGTTTTCGATAAGGAACAGCTCGACCGCGAAAGCTTTAAAAACGCGCTTATAGTAGGCGCCGCTTTGCAGGTTTTGGGCAAATTCGTCGTTTCCGAAAGAAACGGCTTTGAAATGCTCGTTTCGGGCGTGACCGTTTTGGGCGGCTGTCCGCAGGACTATCCGTTGCAGAAAAAGCATCATACGCTTGAATTTTTGCGCACGATACCTCATCTAAGACCCCGTACCAAATATTTCGAAGCGGTATTTGCAGTAAGAAATACTCTTTCTTTCGCAATACACAAATATTTTCAGGAGCACGGCTATAAATATGTACACACTCCCATAATCACGGGTAGCGACTGCGAAGGCGCGGGCGAAATGTTCCGCGCGACGACAATGCCCTGGAAGACCGATTGCAAAGACGAACAGGAGTATTTTGCCCGGGATTTCTTCGGCAAACGCGCAAATCTTACCGTTTCGGGGCAGCTCGAGGGTGAAATGGCGGCTATGGGGCTCGGTAAAATATATACTTTCGGACCTACCTTCCGCGCCGAACACAGCAATACCACGAGGCATGCCGCCGAATTCTGGCAAATCGAACCCGAAGTTTGTTTTGCCGATATCCACGATATAATAGAGATCGCCGAAGAATTCATCAAATACATTATTAAATATGTATTGGATAATTGCCCCGAAGAGTTGCAATACTTTGACGAGAGAGTGGAAAACGGGCTTATCGAAAAACTGAACGGCGTCGTTACGAGCGAGTTTGTAAAGCTTGGCTATACCGAAGCCGTAAAGATACTTCAAAAATCCGGCAAAGAGTTTAAATTCCCCGTGGAGTGGGGGTGCGACTTGCAGACCGAGCACGAGCGTTATCTTACAGAGGAATATTTTAAAAAGCCCGTGTTTGTAATAAATTATCCCGCGGACATCAAGGCGTTTTATATGAAGCAGAATCCCGACGGCAAAACTGTTGCCGCAACCGATTTGCTTGTGCCCGGCATAGGCGAAATTATAGGTTGCAGCGAACGCGAAGCCGATACCGAAAAGCTTGAAAACGCCATGAAGATCCGCAACATGCCCCTTGAATCTTACAGGGAATATCTCGATCTGAGAAAGTACGGCTCCGTGCCGCACAGCGGGTTCGGTTTGGGACTTGAGAGAATTCTCATGTATATAACGGGCGTACAGAATATAAGAGATACATTGCTGTTCCCCAGAACCGTGGGCAGTTTATGAGGATTGCAAAATGAAAAATAAAATTTGCGTTATTTTTACGGGCGGTACTATAGGTTCTTATGCGAGCGGGAATACCGTTGATCTTACCGTCGAAAACAAAGCCGCCCTAATAGAAGAATATAAAAAGCTGTACGGCGACGAAATAAAGTTCGACGTATTGCGCCCTCTCGATATTTTAAGCGAAAATATACAGTTTACCGACCTTGATGCAATGGCGTCCTGCCTGCGCGCGGTGAATAAATCCAAATACGACGGTATAATTTTAACGCACGGAACCGACACTCTGAGCTTTACGGCAACGCTATTCAGCCAAATTTTTTGCGACATGCCAATACCAGTTGTGTTTGTGTCCGCGCTCTATCCCCTGAACGACAGCCGCAGCAAAGGCGTTGAAAACTTTGCGGGCGCGGTGGCTTTCATAGAAAAAGAGGGTCTTGGCGGCATATACGTTTCGTTCACCAACGACAACGAAAATTTATGTATACATCTCGCCAGTCGCATAACGGTAGCCGAACAGATAAGCGGCAACTTTTCAAGCGTAATGGGCGCTCCATTGTGCGAACTTGTGAACGGCAAATTCGTTTACCGCGAAAGCCCGTATTTACCCGCAAAAGAGGAACTGAAACAGCCCAGACAGCCTTACGGCAGATATTCGCTCTGCAAAGATATCGTAACCATAAGGGCGCGTTCTTTCCTCGATTTCAGCTATTATAATTTCGACCGCAAGAGACCGCGCGCCGTAATTATCGAACTCTATCACAGCGGCACCATATGCACCGCGGGCGAAGAGACAAATGTACTTAAATTCATAGACTATTGCCGCAACCTCGGCGTAAGCGTTATACTTTCGCCCGTGGACAGCGCGGCAAGGGTATACGCCAGCGCGTTTGAACTCAAAGGCAAGTGCATACTTGCATACGATACGAGTTTTGAAATGACGGTTATTAAAGTAATGCTTGCCCTCGGCGAAAACAAGGACATAGAGACCGAACTCAAAAAGAACAATTTCTTTGAAAAAATTCACGGTGACGTCAAGTGAAAAAGCTTGTCCGCATAGACGGGATGTGCTGCGAACGCTGTGCAAAGAGGGTTGAGGACAGGCTTCTCACTGCTAAAAACGTTGTTTCGGCAGACGTAAAATTCAAAAAAAATCTTGCCGTAATTAGGAGCCGCGAAGAAGTGGACGACGCGGAAATTAAAGCGCTTGTCGCGGACGCCGGTTTCTCTGTTTCGGCGATAGAGTGCAAGTGACAAACAAACATAATTTATGACATTATACGCCGTTGTCTCGCATTGACATATAAGCATACGGGGCATTATAATTTAAAGCGGAGGTGGACTTATGCAGGACACGATGCTTTTAGATAGGCGTACAAAAGATTTGGTGCGCGAGTACGTTCCCGACGGCGACGTTCTCGACAGCGTAGTTTGCTTTTTTTCTATTTTTGCCGACCATACGCGGGTGCGGATGCTATCTGCGCTTGCCATTTCCGAAATGTGCGTTACCGATCTGTCGCGGGTTTTGGACATAAACCAGACCACGGTTTCGCACCAGCTCCGGCTCTTGAAAAATTTGGGCATAGTTAAAAGCGAACGGCAGGGGAAAATAATTTTTTACTCGCTTGTAAACGATTTGGTTAACGACGTAATGCTAAAAGGCGTTGAATTTTTGGGATATTGATAAAGGGCTTTTAAAAGCCCTTTTTTTATTGCTGTAAAGCAAATTTCGGGAATTTTTATTCTTGAGATAAAACCTTACGCGATTTTCTTGAATTTTTATAATAAAATTGCTATAATTTGTAAAAATGGCAAGAGGCGTACCCGTGTTGTACAAAAGATTTATTTTGCTTATTGCGGTGATGGGCTTTTTGGTTTTAAATGTCGGCTGCAGGAATTCCGACGTCATAGTAAACTCCGATAATGAAAGAGTGAAATATACAGTAACTTTTAATGTATGCGGCGGCGTTCTTTCGGACGGTAATGAAATAGTATTTTACGGCGGTGACAACGTAGAATTGCCCGTACCTTACAGAGAGGGCTATACTTTCGCGGGCTGGTTCCGCGACCCCGAGTGTACGGGTGCGCGTTTTTACTATATAGACTCCGATTACTCTAATTCAAATTACGAATTTTGGGCTAAATGGGAGAAAAATGACGATGCGCAACACGAAAGCGGCGCCGTTTACCATATTACATACATATTGAACAGCGGTACTTTTACCGACGGAACAAATGAAAACGACAGTTATGAATTTGGAAAAGAAAAGATTTTACCTGTTCCAAAAAGGTACGGGTACAGATTTGCGGGCTGGTACGAAGACGAGAACTTTTCGGGCGACCCCGTATATCGTTTATCCGAAACAAGTATGGGCGATAAAACTTTTTATGCGCTTTGGGAAAAGTTGCCCGACACCGGCGAACCCGACAATCCCGGTCAGGACAACCCCGTAATTCCGGGCGAACCCGATTCGGACAATCCCGAAAAGCCCGAAGAGCCGAAAAGTTATTCAATAGTGTTCAATCTTAACGGCGGGAAATTTACCGACGGCGTTTACGTGCCCGACAAGTACATCACGGGGGAAAGGATAGTTTTGCCTGTGCCCGTGCGTGAAGACCATATCTTTGCGGGCTGGTACGAAGACGAGAACTTTTCGGGCGAAGAAATCAAGGAAATTCCCGTAAATGCCGAAGGAAACAAGTATTTTTATGCCAAATGGACAAAATCTGAAGAGGAGCATTTGATAACAATCAAAGCTTTTGGCGGCGGCAAAGAGAGGGCGTACGTCGAGATCGAGCCGATAGATAATATAGGTGCGGATGGATATAGCGTCTTTTACAGGGCAGACGGTGAGACGGATTGGCAACGGTTGGACGGTGAACTCGTAAGATTTAGCGGTTCGGTCATACGCGCGGACGTTACGGGCGTTTGCGCGGGAAATTACAGTATCAAAATAGAGGCCGCGGGCGATTCCGTAACCCTTACCGATATTATCGTCAAAGCCTATGAAAGGACGTGCGACGCGTTTAAAAATCTGAAATCTTTGGGCGGATATTACATTGACGGCAAAAAAAGAGATGAAGCAACGGTCATTTATGTTTCCGAGAGCAGCAAAAACACTGTACAAGCGAAAATAGGCGGAAAGACCTATACTGGGATTGCCCGCATATTGGCAGCCGCAAGCGAAAGCCGCGTTCCGCTCATAGTCAGGGTCATAGGGCGGGTTTCGGCGGCAAGCTGGAAATATCTCGATTATGATTCCTCAAACACATATAACGGTAAGCCGCTGTTAGGATCTTTGGACCAAAGCGCATTGATTGAACAGGGGTACAATTCTCTCGACACCGAAGAAGCTACCGTTTTGGAAGGATTGAAAAGCTCGATAGAGTTAAAAGACGAAACATTCGATTCATATTGGAACATGTGTGAAATTTCCAAAGCGGGCAATATAACCATAGAGGGCGTGGGCGATGACGCGGAAATCAATTCCTGGGGCTTCGCCTTTAAAAATTGCGGTTACATAGAAGTCAGAAATCTGAAATTTTGCGACTATCCCGAAAACGCATGTCTTATTAGCGGCAATTTTCCGGATTCTGATAATTCGCATATCTGGATACACGACAATTATTTCGGCGAAGGCAAAAACAATTGGAACGTTTCGCCGTATGCCGAAAAAGTTTTCGGCGACGGAGCCCTCATAATTAACAATGTTTCGGGCGTATCGTCAGACAATAATTTTATTTCCGCCTCTCAAACAGCTAACAAGTTCAACAGGTATTTCCTTTACGGAAACATTGCAAAAGTTTTGCGTTGGTGGTATAATGAATTTAAATTATGGACGTAATTAAGGAAAAACTGAAACTTTTGCCGGATAACCCCGGCGTTTATATTATGCTCGACCGCTATTCCAACGTAATTTACGTAGGCAAGGCGAGGGTATTGAAAAACAGGGTAAGACAGTATTTCCACAATTCGCCCAAACCCGAAAAAGTTATGAAAATGGTTGAAAACATAGCGGATTTCAACTATATCATAACTTCGTCGGAAATAGACGCTCTGGCGCTTGAAAATAATCTTATAAAAAAATACAAGCCGAAGTACAACATACTTTTAAAGGACGACAAGACCTATCCGTATATCAAAGCCGACTTAAGGGAAGATTTCCCCAATTTTTATATAACGAGAAAGATAAAAAAGGACGGTTGCAAATATTTCGGTCCGTTTATGGGCGGAATCAACTGCAACGATATACTCGAAATACTCCAGCTCACGTTCTGCGTACGATTATGCCATACGTCTATAACCTCAAAGCCGAAGCGTGAGTGTCTCAATTACCATATAGGACGTTGCACGTCGCCCTGTTCGTTAAAGGTTACCCGCGAAGAATATGCGGTGCAGGTCAAAAAGGCGCTTGATTTTCTTGACGGAAATCTTAGAGAAGCCGAAGAGCTTTTAAACAAAAAAATGCGCGCCGCTGCCGACGGCGAAAATTTTGAGCTGGCATTGGACTATAAAAACAAACTTTCAATGCTCTCAAAACTCGAAGCGAAGAGAATAACTTCTTTAAACAAAGCGATAGACGCCGACATTATCGCCTATGCGACAAACGATTTGTATTCGGCGGTAAACATACTTATAACGCGGAAAGGGATAATGCAGGGCGGCAGCAGCTTTGCGCTTGACGAGGCGCATATTTCCGACGGGGAAGCTTTAACGGCATTTATTGTGCAGTATTATGCGCACCACGAACCGCCGGCGGAGATAATTGCCGAAGATTTTTGCGAAAGGGAACTCATACGGGAATATTTCAAGGAAAAATTTGACAAAACGGTTGAAATCACGCTCGCAAAGCAGGGCGACAAATTAAAACTTTTGCAGATGGCTAAAAAAAATGCGGCGGAATATCTTGAAAAATCCGTCGATAAAATCCGCCATAAGGACGATATGACCGTTAACGCCTGCAAGAGACTTCAGCAACTTTTAAACCTCAAGTCATACCCGCGGCGAATGGAATGTTACGATATATCTAACGTGAGCGGCGTGGACAAAGTGGGCTCGATGGTCGTGTTTATCGACGGCGAGGCTGACAGAAACAGTTACAGAAGGTTTAAAATTAAGACGGTTGAGGGCGCAAACGACTTTGCTTCCTTGCAGGAAGTGCTGTCAAGGCGGCTCGACAAGCTTGGGACGGACGAAGAGGAAAAATTCCCAAAACCCGACCTTATAATCATAGACGGCGGCAAGGGGCAGCTTTCGGCAGTAGAAGAAATCTTCAAACAAAAGGGAATATGCGGTATAGAGCTTGTATCCCTTGCAAAGCGCGAAGAAGAGGTGTTTACACTCGGTTCAGAAGAGAGCGTCAAAATTTCGCACAGGGATTATTCGTTGAAAATGTTACAGCGGATACGCGACGAAGCGCATAGATTTGCCATAACATATTTCAGAAATCTTCACTCTAAGCGAAATTTAAGCTCTATTTTATCCGAAATCGACGGCATAGGCAAAGTAAAGCGCTTGGCGCTTTTAAATAAATTCGGCACTTTGGATAAAATAATGGGCGCAAGCGAAGCCGAACTTACTTCATGTGAGGGGATAAGCCCGACGCTTGCAAAAAAAATCAAGGAATATCTGGAAAATAACTTATGAAAATAAACTGCGGACTTATAGTTTCCGACTTTGACGGCACACTCATAGACGATAACCAAAGGATTTTGCCGCAGGTTAAAAAGGCGATAGACGACTATGTGGCTGCGGGCGGTATTTTTGCCGTATGTACGGGCAGGATGCCGCGCTCTATTTTGCCGCGAGTGCGTGAAATGGGGCTCAAAGGGCTTGTGATCGCCTATCAGGGAACGGTTATTGCGGATATCGAAACGGGCAAACTTTTGCGAAATGGCGGCATGGAGTGCAAAGGCACCGCCGAAATTTGCCGCTATTTCGAGCGGCGCGGGTATGGAGTAAACGTATATGCGGACGATAATATCTATACCGATTTTCCCGAGGACGACGAAGCCATGCAAATTTACGAAAAAATCGTAAAGGTAAAGGCTATACGAGTTAAAGAAAAACTTTCCGACTTTGTGGTAAATAACAAAATGTTTTGCCAAAAAGTCATAAGCATAGTCCCCGAAAATATGAGAGACGAAGTTTATAACGAACTTAACGAAAAGTATGGGAAGGAGTTTGACGTCACGTGCAGCGCCAAAGTATTGGTGGAAGCGTCGCCTTTCGGCGACAACAAAGGCGAAGCGCTTAAATTTTTGTCCGCCTATTACAATATTCCAATAGAAAAAACAGTTGCCGTCGGCGACAATTTAAACGACATTTCTATGATAAAAGTGGCGGGGATAGGGTGCGCCGTGGGCAATGCCGACATACTTGTAAAACAGGCGGCGGACTTTGTATCCGTATCTAATAACGACGGCGCTTTGGCTCAAATTATTAAAAAATTTGGATTTGCATAGTACTATGTGTGAAATATTGGCTCCCGCGGGGAATATGGAAAGCGCGTTGGCGGCAATAAACGGCGGAGCCGACGCTATTTATCTCGGGCTTACCGAATTTTCCGCAAGAAGCGCGGCGGAAAATTTTGACGAAGAGAATTTTAAAAAAATTTTATCGTATGCGCATGCTCTCGGCGTGAAAGTTTATGTGGCAATGAACACGCTTATCAAAGACGCAGAGCTGGAAGAGTTTTTAAAAAAGGTTGTAAAGGTATGGAATTGCGGTGCGGACGCCTTAATTCTGTCCGATATCTTTTTGGGCGGTTATATTAAGAGGAATTGTCCGCAAATCAGGCTTCATCTGTCCACGCAGGGCGGGGTATGCAACGTTTACGGCGCCGGACTCGCAAAAAAATACGGTTTTGACAGAGTAATTCTTGCCCGTGAGACGGATTTTTCCGATATTTCAGAAATCGCAAAAGTTATAGAAACCGAAGTGTTTGTACAGGGCGCGTTATGCACCTGCTTTTCGGGTCAATGCTATATGTCGTCGTTCGCGGGCGGTAACAGCGGCAACCGCGGCAAATGCAAACAGCCCTGCAGAAAAATTTATTCCATCGACAGGACGGGATACGAGGAGCCGCGGTACAGGCTTTCGCTTTCCGATTTGTGTTTGGGCGAAAATATTTTTAAGATGGTCGACGCCGGCGTCAAATCTTTTAAAATCGAAGGAAGGATGAGGCGCCCCGAATACGTCGCTGCAGCGGTAAAATATTATAAAAATATTTTGAGCCGCAATTTTTCCCCCGAAGATCTGAGTGATTTGAAAAGGACGTTCAACCGCGGCAATTATACTTCGGGGCTTGCTTTCGGGCAGGATAAATCTTTGATTTCTTCAGCCGTGCAAGGTCATATAGGTGAATTTGCAGGGGTTATAAAGGTTATAAACGGCAAGTACGTGTGTATGTCGCGCATGAAATTCCGCAACGGCGACTGTTTTAAGATCCTGCGCGACGGCTTAGAGGTTGCGGGCGGGAAGTTCGGCGAAAACGTCAAGGACGGCTTTACAGTTGTTTCGGGTAAAAAATTGCGTTCTGGCGATAAAGTATTTATTACTACGGATTCGGAGCTTGCAACAAGGCTTTTAAGTCCGAGAAAGACCGTTCCCGTAAAAATTTCTGCAAATTTTACTTGCGGCGAAAAGGCGGAAATTTGTGTGAACGGGGTAAAATTTTACGGTAAAAACCCGCTTGCCGCCGCAAAAACCTGCTCTTTGAGTGCAGATGATATTAAAAATTGCTTTAAAAAGACGGATAAATATCCCTTTGATGTAACATTTTTAACTTTAAAAACCGAAGGCGCTTTTGTTGCGGCTTCCGAACTCAACGCATTGCGCAGAAAAGTCTATTCGGATTATTTTAAAATTATTTCCTCGAACAAAAACATGCCCGTAGGATATGATTTTGTTTTGCCGCACAACGGGCATGGAAATAATTCGGGCACGGCTTTGATAAGCGAAAAATATGCCGACCCCGGGTGCGAAATTCTTATTTTCAAGCCGCACGACTATTCCGATATTCCCGCCGTACCCAAGAAAAGGTCTTGTGAAATCTTTTTGTATTTACCGCCCTATATGACCGGAGAGGAAATTTTGCAAGTGTCGCGGGTAATTGCGGAGTTTGACGGCATCTATTGCGACGGCACTTGGGCGTTGGAATTTTGCGAAAAAATAAATAAACCGCTTTTCGCAGGTTGCGGAATGAATATTTCCAACCGTATAGACGTTGCGGAGTGCGGTGCGAAATATATTGCGCTGTCCAAAGAGCTTACCGAAAGCGAACAGGCGAACATTTCTTGCGGAAAGACCTTTGCGCTTTCTTCGGGCGCAATCAAAGTTATGGACTTGATCTATTGCCCGTTTGGGAAAAAATGCGACAGCTGTGATAGGAGAGATTATTATACGCTTACGGACGGAGAGCGCCGCAAATTTCCATTAAGACGGTATAAGACTGGCGCATGCAGGTTTGAAGTGTACAATTGCGCATACCTTGCGGGGAAGAGCGTAACGGGAGTGTTGGTGGACGGCACAATGCAAAGCGACCCCGAAATTGCTTTTGAAATCCGCGGCGATGTGAAAAGACAGCGCGAATTTTATAAAAATTATACCCGCGGGCACTCCGATTCGCCCGTATTTTGAATTTTAAAGTAATTTTCCACGGATATTTAAAGAGAGAACTATGTTTTTGAACAGTCCCGAAAAACTCGAACTCAATAAAATTCTTTTGGCGGTCTCAGGGTATGCTTCCCTCGAAGGCGGCAAGCGCTTTGTTCTCGGCACCGTGCCTTCAACGGATATAGCCGAAGTACGCCGCAGGCTTTCTTTGACGCGCGAAAGTACAAAGCTTTTATATACTTACGGAGTGGGAAAAATCGGCTCGTTCGGAGAACCTGAGGAAATATTGTCACGGGCTGCAAAGGGTTCGGCATTGTCCTGCGGGGAAATTTTGGAAGTGTGCGCACTGTTGCGCTCCGCACGGGAGGCGTACTCATCCGTAAGCAAAATCTCAGACGAAGAAATAAATTTGATAAAAACTTATACGGACAGGCTCTGTTTCGACCGCGCGCTCGAGGACGTTATTACCGAAAAAATATTATCGGACGACACCGTAAGCGATTATGCAAGCGATAGACTTTTTTCCGTAAGGAGCAAAATACGCAGTCTAAACGAAAAAATAAGAGAAAAACTTTCGGAATATACGTCCGGCGCAAACGCGGGTTATTTGCAGGACGCAATCGTCACGATGCGGAACGACAGGTATGTAATACCCGTAAAAGCCGAATACAAGAGCCGTGTAAGAGGGTTTGTCCATGACCGCTCTAAGACGGGCGCGACGTTTTTTATCGAACCTGAATATATCCTTGAACTCAATAACGAACTTATAGCGCTTACTATCGACGAGCGCGAAGAAGTTGAGTCCATTTTAAAGGCGCTTTCGGCGCGGATAGGCGCTATTTCGGACGTTCTTATATCCGATATTGCGGTTTTGAACGAACTTGACGGCTATTTTGCCATGGCAGAATACTCTTATAAGACTAAATGTTCCCAACCCGAACTGAACGGCAGGGGCTATCTGAATATAATAAAGGGGCGCCATCCGCTTATAGATCCCGAAAAAGTTGTGCCGGTTTCGTTCGAGCTCGGTTCGGATTACGCTGTCTTATTGTTGAGTGGTGCAAACACGGGCGGTAAGACGGTTACCTTAAAAATGTGCGGGCTGTTTTGCCTTATGGCGGAGTGCGGACTGTTCATCCCCGCCGCGGAAGGCAGCTCCGTAGCTGTTTTCGGCGACATTTTCTGCGATATCGGCGATGCCCAAAGCATAGAGGAGAGCTTGTCAACTTTTTCCTCGCATATGGCAAATATTATAGAAATCTGCAAAAATGCGAACAAAAACAGCCTTGTGCTTATAGACGAGCTTGGTGGCGGCACTAACCCTGACGAGGGACAGGCAATAGCAAAAGCCGTAGTAAGGCACCTTCTCGATTGCGGTTCCAAATGTCTCATAACCACGCATTTTACGCCGCTGAAAGAATTTGCGTATACCGAAAAGGGCATGGAAAACGCCAGCATGGAATTCGACTCCGCCACTTTTAAACCGCTTTACCGCATAAAAATCGGATTGCCGGGCGCAAGCAACGCGCTTGCTATAGCAAGGCGTTTGGGTATGGACGAAAAAATTTTGAACGACGCCATGGGATTTTTATCCGAGGGCGCGCGGAGTTTCGAAAATATTATGCGGCGTGCCGAGGACAGCAGGGTGGAAGCCGAAATCAAGCTCGAAGAAGCCGAAAAATTGCGCCGCGAATACGAAAAGAAGCTGTCCGAAGCCGATAAAGCGGTTGAAAATTTGAATAAAGAGCGTGAAAAACTCCAAAAAAACGCCCGTACCGAGAGCCGCAGGATAATTACCGAGCGCACGGAAAAAGCCGAAGAAATCCTTTCGGAAATCGAAAAAATATTTGAAAAAGATAAGATAACCGAAGGCGACCTTATTGCGGCGCGGACCTTGAAAAATAAGCTGAAAGACAGCGCATACGACGAAAGCAACGGGCAAAAGCCTATAATGTCTTATGACGAAGCTACAGCCGAAAACGTGAAAGCGGGCGTTGCGGTGTATATAAAACCCATGGAAACCCGCGGCGAGGTATTAAGTTTCAATAATCGGAGCGGGGAAGCCGAAATCCTTTGCGGGAGCATTAAAATGCGCCTGAAATTAAAGGATCTTCAAGTAATAGGCGAAAATAAAAAGCCCGAAACCAAATTCAAAGTGGTAAAAAACATACCTAAAGAGCAGCCCGTTCTCGAAATCAATCTTTTGGGTATGACGGTCGGCGAAGCCCTTTACGAAGTCGACAACTTTATAGACCGTGCCGTCACGGACAACCTTGAAGAGATTAAAGTCATCCACGGCGTTGGCACGAATAAACTGAAAAACGCGATAGCCGAACACCTTAAATCGCATAAGAGCGTTGCAAGTTTCCGTTTGGGCAAATACGGCGAAGGGGAAACAGGTGTTACTTTTATAAAACTGAAATAGTCTATTAAACGTCCCTTATTTAATATTATATAAATAGTAAATATTTTTAGGGGCAAACTATTGAAAGGTAAAGTTTTGACGGTCGTAACCAATCTTGTGCTTGCGGCTGTGGTTATTGCCGTAAGTTTGATAGGTTTTCTCGGCGGCAACGCAACCGCCGTGTCTTATGAGAGCGATATTCTGTTTTACGGCGGAAACCCGGAGGGCAACGGCGTTAGCTTGACGTTCAACGTATACGAGGGCTCTGAACAGGTAAATAAAATACTCGACATCCTCGACGAATACGGCGCAAAGGCAACGTTTTTTATAGGCGGTTCATGGGCGGACGACAATATAGACTGCGTCAGGGAAATTTTTAACCGCGGGCACGAGCTCGGCAGTCACGGCTATTTCCATAAAGACCACTCAAAACTTTCCGTAGAGGGAAATTTTGAAGAGATAAGACCGAGCATAAAACTGCTGGAAATGGTTTGCGGCAAACAAATAGGACTTTTTGCTCCGCCATCGGGCGCTTTCGGCGAAAATACGCTTTCTGCTTGCCGTGAAATGGGGCTTAAAATCATAATGTGGAGCAGGGATACGATAGATTGGCGGGATAAGGACGTAAATCTGATATTCAACCGCGCCACTTCCGACCTCAAAGCGGGGGAAATAATACTCATGCATCCTAAGGAGCAAACGGTAAAAGCTCTTCCGCAAATACTTTCATACATAAGAGACCGCGGGTTGAAAGCCGTAACAGTCTCTGAGAATTTAGGAGAATAATGGTACACTTTAAACAATTTGAAAACGGATTGAGACTTGTTGTAAACAAAATGGACTCGCTCATGTCGGTGACGATGGGAATTATCGTGCACACCGGAGCTTCCCGCGAGGGCGACGACGAGGACGGGATATCGCATTTTATAGAGCATATGATGTTCAAAGGCACAAAAAAGCGTACGGCTTTTGCCATATCGGACGAAATGGACAGGATAGGTGCGCAAGTTAACGCATTTACCGCTAAAGACATAACTTGTTATTATGCTAAATCCACCACGGGACATGCCGCCGAAGCGTTTGAAATCCTCGCCGACCTGTTTTTGAACAGCACTTTTCCCGACGACGAAATGGAAAGGGAGAAAGGGGTGGTCATAGAAGAGATAAATATGAACGAGGACACGCCCGACGATTTGTGCCTCGACCTTCTGGCGGAAGCTTACTTCGGCAAGAGCGGGTACGGCAGAAACATATTGGGACCGCGCAAAAACGTGGAGGGATTCACCGTTGCCGACATAAAAAAATACATGGACAAGCACTACGCGCCGCAAAATGTTGTGGTTTCCATGGCGGGGAATATTGATATAAAGCTTGCAGAAGAGCTGGTTGCGAAGTACTTTGTCACACATAAATCGCACGATTACGATAAAAATGAGGCAAAAGTAGAATTAAAAGCTAAATCGCTTTTGAAAAAAAAGGATATCGAACAAGTGCACATAGGAATTGCCTACCCGTCGGTAAAAAGGTACGACCCGCTGTATGACGCCACACAGGTTTTAAATGCGGTATTGGGCGGCGGCATGTCGTCAAGGCTTTTTCAGACGGTGCGCGAAAAGTTGGGGCTTGCTTACACCGTATATTCCTATGTGACCTCATACGAGGAGGCGGGCGTCCTTTCGGTGTATGCGGGCGTAAATTCTTCAAAATATCTTAAATCCGTCGAAGCCATATACGACTGCGTTGACAAAATAAGAAAAAAGGATATGACAAAGGAAGAATTTGTCCGCGGCAAGGAGCAACTTATTTCCTCTTCGATTTTTGCGCAGGAGAGCACAAGTTCGCAGATGCTGTTGTTCGGCAAGGAACTTATATACAGAAATAAGATATATAACTTTGAAGAGCGCGTGAACAGGATATCTTCGGTGACGTTTAACGACGTTTTGGACGCGGTAGATTTAAATTTCGGCGAAAAGGGCAAAGCGCTTTCGCTTGTGGGCGCTGCGGACAAACCTTTGGATTTATAATTAAAAATTAAAATTTTACTTATGGCTGAAAAAATAAAAGGTTTTGAACCGTTTTGCCGTAACGGCGCAAAATTATTGATATTGGGCAGTTTCCCATCGGTGAAGAGCAGGGAGACGGAATTTTATTACGGAAATCCGCGCAACAGGTTTTGGGCGGTTCTTTCGGAGTTTTTCGGCGAAAGTGCGCCCGTTTCCGTTGACGACAAAAAGAATTTTTTGTCAAAACACAAAATTGCGCTGTGGGATATAGTTGCGGAGTGCGAGATAAAGGGCTCGATGGATTCGTCGATAAAAAGTTATAAAGTTGCCGACGTTGAAAAATTGTTGCAAAAAAATAGTTTTGGGCTTATAATTTTAAACGGAAACAAGGCGGAAAAAATTTTTTTGAAAAAATATTCCGGTATTTCCGTTCCGTACATAAAATTGCCCTCCACAAGCCCCGCGAATTTTAAATTTGAAAAAGATAAATGGTTTGACGGATTGCGCATTGCGTTCGGAATATAAAAATACAAAATAATTTAAAGGTAATACACGTTTATGGAAATCAAGCAACAGCTTAAAGAAGAATTCAATTTAAGACCTGACCACACGGAAAACATTTTAAAACTTCTGGACGAGGGGAACACGATTCCCTTTATAGCCCGTTACAGAAAGGAGATGACGGGCGCGATAGACGATCAGGTTCTGCGCGAATTCAACGACAGATACGAATATCTTAAAAATCTGAATAAGCGCAAACAGGAAGTGATAAACTCCATAACCGAACAGGGCAAGATGACCGACGAACTGCAAGTTGCGATAGACGCCGCTCAGACTATGACCGAGGTGGAGGATATTTACCGTCCGTACAAGCAGAAGAAAAAGACCCGTGCTTCGGTCGCCATCGCAAAGGGGTTGCAGCCGCTTGCCGATTTTATTCTTGCGCAGGAAGGGGATCCGTACTCTGAAGCCGAAAAATACATAGACACCGAAAAAGAAGTTTTTTCCGTAGACGACGCAATTAAAGGGGCAAAAGATATCATTGCCGAAATTATTTCGGACAACGCGGAATTGCGCAAAAAACTGCGGTTTATGCTCGAAAACAACGGCGAAATGCAGGTAAAAATGGTTAAAGACGACGGCAAGGGCACATATGCCATGTACGCCGACTATAACGAAATTTTAACCCAAATCAAAGACCACAGGATACTCGCCATAAACAGGGGCGAAAAAGAAGAGTGCCTTAAAGTCAAAATTTATTTCAACCCGGACATCGCAAAGAGAATTTGCGTGGCAAAATATTTAAAGGTTTCGGGCAACCCCGACTGCAAAAATTTGATAGAAAGCGCGGCGGACGACGGATACGACAGGCTTATAGAACCTTCCGTTGAGCGCGAAGTCAGGACGCTTTTGACCGACAGGGCAAGCGAGCAAGCCATAAAAATGTTTGAAGTAAATCTCCGCCCGTTGCTCTTGCAGCCGCCCGTAAAGGGCAAGGTGACCATGGGGCTCGACCCCGGTTACAGAACGGGTTGCAAAGTTGCGGTAGTCGACGAGACGGGCAAACTGCTCGACACTGCCGTAATCTATCCCGTGCCGCCCCAAAGCGATATAAAAGGTTCCGCTCAAATCTTAAAGAACCTGATTGCAAAATACAACGTGCAACTTATTTCCATAGGCAACGGCACGGCGGGCAAAGAGACCGAAATTTTTGTCGCCGATATGCTTAAAGAAATGGGCAATCCCGATATTAACTATGCCGTGGTAAGCGAGGCGGGCGCCAGCGTATATTCGGCGAGCAAACTCGCGGTGGAGGAATTCCCGGATTTTGATGTGACAAGGCGTTCCGCAGTCTCTATTGCAAGGCGCATACAAGACCCTCTTGCCGAACTTATTAAAATCGATCCTAAGTCCATAGGCGTAGGGCAGTACCAGCACGATATGGATTCTAAGCGGCTCGACACCGTTCTTGACGGCGTTCTCGAGGATTGCGTTAACAGCGTGGGCGTGGATTTGAACACCGCAAGCGTTTCGCTTTTACGTTATGTTTCCGGTTTGAACGCGGGAATTGCCAAAAATATTGTGTCCTACCGTGAAAAATACGGAAAATTCACTTCGCGTGAACAACTTTCCGAAGTTTCAAAACTCGGACCCAAAACGTTTGAACAGTGCGCGGGCTTCCTTAGAATACCCGACGCCGATAATATCCTCGACAATACGGCTGTCCACCCCGAATCATACGACAAAGCCGAAAAACTTTTGGCGCTTTTCGGATATACGGACGAAGACGTGAAGCTCAGAAAGCTGAAAGAACTTCCTGATAACGTAAAAAAATACGGCGCGGAGAAAGCGGCAAAAGCATGCGGGCTGGACGTGGCGACAATGAACGACATAGTTTCCGAACTTGTAAAACCGGGCAGAGATATACGCGAAAGCATGCCGCAAAGGAAACTCGTAAAAGAGATTATCGACATAAACGACCTTGCCGTAGGCATGGTGGTGGACGGCGTTGTAAGAAACGTGACCGACTTCGGCGCGTTTATCGATTTGGGCGTACACCACGACGGGCTTGTGCATATTTCGGAGATAACCGACAGATATGTAAAACACCCTTCCGACATCCTCAAAGTCGGGCAACAGGTAAAAGCTTTGATAATTTCTCTCGATAAAGAAAAGCACAGAATAGGACTTTCGCTCAGAAAAGTCAAAAAAGTTGCCGATTAACTTGACAAAAACGTTTAAAGTGTTGTAAAATTTTTACAGAGAACAGGAGGAACAGTTGATGTTTGAAGAAATAGCAAAGATACTTGCAGAACAGTTGAATATACCTTTGTCGCGGATAACCCCGGAGAGCGAAATAGTGAACGACCTCGGCGCCGATTCCCTTGACGTGGTGGAGCTTTTGATGACCCTTGAAGACAACACGGGCAAAACAATCCCCGAGGACAAGGTTACCGACCTTAAAACGGTGGGCGACGTAGTAAATCTTTTGGAAACCTTATAAATTAATTTTGTATACGTAAACGCGGACGGTTTTAAAACCGTCCGCGTTTTTCAATCGTCTTTCAAGCCGAGAAGATAGTCGGAAGATACGTCAAAATATTTTGAAAGTTTAAATATTGCCGACGCCGTGGGCTCTTGCTTGCCCCTTTCCCAATAACTTATCGAGGCGTTGGATAATCCCAATTCTTTTGACAAAATGTTTTGACCTATATTTTTATCGGTGCGCAAGGTTTTTAACCGTTCGCCGAAAACTTGTCTGTCAAACTCGTTCATAAAAATATTCTAACAATAATTAGTATATTTTACTTGACTTCTAATTATAATTAGAATATAATGAATTCATACGATAACAGAGGAGATTTATAATGGAAGAAACAAAATTTTGTAAATTTTGCGGTGAAAAAATTCCGTCCGACGCTGTAATTTGCACAAAGTGCGGGCGGCAAGTGGAAAATTTGGGCGCTTCGGGCAGAGAGAGTATAGTTATAAACAATGTTGCAAATTCGGCGGCTTCGGCTGCATCAAGCAGTACGGCACAGAGTGGGAGAGGTAAAAAGACTGTAAGCAAATGGGTTTCGTTCGCGCTATGTCTTACTTTGGGCTGGCTGGGTGCGCATAAGTTTTATGAAGGTAAGAGCGGTTTGGGCATTTTATATGCGCTTACAATGGGGCTGTTTGGTATAGGTTGGTTTGTAGACTTATTCGTCATACTCGGCAAGCCCGATCCTTATGAAGTTTAACTTTAAAAATTAAAAAGCACCCGCGGCGCGGGTGCTTTTTAATTGCGTTCTTTAATTATATAATAATGTTAATAAGCCGTTTGGGAACGAAAATGAATTTTTTGATTTGCTTTCCCTCGATAAGCGGCGCGATTTCGGAATTGGCTGTAACAATGTGCCGTATTTCCTGTTCGGGCATATCGGCGGGCAATACTATTTTTGCCTTTATTTTGCTGTTTATCTGCACGGCGTACTCAAAGTCGTCCTCGCCGCACTTTGCGGGGTCATAAGCAGGCCAGCTTTCGTATGCGATAGTGCCGCTATGACCCAAAACGGTGTTCCATATCTCTTCGGTAATGAACGGGATTATGGGGTTTAAAAGTTTTATAAGCCCTTCGGCGTATTCTTTTGGTATTTTTCTGCCCTCGGAAAGCTCCTTGCCGACGGCGTTGAAGAAAATCATCATCTGTGAAATCGCCGTGTTGATTTTCATAGCCTCGTAGTCTTCCGTAACTTTTTTTACGGTTTGGTTATAGATTTTTTCAAGATTATTGTTGGGTGCGGGGGATATGGAATCGCTTTCGCAGTAAATGCGGTAAATTTTATCTATGAATTTCTTTACACCCTCTATATTGGCGGTGTTCCAGGGCTTCGTGTCCTGCACGGGTCCCATGAACATTTCGTACATCCTCATAACGTCCGCGCCGTAGTCGCGCACGATGTCGTTGGGATTTATTACGTTGCCGCAGCTTTTGGACATTTTGTTGCCGTCCTCGCCCAAAATCATGCCCTGGTGGAACAATTTTTTGAACGGCTCCTTATAAGGAACATATCCCTTGTCGAAGAGGAAATTCGTCCAGAAGCGGGAGTAGAGAAGGTGCCCCACAAGGTGTTCCTTGCCGCCGAGATAAAAATCGACGGGCAGCCAATGCTTCAAAAGCTCGTAATTTGCAAATTCTTT
>CANQNO010000013.1 GCA_947625245.1 uncultured Clostridia bacterium
TTATTACGCACATAATTTATATTTAAACAATCAACTTGTAACCGAGCTTACCGCCGAAATGTTGCAAGGAGTTACCACAATTAAAGAATATGTGTTCTTTGGTTATACAAGCCTTACAAGCGTAACCATACCTGATAGCGTAACTACTATCGGCGATAGGGCGTTCGAGGGTTGCGAAAGCCTTTCAAGCATAACCATACCTGACAGCGTAACTTCTATCGGCAGTTATGCGTTCCGGGATTGCAAAAGCCTTTCAAGCATAACCATAGGCAATGGCGTAAAATCTATCGGGTATAGTGCTTTTAGTGGTTGCACAAGCCTTACAAGCATTTATATAACTGATATGAAGGCATGGTGTAGTATTCACTTCCGGTATACAGGAATATTTAATGAAATGGCTTTTGAAACGAATTATAAACTTTATTTGAATAATGATCTTGTTTCCGATCTTCGGATACCAGACGGCATAACCGAAATCGGCGTTTATGTATTTGCAAGTTGTGTAAGTCTTGAAAGTGTAACCGTACCAAGTAGCGTAACTAAAATAGCTCCGTATGCGTTCTATAATTGCACAAGCCTTACAAGCATAAACATAGATAGCGTAACTTCTATCTATGGTGGTGCGTTCTGGGGTTGCATAAATCTTGAAAGTATTACGGTAGCGGATGACAATACGGAATATTCAAGTCAGGAAGGAATTTTATATAACAAAGATAAAACAGATATTCTTTGTGTACCTATAGCAATTAAAGGTTCAGTAACCATACCGAACAGCGTAACTTCTATCGGCGAGCGGGCGTTCTATAGGTGCACAAACCTCGAAAGCATAAACTTCGACGATAAATCCCAACTTGCTTCTATCGGCGATGAAGCGTTCGTTGGTTGCACAAGCCTTACAAGCATAACCATACCCGAAAACGTAACTTCTATCGGCGAATATGCGTTCGAAGGTTGCCATAAATTAGTTGAAGTCGTTAATTTGTCAAGTTTGCCTATTCAAAAGGGAAGTTCCGATTGCGGTCATGTCGCTGAATATGCCAAAGACGTATACAACACTGCCGAATTTGAAAGTAAGATTAAAACCCAGGGCGACTACATATTTTACGAGGACGGCGGAACGGTATATTTGTTGGGCTATAAGGGAAACAATACCGAATTGCAATTACCCGATAAATTTGGAGGAAAAACTTACAAAATTTATGATTATGCCTTTTATAACAACGATAAAGTAACCAAAGTAACCATACCGGACAGCATAACTTCCATCGCCTATGCGTTCCGTGATTGCACAAGCCTTGAAAGCATTACGGTATCGGATAACAATACTGAATATGCAAGTCAGGACGGAATTTTATATAACAAAAATAAAACAGATATTATTTTTGTACCCAAAGCTATTAAAGGTGCAGTAACCATACCCGACAGCGTTACTTCTATCGGTCAAGAAGCGTTCTATGGTTGCACAAGCCTTAGAAGCATAACCATCCCCGACAGCGTTAAATCTATCGGCAATATTGCGTTCGCGGATTGCTTCAACCTTACAAGCATAACCATAGGCAACGGTGTAACTTCTATCGTCAGTTATGCGTTCTATAATTGCACAAATCTTGAAAGCGTATACATAACGGATATAGCCGCCTGGTGCAATATTTCTTTTGACAATAGTGGAGCCAACCCGCTTTATTACGCACATAATTTATATTTAAACAATCAACTTGTAACCGAGCTTACCGCCGAAATGTTACAAGGAGTAACAAAAATTAAAAAGTATGCGTTCTATGGTTGCACAAGCCTTAAAAGTGTAACCATATCCGACAGCGTTACTTCTATCGGCGATGAAGCGTTCGATGGTTGCACAAACCTTGAAAGCATTACGGTAACGGAAAACAATTCTGCATATTCAAGTCAGGACGGAATTTTATATAACAAAGATAAAACTCAAATAATTTTTGTTCCGAAAGCGATAAAAGGCGCCGTAACCATACCGAACAGCGTAACTTCTATCGGTGATCAGGCGTTCGAAAAACGCACAGGTCTTACAAGCGTAACCATACCTTACAGTGTAAGTTCTATCGGCAAATATGCGTTCTTGGATTGCGAAAGTCTTACAAGCATAACCATACCCGATAGCGTAACTTCTATCGGCGAGAGGGCGTTCTATAATTGCACAAACCTTAAAGGCGTATATATAAATGATATAGCCGCCTGGTGCAATATTGATTTTGGAAGTGATGACGCAAACCCGCTTTATTATGCACATAATTTATATTTAAACAATCAACTTGTAACCGAGCTTACTGCCGAAATGTTGCAAGGTGTTACCACAATTAAAGAGTATGCGTTCTATGATTGCGACAGCCTTACAAGCGTAACCATACCCGACAGCGTAACTTCTATTGGCTATGAGGCGTTCTCGAATTGCACAAATCTTGCAGACATCATCATACCTGACAGTGTTACTTCTATCGGCAATTATGCGTTCAGTGGTTGCACAAACCTTACAAGCATAACCATACCCGACAGCGTAACTTCTATCGGCTATAGTGCGTTCTGGGATTGCACAAATCTTGAAAGTATTACGGTCGCGGATGGCAATACGGAATATTTAAGTCAGGAAGGAATTTTATACAACAAAGATAAAACAGGTATTCTTTTTGTACCTATGGCAATTAAAGGTTCAGTAACAATACCAAACAGCGTAACCTCTATCGGCTATAAGGCGTTTGAAAATTGCAAAAACCTTACAAGCATAACCATACCCGACAGCGTAACTTCTATCGGCAATTATGCGTTCGATGGGTGTACAAGCCTTGAAAGCGTGATATTTGAAAATCCCAACGGATGGCACATCAATAATGCAAGTGTTTACATTGCATTTTTGAGTGAAGATTTGCAAAATACCGAAACTGCCGCTACATATCTTACAGACACTTACAAATATTACTATTGGAAACGCAAAACAACTTAAAAACGGCGGAATTTGGAAACGCAAAACAACTTAAAAACGGCGGAATAAAGTGTGTGCCCCGCGGCGAAGAATTCGCCGCGGGGCTATTTCTAAAATAATTCTGCGCCCATTACGAGAGTGTCATTTCGAGGGATATGAGACCCGCGAAGCGGGCGATTGACCGAGAGTTTTCAAAAGGCGTAATGGCAACGCCTTTTTCGGTAAGGCATAAAGCCTTCGGTACGACACCGTTCGAGCGGAACGTATGCGCTCACTCATCCCGCGCGGCAAAACAGCACACTGTGCTGTTTTGAGAAATCCGCGCTCGTCCCACCGTGGTCTGCTTTAGGTTATTACGAAGCCTTTCGCCATGTAAAATTTAAGCGGCGGGCGCGAAATTCGCGCCCGCCGCCGTACGGCTTTGCCGAAAATTTTTTTCAAATCACTTTACGCAGTCGGCGTAGAGGGGGAAAGCCTTGCAGAGTTTTGCAACTTCTTTCGAAACATATTCCGCAGCGCCCTCGCGCTCGTCTATTACCTTTGCGATAAGCTGTGCAATCTTGCGCGCTTCGGGTTCCTTCATCCCGCGCGAAGTCATTGCGGGCGTACCTACGCGTATGCCCGACGTTACAAACGGCTTCTGCGTGTCGAAAGGTATTGCGTTCTTGTTTACCGTAATATGCACTTCGTCCAAAAGCTTTTCAAGCTCTTTGCCCGTAATGTTCTTTTCCGTGAGGTTCAAGAGTATAAGGTGATTATCCGTTCCTCCGGAAACCATTTTTATGCCCAGCTTGTTCCACTCGTCCGCCATAGCCGCGGCGTTCTTTACTATCTGCTTTTGGTATTCCTTGAATTCGGGGGCAAGCGCCTCTTTAAAGGCAACGGCTTTTGCCGCTATTATGTGCATAAGGGGACCGCCCTGCAAGCCGGGGAATACCGCCTTGTCTATCGCCTTGCCCCACTCTTCCTTGCACATTATAACGCCGCCGCGGGGTCCGCGGAGAGTTTTGTGGGTGGTGGAAGTTACAAAGTCCGCATAGGGCACGGGCGAGGGGTGGAGACCCGCCGCAACAAGCCCCGCTATGTGCGCAATATCCACCATCATCAAAGCGCCGCACTTGTCGCAGATTTCGCGTATGCGCTTAAAGTCTATAACGCGGGGATAAGCCGACGCGCCCGCGATTATGAGTTTGGGCTTGCAGTCCATAGCCGTTTTTTCCATTTCGTCATAGTCTATGGTCTGCGTATCCTCTCTTACGCCGTAGGGCACGATATTAAAATAATTACCCGAAATGTTTACGGGCGACCCGTGCGAAAGGTGTCCGCCGTGCGCGAGGTTCATGCCCATAACCGTGTCGCCGGGTTTGCAGGTTGCATAGAGGACGGCGAGGTTTGCGCTCGCGCCCGAGTGGGGCTGTACGTTGCAGTATTCGCAGCCGAAAATTTCTTTAAGGCGGTTTCTCGCCAAATCTTCTGCAATGTCAACAAACTGGCACCCGCCGTAGTAACGGTGTCCGGGATAGCCTTCGGCATATTTGTTTGTAAGGTGGCTGCCCGCCGCCGCCATAACCGCGGGAGAAACGAAGTTTTCGCTTGCGATAAGCTCTATATTGTTCTGCTGGCGCGAAAGTTCGAGTTTCAAAGCTTCGGCGAGTTCGGGGTCTGTTTTTTCGATCAAAGAGATATCTATCATAAAATGCTCCTTTATTTTATATTTCGGATTATATCATAACCGCCGTAAAATAACAAGCTAAATCATAAAATAAGTTGAAATTTTAATTGTATGGTGATATAATTGATATATTAAAAAAGGTGACATATATGAAAATAAAAATTACTGCCGATTCAACCTGCGATTTAAGCCCCGAACTCATCAAAAAATACAACGTCGGCATCATGCCCCTGCATGTGGTGCTGGGCGACAAGACCTGCCGCGACGGCGTGGACATCACCCCGCAAGACATTTTCGAATACGTAAGAAAGACGGGCGTTTTGCCCAAAACCGCGGCTGGCTCTGTGGAGGAATTCAAAGAGTTTTTCCTTAAAGAGTCGGAGGGGTACGACGCGCTGATACATTTTAACATATCTTCTAAGGCGTCGTCCTCGCACGACAACGCGGTGGTGGCTTCCAAAGATTTCGGCGGAAAAGTCGTTGCCGTCGATAGCCTCGCTCTTTCCACGGGGCAGGGATTGCTGGTTTTAAAGGCTTGTGACCTTGCCGCCGGGGGCAAGAGCTGCGAAGAGATAGTTAAGACTACGGAAGCGCTCCGCACTAAACTCAACACTTCGTTCGTGCCCGACGTTTTGGACTACCTGCACAAGGGCGGCAGATGTTCGCTTGCCGCCTTGCTGGGCGCAAAAGTTTTAAAACTGCACCCTCTGATTTCCATGAAAGACGGGCAGATGTACGCCAAAAAGAAATACGCCGGCGGGCTTGAGGGCTGTTTGAAAAAATATATAAAGGACTTGGCGGCGGAATATCCGCATTACGACAAGACCCGCTGTTTTATAACCCACTCCTGCTGCGAACCGCCCGTCGTCGAAGAGGTGAAGAGGATAGTAAAAGAGACTTTCGACTTCAACGAAATACTCGAAACAAAGGCGGGTTCGGTTGTTACGAGCCATTGCGGCAAAAACACTTTGGGCGTTTTGTTTATTTTTGAATAAAGCCATAAAAAATTCTCCGCGGCGCGGGGAATTTTTTTTCAAACGCTTGACAGGGCTTTTGCAGCGCGTTATAATCAATTTACAATTCAAGGTTTTCTTTGGGGCGGGGTGAAATTCCCCACCGGCAGTAAAGTCTGCGAAGTTCTTCGGAACCCGAACGGGTGAAATTCCCGTACCGACGGTAAAGTCCGGACAGGAAAAGAAAAACGGCGTGTTTCGCTTTATTTCGCCCCGACGCATTGCGCCGGGGTTATTTAAAAGAAAAAACGCAAATATTTCCGCCGCCCCGAAAAAAATTTTTTCGGGGCGGCGTTTTGCAAAGAATTACTTTGAAAATAATTTTTCGGAGAGTTGGTTTATGGAACAATTGCAGAACGCCGCGGCGGCGGAAGATTCAGCGGCGGCGGGAACTAAGAGGACGGCGAAAGAGTTTTTTAAAAGCTATTTTTCGGCGACGAGGGTGGCTTATATGGCTATATTTACCGCCATATCTTTTGCGTTGCGCTTTCTTGAAATACCCCTTTTGATAGGCACCCCCGTGTCCTTTTTAAAACTTGACTTTTCAAACGTTTTCCCTTTGATAGGCGGATACGCGCTGGGTCCCGTCGCCGGCACGATAATAGGCGTTTTAAAGGAAGTTTTGTGGATATTCTTTTCCACCACAATGGGCGTGGGCGAAGCCGCCAACATTTTGGTGATGCTGCCTTTTGTGCTGATTCCCTCGATAGCCTATAAATATCATAAGGGCATAAAGAGCGTGCTCGTCTTCCTGTTGATAGGCTGCGTCGGGCAGGTGCTGTGGTCTTTCCCCGTAAACTGGCTTTTGAATTTCCCCGTTTTTGTCGGGTTCAACTGGAAGCTGGGTATGGATATATTTATGGCAAGCTGGTATTGGGTAATGCTTTTCAACCTTATAAAGTCGGTCGCGCTCGGTATAATAGTTTTGCTTTTATATAAGTCGATATCGCGGCTTATCAAGCTCACTAACGCCAAATTCGCAAAAAAATCCAAAGCCGAAAGCAAATAATCATTGCAAAATGCCGCCGCGGGGTTTATAATAAATCCGTATGGCGGTATTTTTTTCGAAAAACGCGCAGGAGACCGTAAAATACGGTTTCGAATACGCCAAAACCTTAAAGCCCGGCGACGTCGTCCTTTTAAAGGGCGAGATGGGCGCGGGCAAAACGCAGTTTGCCAAAGGCGTCGCGCGGGGGCTGGGCATAGAGGACGAGATCTTAAGCCCCACGTACGCCTATATGAACGAATATTCGGGTAAGCTGTACCACTTTGACTGCTACCGCCTTAAAAGCGGCGCGCATGCCGAAGCCCTCGGGCTGTGCGATTACTTTTATGCGGGCGGCATATGTATTATAGAGTGGGCTGAAAATATCGCCGGCGTTCTGCCCGAAAATTGCAAGACGGTAGAAATTGAAAAAATTTCCGACAGCGGAAGGCGTATAGAATATGAGTGATTTTTTGTTTTTGGACACCTCTTCCGGCTATCTTGCGGCGGCGGCGAAGAAAGGCGATAATTTTGCCGTAAAATATATCGGCGACTGCGCTATGCGGCACTCCGTCGTATTGACGGACGCCATAGAAGAGGTAATGTCAAAGACCGGGCTCACTTGCCCCGAATGCGACTTTTTTGCGGCGGTGACCGGTCCGGGTTCTTTCACGGGCATAAGAATAGGCATATCCACCGCAAAGGGGCTGGCGCTGGGCGCGGGCAAGCCCGTTATGGGCATAACTTCTTTCGAACTCGCCGCATACAATGTAGATAGCGATGATTTTTGTGTGGTCATAGACGCGGCGCACTCGCATTTTTACGCGCAGCGCTTCGGCAAACACCCTTCCGCACCCGCATACCTGAGCCTTGAAGAGGTGCAAAATTCGGGCTGTCCCCTTTACGGTTTTGAAAATCTCTCTCTGCCGCGGTATACCGCGCTGGACGTAAAGGACTGCATTTTCCCCGCCGTGTCCCGCGGGAAGATTTGCCCGCCCGCGGAACTTAAAGCTCTGTACGTGCGCAAATCGCAGGCGGAGGAGGGCAGAAAATGACTTTCCGCCAATGGAGATATTCCGATATCCTTAAAATTTCGGAAATGGAAAAGGAGTGTTTCCCGCAGGAGCCCTGGTCGTTCAAAACGCTTGCATCCTGTTTCGGCAGCGACAACTTTTACGGGATAATCGCCGAAGAATGCGGCGAAACGGCGGGTTACGGCAGTATTTCGCTCGCCCCCGATACGGCGGACATAGGCAATATAGCCGTAGCCGAAGTTTACAGGCGTTGCGGCGCGGGCAGCGGCATTTTGAGCCGTCTTACGGAGTACGCGGGTGCGCACGGCGCAAAAAAAGTATTTTTGGAGGTGCGCGTTTCCAATTCCCCCGCTATAGCCATGTATTTAAAACATGGTTTTAAGGGAGTTTACGCGCGTACGCGTTACTATACGGACGGCGAGGACTGCCTCGTTATGGCAAAGGAGCTTTGAATTTTAGTAGACGGCAAATTCGTTTCCGCTATACGCCGCGGCAAGGGCGAAAAAATAGTTCTGCTTCACGGCTATCTTTCCTGCAAAGAAAGTTTTTACTACCAAACCGAATTTTTAAAGGAAAACTTTGAGGTAATAGCCTTCGATTTCCCCGGGTTCGGGGCGAGCGCGCCGCTTTGCGAACCGTGGGACGTGGGCGACTATTCCAAATGGTTCGTGCGCTTTTTAAAGGCGGAAAATTTAAACCGTGTGCACATTTTGGCGCACTCTTTCGGGGCAAGGGTGGCGTTTAAAACCATCTGCAACCATCCCGGTATGGCAAAAAGCCTAATAGTTACGGGCGGGGCGGGGATAGTAAAGCCGCGCTCGGAAGAATATCTCAAAAGCGTCGCCCGTTACAGGCGCATAAAAAAATTTTTTCCGAAGTTTGCCGAAAGGCATTTCGGGAGCGAGGAATACCGCTCGCTTTCCCCGCTCATGCGTGAAAGTTATAAAAAAATAGTCAACGAGGATCTGTCGGGTTGCGCTGCCCGCGTAAACTGCGGCACCCTTTTAATATACGGCGAAAACGACACGGTGACCCCTCCGCACGAAGAGGGCGAAACCTTCAGAAAGCTGATCGGCGGCAGTGTGTTAAAAACAATTGCGGGCGGGCATTTCTGCTTTTCGGAAAACCCCGCGGTTTTCAATTCGATAATCTTTGATTTCCTTCGGAACGGGGGAGAGTGATGGGAATTTTTATATCCGTACCCAAAACAATAGAGTGCATTGTGGCGGCGGTTGTATTCGCAGCCGCGTTTTCGGCTACCTATATAAGGCTTGCCGGCATTTTGCAGGCTTTCGGATACAGCGGCAAAAAGCTGTTCGGCTGGGCGCGCAAAAAGAGCAACGCCCTATTTAAAAGGCTTACCATGCTGTTTATGCTGTGCGCGCTGTCCTGCGCCGCGGTCGCGCTGTGCTTTTCGTTCGCAAACGAATATGCTGCGGTCATCTCGCTTGTTCCCTGCATTTTGTTCTTTATTCTCTATGCCGTTGCCGATAAAAAGCTGGCGTTGCGCTCGCCCGCAACTTTTACGCCCCGCCTTAAAAGGTTTTATGCGGCGCTGGCGCTGCTTACGGCGATTTTTGTTTACCTTGCCGTCACCTTGCTCAACTTTGCCGATTATATCTGGGGCAACGCCATGTTCAACAGGTTGAGATATCTTCCCCTTACGGCGTTCCCGCTGCTGTCTTTGCCGCTTGCCGCGCTTGCAAATCTTATATGCAAAATTTACGAAACGCCCCGCAACAAATCGTTTGTGCGTTCGGCAAAGAAAAAGCTGTCCGCCTCTTCCTTAAAGGTAATAGGCATAACGGGCAGCTACGGCAAGACGAGCTGCAAGCAGATCCTTGCGGGCATACTCTCAAAAAAGTACAGGGTCTTGTCCACGCCCCGCTCGCACAATACGCCTTTGGGTATAGCGCTTACTCTTAACTCTTCCGGTTTGGAAAAGTACGATATATTCATAGCCGAAATGGGCGCGAGGAACGTGGGCGACATAGCGGAGCTGTGCGAGTTTTGCCCGCCCGACTATTCGGTAATAACGGGCATATGCCCGCAGCATCTCGAAAGTTTCAAAACCGAAGAGAACATAGTCAGGGCAAAGGGCGAAATTCTTTCCGCTACAAAGTATAAGGCGGTTATCGCGGCGGACTGCTTTGAAAAATTCGGCGCGTACGGCTGCGACAAGGTGCGTGCGGACTGCGTTTCGGACATATCCGTTTCACCCGCGGGAACGTCTTTCAAGTTGACTTTAGGCGGGGAAAGCGCTATTGTGCACACAAAGCTTTTGGGCGCGCACTCTGCGCAAAACATAGGCCTTGCCGCCGAAGTCGCGCATATACTCGGCATGAGCGTTGGCGAAATCGCCGCGGCGGCGGAAGAGCTGGACTTTGTGGAGCACCGTTTACAGCTGATAGAGAGCAACGGGGTTAATATCCTCGACGACGGCTATAATTCCAACGTAAAGGGGGCTGCCGCCGCGCTCGAAGTGCTGCGCTCTTTCGGCGGCGCAAAAATCGCAGTTACACCGGGGCTGGTGGAGCTGGGGGTGCTGGAAGAGAGCGAAAACTATATTTTGGGCAAATCGCTCGCCGGGCTTGACAGGGTAATTCTGGTTGGCGAAACATTGGTCGCGCCCGTCAAAAAGGGCTATCTGGAAAACGGCGGCGACCCGTCCGTTCTTTATACCGTTCCCACGCTGTCCGCGGCGCAGGAGCTGCTCAAACAATTTTTGGCGGCGGGCGACTGCGTGTTGTTTTTAAACGACTTGCCCGACATTTACAGATAAAATTTAAAATAAAAAATCAAAAGATAAATTGATTTTTTCACCAAAGCTTAAAAAATATTTTTCGGCGGAGGTGATTTTTTTATGTCCGAAAGGATAATTACGGTATTCGGCGGAGTTTCGAGCGAGAACGAAATTTCGGTGATTACGGGCGCAATGGCTTGCAACGTCCTCGCATACGGCGGGGAAGAGGTCCTGCCCGTGTACATCTCGCAAAAGGGAGAATTTTATGCGGGCGAAGGGCTTGAAGACCTGTCTGTTTACAGGGAAAACGGTTTTGAAAAGTTTCCCCGCGCGGTGATAGCGGACGGCGGCGCGTACATATTCGGGCGGCGCGGCAAAGTCAAAAAGTTTTTTGCGGCGGACTGCGTTGTCAACTGCTGCCACGGCGGCTTCGGCGAGGGCGGCGGGCTTTCGGGGATATGCGCGGCGGCAAGACTGCCCCTTGCGGGCGCGGGGATTTTTGAATCATCGGCTTTCCTCGATAAATATCTCACCAAAACGGTGTTAAAGGGATTGGGCGTCAAAACGGTGCCGTACATATACGTAAGGCAGGGGGAGGAGCCCCCGCGGGAGCTGTCTTTCCCCGCGATCGTAAAGCCCGTATCCCTCGGTTCCTCGATAGGCATAGCTAAGGTTTCGGACGCGGAAGAGCTTGAAAACGCGCTCTTGTGCGCTTTCGAATACGATACCGCCGCGATAGTGGAAAAGTATATAGGCGGCAGGCGCGAAATAAATTGCGCCGCATACTTTGCCGACGGTGAAATCCACGTTTCGCAATGCGAAGAGGCGTTTACGAACGGGGATATCCTTAGCTACGAAGATAAGTACGACGGGGGCGGCAGTTCGCGTATGCCCGCGGATATCCCCAAAAAAATTTCAGATAAGATCCGCGATATTACCCGCAAGGTGTACGGCAAGCTGAATATGCGCGGGATAGTCAGGTTCGATTTTCTTCTTTCGGACGAAGTGTATCTGAGCGAAATAAACACCGTGCCCGGCTCCATGGCGTATTACCTGTTCGCCAAAGATTTCAAATCCTTTTACCCCGTTTTGAAATCGGTAGTCGCACAGGCGGAGTGTGATTTCAACAATTCCCGCAAAACGCTGCTGAGTACGGGCATATTGCAAAATTTTACCCGTAAATCCTTTAAAATGCAAAAATAAAATAAAAAAATAAAAGCGGGCTTGCCGCCCGCAATTATCCTTTAATCTCCGTCCGCCGTGTCTTCGCGGGCGGGGATTTTGTCTTCGTCCACTTTATCCTTTTCGCCCTCTTTATCTTTTACCTGCCGCACTTCCCGTTTGAAATCGGGCAAAAGGTGGTTTTTGGCAAGCTGTCTTTTAAAGGTAGTCGCATAGCAAATGACCATACCTATGGAAATGCCTATAACTTCCTGTATTACGTTTCTCGCAATATTTAACGCCGCGGTGGGAACCCCGAGCGTGATCGTCCTGTATATAAAATATCCCAAAACCACTTCCACGGCTCCCGCCAGCGCCGATATGGCTGCCCACAGCGGCTCTGCCTTTTTGGGGAATACGTAGTGCAACAGGGCAGAAACTATCGCGCCCTGCAAGCCGTGGATCAAAAGGGAGGGAAGCATCATCGCGGGCGACTGCAGTACGTCGTACAAAAGCGAGCCCAGCCCGCCCGCTATAAACGCCGCAAGCGGGTCCATAAGGAACGCCGCAATCAGCACCACGCCGTCCACCCAATAAATTCTCCCCGCCGGCGTGGGTATGGGCGGTATAAAGTTCGTCGCCACCACAAGCGCTGTCAACACCGCGGTGTAGGTTATCCACTTTGTCGTGAACATAATTTTGCCGTTTTTCATTTTTTTACTCCTTTGAAATGTCTTACGGTTGACTATTATAAGCCTTTGTGATATTATTTAAATAATCAAATCGATATTATTTAATAATACCAGAACAGTTATGCCGATTTACGAACTGAATTGCGGGAACAAATATTACACGCTCTACAAAAACATCCGCCGTGATATTTTGTCGGGAAGGTTGAAAGGGGGCGAAAAATTGCCGTCAAAGCGGGTATTTGCGCGCGAGTTGGGGGTGAGCGTCGTCACCGTGCAGCTCGCATACGAACAGCTTTTGGCAGAGGGCTATATATTGAGCCGCGAGAGAAGCGGTTATTATGTGGAAAAGATTTTGCCGCAGGATACGCCCGCGGACCTGATTGCGCAAAACCGCGAAAACCGTGCACGGGAGCAAACGGCGCAAAGCGAAGGGGAAGAGGGCGTAAAGATAAAAGCCGACTTCGTAAAAGGGGCAACGCCCGCAAAGCTTTTCCCCTTTTCGGTATGGGCTAAGCTGATGCGTTCGGTGCTCAACGACTGCGGCGAGCACCTGCTCGAACGGGTGCCCTGCGAGGGCGACGCGGAGCTGAGGGGAGAGATAGCCGAATATTTATACCGTTCCCGCGGGATAACGGCCGACCCGCGCAATATAGTAATAGGCGCGGGCGCGGAATATCTGTACGGGGTGGTTGTGCGGCTTATCGGGCGGAACAAACTGTATGCCGTGGAAAATCCCGGTTATCCCAAAATAGCCGCCGCATATTCTTTGAACGGCGCAAAATTTTTGCCCGTTGCCGTAAAAGAGACGGGCATATGCGTGGAAGAATTGCAAAACTCCGCGGCGGACGCCCTGCACATTTCGCCTTCGCACCAGTTCCCCACGGGCGCGGTGACACCCGCCCCCGCCCGTTCGCGCATAATAGAGTGGGCGCGGGCAGGCGGGAAGTACATAATAGAGGACGATTACGACAGCGAATTCAGGCTGGCGGGCAAGCCTTTGCACAGCCTGTACAGCCTTTGCCCCGAAAGGGTGATTTACATGAATACCTTTTCCAAAACCCTCGCCCCGTCCATGCGCATGGGCTATATGGTTTTGCCGCCTGCGCTTTTTGCGCGGTTTTTGGATATGTTTTCGGAAAGCGCCAACGTGGTTCCCCTTTTCGAGCAAAAAACTCTGGCGCTTATGCTCAAGGGCGGGTATTTCGAAAGGCACATAAACAGGCTTAAAAACTATTACCGCGGCATAAGGCGCGCTATATACGGCGCGCTTGAAAAGTCGGGCGCGGACTGCGAAATTTACGATACGGGCAGCGGGCTGCACCTTCTTGCAAGGTTTAACGGCGCGGCTTCGGACGTGCAGATAAAAGAGGAAGCTGCAAAGCGCGGCATAAGGCTTAAATGTCTTTCGGACTATCTTTCCGCGCCGTTGGAGGGAGTGGAAAAATTCGCCGTGATAAATTATTCGGGCGTCACGTACGAACAGCTTTCAAAGCTTTAATAATATAACGCCGCCGCGGGCAACAAAAGCCCGCGGCGGCGTTAATTACCGTGTGTTTTAAGTTATTGCCTTGCACTGTTCAAAAATAAACTGAAATAGGGGAAAAGGCAATCCGTTCTCTCTTCATAGTCGCTCAGCTTCTCAAAATTTATTTTCATATATCTACCTCCTGAAAGACGAAATTCAATTCATTGCCCCAATGGCGAAACGAAGTATAGCACCAAAAAAATTGTCAGTCAATCACTTTTTGAAAAAATTTTTAATGAAAATTTCTAACATTATCATATGTAATCGGCTTTAAAAGTTGTTAATTTTTTTAAGATAAGATAAAAAATGTATTTTTTTAACATAAATACGCAAAAGCGCGGGGCGGTGCATAAATAATTATGCACCGCCCCGCCTTTAAAAGTTTTTGGGGGGAATTATTTGGAAATGAGGTTAAGATATTCGTCGGGGTCGACGGGTTCGCCCGCCTTCCACACTTCGAAGTGGAGGTGGTCGCCGTCCTCGTGTTCCACGCCCGAAGCGGAGGCAATTCTGCCTATCACCTGACCGCGGCTGACTTCCTGCCCCGCCCTGAGGTCTTCCACGGGGTCGATGAACTTATAAACGGTGGTGAGGTTGTTTGCGTGCTCTATCTCTATTACCGCGTAATCGAGCATGTCGCTCGTCACAACAGAAACGATTTTGCCGTCAACCGCCGCCAAAACTTCCGTGCCCACGGGCGCGCCGAAGTCCATTGCCTGATGCAGGCAATACCAGCTCATGGTCTTGTCCCAATTGAATTCATGGCTCTTTATAAGGCTTACATCCTTTATGGGCGCTATAAATTCGTATTGGGAAGAGGTGTTCTGCTCCCCGCCCGAGGGCTTGTCCTCTTCTTCGGGCTTATTATCTTCCGCGGGGGGAGGGGGCACTTCGGAACCTTGCTGGAAGTTGTCCGCCGAAAGGGTCTGCCTGTTGCCGCGCAAGCCGAAAATCAAGCCCAGCGTGATTGCGGCAACGATAAGTAAAAACGCCGCTGCCGAAAGCCAATACCAAAGCTTTCTTCTTTTGGTGGGATTTTGTGTTTTGTCTTTCATAATTTAACTCCTTGACTTGTTTATTGACCGTTTTAAAAACTTTATTCAATATCCGCCGAAAATTATCGGCGACGCCGCTTTTGCACTGCCGTCCTTTATGCAGACGTGCAGGTTTATATCGTGACCGTACAACTTTACCGAGTAGGGCAAATCGGCTGTGCAGTAGTAATTTACGGAATCCGAAAGCTCTTCCATGAAAACCACTTTGCCGTTTACGCTCTTTAAAAAGCTTTCCAAATCGAAGTTTTCGTATTCGGCGCTTTCCCCGCACACGTCTTTTATGAACAGCCTCTTTACGTCGGGAGAGGAGGTAAGCACTTCGCGGCAGTCCGCCGAACTCGACCCGCAGTAAAATGTGTAGTTTTTACCGCCCTTAAAACACAGGCGCGGCGGCAAAACGGTAAAAGCCGCTATCGTTATGCAGGCAAAAACAGCCGTTAAAACGCATGCAAGTTTCATTTTCGCCTCCCCGCCGGTTGTTTGCCCTTTGATTATTGACGGGCGGCAAAATATTAAACTTCCGCCGCCATAATTTTTTTTCGGGTTTGCGGTTTAAACCCGTCTTTGATAAATTTAACGCGTAAACGCTTGTAATTTACCGATTAAGTTGATATAATGTTAGTACTTGAAATTTCGGGTAAAGAGGGAATAAATTATGCTGAGCATGACCGGTTACGGCAACGGCGAATACAATTCGGAAGGAGTGAGGCTTACGGTTGAAATAAAGACCGTAAACAACAGATATCTCGACGTATCGGTAAAAGCTCCCCGCATTTTCGCCGCGCACGAAGAGACCGTCCGCGGCATCATACGCGGAAAGCTCACGCGCGGGCATGCCGACGTATATATTTCATATACCGATTCCCGCCCTCGCGAAAAGACGTACAGCCTCGACGAAAACACCGCCCGCGCCTACGTGGGCGCGGCGGAAAAAGTTGCGGCTATGTTCCCCGGTCTCCAGAACGACGTGACGGTAAGCTCCGTTCTGCGGTTCCCCGAAACGCTCCGCGCGGACGACTCCGTTTCCGCCGACGGGGAACTTGTATCGGCTATGGAAACGGCTTTAAACGCCGCGCTCGACAAGCTCAATTCAATGCGGGGCATCGAGGGCGAAAAACTCAAAAAAGACATGCTTTCGAGGATAGACGTTATAGAGGAGACGGTGGGCGAAGTGGAAAAACGCGCGCCCGAAGTGGTGCGCAACTACGCGTTAAAGCTCGAAGCCAAAATTTCCGCGGTGCTCGGCGGCGTGGAAACGGACAAAGCCCGTATACTTACCGAAGCGGCTGTCTTTGCGGATAAATGCAACATAGACGAAGAGCTCACCCGCCTTAAATCGCATATCGGGCAATTCAGGACGATCTGCGGGGAAAAGCTGGTGGGGCGGAAGCTCGATTTTCTTGTGCAGGAATTCAACAGGGAGACCAATACCATCTGTTCAAAATCCAACGACCTGGAAATAACCCGCCTCGGGCTTGCCCTCAAAAACGAAATAGAAAAGATCCGCGAACAGGTTCAGAACGTGGAGTAAATTTATGCGCAATCTTCTTATAGTTTTGTCGGGACCTTCGGGAGTGGGCAAGGGCACGATAGTAAAAGAACTTTTAAAACGGGGCGATTACAGCCTTTCGGTTTCCTGTACCACCCGCCCCCCGAGAGAGGGGGAAAAGGACGGCGAAGCCTACTTCTTTTTGACGGCGCGGGAGTTTGAAAAGAAAATCGCCGAAGGCGGATTTTTGGAATATTCGAGGCACTTCGGCAATTATTACGGCACTTTAAAAGATTTTGTGCTGGAAAAGCTTAAATCGGGCGACGTGATTCTGGAAATAGAAGTGGACGGCGGGTTGCAGGTAAAAAGCTCGCACGGCGACGCCCTGCTTATAATGATAGCCCCGCCCGACGTCGGCGCGCTGCGCACAAGGCTTGCGGGCAGGGGAACGGAGAACCCGCAGGAGATCGAAAACCGCCTTAAAAGGGCGGAATACGAGCTTAGCAAAAGCAATTTATACGACTATGTTGTAGTAAACGACGATTTGGAACGCGCCGTTTCGGAAATAGAAAATATAATAAAAAGGGAAAAGGAGTAAATTATGATAAATTCACCTTCGGTAGATACATTGATAACCCAGCTCAGCTCCGACGGGCAGCCCGTTTCGCGCTATGCGCTGTGCGTGGTAGTCGCCAAACGCGCCCGCCAGATAATTGAAGCCACGCAGGGCACCGCCACATCCTGCACGGACGTAATAAAGGAGATAGCCATCGCCAGCCGCGAAATAGCGGCGGGCAAGATAAAGTGCGTAAAGGACTGACAAGTCTTTTGGGAATTGCCTAAGCCGCGGCGCGCCGCGGCGCAAATTTTTATGTATGCTCAGGTAATAGTAGACATCGCGCATAGCAGCGTCGACAGAGTTTTCGATTATTCCTGCCCCGACGATATCGTTGTAGGGAGCCGCGTAAAGGTGCCTTTCGGTAACAGGCTCATAGACGGTTTTGTAATAGGAAAGTCTGAAGTCTGTTCGGCTCCCGCGGGCAAAATAAAGCCCGTGTTTTCGGTTTTTGACGAATTGCCCGCCCTTGTTCCCGAGTGCTTTACCCTTATGGAGCGCATTTCCGCCCGTTACAGGGTGCCTAAGGCGGCTTCGCTTAGGCTGTTCGTTCCGTCCGAAATGCGGTTGGGAAAGGTGCGCGAAGCGTATAAAAACTACGCCGTTTTGAAAGACGCCGCGATTCCCCTTACCAAAGCCGCAAAAAAGCAGGGCGAAGCTTTGG
This sequence comes from uncultured Clostridia bacterium, assembly GCA_947625245.1. GTDB lineage: Bacteria > Bacillota > Clostridia > Christensenellales > Borkfalkiaceae > Coproplasma. The sequence continues at coordinate 17,597 of CANQNO010000013.1, forward strand.
CGTATTTTGCCGCTAACGGCGAGTGCGAGCTTTCGGCGGCGGCGGAAAAATTCGGCAGGGGAGCGGTGGAAGCCCTTGTAAAAAAGGGTGCGCTCGCCATCGAAAAAAGGCGGATAAACCGTATTCCTTCGGGCGGTTCCTTCGGGGAGGTTTTGCCCAAAACACTAACTACAGACCAGCAAAACGCCATAAAGTCGATAGAAGAATCTAAAAAATGCGTACAGCTTTTGCACGGCGTTACGGGAAGCGGCAAAACGGAGATATATCTCAGCATTATTGCCGACGTCATTAAAAAGGGCAAGACCGCTGTTTTTCTGGTGCCAGAAATATCGCTCACCCCGCAGATGCTGTCCCAACTCAGGGCGCGTTTCAAGGGCGAGGCGGCTATATTGCACTCCGGGCTTTCCGCGGGCGAAAAGTTCGACGAGTGGTGGCGGCTACGCTCGGGCGAAGCCAAAATAGCCATAGGCGCGAGGAGCGCGGTGTTCGCCCCTCTCGAAAACATAGGCGCGATAATTATAGACGAGGAGCACGATTCTTCCTATATTTCCGAATCGGCGCCCCGTTATTCCACCCTCGACATAGCGAGGTGGAGAGCCGAATACAACGGCTGTAAACTGATACTCGGAAGCGCTACTCCCTCGATGGAGAGCTTTTTAAAGGCGGAAGTGGGAGAATACAACCTGATAACCCTGCCCGAAAGGATAAACAAAAAGCCTCTGCCCGAAATAATAATAGCGGACATGCGCAAAGAGGTAAAGCGCGGCAACAACTCGCCGTTTTCGCTCGCCTTGCGGGGGGAACTTACCGCCGCGCTCGAAAGCGGGAACCAGTCGATAATTTTTTTGAACAGGCGGGGATATTCCCAAACGGTAATTTGCCGCGACTGCGGGTACGTGGCTAAGTGCGTAAACTGCGACGTAACGTTGACCTACCACAGCGAGGACAACTGCTTAAAATGCCATTACTGCGGCGCGAGATACAAGATGCCCGAAGCCTGCCCGGAGTGCGGCGGGCGGCACATACGTTACAGCGGCACGGGTACGCAGAGGGTTGTTGCGGAGCTTAAAGAGCTTTTCCCCTCAGCACGAATATTGAGGATGGACAACGACACGGTTTCGGGCAAGGACGGGCACTTTAAAATACTTTCGGCGTTCGCCGCCCACAAAGCCGATATCCTTGTGGGAACGCAGATGATAGCAAAGGGGCACGACTTCCCCGCGGTGACGCTTGTGGGAATTCTCGACGCCGACATGAGCCTTCACTTTTCCGATTACCGCAGCGGCGAGCGCACTTTCCAGCTGATAACGCAGGTTGCGGGCAGAAGCGGCAGGGCGGGGCTTAAAGGCAAAGTGGTTCTGCAGACCTACTGCCCCGAAAATTACATACTGCGCTATGCGGTGAATTACGACTACTACGGCTTTTACAAAAACGAAACTCAGCTCAGAAAAGCCACCTGCTTTCCGCCCTATTCTTTGATATGCAGGGTTATGGTGACTTCGGAAAAGGACGCGCCCGCGCTCGAAGCTTTAAAAAAAGTATATACGGGCATCAACGCCATAAGGGAAAGAAATCCCGATAAATTCATATTTTTAAACAGAATGCACTCCCCCATAAAGAGGTTGCAGGGCAAATTCAGGTATCAGGCGCTTATGCGGCTCACCGACGGAAGCCTGTTGCCCGAAATTTACGACATCGCGGCGGAGAACAGCTCTGCGGAAGTATTGTGTTACGTAGAGGAAAATCCGTCCAATTTATCTTAAAAAACAGTGTAGGTGAAATATGGCACAGCGATACGTTTTGCAGGCGGGCGACCCGGTTTTAAGACAGGTCTGCGCGCCCGTTAAAAATTTCAACGGGGAACTCTTTGCCCTTCTCGACGATATGAAAACAACCGTCCGTGCCGAAAACGGCGCGGGTCTCGCCGCGCCGCAGATAGGCGTTGCCTTACGCGCGGCGGTGGTGGACGTCGCTGAGGGATATTACGAGCTGTTAAATCCCGTAATAGTCTCTGCCAAGGGCGAACAGAAGGGCGAGGAAGGCTGCCTTTCGGTAAAGGGCAAACAGGGCACGGTCACCCGCCCCATGCGCGTAAAAATAGAATTCCGCGACCGCACGGGCAAAAAACATAAATTGACAGCGGAAGGCTTTTTCGCGAGGGCGGTCTGCCACGAACTCGACCACCTCGACGGCATATTGTATACGGACAAGGCGGAGGAAGTTTACGACCTCCCGCCCGAGGACTGATATGAAAATAATTTATGCGGGCTCGCCCGAATTTGCGGTAAAGCCCCTTAAAAGGCTTTTGGAGTGCCCCCGTTGCGAGGTCGTCGCGGTAATAACCCAGCCCGACCGCCCAGTGGGCAGAAAAAAAGTGCTTACCCCCACTCCCGTAAAGCGCTTTGCGCAAGAGCACGGGATAAAGACCTATGATTTTGAAAAGATCGGCGACTGCGCGGCGGAGATTGCGGCGGCGGGCGCCGATATTATGATAACCTGCGCTTACGGGCAGATACTCACCCAAAAAATTCTCGACTGTTTCAAAATGGGGGTATGGAATTTACATGCCTCGCTCCTGCCCGAATTCAGGGGCGCTTCGCCCGTGCAGTCGGCTATACTCGCCGGCAAAAAATATACGGGCGTGACCGTTATGAAAACGGAACTCTCGCTCGACGCCGGCGGCATTTTGCTTGCAAAACGTTGCGAAACCGGCAATAAGACCTGCGGCGAACTTTCGGAAGAACTCTCTCTCCTCGCGGCGGACGCGGCGGAAGAGGCGGTCGCGCGGCTCGAAAGCGGAGACGCGGAACTTTTATTGCAGGACGACAGCGCAGCGACGTATTGCCGCAAGATACGCAAAGAGGACTGCAAGCTCGATTTTACGCGCCCCGCCGAAGAAGTTTTAAGAAAAATAAAGGCGTTCAGCCCATCGCCCGCGGCGTTTTGCGGTCTTTGCGGCACGCTTTTAAACGTGCTCGACGCCATGCCCGCACAGGGTTCGGGCAAAGCGGGGGAAGTCATAGCCGCGGACAAGCGGGGGATAACCGTCGCATGCGGCAAAAACGCAGTTATTATAACGCTTTTGCAGCCCGCGGGCGGAAAGGTAATGCCCGCGCGGGATTTTGTAAACGGCAGAAAAATAAAGGCGGGCGACATACTTGAATAACCCTCTCGCCGATCCCTATCTGGCGCTTTCAAAAGTCTATAAAGAGGGCGCGTATTTAAAACAGGCGCTTTCGTCCGTGCCGCTGGAACCGCTGTATAAAGCGCGCACGGTAAAAATATGTTACGGCGTTATGGAAAAGGACATATATCTCGAATCCGTAATCGCCGCAAACACCCGCAAACAGCCCAAAGTTTCGGTTAAAATCATACTTAAAATAGCCCTGTACATGCTCGAATTTATGCAGAAGAACGATTTTATGGTCGTGGATTTTGCCGTGGAGCTTTCAAAAAAGGCGGGCAAAGAGGGCGCTTCGGGGTTTGTGAACGCCTTTTTGAGAAGTTACAAACTTCCTCCCGAACCGCAGAACGCCGACATGAGGATTTCGTTGGCTTGCAGCGCGCCGCTATGGCTCGTAAAAAAACTGCGCAGGAGCTATAAGGGCGAAGCCGAAGCCATATTAAAGGCGGAGAGCCGCGGCATATGCGTACGGTTTGAGCGCAACGCCGAAAAGTACCTCAAAAACCCGCACACCGAAACCCCTTTCAAAGACGTTTACATCTTTCCCAATTTCGTGAGGGACGAGGGGTTTTTTGCGGGGGATTACACCTTCCAGTCCGTGGGTTCGGTCGCCATATGCGGCATTGTGGAAAAGGGCGAAAATCTTTTGGACGCCTGCGCCGCACCGGGCGGAAAATCAATTCTGCTTTCAAAAAAGTTCAAAAACGTCCTCTCCTGCGAGCTGCACCCGCACAGGGTAGAGCTTATCCGCGCCTATGCGGGGAGGATGGGGGCAAACAACGTCACCGCGGTATGCGGCGACAGCTCGGTCTACAATCCCCTGTACGCCGAAAAATTCGACGCGGTGCTTGTGGACGCGCCCTGTTCGGGAACGGGCGTCATAAACGAAAATCCCGATATAAAGTATTTCAGGAAAGAGAGCGACATAGAGGAACTTGCCGCCTTACAGCTTAAAATTTTAAACAACTGCGCCCGCTATGTAAAGAGTGGCGGCTCGCTGTATTATTCCACCTGTTCGGTTCTGCCCGAAGAAAACGACAGCGTCGTGCACGGCTTTTTGGAAGCGAACGAAAATTTTACGCTCAACGTTCCCCGATCGCCGCTGCCGCACGTTAGGGTCAAAGCGGGGCTGCGGTTTTTGCCGCACATTTCGCTCGGCGCGGGATTTTTCGTAACGGGATTTATAAAAAAATGAAAAAAATTTTGCAGGATTTGTCTTTCGCACAACTAAAAAGCCTTGTCGAAAGTTACGGCGGGTTGCCTTTCCGCGCAAAACAGCTTTACGACGGGCTTATGCGGGGCAAGGCGCTCTCGCAAATAAACATAAACCCCGAACTCCGCGCGCGGCTTTCGGAAGAGTATGAGGACGACCCCGTAAAGACCGAAAAAATCTTCCGCTCAGCCGACGGCTCCGAAAAATATCTGTTCAGGCTTGCCGACGGGAATATCGTGGAAGGGGTTTTGATGAAATACAAATACGGCAACACGCAGTGCGTTTCCACGCAGGTAGGGTGCCGTATGGGCTGTAAATTTTGCGCCAGCACTTTGGGCGGGCTGGTGCGCAACCTCACTTCGGGCGAAATTCTCGCGCAGGTATTAAAGATAAACGCCATGCACGAAAAGGGCAAAGAGCGCGGCGTTACCAACATTGTGTTGATGGGCAGCGGCGAACCTTTGGATAACTTCGACGCAACGGCGGATTTTTTGAAGAACGTTACGGCGGAAGGCGGCATAAACGTTTCCGCGCGCAACATTTCCCTTTCCACCTGCGGGCTGGTGCCCCAAATTTACAAACTTGCAGAACTCGGCATACCCGTAAACCTCACTATCTCATTGCACAGCCCCACGGACGAGGGGCGGCGGCGCATTATGCCCGTTGCAAATAAATATTCCATAGCCGAAATTTTAAAGGCGTGTGATTTTTACTTCGGCAAGACGGGCAGGAGATATATCTTCGAGTATTCCCTGATAAAGGGCGAAAACTGCGACAAACCCCGCGCGGAACAGCTTACTGCTCTTTTGAAAGGCAGACCCTGCCACGTGAATTTGATACGGCTGAACGAAGTAAAGGAGCGCGAACTCAAAGGCGTTTCCGAAAAGGAAGCCTACCGCTTTATGGGGCTTTTAAAGGACGGCGGGCTTTCGGTAACTTTAAGGCGGATAATAGGCTCCGACATAGGCGGGGCTTGCGGACAGCTCAGGGCGGGCTATATAAACACGCCCTACAAAAACAGCGAGGAATAGACTATGAAAATAAAAATTGCGCCTTCGATACTTTCCGCGGACTTCTCCGAAATGGGCAAGGCGGTAAATATGACTGAAGAGGCGGGCGCCGACCTTATACACTGCGACGTGATGGACGGCAGCTTTGTGGAACCCATAACTTTCGGCGGGCAGATGGTAAAAAATATCCGCCCGCTCACCAAACTTCCGCTCGACTGCCACCTTATGATAGAGCATCCGCAGACGCAGATAAAATTTTTTGCCGGGGCGGGCGCGGACATTATAACCGTGCATTACAAGGCATGCAAAAAAATATCCGAAGGATATCTCAAAGATACCCTCGCAATGATAAAGAGTTTTAATATAAAGTGCGGCGTTGCCATAAACCCCGACGTGCCCGTCGAAAATATATACGACGTATTTCCCCTGTGCGATATGGTGCTCGTCATGAGCGTATATCCGGGTTACGGCGGTCAGAAATTCATACCCGAAACGCTTGAAAAAGTAAAAAAAGCCCGCGCGTACGCCGTAAAAACGGGAAGGGGAGATATGGATATCGAAATCGACGGCGGCGTTATGGTGGAAAATGCAAAGACCATCCGCGACGCGGGCGCAAACGTGCTCGTAGCGGGCTCCGCGGTTTTCCGTTCCCCCGACCCCGCCAAAACCATAGCGGAACTCAAAAGATGAAAGGCATACTGCTTTTGAACGGCGAACCGTATCCGGGAAAAATAGAGGACGGCGGCGCGCTTGTCTACTGTTGCGACGGCGCGTACGCATGGGCGCGGGGCAAAGTCCGCATAGACAAAAACGTGGGCGATTTCGACAGCCTCGGCTATATGCCCGACCCTCCGCCCGATGAAATTTATCCTTCCGAAAAGGATTATACCGACGGCGAAATAGCCCTTTTTAAACTTATTGCGGCGGGCGCGGACGAAATTGAAATTTACGGCGGCGGCGGGGGCAGAGCCGACCATTTTTTGGGAAATCTGCAGCTTTTGCACTATGCGCACACCCACGGCGTAAAGTGCTCCCTCATAACCGGCGGCGAAATAATTTTCGCGGCGGAAGGCAAAACAGACTTCCGCGGATCGCGCGGCAAAACCGTGTCGGTGTTACCTTTCGGCGACAAGGTGCGTATAATGGATTACAGGGGGCTGAAATATCCCTACCCGCCCGCCCTCGTTTTGGGCGAGTGCCGCGGGATATCCAACGTCGTTCTGGAAGATACTGCGTACATAGTGACGGAAGGCGTTGCCCTTGTAATCGTTAATAAGGGGGAAGTATGACTATAATCTGTATAAAACCGCCTTTGCCCGTGCGCAAGATAATAAGGCTGGTTTGCCGTAAAAAGTGAGGGCGGACCTTCACTGCGACTCTCTCACTTCAAAGCCCGCTTTCGCACAATTCGATTTAAAGGGTTTCAGGGCGGAAAAGGCATTTCAGTGCTTTGCGGTATTCACCCGCGGCAACGACGGGGCGGCATACGGCGCGGCTGCCGATTTGTTCCGCCGTATTTTTATCCCTCAAAACGGGTTTATGGCATACAAAAGCTATAAGGATTTGGATTACGCCGTAAAAAACGGGCTTGCCTGCTGCGCCCTGACCTGCGAGAACATAGGCTTTACCGACGGGCGTTACGAAGAGATTTTGCGTTTAAAGCGCGACGGCGCGGTTATGGCGTCGCTCGTCTGGAACGAAGAAAACCCGCTTGCCTATCCCAATTCGCGCGGCGGCGGGAGGGAGAGACGCGGGCTCAAAAAAAAGGGCTTCGAAGCGCTGGAAGCGTTAAAATCGCTGGGCATCATAGCCGATATTTCCCACCTGTCGGACGGCGGCGCCGTACAGGTGTTAAAGAGCGGGGCGGTAGCGGTTGCAAGCCACTCCTGCGCCGACGCCGTATGTAAAAATCCCCGCAATCTTACCGACGGCCAGCTCAGACTTCTGGCGGACGCGGGCGGAGTTGCGGGAATTAATTTTTATGTAAAGTTTTTGGGCGGCGACGGCGGTTTTGCCGCCGTCGCCGCCCATTTAAAGCATATTATAAAGGTCGCGGGGGAAAATACGCCCGCCTTAGGGAGCGATTGGGACGGGGTTCCCCGCGGCGGCATAAAAATACTTCCGCGCGACATGCCCGCACTCTATTCCCATCTTTTAAAAGAGGGGTTCACCCCGCGGACGCTCGACAAAGTGTTTTACAAAAATTTTTTCCGCGTATTGCAAATTGCGGGCGGCTGAAATGTAACTTTATATAAACTTAAGCGCGCGGGCTTTTGTGCCCGCGCGCTTAGCTTTATGAATTTTGTTTAAGCTCTTTCTATTGATTTAAGGCATCTTGCGCACACATAGCCCGTAACGGTTTTGCCGCCGGATATATACGACACCTTCTGCACGTTGGCTTTAAAGGTCCTTCTGGTTCTTCTTTTGGAATGGCTCACGTTGTTGCCCGAAGTCTGACCCTTTCCGCATACTTCGCAAACTCTCGACATATTCAATACCTCCGTGGGTTAAAATCGTTAAAAATAAAGCCGTTTTTTTACGACCTTTTTTAATATAACACGCCTTTTAAAAAAAATCAATCAAAAATCAATGCGGAAATCTTTATTTTTTAATTAATTTTACAAAAAATCAAAGTCTGTGCAACGAAATTGATATATTTGTCGGTAAATACTTGCAAAATACTTTTAAATGGTATAAAATAGCAAAAGGACAGGAGCTAATATGTCAGTAAACACAAGCAACGCATACGGCAAAATTTCCATATCCGATTCCGCCATCGCCAAAGTGGCAAAAAACGCAACGCTTGAATGTTACGGGATCGTAGACACCGTGTCAAGGCGTCTTTCCGATTCCCTGTCCGAGCTTTTGAAAAACCGTTCCGACGGCAAAGGCGTTAAAGTGATCACCAGCGGCGACAGGATTTTTATCGACGTAAACGTAATTATAAAATACGGCGTCTCCATAAACGCCGTCGCGGAGTCGCTCAAAGAAAGTATTAAATATAAAGTGGAACGCTTTACGGGCATGATAGTGGATACGGTAAACGTAAACATTATCGGCGTAAAGCTTTAAGCGCGCAATTCTTTTTCGGGTTGCGCTCTTTCTCTATGCGCGTTTTCTTCCGCGCACCTTATAACAAGGAGTAATATGCAAAAAACGGTAAACAGCACCGAATTCCGCAAGATGGTGGCTTCGGGCGCCAGAATGCTTGAAATCAACAGGGCAAAAGTTGACGCTTTAAACGTTTTCCCCGTTCCCGACGGGGATACGGGCACAAATATGTCGCTCACTATGCAATCGGCTGTAAAGGAGATGAACGCCTGCGCTTCAAACCGCTTTGACGAGATTTGCAGTGCGGTGTCAAAGGGCGCTTTAAAGGGCGCGCGCGGCAATTCGGGAGTTATTTCTTCGCAGATTTTTAAAGGCATTTGCGAAGTTTTGAAAAACACCAAAGACGGTTTCGATACAAAGACTTTTGCAAAGGCGATGGAGGCGGGCACCAAAGTGGCTTACGGCGCCGTCTCTATTCCCAAAGAGGGCACCATATTAACGGTTATGCGCCTTATGAGCGAATCGGCAGGCTCGCTTGCCGGCAAGCACAGGGACTTTGTGGATTTCCTCACTGCGTTGATAGCCGTCGGCGACGAAGCGCTTGCCAAAACCCCCGATCTTTTGCCCGTATTAAAAAAGGCGGGAGTTGTGGACTCGGGCGGCGTGGGGCTTATGACCATAATGCGCGGATTTTTAGCCGCGCTTTCGGGCGAAGAGAGCGATTTGGGCGATATCCCCACCGAAGCCGCAACCGAAGTTAAGAGCGACGAGGACCTTTTCGGCGACAACTCCGACATAATAAACCTCGATTTGGGCGATATCGAATTTGCCTATTGCACCGAATTTTTCGTAATCAACTTAAAACAGATGACCACCCTCGCCGATATCGACAGGCTCAAAGAAAAGCTGATGCAGATAGGCGACAGCGTAATCTGCATAGGCGACCTCGAGCTCATTAAAGTGCACGTCCACACCAACACCCCGGGCATTGCGCTCACATATGCGCTGGAACTGGGCGAGCTGGACAGAATAAAAATAGAAAACATGCTCGAAGAGAACCGCGCGCTAAAAGCCAAACTCGAAGCCGAAAAGAAAGAGATGGGTATGCTGGCGATTTGTGCGGGCGCGGGGCTCGAAGAGATTTTCAAAGACCTATTGTGCGACAGGGTGATAGAGGGCGGACAGACCATGAACCCCTCCGCGCAGGATATAGCGGACGCGGTGCAAAAGATAAACGCTTCCAACGTATTTGTGTTCCCCAACAACTCCAACGTGATTTTGGCTGCGGAACAGGCTAAAGCGCTTGTAAATAACCGTACTATTCACGTAATACCCACCAAAAACGTGCCTCAGGGCTTTGCGGCGGCGCTCGCCTTCGACCCCGAAGCTTCCGTTCCCGAAAACAAGACCAATATGACCCATGCCATAGACAACGTCGCCTCAGGGCAGGTAACCTACGCGGTGCGCAACACCACGATGAACGGGTTCAAACTCAAAGAGGGCGACATTATAGGTTTGGACAACAAGCGTATTCTCGCCAAAGGCGACAACATAGACGATACAACTTTAAAGCTTATTAAGGCTTTAAAGGACGACGAACACGAGATGATAACCCTTTATTACGGCGAGGGCGTAACCGAGGAAGAGGCGCAGGCGCTTGCCGACAAGGTATCCGCCGAATACCCCGATTGCGACGTGGACTTCCACTGCGGCGGCCAGCCCGTTTACTACTATATGGTTTCGCTCGAATAGATTTTTAAAAGGTACAAAAGGGAGCTTCGGCTCCCTTTATTGATAATACGCAAAATATGAAGCTCACTTCTTTGAAGTTCGTCTCCGAAAAGAGGGAAAAGGACTTTAACAAACTTAATATCTACACCGCCGAACAGCTTTTAAAGCTCTACCCGCGCGACTACCTCGACCTTACGCACGTCACGCTCTTGCGCGACGCATATCACAACGACAAAATACTGACGGTGTGCGAGGTTTTAAACGTAGAGGCAAACAGGTATTCAAAGCGCCCTTACGTAAAGGCGTTATGCCAGCAAAGCGGGCAAATTTTTACGGCTATATGGTTTAACCAGCCCTACGTCGCGCAAAAGCTGACCACGGGTGAATATCTGTTTTACGGGCGGGTGCAAAACAAGTACGGCATGGGCTGCCAAATGGTGAACCCGTCTTTCGAAAAAGCCGAAAAATCCCAACGTTTACAGGGAATAATCCCCGTATATCCCCTTTCGGGTTCGCTCACGCAGGGGGTAGTGCGCACGGCGGTGATGCAGGCGCTGCAAAAAGTGGATTGCCCCGCATATATCCCCCAGCCATTGCAAAAAAAATACAACTTGATTCCCCTTTCCGAGGCATATTTCAAGTTGCACTCTCCCGCCTCGCAAAGAGATATAAAGGAAGCTTCCGAAAGGATAGCGCTCGAAGAGTACTTTTTGCTTATTTCGGCTTTTAAAGTAATAAAGGGCGACAGGGACGACGCCCGCATGAACGCCTATCCCGTGACCCGCGCGGAAGTGGAGAGCTTTATTTCCCGCTTTCCCTTTGAATTTACGGCGGGGCAAAAGGAAGCGGTGGAGGATATTTTCAAAACGGTAAAATCCCCCCGCAAAATGAACAGGCTGTTGCAGGGCGACGTGGGCAGCGGCAAAACGGCTGTCGCGCTCGCGGGCATATATATGGCGGTAAAATCGGGATACCAGGCGGCAATGATAGCCCCCACCGAAGTGCTTGCCGTGCAAAACGGCGGGCTTTTGAAAAAGTATTTCCCCGAATATACGGTAAAGGTTTTAACGGGCTCGACACCCGCCGCCGAAAAGCGTGAAATAAAAAAGGGGCTTGCAAGCGGCGCGGTGGATATAATCTGCGGCACCCACGCCGTAATACAGGACGACGTGGAGTTTAAACGGCTCTCTTTCGTCGTCTGCGACGAACAGCACCGCTTCGGCGTGGCGCAGCGCTCTTCCCTCACCGAAAAGGGCGACGGCTGCGACGTCCTCGTAATGTCGGCAACGCCTATCCCGCGCACCCTCTCGCTCATTTTTTACGGCGATCTGGACATAACCACAATTAAAGACAAGCCCCGCTCGCGTCAGGAGATCTCAACGTCGATAATACCCGAAAGAAAGTACAAAGATATGCTGCGCTATGTTGCGGAACAGGCGGCAAAGGGCTTGCAGACATATTTTGTGTGCCCTAAGATAGAGGGCGACGACGAGGGCACCGTAATGTCGGTTACCGAGCTGTTTGAAGATCTTAAAGAAAAGATGCCGGGCGTACGGTTGGCGCTCCTGCACGGCAAAATGCGCGACAAGCAGAAAAACGAAATTATGGCGGCGTTTAAGGCTAAGGAATACGACTGCCTTGTGTCCACCACGGTAATAGAAGTGGGTGTGGACGTGCCCGACGCAACCACAATGATAATTTACAACGCCGAACGCTTCGGGCTTTCACAGCTCCACCAGTTGCGGGGCAGAGTGGGCAGGAGCGACAAAAAGAGCTATTGCTTTTTACTGCCGGGTTCTGACACGGAAGAGGCGCGCGAACGGCTCAACGTAATAAAGAACAGTTCGGACGGCTTCGAAATAGCCGACGCCGACCTCAAACTCCGCGGCGGGGGCGACTTTATGGGTACGCGGCAGTCGGGCAGGATGCTTTCCGAAATCAAAAATTTAAAATTCCCCGTCTCCACCGTATTTCTCGCAAAAGCCATTTCGGACGAAGCCTTTTCGGGTGCGTTCGATATAAAGCTTCTATCGCGCATAGCCGCCGAAAAGTACGAAAGTTTAAAGGACGTAATTTTAAATTGACGGCATAAAACCCACACGGCGGGCGGCGCATTTTGCGCCGCCCGCCGCCGTTTATGGCGGATATTTCTAAGGCGCTTTCAGGTTTAGCCAACCCCGTATTGACTTTAATACGTAATTGTGTTAAACTTTATTGCGTACAATAAAGGCGTAAAGGACAGACCATGATAGACAAAACCGCGCTTTTCAGCGACGAAACAGAACTTTTCAAAACTCCGTACAACTCTTCGCGGGGGGATACCGTAACGTTGCGCCTGCGCGCGCCCGCCGCGGAGTACTTAAACGTTTTTGTGGCGGTAAACGGAGTAAAACGGCGCATGAAAAAGGCAAAACCGCCATTTAAAAACGCGGATTGCGGCGGAATATTCGACTTTTACGAATACTCTTTTAAATGCAACGCCAAAACCGCCTCGTACCACTTTATTGTATCCGACAGGGACGGGCAGCTCTACTACAACCGTTCGGGCGCGGGCGACGCGTTGAAAACGGAATACGATTTTAAAATAATAAACGGCTATTCCGTGCCCGACTGGGTGAGGGGCGCGGTGTTTTACCAAATTTTCCCCGACCGCTTTTTTAACGGCAACCCCGCAAACGACGTTAAAAACAACGAATTTTATTACACGGGCGGGCACTCGGTGGAAGTGCGCGACTGGAACTCCCCGCCTTCCGCAACCGACGTAAACCGCTTTTACGGCGGCGACCTGCAGGGCGTGGAGCAAAAGCTGAACTATCTTGCGGGTTTGGGAGTGGAGGCTATTTACTTAAACCCCGTATTCGTGGCGCCCTCCAACCACAAGTACGACGTGCAGGACTACGACTATATCGACCCGCACCTCGCCGTTATTTCGGACGACCTCGAATACCGCATGCAGGATTGGGAAAAGCACAACGGCTACGCCCCCATGTATATCCGTCGGACTACTTGCAGGGAAAATCTCGAAGAGAGCAACCGCTATTTCTGTTCCCTCGTACAAAAAATACACAAAGCGGGCATGAAAATCATACTCGACGGCGTATTCAACCACTGCGGGTCTTTCAACAAGTGGATGGACAAGGAGGGAGTATATCTCAACAAAAAGGGATATAAAAAAGGGGCGTACCAATCGGTGAAAAGCCCTTACCGCAAATTTTTCAAATTCGACGACCCCGCCGAAGCGCACAGCGGTTACGAGGGCTGGTGGAATTATCCCACTTTGCCCAAACTCAATTACGAAAACAGCCGCGGGCTTGTAAACCGCATACTTAAAATAGGCGCAAAGTGGGTTTCCGCGCCGTTCTGCGCGGACGGCTGGCGGCTCGACGTAGCGGCGGATTTGGGGCACGGCGAAGAGTTCAACCACAAATTCTGGAAAAAATTCCGCAAAGCCGTAAAAACGGCAAATCCCGAAGCCTTTATCCTCGCCGAACATTACGGCTCGCCCGGAAAGTGGCTTAACGGCGGGGAGTGGGATTCGGTGATGAATTACGACGCCTTTATGGAGCCTGTAAGCTGGTTTTTGACGGGCATGGAGAAGCACTCGCGCGCGTTCGACCCCGAAAAATACCGTAACGGCGAGGCGTTTTTTGCGGCTATGACAAAGAATATGGCAAAATTGCCCCGGCCCGCCCTCGATTCTGCTTTAAACCAGCTCTCCAACCACGACCATTCGCGGTTTCTCACCCGCACCAACCGCACCGCGGGTTCGGTTGCGGCGGACGGGACGGAGGCGGCGGATAAAAATACCGACAAGCGGATAATGGAGCTTGCCGTGCTCATACAGATGACCTGGCCGGGCGCGCCCGGAATATACTACGCCGACGAGGCGGGGCAGACGGGCTGGACTGATCCCGACAGCCGCCGCACCTATCCCTGGGGCGCAGAGGACAAAGGGCTTTTGGAATTTCATAAAGCGGCGGTAAAACTCAGAAAAAAAATTTCCTGCCTCAAATGCGGCAGTATTATGCCCCTGTGCGCGGGGGACGGATATATCGCTTACGGCAGGTTCGACGCAAAGTCGGCTTGTATAGTCGCGGTAAACTGCTCTGACAAACAAATAGAAATATCCCTGCCCGTAATGAGGCTCGGCTTGCCCGACGGCGCAAAAATCGTGCCCGAATTTTTATGCGCGGACGAAAATATAAAAAGCGGCGGGGAGATAATAATCGCCGCAAACGGGCTGGCGCAGATTTCCCTGCCTGCGGCGGGCGGCGCGGTTTATGTATGCCGTTAAGGCAAATTGTAGGTCTTAAACTCAATACAGGTATCGTTTTTTGATATAGTAAAGGTCATTATGGAAAAATTTTTCGGCGACGCGGACAGATATCTTTTTCACCGCGGCACTCATTACAGGCTCTATGAAAAGATGGGCGCGCACCCCGTTGAGGAAAACGGGGTCAAAGGCGTACGGTTTGTGCTGTGGGCGCCCTCCGCGCGGGCTGTGTGCGTGGTTTCGGACGGTAACGGCTGGACGCCCTGGCAAGACGTAATGCAAAAGACCGACGACTCTGTGTGGGAGCTGTTCGTACCCGGCATGTGCGAGGGGGTAAAATACAAATTTTTGGTTGTCCGCGCCGACGGGAGCGAAGTGCTTAAAACCGACCCGTACGCCTTTTCGTTAGAACTCCGCCCGAATAACGCCTGCATAGTGTTCGACACGGACAAATTCGTGTGGAACGACGGGGAGTGGCTTAAAGAAAAGAGAGAGGAAAACTTTTTAAAAAAGCCCATGGCGGTGTACGAAGTGCATTTGGGCAGCTGGAATAAGGACTTGTCCAAAGAAGATGAGGATAAATTCTTCAACTACCGCGAGCTTGCGCACCGGCTTGCCAAATACGTAAATTATATGGGCTATACCCACGTAGAGCTGATGGGGATATGCGAATACCCTTACGACCCCTCGTGGGGGTATCAGGTGACGGGCTATTTTGCGCCCACGGCGCGTTACGGTTCGCCAAAAGATTTTCAATATTTTGTGGATTACATGCACAAAAACGGGATAGGGGTCATCCTAGATTGGGTGCCCGCCCATTTTCCCAAAGACGAATCGGGGCTTGCCCGTTTTGACGGAACGCCCCTTTACGAATATGCCGACCCGCTGCGCGCCGAATACCCGGAGTGGGGCACGGTGGCGTTCGACCTCGGCAAAAAAGAAGTTTCGGGGTTTTTAATCGCCTCCGCCCTGTTTTGGGTGGAAAAATATCATATAGACGCTTTGCGCGCGGACGCCGTGGCGGCTATGTTCTTCAACAGCTTCGGCAGAAAGGAGTGGCGCCCTAACATATACGGCGGAGACGAAAATCTGGAAAGTTACGAGTTTTTCCGCCACCTTAACAGCATATTGCGGGAGCGCACCTCCGCGTACCTTATAGCCGAGGACAGCTCTATCGTAGCGGGGGTGACCAAACCCGTAAAAGAGGGCGGGTTCGGCTTCGGTTTAAAATGGAATATGGGCTGGATGAACGACACCCTCGCCTATATCAAAAAAGACCCCGTATACCGCTCCTATCACCACGGTCTGCTCACCCATACGTTCGACTACATTTACGATGAAAACTATATTCTCGTGCTCTCGCACGACGAGGTAGTATACGGCAAGGGCAGCATGTACCGCAAGTTCGCCGGCAACGATATGGACAAGTTGGGCAGTTTAAAGGCGCTGTACACCATGATGGCGGGGCACCCGGGCAAAAAATTGCTGTTTATGGGGCAGGACTTTGCGCAGATAAACGAGTGGAATTTCCGCACGGGGCTCGATTGGTATCTTGCCGACGATATTGGTCACCGCGACGTAATGGATTGCGTACGCGCCCTTTTGCACTTATACAGAGAGCGCCCCGTTTTATATGACGACTGCGGCAATCCCAAAACTTTTGAATGGATAAACAGCGGCGATTACAACCGCAACATATTCACTTTTATACGTCGCAACCCGTGGAATTATAACGACGCCCTAATCTTCGTAATAAACTTCGCGCCCGTTTTCAGGGAAGATATGGGGGTGGGAGCGCCGCACGGCGGAATATACAGGCGAATTTTTTCCACTTATCCCGACGGCTCGCCCCTGAATATCAGGGCTAAAAAAGAGCTTTGCGACGGCAGGGAATACAAGCTCATATTCGGGCTTCGCCCCTTTGAAGGGGTAATCTTCGAAATTCCTCCCGAAAAGGACGTTTGAGCTTTTCCCAAATAAAAAAAGCAAAAATGATTTTTTAAGCCGGGTTGTTGATCTTTTAAAAAATATATAGTATAATTCCCATATAACCGATAGGATTTATATAATATAATTCCTTTATAACTTGCAGGATTCAGGTACGATATGATCAAAGATTTACAGCAAAAAATCATCGAACTCAAAAAGCGGAACGACGTGTGTATCCTTGCGCACAGCTATATGCCCGAGGAAATTTTGGAAGTGGCGGACTTTTCGGGGGACAGCTATGCCCTTGCGGTAAAAGCCAAAACCGCGCCGCAATCGCAGGTGATAATGTGCGGGGTGCGCTTTATGGCGGAGACTGTAAAAATGCTTTCCCCGCAAAAGCGGGTAATTTTATCTAATCCGCAGGCGGGTTGCCCCATGGCGGAACAGATGGACAAAGAGGTTATATCGGAAGTCAAAAAAATGTATCCCGGTTATGCGGTGGTCGCGTACATAAACACCACGGCTGACCTCAAAACGGTTGCCGACTATTGCGTCACCTCGTCCAGCGCGGTCAAAATTTGCCGTGCAATTCCCCAAAAGGACATACTCTTTATACCCGATATAAATTTGGGCGCATACGTCAAAAAGCAGGTGCCCGAAAAGAATTTCAAATTGCTTTCGGGCGGCTGCCCGACCCATGCGAGAATTGAGCGTTCCGACGCGCTCGAAGCAAAAAAACTGCACCCTTCGGCGCTTTTGCTCGTCCATCCCGAATGCCGTCCCGAAGTCGCCGGACTTGCCGACTATGTAGGCTCCACTACGGGCATTATGGACTTTGCGCTCAACTCAGACGCGGAAGAATTTATAATAGGCACCGAAAATTCCATAGTACAGCACTTGCAGTACAGGCGTCCCGACAAAAAGTTTTATCCCCTTTCAAAGGACCTTGTGTGCCACAACATGAAGCTTACTACCCTGCCAGACGTCTATGCCTGCCTTACGGGCGGGGGCGGGGAAGAAATTTTCCTTGCCGAAGAGACGCGCGTAAAGGCGGTAAAGTGCATAGAGAGGATGATAGCCCTCGGCGGTTAAATCCGCGCAGGAGAAAAGGTTATGATGATCACCACAAAGGGCAGGAACGCCCTTAAAGTTATGATAGACCTTGCGCGGCACGAAGGCGAGGGGTTTATTTCCCTTTCGGACATAGCGGCAAGGCAGAACGAAAGCTTAAAGTATCTCGAAGCTTCCGCAAAACAACTCACGCAGTCCAACCTGATAGTTTCTGCGCGGGGCAAGAGCGGGGGCTATAAGCTCGCCCGTCCCGCAGAAAAGTACACCGCCGCCGAAATTCTCCTTTCGGGCGAGGGCTCCCTCGCACCCGTAAGTTGTCTTTCCGAAGGCTCCGCCCCTTGCGAAAACGCCTGCACCTGCGCCACGCTTCCCCTTTTTAAGGAACTTGACGACGTTATAATGGGCTTTTTGAAGTCCAAAACGCTGAAAGATTTAATTTAATTGAAAATGTACATAATTCCTATTGACAAAATAGGAATTAAAATTTATAATGAATTCATACTAATCGGATAGGAATTGAATTTTGGAAAAGATCATTTATGCCGACAATGCGGCGACAACGGCTATGAGCGACGCCGCGATAGAGGCGATGGGCGGATATTTCAAAAAAATATACGGCAATCCCTCGTCCCTGCACACAGTGGGGCAGATAGCAAAGGAACACCTTGACGCGGCGCGCGCGAAAGTGGCGCAATGCCTTAACTGCGAGCCGAACGAAATTTATTTTACTTCGGGCGGCAGCGAGTCCGACAACCAGTGCATACGTTCCGCCGCTCTGCAGGGCGCAAAAAAAGGTAAAAAACACATAATCTCCACGGCTTTCGAGCATCACGCCGTTTTGCACACCCTTAAAAAGCTTGAAAAAGAGGGGTTTGAGGTAACTTATCTCGACGTGCACGGCAACGGGCTGATAACCGCGGAGGAGGTAAAGGCGGCGATACGCCCCGATACGGCGCTCGTCACCGTAATGTACGCCAATAACGAAATAGGCACTATCCAGCCGGTAAGAGAAATAGGCAAAGTTTGCCGCGAGGCGGGCGTTCCTTTCCATACCGACGCCGTGCAGGCTGTGGGGCATATTCCCGTGGACGTCAGGGCGGACAACATAGATATGCTCTCCCTTTCCGCGCATAAATTCCACGGTCCTAAGGGAGTCGGCGCGCTGTATTGCAGGCGTTCGCTTCCCCTCGTTACGTTTATAGAGGGCGGCGCGCAGGAACGCGGCAAACGTGCAGGCACCGAAAACCTTGCGGGGATTGCCGGGATGGCGGCGGCGCTCGTCGAGGCTTGCGCAAATCTTAACAAAAACGCCGCGCACCTTACGGCTCTTCGCGACAAGCTCATTAAAGGGCTTTTAAAAATTCCTCACTCCCGCCTTAACGGCGACCCCAAAAACAGGCTGCCCGGCAACGTAAATATGTGCTTTGAAGGGATAGAGGGAGAAAGCCTTTTGTTGCTTTTGGACCAAAAGGGGATATGCGCGTCGTCGGGTTCGGCTTGCACTTCGGGGTCTCTGGATCCCTCGCACGTGCTGCTTGCTTTGGGGCTCCCGCACGAAGTCGCGCACGGCTCGCTCCGTCTCTCGCTTTCCGAAACCAATACGGAAGAGGAAGCAGACTATATTATCGCCGAAGTGCCCAAAGTAGTGGAATATTTAAGAAGTATTTCGCCCGTATGGGAAGAACTCGAAAAGGGCATACGCAAACATCTGATATAAAGGAGAAGTATTTATGCTGTACAGTGAAAAAGTAATGGACCATTTCACAAATCCCCGCAACGTGGGAAAAATAGACGACGCGGACGGTATAGGCGAAGTGGGCAACGCCAAATGCGGCGACATAATGAAAATTTATCTCAAAATCAAAGACGACGTTATAGTGGACGTAAAGTTCAACACTTTCGGGTGCGGCAGCGCGATAGCTTCGTCGTCCATGGCGACTGAAATGATAAAAGGCCAGCCGCTTTCCAAAGCGCTGGAGCTCACAAACAAAGCCGTTGCCGAAGCTTTGGACGGCTTGCCCGCGCACAAAATGCACTGCTCGGTTTTGGCGGAAGAAGCAATACGGGCGGCTATAAAGGACTATTACGACAGGCACGGCATTGCCTACGACAAGTCGCAGTTTCCCGACCCGCACGACGAAGAAGAGGAACACCGCAGCGAGGACTGAAAATACAAGAGGACGCAAAGTCCTCTTGTTTTCGTAAAACAAAATTTAGGGGGTCATAATGGCTGAATACGATTATCTGATTGTCGGCGCGGGGCTTTACGGGGCTGTTTGCGCGGCGGAGTTGACAAAAAAGGGCTATAAGTGCCTTGTCGCCGAAAAACGGGCGCACGTAGGCGGCAACATTTACACGGAAGAGACGGAGGGAATAAACGTTCACCGCTACGGCGCGCATATATTCCACACTTCGGACGAACGCGTATGGCAATACGTGAACGGCTATGCCGAATTCAACAATTTTATAAACAGCCCGATTGCGCGGTATAAGGACGAGTGTTACAACCTGCCCTTCAACATGAACACCTTTACAAAGTTATGGCGGGATGTGTTTACCCCCGCGGAAGCGCGGGCGAGGATAGAAGAAGAGAGGGCGGGCGGCTATACCGAAAACCCCTCAAACCTCGAAGAGCAGGCAATCAATCTGGTAGGCAGAACAATTTACGAAAAGCTGGTAAAAGGATATACCGAAAAGCAGTGGGGCAGACCGTGCAACGAGCTTCCCGCGTTCATAATCAAGCGGCTGCCCGTCAGGTTCACTTTCGACAACAACTATTTTTCCGACCGTCGTCAGGGCATACCCGAAGGCGGTTACACCAAAATGGTAGAGCGCATGCTCGGCGGGGTAAAAGTCATAACGGGGTGCGATTTCAACGCCCGCCGCGCCGAACTTTCGGCGCTTGCCGATAAAATTATTTATACGGGCGCGATAGACGCCTATTTCGGCTATAAGCTCGGCGCATTAAGCTGGCGCGCGGTGCGGTTCGAAACGGAAGTGCTCGACATGCCCGACTTTCAGGGCAACGCCGTGGTCAACTACACCGCTTCGGACGTGCCCTACACAAGGATAATCGAACACAAGCATTTTGAGGGAGTACAGAGCGGTAAAACGGTTATTTCTCGCGAGTATCCCGCAGAGTGGAAGCAAGGCGACGAGCCGTATTATCCCGTAAACGACGCCCGCAACGAAAAGCTGTACGCGGACTATGCCGCTCTCGCCGCGCGTGAAATGAACGTGCATTTCGGCGGCAGGCTCGGCGCGTATAAGTACGCCGATATGGACGACACCGTGGCGGCGGCGCTGGAATTCACCGATAAAATTTCCGCTAAAACAGCAAAAGGCAAATAAAAAAATACCCGCAGCTTCCGTTTTATGCGGGGTAATATAAAAGGACAAACCTGCATACTTTACAAGAGAGGTAAAGTATGCAGAATTTTTGTTTTGAGGACAAAAAGCAGGTTTTAAAGGAACTCGGCAGCTGCAACGAGGGTTTGACGGACGCCGACGCCGCCGAAAGATTGAAAACTTACGGCAAAAACGCCATCGAAAGCGGCAAAAACCCGGGCGTAGTCAAACTGTTTGTATCGCAGTTTTCCGATTTTATGACAATACTTCTGATGGCGGCGGCAGCCGTGTCGGGGATAATCGCCTTTATTTCAAAGGACAAGAGCGACCTCACGGATACCTTTATAATATTGTTCATAATTTTTTTGAACGCCCTCGTCGGCGCCGTACAGCAGTTCAGGGCGGACAAGGCGATAGAAAATTTAAAAAAGCTGTCGGCTTCGGTATGTAAAGTGCGGCGGGGCGGCAGGGAAAAGACAGTCCCCTGCGAGGAATTGACCGTGGGCGACATAGTGCTCCTCGAAGAGGGCGACGTTATCCCCGCCGATTGCCGTATTCTCGAAGAAAACGCGTTGAAGTGCGACGAAGCCGCCTTGACGGGCGAAAGCATAAGCGTGGAAAAGAACTCCGAAAGAATACGCGGCAACAAAGTGAGTTTGGGCGGTATGACCAACACGCTGTTCGGTTCCACATACGTCGTCGGCGGAAATTGCACCGCGGTAGTCACGGCTGTGGGCATGGGCACCGAAATGGGCAAGATCGCCGAAATGCTCAAAGGCGCAAAGTCCGATAAAACCCCGCTCGAAAACAGCCTTGCCAAACTGGGCAAAATAATCACCTTTTGCGTTTTGGGCATATCCGCGCTCATATTCATTTTGGGCGTCACCGTGCGCGGCGGGGGGATTTTAAAAAACTTTATGACCGCCGTCGCCATAGCCGTAGCCGCCATCCCCGAAGGTCTGCCCGCCGTGGTAACCATTATAATGGCAATGGGCGTACAGAAGATGAGCAAAAAGCACGTCGTGATACGCAAATTGAAATCTGTGGAAACTTTGGGCGGCTGTTCGGTTATATGCACCGACAAGACTGGCACCCTCACCCAAAACAAGCTTAAAGTCGTGCGCGAGTGGGGGCTTTACGACCCTTCGCTGGGGGATATGTGCGGGGCAAACCAAAAACTTTACGGGTGCATGTCGGTGTGTTCGGCGGTAAAAGGCGATAAGGGAAAGTACATAGGCGACCCCACCGAAGTCGCGCTCGTGCGCCATGCCGCGGGCAAGGGCTTTAACGGCGGCTTAAAAAAGATTGCCGAGATCCCGTTTTCTTCGGAGCGGAAGATGATGTCCGTAGCCGCCGAA
This sequence comes from uncultured Clostridia bacterium, assembly GCA_947625245.1. Classification (GTDB taxonomy): domain Bacteria; phylum Bacillota; class Clostridia; order Christensenellales; family Borkfalkiaceae; genus Coproplasma. Next base: position 39,765 of record CANQNO010000013.1, read on the forward strand.
ACGGAGAGCGGTTACATCACGTTTACCAAGGGCGCGCCCGATATTTTGATAAACAAATGCGCGTACGTGTGCGATAATACGGGCGTGCGCCAAATAACCGAAGAGGATAAACGGCAAATCTTATTCCAGAACGACTCCATGTCGGGCGAAGCTCTGCGCGTACTCGCTTTTGCGTACAGCCCGTATGCGGGCAAAATAAGCGAAGAAGGGCTTGTGTTCATAGCGCTTGCGGGAATGTCCGACGGTATAAAAGCGGGGGTCGAAGAGGCGGTGGAGGAGTGCCGCACGGCGGGGATTTCCACCGTAATGATTACGGGCGACAACGTAAAAACGGCGCTTGCCGTTGCGCGTAAACTGAACATAGCGCACAGCGAAAACGAAGTTGCAACGGGCGACGAGCTGGACGGGCTTTCCAAAGCCGGACGCGAAGAGCTGATATTAAGATGCCGCGTGTTTGCAAGGGTTTCGCCCAAGCACAAGAATATGATAGTAAAATGCCTTAAAAAGCACGGCAAAGTAGTTGCTATGACGGGCGACGGCATAAACGACGCCCCGGGCATAAAGAGCGCGGATATAGGCATTGCAATGGGCATATACGGCACCGACGTCACAAAAAGCGCTTCGGATATGATTATCACCGACGACAACTTTGCCACTATAGTTTCGGCTGTTCGCGAGGGCAGGCGGATATCCGAAAATATAAAAAAGACTATACAGTTCTTCATTTCCACCAATCTTGCCGAAGTTTTGGCGATATTCATTGCCTCGATATTCTTTTTCAGATATGACTTTTTGCTCTCTACGCAACTTCTTTGGCTCAACCTCATAACGGACAGCTTCCCCGTGCTCGCGCTGGGCGCCGAAAAGGAGACCCCCGACATAATGCGCACCCCGCCCGTCCGCGCCGAAAAGAGCCTGTTTTCCAAAACTTCCGTTGCGGGTATAGCCTATGCGGGCGGGTATATGACGGCGGCTACAACGGCCGTATACGCAATTTCCCTCTCACTGTGGGGCAACGCCGCGGCAACCACAATGACTTTTTTAACCATATCCTTTTTGGAACTTTTCCACGCCTTCAATATCCGTTCGGAGCGCTCTTCGGCGCTTAAAAACCTGTTCGGCAACAAAATCCTCGTTGCCACCGTTGCGGCGGGAATTTTAATAAACGTTCTCCTGTGCGTCACCCCGCTCAATTCGGCGTTCTCGCTGGTGCGGCCTACGGGCGTACAGTGGGTTATCGTTTTTGCCGTTTCCCTGTCGGTGATACCCGCGTTCGAATTGCTCAAACTCGTACTGCGCGCAATAAAAAAACGCCGCAACCGTTAAAAATTCGTTCCACGGATTTGACATTGCGGCAAAGGAGTGATACAATACGCTTAAAACTGAATAAAATACGGTTTGAAAGGGGAGCCCCCGAGTAAATTAAAAGGGAATCCGGTCAAAGTCCGGAACAACCGTCATTACTGTGATTGCGCGGCGCGCAAAAGTCAGAATACTGCCGTATTTTTTTGGATTGTCACGTATTTTGGGCGAGAAAGGGTGCAACCGATTTCAAAAGGCTGTATTTTCGGCGCCAGAACGCCCGTTCCTTAAAAATCCGTTGTACTCTTCCTCCGGGAAGAGTTTTTTTATTTTATCCGCACCCGCGGGGGAGCTTATGGCGGTATTCAATTTAAAGGAAAAAAATTTTAAATGGGCGGTCGAAACTTTGCAAAACAAGAGCAAAGAATTGGGCAGACTGCCAAAAAAAGCCGACTTCGACGAAATAACGCGCTCGCGCATAAAGTCCTTTTTGGGACCGTGGCCGCGCGCCCTTGAAGCGGCGGGACTAAAACAACCGAAACAGGAGGAGGAATAAAAGTTATGAAAGGTTTAAAAAAAGCGGCGGCGGTGTTTGCGGCGGCGTTGGCGGCGGGGCTTGCCGCGGCGTTCTGCCTTACGGCATGCCGCAAAAACCCCCAAGGCACGGCAAAGCTTGTAAGCGCCGAAGGCAACACCATAGTTATAGAGGGGTTGCGCACGGATACTTCCGTTAGCCTTGCCGACGTATTGTACTCTTTTAAAGAGGAAGGCAAACTCACTTTCGAAGCGCAGGACGGCGATTACGGGTGGCAGATCATGTCCGTAAACGGCTATGTGCCCGACGCAGCCAAAAACGAATTTTGGGCAATATATACCACGCTGGAAGAATACGGCGGCGATTTGTATTCCGATACGAGCTGGGGAACGTTCGTGTACGACGGAAAGACCCTCGGCTCTGCGGCTTACGGCGCTTCGGGAATGCCCGTTATAGAGGGCGAGCTGTATATTTTAACTCTTTCTACTTATTGATATGAACGGACGCCGTATAGCCTTATGCGCGGTATTTGTGGCGCTGCTGATTTCCGTGCAATATGTTTTCGGTTTCGTGCCGGGGGTGGAGCTGGTCACGGTATTTTTGCTGTGCTTTTGTTATGCCGCCGGTCCGTTCGCGGGTATGGTTACGGCAACCGCGTTTTCGCTGTTGAGGTGTCTGGTTTTCGGCTTTGCCCCCAACGTGATAATTTTATATCTCGTCTATTACAATTTATTCGCCCTATTGTTCGGCTTGACGGGCAAAAAAACCGCGCCGCCCTTTCTGTGCATAGGCATGCTTGCGGTAATAGCGGGGCTAAGCGCTTATTTCGCGGCGGCGGGTCTGCCAGTAAGCATACTGTATAAAACCCGCGTTTCGGTATTGCTGTGGATAGTTTTCGCCGTGTCCGTTGCGGTGCTCGCAGTTTATGTTGCCCTGCTTTTGGCGGACAAATCGCGTAAAGGCAGGGAGCTTGCCTTTATCACCGCGCTGGCGGTAGTGTGCACGGTTTTATTCACTCTTGCGGACGATTTAATAACCCCGCTGTTCTACGGGTATTCGGCGGACGCGGCGGCGGCTTATTTTGCGGCTTCGCTGTATACCATGGCGGCGCAGTCCGTGTGTACGCTTATAAGCGTATTGCTGCTCTTCGGACCCCTTTCAGCAATATTTATACGGGCTTTCGGAACGCCTGTAAACAAAAAGGTTTAAAAAAAGCAAGGGAGATTCCCTTGCTTTTTTTATGCTATGTACTAATCTTTATCAAAACACATAAGTATGCCGCCTATAAGGCTAACAAACAGGGCGGAGCAAATTTTAAACCCCGTGCCTACGGGAAGGTTGTCTCTTGTCCTGTTAAAATAATAAACCGTCATCGGTATGGTCCAGCAAAGGGGAATAAGATAAAATCCCGAAAGTACACAGCCTAAAACCATAAATACTTTTGTTACGGTGCAAATGGCGGTGTCGTGCGGGGTTGCGGGCGGCGCGTAAGTGTTGTTTTGCCCGTACTGCGGCTTAACTTCCGCGTTCCCCGCGGCAAGGTCGTCAAAAGGTTCTTCGGGCGCGGAAACGGGCTGACCGCATTTATCGCAAAAATTGAAATCGTCCCTTAGCTGTGCGCCGCATTTGGTACAATACTTCATAACACTCTCCTTTTAAATTTTTACAATTAAATAATAGTTCTTAAATATAATTAATGCCAGTGACAATCTATCGAAGCTATTGCGGCAGGCATACCGACTATTTGAATATCAAATTTAAGGCTTGTTTCTGCCGTTTTTGAAGCGTTATGTATTCTAAAGTCAAACTGCCAGCCTTTATCCATATATAATTCAACAGTGGTGGTGCTGTTTGGTTTAAATTCAAGACTTACAATTCGAGTAGGCAGGCAGGCTATGGGTATATGAATTTTCGGCTTTATAGTTTTGCTTGCATGGTTAAGCTTACCGTGCAAATTAAAGGTCTGTATACGTGTAATTCGTTTTGTATCTATGCTGATTATCTTGTAAAAATCAAATCTTCCGAGTAAATATTCAACCAACCGTTGGGGAACGGCAGGGTCTGAAATATTGCTGCGGTTAAGTTCGTCTATAAATGCCTGCAAGAGCGGAATATAAACCGTTTTGTTTTTCAAAGGTAGCTCGTTCCATTTTTTGCCGGCGGATTTTTGTAGTGCCAGATAATCGAAAATGTGCTTTACGTCGTTCCAATATTTTTGGGAACAGGGAATATCAAACCATTTATTGCCAAAATCCAAACTGGACGACAAACGGCTATGCTTTACGGCAAAATGGTTATGCTTTAAACTTAGTCCGATTTCCCATTTAACATCTTTTCGGCAAATAACTATATCGCGTACGTCGCCTTTTTTGCCTTCGCTGTCGGTTTGGATTTTCAGCATAAGAATATCGTCGCCGTTTTCGGTTATCATTGGTTCCATATCAAAAACGGTGGATATTGCTGCGTCCGCGCTTTGTGTTAATATATACTGTAATTCGTCGGACAACGTATTCCAGGCGTGTTCCGCAGCATGATAGGCGCTGTTTGTTTCAATTTCCGCTTTGCGTATTTTATTGATTTCTTTATGCAAAGTCATCAAACAAATAAATTCATAAGCACGACCTTGCTGATTGCTTCGTTCGCTCATTTTTTCTCCGCATTAATTAATGACTGTTTTATTGCTGTCGCTACCTCGTATGCAAGATTTACGGGAACTGCATTGCCAATCATTTTATAGGCATTATCGGTGTAGTCATAAATGAATTTGAACGTGTCGGGAAATCCTTGAATACGTGCAATTTCACGTATTGTCATTCTACGGTACAAATATTCTTTGCCTTTTACGAATTCACGGTGGTTCTGTGAAATAAAAGTCATTTTCGGCGCTTGCGGATGTAATTGACATTGACGTCCCGAAGCTTGCACTGTAAATGCCTGTTCGTCCCAGGATTTTACTCTGTTGCGGCTCATGAATATGGGCGAATATGCGCCTGTAAAATATTCGTTGTTATTAATTGCGTTAGGGTTATGCAAATTTTTTAAGCCTGCGGGAACAGCCGTAAATTGTAAGTCCCAAATCGTATCGCGTAGTGTCAATTTTTTGTCGTTCTCTTTGGTTGAACCCTGAGGAAATTTAAAATCGATATTTAAATTATCTTTGAAACCTATATAAAAAACACGCTTGCGTTCCTGCGGTGTACCGTAATCTTTGGCGTTTACCAACGTAACAGTCACGTTATAACCGCAATTTTTGAACATTTCTATAATGTTATTAACTGCTTTGGAATGCCTGCCGAGTAACATACCGCTCACATTTTCCGCCAGGAAAAATTTAGGTTGTTTACTTTTCAGTATTCTTATATATTCATAAAAAAGCTGTCCGCGCAGATCATCGATTCCGCGTTGTGCTCCTGCTTCCGACCAGGATTGGCAGGGCGGACCGCCGATTATGCCGCAAATATTATCGGGGAATTCAGTATCTTTTATTTTACGTATATCGCCTTCGATCAATTTTGTTTTGGGATGATTGACCTTAAACGTAGCCCAAATTGTAGGATCGTATTCGTTAGCGGCAACGACGTTAAAGCCGGCTTTTTCAAAACCCAAATCCAACCCGCCACAACCGCTGAATAAACTGATTATGTCCATTTTAGGCTTCCTCCGATTATTGTTTTTATATTATATCATATTTTTTGGAATTTTTCAACTTTCAAGCGGCATTTTTACCTGAAATCGCAGCAAAGCAGGTGGTCGTTGATAATGCCTATGCCCTGCAAATAGGAGTATATAATCGTAGGACCCGCATACTTGAACCCGCGCTTTTTCAATTCATTGCTGACCCTTTCCGAAAGCCCGTCTCTGGCGGGCATCTCCTTTGCGTCCTTCAGGCGGTGGTCAATAGTTTTCCCGTCCGTAAATCCCCAAATAAATTTGTCAAAACTCCCAAATTCCTCTTGCACTTTCAAAAATGCCCGCGCATTTGTAACCGCCGCGTTAATTTTATTGCGGTTGCGTATTATTCCCTCGTTCCGCATAAGCTCTTCAACCTTGTTTTCGCCGTATGCCGCCACAATTTTTGGGTCAAAGCCGTCAAACGCCTTGCGGAAATTCTCTTCCTTGTCCAAAATCAAATCCCAGCTCACGCCCGCCTGCATGCCCTCCAGCACAAGCATCGCAAAAAGCTCATTGTCACGGTGTTCGGGCTTGCACCAGCGGGTATCGTGGTAGAGTAAAGATTTATTTAAAAAACGGCTTCCCTTAACCCAAAAACCGAAATCGCACCTCTTTTTTTCCATAGCGCCCTCTTTTTTTTTAAATTATATCACGCCCTTTAACTTTATTCAATACTATTTCCCAACCCATTTAAATAGTCACTATAAAAATTTATTGATATTTTAAAATAAACGTGTTATAATACCATTGCGACGTCAAATTGAATAGATGTTTTTTATCTTCTTTAAGAGATAGTATAGCTATGTAGAAAAAACAGAAGAATAATGGTAGAAATACCTGTTTCCAATCTGTTTTTTCTACAAAAATAGTTATTTGGCGTCGCAACCGAGGAACGGTATTCTACGGGCGCCGTTCCTTAGGGAGCGGCGCTTCTTTTATGCCGCGGGTTCGTGGCGAAAAAAACCGGAGTATTGTACTATGAAAAATTTTTTTAAAACAGTTTGGGATTATATCCGTTTGCCTTTCCTTGTATTGTCCACAAGAAAAACCGAAAAAAAGCTAAAGCGGGCGGCTGCCGAGGACAGGGCGGAAATTCTTACCGAAAAGGATGTGGAATTTTTAAAGAGCGTAGGCGTGGAAACCGATTTGGAAAGCTTGAAAGACAATTGTAAAAATGCAAAATAAACGGCGCATTTCCGCCGTTTATTTTTTTGAAATACCATAAATGCCTTTGAAAGCCGATGGGAATATGCTATAATAAAATAAAAGCATATCAAAGGTTCGGGCAGAAATCATGATAAAAACATCGATACGGTTTTTTGAAGATATTCCCGTAAGAGCCGTTTGGAACGACGAGGATTCCAAATGGTGGTTTTGCGCTGCCGACATAGCCGAAGCGCTTACAAAGAGCAAAAACCCGCGCTCATATTGGAATGCGGTAAAACGCCGTCACAATGAGTTGTCGACAATTTGTCGACAACTGAAACTTGCGGCTCGGGATGGGAAATTCTATCTCACCGATGTGGTAGACGCGGGCGGGGTGAATACCGTTGTAGCGCTTATCCCCGCGAAAAATCGCGAGAATTTTGTCCGTTGGCTTTCGGGTATGGGCAGTACGGTGGACGAGAAGAGCAAGCGTAAAGCGTACGAACTGTTCGAAAGCGGCGTTATAAGTGAGGTTGAAGTGGGCACGGTAAAGGGCTTGCAACAGATCCACGGCTACATTTTCGGCGGGTTGTTTGACTTTGCGGGGCAAATCCGTGGTTTAAATATCGCAAAAGGCGGCTTTGCGTTTGCGCCGGCTATGTATTTAAAAGAAAATCTCGCGCTTATCGAAAAGATGCCCGAAAAAACGCTTGAAGATATCGTAAAAAAATACGTTGAAATGAATATCGCCCACCCGTTTATGGAAGGCAACGGTCGCAGTACGCGCATCTGGCTCGACCTTATTTTAAAAAAGAATTTGCACAGGTGCGTCGATTGGAGCAAAATCGACAAGCGCGCCTATCTCGACGCCATGAAAAAGAGCCCCGTAGACGCGTCGGATATCTTCAACCTCATCGGGGGCGCGTTGACCGACCGGATAAGCGACCGCGAAATGTTTATGAAAGGCATAGATTATTCCTATTATTACGAGGAAGAATAAGACCGCGGATTCGAACACGCTTCGCGGTATATGAGCGGCATTGCGCAATTTAGTAAAAAGATAGTCTGCCGTTTCCCATAAATGGGAGCCCTCGGCAGAGCGTCGCGGGCTTTGCCCGCTCGCGCGGATTCGAACCGCTTCGTCGGTATATGAGCGGCATTGCGCAATTTAGTAAAAAGATAGTCTGCCGTTTCCCGCAGGCGGGAACCTTCGGCAGGGCGTCGCGGGCTGTGCCCGCTCGCGCGAATTCGAACACGGCTTCGCCGTTTCTCATACAGGCTCCACCAAAAAACAGAGGCGCACAAAGCGCCTCTGTTTTTTGGTGGAGTTGCTCCATCCAAATCCGAACTCAATTCTTCTTCCAATTCTTTTAAGGTCAGCTCTCGTGTGCCG
>CANQNO010000014.1 GCA_947625245.1 uncultured Clostridia bacterium
GGCAAAACAGCGCACTGTGCTGTTTTGAGAAATCCGCGCTCGTCCCACGGTGGTCTGCTCGTGGTAATTACGAAGAGGGGAAACAATTCTAAAAATTTCCACCGTTCAACTTCGGGGGGATTCTTCGGCTTCGCCTCAGAATGACAGAGGGGAAAGGGGGATTCTTCGGCTTTGCCTCAGAATGACAGTGGGAGAAGAGATTTTTTGCTGTAAATCAAACGCTCACCCTTATTGCGCGGAAAAATCCGCGTTTTTACCCTCTTGGTTTTAACGGGCAATTACTAAGAGGGGAAATCGGCGCCCGCGCGTTATGTGCGGGCGCCTCCGATTTTTGTGAACCTTTTTATTTTTTTTGCAACCGCAAACTGTTGCAAAAATTTTAACCTTTTGTTATAATCACAATGCAATAAAAAATATCCGCAGCGGTTTAAAAAAAGCCCGCGGTAAAGGAAGAGTAATGATTAAAGTTTCAAAAAAAGTAGCGTCCATCGCGCCCAGCCTTACGCTCGCCATTTCGGCTAAGGCAAACGAACTCAAAGCGGCGGGCGAGAGGGTGATCAACTTCGGCGTCGGCGAACCCGATTTCAACACTCCCGCGCACATAATCGCGGCGGCAAAGGACGCGCTCGACAAGGGCTACACCAAATACGTTGCGGCGGCGGGTCTGCCCGCTTTAAAAAAGGCGGTCTGCAAAAAGCTGAAAGAGGACAACAACCTCGATTACGAGCCCTCGCAGATAATCATCTCCAACGGCGCAAAACATTCCCTTTTCAACGCCCTGTATGCCATAATCGACGAGGGGGACGAAGTAATTATCCCTGCGCCCTACTGGCTTACATATCCCGAACTCGTAAAGACCTGCGGCGGCGTTCCCGTGTTTATAGAAGCTTCGCGCAAGGTGTGCTATAAAATAACGGCGGAGCAGCTCGAAAAAGCCGTTACCCCCAAAACAAAGGCGCTCATATTCAACTCGCCTTCCAATCCCACGGGTGCGGTGTATACCGAAGAGGAGATCAAAAAGCTTGCGGCGGTCTGCGAAAAGCACGGCATAACCGTCGTTTCGGACGAAATTTACGAAAAGCTCATTTACGGCGGTCAAAAGCACTATTCTATCGCCGAAGTTTCCCCCGCAATGAAAGAGCTCACCATAGTTATAAACGGCGTATCCAAATCTTACGCCATGACGGGCTGGCGTTTGGGCTATCTCGCGGCGCCCGCCAACGTGGCTAAGGCTATAGCTTCCTTCCAGAGCCATTGCACTTCCAACGTCAACACCATGACGCAGTATGCCGCCATAGCCGCGCTCGAAGGACCGCAAAAGCCCTTGAACGATATGCTCGAACAATTCGGCATACGCCGCAAAAAGATGCTCGAAATCCTTTCGGGTTTCAAAAAGTTGGGCATAGATTACGTAACGCCCGACGGTGCGTTCTATGTAATGCTCGTCACCGAAAAATTCTACGGCAAGAGCTATAAGGGCAGAAAGATAAACGGCAGCATGGACGTTGCCGACCTGCTCCTCACCGAAAAGAAAGTTGCCGTAACGCCCAGCGTATGCTTCGGCGACGACACTTCCGTGCGCCTTTCGTACGCGCTTTCGCTCGAAGATATGACGGAAGGGCTCGAAAAGATAGGCGAATTTATCAAAGAAATAAAGTAAATTTGTTCCAAACCCAAAAAATTTGGGAATAGCTATTGAAATTTTCGTCTGCGGCTGTTAAAATATAAATGACGGTAATATACTGCGAATATGGAGGATAACATGATTAAAATCATTTACGGCCCTAAGGGCACCGGCAAAACCAAAATGCTTATTGACCTTGCAAACAAGGACGTGCAGGATGCAAAAGGTTTAAGCGTTTTTATAACCGACAATAAAAGATGTATGTACGATCTTAACCGCAACGTGCGCTTTATCGACGTTTCGGAATATATGATAGCCGGCGAGGACGCGCTGTGCGGCTTTGTAAAGGGCGTGGCGGCTTGCAACAGCGACCACGAATACATATATCTGGACGGAATTGCCCGCATTTCGGGCAAGCCGATAGGCGAGCTCGGCGGGATATTCTATATGCTCGATAAAGTCGCCGCGCAAAACGGTATAACTCTTACGATAACCTGCAGTTGCAGCGAAGAAGAGCTTCCCGATTTCGTCAAAAAATACCTTTAAAGCGTATAAGGCGGCACGGCGGACGTGCCGCCGTAATTTTATGGAACAATTTCCCCGAAGGTGAAAAATGAACTATATAAGTACGCGCGGAGGCGGTAAGGTCTCGTTTGCGCGCGCGGTGATTTCGGGAGCGGCTCCCGACGGCGGGCTGTACGTGCCCGAACGTTTCCCCGTAATCGACGGCGAAGAACTCAATAAAATGATAGACGGCAGCTATCCCGAAAGGGCGGCGCACATTATATCGCGGCTTTCGGGCGCGGACGCGGATAAAATAGCGGCTGCGGCAGAGAGCGCTTTCGCCTGTTGCAACGGCGACCCCGCGCCCCTCGTCAAGCTCGACGACGGGGTGTATATGCTCGAACTTTTTGGGGGTCCCACCGCGTCGTACAAAGATTTTTCTTTTTCGGTTTTCCCCTATATCCTCGAAGAAGCGGCAAAGGAGTGCGGCATCACTGAAAAACCGCTCATAATCGGCGCTACCACGGGCGATGCGGGCACGGCGGCTATCCGCGCGTTCCGCGGCACGGACGCAAAAGTCTTTGTCTTTTATCCCCACGAGGGCGTTTCCAAAATGCAAAAGCTCGCGCTGTCCGTACAGGAAGGGGATAATATCCGCGTTGCCGCGGCGAGGGCGGGCTTTGACGAGTGCCTCACTTACGGCAGGCGGCTTCTTTCCGACAGCAATTTTACGGACGGGGTAAAAAAGGCGGGGTATTTCCCCGTGTCGTCAAATTCGCTCAACGTCGGCTTGCTCATACCCCGCGTCGCATGCTTCTTTTCCGCCTATCTCGACCTTGTTTCGGGCGGGCAGATTGAGTGCGGTGAACAGATAGACTTTACTCTTCCCGCAGGCAATTTCGGCAATGCGGTCGCCTGCTTTTGGGCTAAACTTATGGGGTTGCCCGTGCGCAGAATTCACTGCGCATGCAGTTCCGACAGCCCCTTGCCCGACTTCTTTGCAAGCGGGGTGTGCGATCTGAAACGTGAGTTTATAAAATCTACCGCACCCGCGCTGGACGTAATAAACCCCGTTAACCTCGAAAGACTTATGTTCGAAATTTCGGGCAGAGACGGCGCAAGGACGGCGGCTTTCTGTTCCGAACTCAAACAAAACGGCAGGGCGGAGGCGGCTACGGAAGAGCTTGCCGCTATAACCGCCGTTTTCGACGGCGGATATGCCTGCGAAGAGACGGGCGTTGACGCCATGTACGGTGTGTTTATCGACGTAGGGTACACCATGGACACGGGCACGGGCTATGCCATGAAAGTTGCGCTGGATTGGTTTGAAAAGAACAAAAAGGACGAAACCGAGATGGTTATTCTCGCCACGTCCAATCCCTACAAGTGCCCGCAGGACGTGCTGTATGCCGTAACGGGCAACGACGTTAAAGACTGTTTTAAAGGCGTAAAGAGGTTACATGCCGCTACGGCAATGGCTGTTCCCAAATGCATTTCGGAGCTTAGGAACAAGGAGCCGCGCTTTACGGGCAGTTACGATTTGAAGAAGATTGGTGAGGAGATTTTGCAATTCCTTTCTGCTCCCGCAACTCCCGCAAACCGCGTATAAGCGTCGTTCTGCTGTGTCAAGCTACGCTCCGCCTTGTTCGTGTACTTCAGTGTACACTCGCTGCGGTCGTCGCTTGCTTTCCTTGCATAACTCGCTTCTCCGCGGTTTCTCACTTCGTAATTACAATAATGCGCCCGCGCGTTCGCGCGGGCGCAATTTCAATAATAACAGGCAATTTACGAGAGTGTCATTTCGAGGGATATGAGACCCGCGAAGCGGGCGATTGACCGAGAGTTCTCAAAAGGCGTAATGGCAACGCCTTTTTCGGTCACCGCTCGCGCCTGCATATGCGCTCGCTCATCTCGTGCGGCAAAACAGCGCACTGTGCTGTTTTGAAAAATCCGCGCTCGTCCCCCGTGGTCTGCTCATAGAAATTACGAAGAGGTATACCTAAGCACGTGTGCCGCTTTCTCAGCGTGGGGATTCTTCGGCTACGCCTCAGAATGACAGAGGGAAGAGAATTGTCAAGCGTTCTGCTTGCTTTTTTCAAAACGCTATGTTATTATTATAATCGAAAAAATTTCGGGTTTCCAAAATGGACGAAAAAAAGACGCTTTATTCGGCTATCCAGCCCACAAACAATCTTACTATCGGCAACTATGTCGGCGCTATTTCAAATTGGCTTAAATTGCAAGACGATTATGATTGCTATTTTTCGGTAGCGAATATGCATGCCATAACAGTAAGGCAGGATCCCGCCGAACTCCGCAAAAAGACGCTGGGGCTGCTTGCTCTTTATCTTGCCTGCGGCATAGACCCGCAAAAGTGCTGTCTGTACGTGCAGTCGCACGTGCCCGCGCATGCCGAACTTTGCTGGGTGCTCAATTCCCTTACTTATGTGGGCGAAATGGAGCGGATGACCCAATTCAAGGATAAAGCCGCCCGCCATGCCGAAAACGTGAATATGGGTCTTATGGATTACCCCGTACTTATGGCGGCGGACATACTGCTGTATCAGGCGCAGGTCGTGCCCGTGGGCGAGGACCAGCGGCAGCACCTCGAAATGGCGCGGGATATTGCGCGGCGTTTCAACGGCGCATATTCCCCCACGTTTACGGTGCCCGAAGGTCTGTTTTTAAAAGTCGGAGCAAAAATCAACGACTTGCAGGACCCTCAAAAAAAGATGTCCAAATCTTGCGAAAATCCCAACGGTTCGGTATTTTTGTCGGACGACAGGGATACTATAATCCGCAAATTCAAGCGCGCCGTTACCGACAGCGGTTCGGAGATAATTTACGATCCCGAAAACAAGCCCGGCGTCTCCAATTTAATAACCGTGTATTCGGTTTTTGCCAAAAAGAGCGTAAAAGAGGTGGAAGCCGAATTTGCGGGCAAGGGCTACGGCGAACTTAAACTTGCCGCGGGGGAAGCCGTTGCGGACGTTCTCGACCCCCTGAGGGCGGAGCAGGCGCGGCTTTTAAAGGACGCGGAATATTTGAATTCCGTACTCAAATCGGGCGCTGAGCGCGCCGCGCGAACGGCGGGCAGAACGCTCTTTAAAGTGTATAAAAAAATAGGCTTTTACCAAATATAAAAGGGTATAAATATGTTCGGATATATCACCCCCGACGCACCGTATCTTTTCAAAAAGGACGAAACGCTGTATAAGGCGGTCTATTGCGGGCTGTGCAAGGGGATAGGCAAGGGTTGCGGGCAGTGCCCGCGCGCGGCGCTCACTTACGATATGGCGTTTACTTCGGCAATAGCGCATAATATACGCGGCGAGGACGTAAAAATAGAGAGAAAGCGCTGTATAGCCCACTGGTTCAAACGCCGCCCCATAGCCGCTCCCGACGGGATTTCTGTGGTTTTGGGATGCGTGAACACTATTCTCGCCTATTTCAAACTGTGCGACGACAAGCGCGACGGCGAAAAGAGGGGGCTTATGCGCGTTTTTTTGCGCGCGGGATTCAGGCGGGCGGAAAAACTCCACCCCGAAGCCGCCGAAACGGTAAAAAGGCACACCGCCGAACAGGCGGAGCTTGAAAGGGCGGGTTGCGCGGTGTTCGACGCGGCGGCGGAACCCACCGCGGAAATGCTGAAAGATCTGTCGCGGTACGTCCTTAAAGAATACGCCACGGAATATACCGACAAGCTCTTTTACAATTTGGGCAAGTGGGTGTATCTAATAGACGCCCTCGACGACTACGACAAGGACGTAAAAAAGGGCAGGTATAACGTTTTATACAACACATATAAAAAAAGCAGCAGGCAGGAAGTTATAAACTGCGGCGGCGACGACATCAAATTTTCGCTGGAAATGCTGTTTGCGGGCATGCGCGAGGCGCTTGCCGGCATAGATTTTCACTTTAACCACGACCTTACGGACAACATAATCCTCAGGGGAATACCGCTCAAATCGCGGGAAATATTTTACGGCAGGCAAGGAGTTTGCGATGAACAAAAAAAATCTTGAAGTTTTGGGGCTTGACGAGAGCGCGACCGCCGATGACATAAAAAAGGCGTACGAGGAGCTAAAAGCCAAATATCTCGAAGAGCGTTTTATGGACGGCGAGGCGGGCAACAACGCCGCAAAAATGCTGACCCGTATAGAGACGGCTTACCAGGAGCTTTTGACCGAACTCAACGAGGACGCGGCGGCGGACGACGGCGGCGCATCTTTTGCGCGCGTGGAGGAACTTGTAAAGTCGGGCGATATTCAGGAAGCCCAGCGCGTACTTGACGGGTTCAACGAGCGCAACGGGCGCTGGCACTATCTTCAAAGCGTAGTGTATTACCGCAAGAATTGGATGAACGAAAGTAAAAAGCAGCTTGAAATAGCCATCCAGCTCGAGCCCGGCAACGAAAAATACAAGGAAGCTTACAGAAAGCTCAACGATAAAATCAACTATAACGCAAACGGACAAAACGCGCAGGGCGGGCAATACGACCGCGCCCCCGGTAACGGATACCGCAGCCAATACGACGGGCAGGGTATGAACGTTCCGCCCGACGAGCAGATGGGCGGCGGGTTCTGCGCCGACTGCATAAGCAGCCTGTGCACCTGCATGTGCCTTAACGCTTTCTGTAACAGCTGTTGCAGATAATGGGAAAATATCCTAAATCGTTCGAAATCGCGCTCTCCGCTCTTTCCTGCGCGATAGCCGTGGGGGTCCTATCCCTCGGAATTGTGGCGGGCGGATATCTTTTGGGGCTGTGGTATACCATAGCCATACTGGCTTTGATGCTCCCCCTTTCCAAACAATTTTACGCGGGCGGGTTTTTGGCGTATATCGGCACGTGCATACTCGCGCTCGTTTTGGGCGCCGCCGCACAGTTTTGGAAGCTGGTGCCCTTTATTATGTTTTTCGGCATACACCCGCTTGCAAACAGCTTGCAGATACGCTATAAAATTAACCGTATTATCGCGTTTGCAATAAAGGCGGTCTGGTTCGACTGCACCCTGATATGCGGCTATTTTTTGGTGTTCGGCGGAGTTTTGGGCGGAACGTTTTTGCCCCAAAGCTTTTACGAAACGGTCAATAAATACATTTATCTGTTTATTTTTACGCTCGGCACTGCCGCTTTCGCGGTGTATGACTATCTTATTTTCAGATGCCAGAGGCTTGTGGACAGGCTGGTGCGCAGGATAAAAAAATGATTGAAAAAAACGGCATTTACACGGGCACGGTTTCGGGCTACGGCACCGAAGGCGAGGGAATAATAAAATCGGAAGGCACAACCGCGTTTGTGCCTTTTTGTCTTCCGGGGGAAGAAGTGCGCTTTAAGGCGCTCAAAACAAAGGACGGCGGGAAAATAGTTTACGGAAAGGCGGAACAAATTTTGCGTCCCTCTCCCGCAAGGGTTGCCCCGCCCTGCCCCGTATTCGGCAAGTGCGGCGGGTGCGATCTGCAGCATGCGGACTACGAAGAGCAGCTTGCCTTTAAACGGGGGCTTGTAAAAACCGCGCTCCTGAAAATAGGCGGGATTTCCGCCGACGTCTCGCCCGCGGTTCCCTGCGTCAGGCAGTTCCGCTACCGCAACAAACTGGTTTTGCCTGCAGGCGAAGGGGAAAGCGGCACGGTTTTCGGCTTTTACGCAAGGCGCAGTCACAGGATAGTGCCCGTGACGGACTGCCCCATACAGGCGGAGTGGTGCAAAGATATAATTTCCGCAGTCGGCGCGTTCGCCGCAAAATACGGTATTAAAGGTTACGACGAGGAAAAAAAGACGGGCGTTCTCCGCCGCATCGTCGTGCGCGAGGAAAAGGGAAAGTTTATCATTGCGCTCGTCGTGGCAAAAATAATCAAAGCGGACGGGCTTGTTTCGGAGTTGAAAAAGAGGTTTAAAGACTTCACTCTTTTACTCAACGTAAACCGCTCCCAAAACAACGTGATTTTTTCGGAAGAGTGGCACATATGCCACGGCGACGGCTATTTCGAAGCCGAAGATTGCGGCATAAGATTCCGAGCGGGCGCGAATACTTTTTTGCAGGTGAACGACGACGTGCGTGAAAAGCTGTATGCGCGGGTCGCCGAAGAGGCGCGGGGCGCGGATATCGCAGTAGACCTGTATTCGGGCGGGGGCATGCTCACGGCAATGCTCGCAAAGTCGTGCGGAAAGGCGTACGGCATCGAGGTAGTGGAAGAGGCGTCGCGCTGTGCCGACGGGCTCAGGGATATGAACGGGCTTAAAGGAAAGATGTTCGATATCTGCGGCAAAGTGGAAGAGAAGATAGACGAAGTTTTGGCGGAGGCGGCGGGCAAAAAGAGCGTGGTTGTCTGCGACCCGCCGCGAAAGGGCATGGAGCGTTCGGTCGTGCGCAAATTAAAGACGTGCGGCGCGGACAAGATAATATTTATAAGTTGCAATCCCGCAACCCTTGCAAGGGATCTGGGTCTGCTTACGGGCGCTTTAAAAGAGAGCGGCGGCGCGCTCGTGCCCGCAACTTCCGATGGCGTCTATAAAATAGTTTCGGTCACCCCTTTCGACATGTTCCCCCAAACCAAACACGTGGAAACTCTCGTTTGTCTCGAACGAAACATTTAAACCCAGTTTTTTGGGAAAAATAAGGTGAGTCCTTGCGTGTTACGCAAGGATTTTTTAATTTTAAGTTCCATTTTGGAATTTAATTAATGCTTTAGACTTGAAATATCTCTTAATAAGTGATATAATCCAATAAAAGAATTGATTAATATGGCTGATACCGATAATATAAAACATAAAATTTTCCGCGGAGCCATTTTTGATATGGATGGCGTGATATTTGATTCGGAAGTGCTTTGGCAAAGGGCGTTTAAACTTGCCAATATTAGATTCGGCTTGAATTTCGACGAAAAATACAGGCAAAGTTGTTGCGGGAAAGACGAGCAAACTATCCGCAAAGAATTGCGCGAGACGAATCCCGGGTTAGACGCTGACATTTACAGAGATTTTATAGTAAATAACGTAACCGAAACGGTGGAAAATTACGGTGCCGATTTAAAAAACGGGTTTAGCGAACTAATTGCTTATTTAAAATGCAACAAATATAAAATTGCACTCGCCACTTCTTCTCATAAGGAAAGGGCGCTGAAATTATTCAATAAAAAAAATCTTAATCCTTTATGCATTTTTGACGGTTTGGTTTTCAGCGAGGATGTAAGAGTATCCAAGCCCGATCCCGCAATATTTATTTCAGCCGCGCAAAAAATCGGTTTGCCGCCTCAAGAGTGTATCGTTTTTGAAGATTCTTTGAACGGTATACGGGCGGCAAAACTCGGCGGGTTCGCTCCTGTCATGGTCAAGGATTTGATAGAACCCGATGACTACGCCCAAAAGTCCTGCCTGTTTATAGTAAAAGGGCTGGACGAAGTTGCCGCCTTATTAAAAGGGGAAAGTAGCGATGAAAAAAATTGATATAAACCATTGGAAACGTAAAATACCGTATGAAAATTTTGCGGGATACACCAATCCCATATTTTCTTTGAGCACAAGATTGGATGTGACCGGGCTTTGCGAAAGATGTGAAAAAATAAAGACGTCTTTCTTTGTTGATTTTCTCTTCATAGTTATGAAATGTTTGAATTCGGTTGAAGAATTCAGACTTCGCATTGTAAACGGGGAAGTGGTTATTTACGACGAGATAAGTCCGAGTTATATAGTTCTTAACAATGACGGCGTGATTGTGACATGCAGGACTCAGATGTGCGGTTCATATGCCGAATTTTATAAAAACGCTTGCGCTGACATAGCTGCGGCAAGAAAATATGTGGAGCCGCGCGGCGGATTCAATTCCGCACCCGAAAACGATTGCTACTATATATCTTGCCTGCGTTGGGTCGATCTTGTTGCCGTATCAAATCCTTACGATCTGAAAGACAGCGCCGCAAGCAGTATCCCGCGGATAACCTGGGGAAAATATGTAGATGAGAATGGTCGAAAGAAAATGATGATGGATATATCGGCTCACCATGCCCTGATAGACGGAGAACCTGTTTGCCGTGGATTTATTAAGATACAGGAAACTTTAAACGATTTGGATAATTTTTTTAAAAACAACATTTAGGAGAAAAGCATGAAGGATCAGATATTCATAGGGTGGAGCGGTTCAAACGAAGTTGCTTTAAAAATCAAAAAAATACTTGAAACAAAAAATTACAAATGCACGATAGGCGGGAATGCGGATAACACTTCACAATTTTCTTCGGTGGGAGATACCGTGATCCAGCAAATAAAGAATTGCAATCAAGCCATTATGATTTTTCAAAACAGGTCTGACGGGATGGTCAGCAACAACCTGTTTTTCGAACTCGGGTACGTTTTGGCGATGTACGGGCAGACAAAGATCCACTGCGTCAAAAAAGCGGATGAACAGGTTATACTGCCTTCGGACTTTGATAATTCGTTTGTAGAGCCGATTTCATGCGGCAACTCGGAAGACGATTTTGTAAATGAAATAATTTCTTATTTTTTCAAGCGTCAAAAAATGTCGATCAACGTCAATAAGATGATGTTGATAAATAATCGTTATATAATGCATGACTATATTCAGAGACATTATTCCGAGCAAGGCTCGAAATGCTCGGATTATGAACTTGCTCAATATATCTTGTTTTATATGCAAGCCGGGCATATGTTCGGAGATGAAAGCAAAGTACAGCTTGAAATCAAACATTTCAAAGATCAATATCATGCATACTTTTCTGACGAGCTTGCAACGACCGTTAATATTTGTATTTCGTTTTTCGATATGATATTGAACATAAAGATTAGGGACGACGGCGAATTTTATATAGACCGTAGCACTTTCCGCCAATTTAGGGATAAATACAAAGAATTTAGGGAAGAGATCGTTAAAGACGATATGGGGACGTTTGACGAATGGGCCAATGTATTTACAGCTGAACATATTACTTACGCTTACAGCCTATACGCGATGAATCCCGAACTTAACGAAGAGACTATGCAAAAAAATTTGAGGGAGAGCTATACATGGGCAGAACGTACGCTGGACGAATTGAAAATTCTCGAAGCGTCTGCGCCTGTAAAAGATAACAACGACCATAAAGGAATTTTGTCGTTATTCTATGCGTATGTTTACAGAAACTTGTTTTTGAGTTGTAAATATCTTAACAATGAAGAAGAAGCACTTAAATGGTTGGAAAAGACAAAGAAAGAACGTACGTCGCTTAAAAACAATTTTGAAATCGGTAGCATAGATACGCAACTTTTCGAAAATTTCGAAATGGAGTATTATTTGACCCTTACCGAATATTTAACTTACGCAGACAAGTTTGATCTCGACCGTGAAGAAGTGGAAGATTACAAAAATGAGATCAAGGCTTATCTGAAAGATACCAAACGGCAAATAGAACACAGCAAATATGTGGAGCGGATAGACGCACTTTTAAAATTGGTTTGACATTAATTAGATCCTGCGGATGAGTCTGGCAGGATCTTTTTTAAATTTAGGCTTTGTTGGTTGTATGGTTTTCTGCTCTTTATTGTGGCGTTGATTTATTCCTTGGTTATCAAATAAGAATAATGTGGAAATATTTAAACTCCCTTGAATCCGCCGCGGGAATGTGCTATAATCGTTATATACCATGCGGGGGAAATATGACTATTCATCACGATAAATTGGCTTACGGGAAACTCGCTAAGACGAGCGAAGAGCTGTCCGAAGAGCAAATTTTGAATATGCTTAAAGACCTTAACGAAGAAGAGCGTGAAAAAGAGGATAAAGCGGGTCTGCCCCGTGAAAGCAAAAAATCAAGCCGTAAAAAACGCGTTTAAAAACCGCGGTGTAAGCCGGTTAAGCGGCGCGCGTTCATAAAAGCCGTAAAAGCGGTATATGTATTGAATTTTTTCACATAATACATTTATGAAAAAGCGCAAAAACAAAAAGATTTTAAAGGAACTTTCCGAAAATTGCGTATCGGCGAACGACTGCACGGGTTTGTACCAAAAGGTGGATCTGGATCCCGAAGAGGTGAAAAAATTCCACAAGATGTATAACGGGCTTGACGGGCACGATACAAACGGATAAAGGCGCGCGGCATACTGCCGCGCGCCTTTTGCACTGTTGACAAACCCTCACATTTTAAATATAATTAAAAAAAACCAAAAGCGGATAATTTTATGGAATACATTTTGGCGATAGACCAGGGCACGACTTCGACGCGCGCCTTTATTTACGGTTCGGACGGCGCATGCGTGTGCGGAGCGCGGCGCGAATTTCCGCAAATCTATCCCCGCCCGGGTTGGGTGGAACATGTTCCCGAAGACATTATGCGTTCGGCGGACGAGGTAATATCGGAAGTTCTAAATAAATCGGGTTTGAACGCGGGGGATATTGCCGCCGCGGGCATAACGAACCAGCGCGAAACGACTCTCGTATGGGATAAAAAGACGGGTGAGCCCGTATACAATGCCATAGTATGGCAATGCCGCCGCACCGCGGACTACTGCAAAAGACTTGCGGCGGAGGGCTTTTCGGAGAGGATCTACAACAAGACGGGGCTGGTGCCCGACGCCTATTTTTCCGCTACGAAGATAAAGTGGATTTTAGACAACGTGCAGGGCGCGAGGGAGCGCGCCGAAAGGGGAGAGCTGTGCTTCGGCACGGTCGACACCTATCTTATGTGGAGACTTTCGGCGGGGAAAATTTTTGCAACGGACTACACCAACGCCGCCCGCACGATGCTGTTCAACATACATACCTTAGAGTGGGACGGGGAGCTCTTGCGGCTCTTCGACGTGCCCCGAAGCATGTTGCCGGAAGTTTTTCCGAGCGCGCACGGTTACGGCGAAATTTCCGTCGGGGCGCTTAAGGGAGTGCGTGTTTGCGGTGTCGCGGGCGACCAGCAGGCGGCGCTGTTCGGACAGGGCTGTTTTAAGGCGGGGGATATAAAAAACACCTACGGCACGGGCTGTTTTCTGTTGATGAATACGGGCGATAAACCCGTAAAGAGCGCAAACGGGCTGGTGACGACTTTGGGCGCGTCGGCAAGCGGCAAGCCCTGTTACGTGCTCGAAGGTTCGGTATTTTCGGGCGGGGCTACCGTGCAATGGCTAAGAGACGGGCTCAAAATTATAAAGTCCGCCAAGGCGAGCGAAACCGCCGCAAAAAAGGTGAAAGACAACGGCGGGGTGTATCTTGTGCCCGCTTTCACGGGTTTGGGCGCACCCTATTGGGATTCTTCCGCCCGCGCTACGGTTACGGGCATAACCCGCGGCACTACGGCTAACCATATAATCCGCGCCGCGCTCGAAAGCATAGCGTTCAGGGTGTACGACGTCGCCGTAGCCATGGAGCGGGATTCGGGCTGTACCATAAGCCGCCTTGCGGCGGACGGCGGGGCGAGCGCGAACAACTTTTTAATGCAGTTTCAGGCGGACGTTTTAAAAAAGGAAGTGGCAAGGGCGCGCAGCACGGAGTCCACGTCCATGGGCGCCGCATATCTTGCGGGGTTGGCAAGCGGGATATACAGTTCCGAAAAAGAGATATCAAAAATCCGCCGCTCTCTCGGCGAAAGGATATTCCGCCCTTCGGCGGACGAGGAGGAACGCTTAAAGCTCCTCGCCGGCTGGAACGCGGCTGTTGCCAAAGCGAGAACTTCCCAAATCCTGTAATTTTTTTAAAAACGTTGCGGCGGGCGCAATTTTTTGCGCCCGCCGCATTTTCTTTTCCTTGTTTTCCATGCAAAGCATGCCTATTTCAAACTGCTTAAAATGTGTTCGGCGTAAAGTTTTGCAACGTTCACTTTTGTCACCCTTTCTATCCCGCCGAAAAAGGCGTTGGAATTTACCTCGCACAGCAAATATCCGTCCTCTCCGAACAGCACGTCTATGCCGCAGTAGTCGAGCTTCAAAACCGCCGCCGCCTTTTCGCACAGCGCGCGCAGTTTTTCGTCAGCCTCGAAAATTTCCCCCCTGCCGCCCAGCTCTATGTTGGAGCGGAAATCGCAGTCCGAAACCCGTTTCATCGCCGCAACCGTTTTGCCGCCTATAACTATAACGCGCACGTCCCGCCCCTCGCTCGACGCAACGAATTTCTGGAAGAGGTGGGGAGTGCATTTGAGCTTTTCGGAAATTTCTTCAAGCTGCTTTCTGTCGTCTATCTTATACACGAATTTCCCGAGCGAACCGTAACACTGTTTGGCTATGAGCGGATAACCCAGCTCCCGTCCTATTTTGTCGTAGGTTTCGGGCAAAATTTTTGCGTCGGGGGTGTAGCAAAGTATCCCGGGCAGGGTTTCGGGCATAGGTATGCCCGAATTGGCAAGCGCAAGAAAAGTTTCGGCTTTGTCGTCGCAAAGCCGTATGGCGGTATGGTTGTTGAAAAGCCTTACGCCGCACTTTTCAAGGGCGTACGAAACGTACTTGTCCTTGTCGAAGTATACGCAAAAATCGTACCCCGCAACCGCGTTTGCGAGTTTTCCGCCCTTTATCGCCGCCCCGAAAAAGTCGTTTTTCCTTATTTCCGTCTCCGCACCGAGTTTTTCGAGTTCTTCTTTTATCCTGCCGCTCTGGTAGCGGGTGGCGGGGGTGTCAAAATAGGCGTTGTTGAGTATTATTCCTTTCATATATTTTCCTCAGTCGGAGTTTCCGCGCATTTCTTTAACCGTTCTTCGAGCGGGCGAACGCGGCGTAAATACTTGCCGTACATAAACGCCCATATTATAAAGGATAGTATCGCGGAACATAGCAAAAAGCATACCGCCGCAACCAAAACCTGTTTCCAAAGTATACCGCCGTTCAGACAGTAATTTGCGATTCCCGTTCCCGCGCCGAGCAAAACTCCCGCTCCGTTAACCGTTCCGAACATTATATTGCCCGAGCGCTGGGAGCGGATGTAAGCCGTGTGCAACTGCTTTTTGATGTCGTCCCTTTCGCCGTCGCCGAGCTCTTTAAAGCTGTATTTTAGCAAAGCGGAAAGTTTCCTATGGTAAAAAAGCATAACCGAGACGAGCGCGGCGAAAAACAGAAGGGGCATAATGTACATTATCGCGGCAAAAGAGGTTGCGTAAGCAATCTGAATTGCGGCAACGCACAGCGCAATCCCGACGACGATAATAATTATCATTGCCCGAAACTGCGCAACAACCGTTAAATCGTATTTTTTTGCCGCGTCCCCGTCGCACAAAAATATTGTTTGGTGGGAAAATGCGTTCATATATAAAAAGTTTTAAACGATTAAATTACAAATATTATAGGTCGCCCCCAAATGTATGTCAACAAAATGGCGGGAATCGGAATTTTAATAATTTGCGGCTTATTTAAAAATTTTTACGGGACATAAAAAATTCGGGAAACGTTAACCGTTTCCCGAATTTTGTTATTTGCTTTTTTGTAAATTAAACCTTTTTAAAGGTCATAACCGTTTTATATTCGCCTTCTCCATATGTAAGCGTAAGGGTTTTTCCGCTCAGCGTACCCTTTGTAACATCATCATTATCATCGGTAATTGTAATTTCTTTGCCGTTTTGTTCCCATTTTGCTTTGCTTTCGCCCAAATCACAGGTGCCGTCTTTATTGAATACAAGCTTATAGTAGTCCTTGCTTTCCTCAAAGCCGTCAACGCCTTCTTTCATTTCCTCTTTCAATTCGCCGTTCTCGTAGTATGCCATAGATACAAGCTCGTAAGTGCCTTCCGCATTCGTGGAACAAGCCGCAAGCATTGCGCCCATTACAAGTACAAGTGTGAGAGAAGCAACGGTGATAAGAATTTTTTTCATAATTTTCCTCCTTTATTGGGAATATTTTCCCTATCAATCAAAATTATATAGGTAATAAATGTAATTGTCAAGGATTTTTTGGGAATTTTTTACCAATATTTATGGCAGAGGTGAATTATTTTGAGAATCAAGCAATTACGTGAGGAAAGGGGCATGAGCCAGCGCGCTTTGGCGATGGCGATAAAAGCTAACCCCAAAACGGTTAACTTTTGGGAGCACGGAACAAGCGAACCCACTGCGGGATTTATAATAGCTTTGGCAAATTATTTTGAGTGTTCCGCCGATTATATTCTCGGCAGAGAAGACGATATGGGCAACATAAGCGTGGACAGCGGTTTGACCATGGAAGAGCAGGCAGTCGTTGGGCTTTTTCGCAAACTGGGCAAAAGGCAGAGGGAAGAGCTTATGGATTTTGCCGCCTTTCTCTCCCGAAACGGCGTATAAGTTTCGCAAGACTAGTTCACAAAAACCGCAGGCAAGCCGTGCCTGCGATTTTTCGTGATTTTTGGCGGCTCTTCTCAAAAGGCGTAAAGACTACGCCTTTTTCGGGCACCGTTCGCGCGGAACGTGTGCGCTCGCTCATCTCGCGCGGAGAAAACCCGCGCGGGCGCATATTCTAAAATAATAACAGAGTAATTTACGAGAGTGTCATTTGTTCAAAGGGCGGCTATCAAACATCGATATTTCAGGTTTCCCTTTCGGGCTCTGCACAATTCACAATTGTGAATTTTACAGGAACCTTTTGGTTAAAGGGCGACTTTTGTAACGGCCACTTCTTTGCCGGAATATGATACCCGCGAAGCGGTGAACCTACATTATGGAACAAATATTTTTTAATGTTTCACAAGATATTGTGGTTTGTGCAGTTGACAAGGCACAAAATGTGTGTTATTATAAATTCGTTCTACAAAAATCGGCAATAACGGTCAAAAGCCGAAAAAACACGCCTTTTAAAAGCCGCTATATTTTATAGGCGTGACTTCGGGACGACCGCTTAAAATAATTTTAACGGCAGTGAGGGAAGGAAAATGAAAGTAATCAAACGCGACGGAACGACATGCGACTTCGACAGGAGCAAAATTGCTGTTGCAATCAGAAAAGCCAACGAGGCTGTGGACTTTGAGGACAGAATAACCGATACCCAGATCGAGGGCATTGTGGACGACATAGCCGGCAGGCACAGGTCGAGACTGCTTGTAGAAGATATTCAGGATATGGTGGAAGAGCACCTCATGCAGCTCCAAAAATTCCAGCTCATGAAGGCGTATATTCTCTACCGTTACGAGCGCGCCCTTATAAGAAAGGCGAACACCACGGACGAGAGCATTTTATCCCTTATCCGCAATAAAAACAAGGACGTAATGGAGGAGAACTCCAACAAGAACGCGCGCACGGCTTCCACCCAGCGCGACCTTATAGCGGGCGAAGTTTCCAAAGACCTTACCCGCCGCATCCTTCTGCCCGAAAAAATTTCTAAGGCGCACGACGAAGGCGCCATACACTTCCACGACGCCGATTACTTTTTACAGCCCATCTTCAACTGCTGTCTTATAAATATAAAGGACATGCTCGAAAACGGCACGGTTATGAACGGCAAGATGATAGAAAGCCCCAAATCTTTCCAGACGGCTTGCACCATAACCACGCAGATTATCGCTTCTGTCGCGTCCTCGCAATACGGCGGGCAGTCGGTAAATATCGCCCACCTCGGCAAATATCTCCGCCGCACCCGCGAAAAGTACGAAAAGCAGTGCGAGGAGCAGTTCGGCGACAAGATTGACGAGGAGACAAAAAAGGAATTTGTGGATCTCCGCGTAAAGGAAGCGCTCAAAGCGGGCGTTCAGACCATACAATACCAAATCAATACCTTAATGACCACCAACGGACAATCCCCGTTCGTGACCCTCTTTATGTGGCTTGACGAACACGACGAGTACATAGAGGAAAACGCCATGATAATACAGGAGATACTCGAACAGCGTTATCAGGGCATCAAAAACGAAAAGGGCGTTTACGTTACGCCCGCGTTCCCCAAACTCATTTACGTGCTTGACGAAAACAACTGCCTTAAAGGCGGAAAGTACGACTATCTTACCCGCCTTGCCGTAAAGTGCTCTTCAAAGCGCCTTTATCCCGACTATATTTCCGCAAAGAAAATGCGCGAAAATTACGAGGGAAACGTGTTCTCGCCCATGGGCTGCCGCTCTTTCCTTTCACCCTGGAAAGACGAAAACGGCAACTATAAATTCGAGGGCAGATTCAACCAGGGCGTGGTTTCCATCAACCTGCCGCAGTGCGGAATTCTCGCAAAGGGCGACGAGAAGAAGTTCTGGGAAATTCTCGAAGAGAGATTGCAGCTCTGCTACGAAGCGCTTATGTGCCGCCACGACGCACTCATGGGCGTGACGAGCGACGTCTCCCCCGTGCATTGGCAGTACGGCGCTATTGCGCGGTTGCAACCGGGCGAAAAGATAGACAAGTATCTTTTAAACGGATATTCCACCATATCTTTGGGATATATAGGGCTTTACGAGGTGACAAAGCTTGTAAAGGGCGTTTCGCACACCGCTCCCGAAGGTCAGGAATTCGCTCTTAAAGTTATGCGCACCCTCCGCGAACATTGCGAAAAGTGGAAGAAAGAGACGGGGCTGGGCTTCGGGCTTTACGGCACCCCCGCCGAATCCCTCTGCTACCGCTTTGCGCGTATCGACCAGGAACGTTTCGGCACCATAAAAGACGTTACGGACAAAGGTTACTACACCAACAGCTACCACGTGGACGTGCGCGAACACATAGACGCCTTTTCCAAATTCACTTTCGAAAGCCAATTCCAGAAGATTTCTTCGGGCGGTGCTATTTCCTATGTGGAAATCCCCAACATGCGCCACAATTTACAGGCGTTGGAAGACGTGGTTAAGTTTATTTACGACAATATCCAATACGCAGAATTCAATACCAAATCCGACTACTGCCATGTGTGCGGTTTCGACGGCGAAATTATAATTAACGACGACAACGAGTGGGAGTGCCCCGTCTGCCATAACAAGGACCAGCGCAAAATGAACGTTACCCGCCGCACGTGCGGATATTTGGGCGAAAATTTCTGGAACGTGGGTAAGACTAAGGAGATTAAGGCGCGCGTTCTGCATTTATAACTACCGTAAACCGCGTATAAGCGTCGCAATACTGTGTCGCCTTTACGTTTTTGCTTGGTCACGTACTTCTTTGTACGCTCCCTTCGCAAAATCCGCAGGCTCCTTGTCTTGCTCGCTTCTCCGCGGTTTCTCTTCTTAAATGCTTTCTAAATAATAGCAAAGCGCATTACGAGCAATGTCATTTCGAGGGATATGAGACCCGCGAAGCGGGCGATTGACCGAGATAATCCCCTCGTGGTCTGCTCGTGGTAATTACGAAGAGCGGAAACATTTCTAAAAATTTCTTTCGCTTTTTCATCGTTGGGATTCTTCGGCTACGCCTCAGAATGACAAGAAGGAAATGGGGTGTTTCTTCACTTCGTTCTCGCCGTTGGCGAGAGCGTCGGGCTAAAGCCCTCGCGCAGAATGACAGGGTGAAAAGAACATCTCAACCTCACGAAAAATTGCAGGCACGGCTTGCCGAGATTTTCGCGAAATAGCATATGTTAGGTCTATTATGAATTACGCTAAGATAAAATATTACGACATATCCAACGGCCCCGGGGTGCGCACGTCGCTGTATGTCAGCGGTTGCCGCAACCACTGCAAGGGCTGTTTTAATCCCGAAACCTGGGATTTCGGCTACGGCGAGCTGTTTACCACGGAGGTAGAGGACAAAATAATCCGCTCCATGCAGCCCGAATACATAAAGGGCTTTACTCTTTTGGGCGGCGACCCGTTCGAACCCGAAAACGCCGAACGCCTTGCGCCTTTTATGGAGAGATTGCGCGCCGCCTATCCCCATAAATCGCTGTGGTGCTTTACGGGATATGATTTCGAAGCCGATCTCCTGACGGGCAAAAAGGGCGACCACGACATAAATATGCGCATACTCAAAACCCTTGACGTGCTTGTGGACGGCAGGTTTGTCGAAGAGCTCAAAGATTTGAATTTGCGTTTCCGCGGCTCGTCCAACCAACGCATAATTCTTGTTCCCGAAAGCTTTAAAAAAGACGAAATAGTGTTGTGGAACGAAAGGGATTTTGTTTGATATGAAAGTCAAAATAAAAAAACTTAACGAAAAGGCGATAATTCCCGCATACGGTAGCGAATTTGCGGCGGGCGCCGACTTATATGCCTGCATTGACGGGGAAATTACCGTAAACCCGCAGGAAACGGCGGTTATTCCCACGGGCGTCGCGCTCGAATTGCCTGCGGGCTATGCGGGGCTAATTTATGCAAGGAGCGGGCTTGCCACCAAAAAAGGACTTGCGCCCGCAAATAAAGTGGGGGTAGTTGACTGCGATTACAGGGGCGAAGTAAAAGTCTCGTTGCACAACCACTCCCTGCAACCGCAAACGGTGTCCGCGGGCGAGCGGATAGCCCAACTGGTAATCACCCCCTACATAACCGCCGAGTTCGTGCTTTCGGACGAGCTTTCCCAAACGGCGCGCGGGGCTGGCGGTTTCGGTTCTACGGGAAGCAAATAATTCGGGCGTCTCAGGACGCCCTTTTTCTTTGCTTGACAGCCGGCGTTAAAAGACTTAAACTACATATAAATAAATTCGGAGGGCTTAATGTCTTTTATAATCGGGCTTGACGTGGGCGGCACTTCGGTAAAGGGAATAATTTTTAAGGACGGCAAAGCTGTTTGCAAGGACAGCTTGCCCACAGTCTCCGGCGAGGGGCTTGCGGATTGTCTTTTTGCCCTTTCGGAACGCCTTGCCGCCGCCGCGGGCACTCAAATTTCCCGCATAAGCGGAGTGGGCGTGGGCTGCCCGGGCGTTATAGACGCCTTTAACGGCACGGTCGTGCGGGCGGATAACCTCGGTCTTTTTGATTACCCCCTCAAATCCCTATTAAAAGAGCGCATCGCCGAAGTGCGCGTGTGCAACGACGGCAACGCCGCGGCTTTGGGCGAGGCTTATTACGGCGCGGGCAGGGGATTTAAAAACAGCGTTTTAATAACTCTCGGCACGGGCGTCGGCGGGGGAATTATAATAGACGGCAAGCTGTTTTCGGGCAACAGGTCCGCGGGCGCGGAGATAGGACATATGGTAATAAAAGAGGGCGGAAAGCTCTGTTCCTGCGGGCGGCGGGGCTGTTTCGAGGCATACTGCTCGGCGCGCGCGCTGGCGGGGCTTACCCGCAGCCGCATGAGGCGCGATCCTCTTTCCCCGATGTGGCGGGAGTATAACCTGCGCACCGCAGACGGCGAAACGGCGTTCAAATATGCCGGTACCGACCCGTCGGCGGCAAAGGTAGTTGAAACTTATATAGGGCACCTTGTGTGCGGAATAGCAAATCTTGCCAACATTTTCCGCCCCGAAGCCGTAATTCTGGGCGGCGGGGTTTCGGCGCAGGGCGAGCGGCTCGAACGGCTCGTCCGCGAAAGGATCAAAAAAGAAATCTTCGCTTTCGGTTACGCGCCGGTGGAAATAAAGTGCGCTTCTTTAAAAAACGACGCGGGGGCGTACGGCGCGGCTGCGCTCTTTACGATCCCGTCCGCCGGAGGTAAATTATGAAAAAATCCGAAATACTTATTACCCGTATAAAGCGTTGCGTCACCGCAATCAAGGCGCTGGTATGCGCTTTGGGCGCGATAGTAGTAGCTTTGGTGGCGTTTGCCGCCGTTGCGGGGGGCATGGGTCTGAACGTCACAAACCCCGTGCTTACCCTTGCTTTCACCGTTGCGGCGGGCGGGCTTGCGGTCGCCGTGGCGGTTGCGCTTGCGGTAGTGATAATTGTGGCTTTCAGAGCGGTTTCCGCGCTTAAAAAGGCGGAGACGGAAGAACCGGAGGCGGAAGTTGAGTAAATTTTTCGGCTTTATAATACGGCAATCGGCGGCAATAGTGCTCGCCGTGATCTTCGTCATAGCGTTCG
Organism: uncultured Clostridia bacterium; assembly: GCA_947625245.1. Taxonomy (GTDB): domain Bacteria; phylum Bacillota; class Clostridia; order Christensenellales; family Borkfalkiaceae; genus Coproplasma. The sequence goes on from CANQNO010000014.1 coordinate 21,916, forward strand.
GCGTATACTCGGCGGTGCAGATGCCCGTCAACCTTCTGCCCGACATAAACGTGCCCATGGTGTGCGTACAGGTAATTTATGCGGGCGCGAACGCGCCGTCGGTCGAAAAGGACGTGACGGAAAAACTCGAAGAGGGGCTTTCGTCTATAGGCGGGGTCTCCTCGGTGGACAGCTATTCCTACGACAATCTCTCTGCTGTCGTGCTTTCGTTCGCTTACGGCACGGACACGAAGGAGAAACAGAGCGACATACGCGGCAAACTCTCCTCTTTGGGGCTTCCCGACGGGGTGCAGACCGACGTTTACGACATAGACCTCAACGCCGAAGCGGTCGCCGTTTTGTCGGTCACATCCGAAAAGGGTCCCGACGACGCCTATGCAAAGGGCAAACAGCTTGCCGCGCGCCTTTCCGCGATCGACGGCGTGGAGAACGTGGAGATTAAGGGCGGAGCCGAATACGCGTACTGTGTGCGCCCGTTCGGCGGGCTGGAACTCCTTGCGCCGCTAATCGTCGAAGCCTTTTCCTACGGCGCGCTCGATATTCCCCTCGGCAACGTCAGCTCGGCGGACGGCGAAGTGCAGGTCCGCAACAATTCCGACATAACTGCCGAAGACGACATAAAAAATATGCCGATCGAAATCCCCGCGCAGGCGTTCGGGTCTGTGCGCGACAGGATAAAACAGGGGCTTAGTGCGTACGGTTTTGATATAGACGACCCCGCAACGGCGGAGACCGTAGTGAATACCCCGTTTATATTCGATATGCTTAAAAGTCAGGTTGCGGCGCAGGGCGGTAACTTTTCGGACGACCTGTTAAAACAAATAATTTTAAAGACAGACGGCAACATAATCGCAAAAGTTTCCGATGTCGCGACGGTGGAGAAAGAGGCAAGTTATTCCTCTTACGTATATTATTTCGACGGCGAAATAGGAATAACGCCGGGCGTCACGGTGGAAATTTACAAGTCCAACGGCGCCAATTCCTCGGCGGTGGTAAAGGAAGTAAAGTCCGTTTATGAGGGCGCGGCTTCGGAAGAAGGCTATCAAATATCCGTAAATCTTCTCGACGACAAGTCGCAGTTCATCTCCGAAAGCATTTCAAACGTGCTCATAAGCATGCTTATAGGCGGCGCGCTCGCGGTTTTCGTGATATTCGTGTTCCTTAAAAAGGTGAGGACGTCCCTTATAATCGCCGTCACCATGCCCCTTTCGGTGCTCGCCGCCATAATCTGCCTTTTTGCAATGGGCATAACTTTGAACATGGTCTCGCTCGGCGGGCTTGCCGTGGGGATAGGGATGCTTGTGGACAACAGCATAGTCGTTATCGAAAGCATTTCCAAACACCGCGACATGGATAAGACGGCATACCGCGCGGCGGTGGACGGCACCACCGAAGTGGGCGGCGCACTGTTCGGCTCTACCGTAACCACGGTGTGCGTGTTTATCCCCATACTTTTCTCGGGCGGGCTTACAGCCGAAATTTTTACCGACCTTTCCTGGGCGGTCATTTTCTCGCTTTCCCTCTCGCTCATAGTCGCCGTAACCGTAATTCCCGCGCTGTACGCGCTGCTGTGCGGCGGCAAGCGTATGTTAAAGGGCGGCGGGCTTTCGAAAAATCTGCCCGGTTCCACTGCGGAAAGCGCAGCGGAAGAGCTCCCCGAAAAACAGGAGAGCCTGTGCCAAAATTCTCCGAATACTTCATCCGCACCCCGCAAAAGCCGTTTTTCGCGCGCGGTCGCTTTGCTTAAAGAGCCGCGGGTAATGAACGCTACCGAAAAGTTCTATTCCAAAATTCTTACGGGCGCGTTAAAGCGCAAGTTTATCCCCATAATCACCGCGGTCGTGCTGTTCGGCGCGAGCATAGGCTTGCTCTTTGTCACGGGCACGGAATTTCTCCCCTCGATAGACAAGGGCTCCATAGAAGTAAATATGGCATACGCCCCCGGCACGTCGCTCCAAACAATTCAACAGGACGTTTCGGATTTTGCCGTGAAGATAGAAGAGGAGCTTAAAGACAACCTCGACTATATATCAGTGAGCGTGGGTAAAAACGGGTTGCTCGCAATGACCGATACGGGGATAATAACCGTACAGCTCAACACCGACCGCGGCACGGAGCGCACGGTGGAAAAAATAAGGGAGCTGGCGCAGGGCGACGGTACTGCGGACGCGGCGCGCAAAAGCGTGAACGTGCGGCAGATAGACGGGGTGGTGGCATCCCTTCTGTCGGGTTCGGACGACCTTTCGGTGACTATTCTCGGAGAGGACGGCGAAAAACTCAAAGAAATTGCGGGCGAGATAATGGAAGAGCTTAAAAAGCCCGAAAACGGATTTACCGACGTCTCGTCCACCGCAACCGATCCCGCCTGGCAGACCGACATAAAATTCGACAGGAACAAACTTGCGGCATACGGGCTGGACTATCAGACTGTGGTCATGACTTTGCGCATAGGCATGGCGTCGTACACGGCGTGCACGGCGACGATAGACGGCGGGGAGTGTTCCGTAAACGTTTCGTTCGGCAAAGACGCCTTAAAAGACGTGGAAGATTTAAAAAATTTCACCGTCGGGTCGGGCAGCGAAGGGGCGGTAAAGCTTTCGGACGTAGCCGAAATTTCCGAACCGCATCCCGTGGAAGCCTGCATAAGGCACTCGGGCGGCAGGCAGATGATCTCCGTTTCGGCAACTCTTCCGGGCACGGATACGGGCGCGGCGGGCAGGCAGATGCGGAAAATCGCGGAGGACGTGCTTAAAAAGTACGAGGGCTTCGAATTCCGCCAGAGCGGCATATCCAGCTATTTGAACGACGCCTTTTCGGGGCTTGCCGTCGCACTTGTAATTTCCTTCTTTTTGCTGTTCGCGGTAATGACCGTGCAGTTCGGTTCGGCGGTAAAATCCCTTATAATAATGTCAAGCATACCGTTTTCGTTCACGGGCGGGTTTCTGGCGCTTGTAATAACGGGCACAAGCCTTAACGTGGTGTCCTTTATCGGGCTTATAATGCTTATGGGCGTCGTCGTCAACAACGCAATAGTCATGCTCGAAAAAATCAAACAGCTTAAAAACGGCGGCATGACCCATTACGACGCCGTGCGCGAAGCCTGCAAAGTACGGCTCCGCCCCATATTTATGACAACCCTCACAACCATACTCGCGCTTATCCCGCTCGCAGTTGGGATAGGCAAGGGATCGGAACTCATGCAACCGCTGGGAATAGTGGTGATAGGCGGGCTTTTGATAGGCACTCTCGTAACCCTTGTTCTGGTGCCCTCGGTGTATTGCGCCGTTCACCGCCTTTCAGAAAAATTCCCCGACGGCAAAAAGCGCAAATCAAAGGAGCCGCCCGAAAAGGAAGCGGCTGCGGAATAAATGCGGAATAAGTTTAATAAATTTATCGACCCCGCGGCGAACCTTTCGCCGCGGGGATTTTGGGTTTTTGAAGAGGCGGCGGACTTTAATTGCGCGGAAAAATATATTTCGGCTCTGCGGGAAATATATTTAAAATATGGCTGAAAAATTCAAATCTAAGGGCGGGTTTGTCCTCGCGAGCGTCGGCGCGGCGGTGGGGCTGGGGAACGCTTTGCGCTTCCCCGGGCTGTGCGCAAAGTACGGCGGCGGGGCGTTCCTGCTGATTTATATGGCTGGGCTGGTTTTGCTGGGCGTACCCCTTCTGAACGCCGAAATAGCGCTCGGAAGAAAGGTAAAGGGCGGCGCGCCCGACTGTATGCAGGCACTTTTAAAGGGCGGCTCCAAACTCGGCTGGGCGCAGTGCGCAAATTCCGTTTTCACAGCGGTGCTGTATGCGGGGATGGCGGGCTGGATCCTCTCCATGGCGTTTGAAATATTCCCGCTCTGCAACAGCATGAACGCCGCACAAATCGCCCCTTCGTACTTCTTCGGCAACGTTTTGCATGCGGGCGGCGACGGCGTGGTTTCGGGCATATCGCCCCTTGTTTCGGTGTGCATAGCCGCCGTGTGGGTGTTTATGTTCTTGTGCCTGAAAGGAGGGGCGGGCAGCATTTCGGGCGCGGCTAAGTTCACCGTTCTGGTGCCCGTGGCTATGTTTACGGTCATCTCGGTCCGCGGTATGTTTTACGAAAATTCAGGAGAGGCGCTCCGCGCGCTGTTCACCCCCGATTTCTCCCGCATGTCCTCGCCCGAAATCTGGATATCCGCGCTGGGGCAGGTGTTCTTTTCGCTGTCCCTCGCCGTGGGCATAATGCCCGCGTACGGCGCGTATCTGCCCGACGGGTGCAGCATATTCCCCGCTTCGCTTTTGATTGCGGCGGCGGACGCGTTTGTATCGGTGCTCGCTTCGGTGGCGCTGTTCACAACCCTCTATGGCTGCGGATTGCAGGGCGAAATAAGCAGTTCGGGCATAATCACGGCTTTTTCGGTGTATCCCGCGGCGATAGTTTCACTGTTCAAAAACCCCGTTGCCTGCGGAACGGTGGGGGCGCTTTTTTATTTTTCGCTCTCGCTTATGGCGGTGCAGTCGGGCGTTTCCATGCTCGAAGCCGCGCTCTCCCCCGTAATAAAAAAATCGGGCTTCAGCCGTGCGGCTGCGGCGGCGGTAAGCTGTGCGGTTTTGGGCGTCGCGTCAATGATTTTTGCCACGACAGCCGCCGACGCGGCTGTGGAAATTGCCGATTTGTTCGTAAATTTTTACAACGTTCTCGTGCTGTGCATACTCGAGTGTCTGGTTTTGGGCAGAAAGCGCAACCTTTCCCCGCTTGTGGAAGAAATAAACAGATATTCGGGCAAAATGCGCATGCCCCGCGCCCCGTTCGGGATTTCGGTGGGGGTGTTGTGCCCCGCCGTTTTGATCTTGCTTGCCGTGCCGCAATTTTTAAAGCTGTTTTCGCCGCTCCCCTATCCGCACTGGGCGCAGTTCGCTTTCGGCACGGGCACGGGGATAGCCGCGGCTTTCGCGGGGTTCGCAGCCGACGCGCTCTTTTCAAAATTTGCCCGCGCAAGGGGCAAACAGGTTTCTTTCAAAAAATCCGGCGGCACATAAATCCGCCTTTTTTTATTGCGGACAAGCCCCCGTTTTGACGTTTGGCGATCAAAAACTCCGTTTGGTAACCCTGCAACATTACTGTTGTCATACGATATTATGACGAAACGGGCTTGCAAAATGGCAATAATTAAATTGAGCCGTATTACGTTTGACAATTAACTTTTGAAATGCTAAAATCAAAGTAACCTTTAAGGTTCTTTTACATACGTAAAAGCGGGGAAATCCCCGACGGGAGCTTTTTCCGATGTCGGAACAATTTTCTGTCGACCGGCTCGACGCTACTATAAAAAAACGCAATCCTTTCGCTTATTTTCTATACCGCTTTTTCAAGCGGTTTTTCGATGTTTTATCCAGCGGATTGTTTTTGATAATTTTCAGTTGGCTCTATCTTATTTTGGCTATAGCGGTAAAATGCAGCGACGGCGGTCCCGTATTTTATTGCCATAAGCGCGTGGGAAAGGGCGGCAGGGAAATTTCTCTTCCCAAATTCAGAAGCATGAAAAAGAACGCGGACAGGCTTGAGGACGTGCTCACGCCCGAAGAACTCGAAGAGTATAAGCGTGAGTACAAGCTCGACCACGACCCGCGCATAACTAAGCTCGGTAAATTTTTGCGCAAGACGAGTCTTGACGAATTGCCCAATGTCTGGGCGATTTTCACGGGCAGGATTTCGGTTATAGGACCACGCCCTTTGATGAAGAGCGAGGTAGAGGAAAAGTACGGACCTGCCGCGGACAAGCTCTTGTCGGTAAAGCCGGGCATGATAGGCTGGTGGGCGGCGAACGGAAGAAGCAACACGACCTACGACAGCGGCGAGCGGCAAAAGCTCGAACTTTACTATGTGGATCACTGCTCGATATGGCTGGACATAAAAATTGTTTTCAAGACCATTATCGGCGTATTCAAAAGAACAGGAGCTAAGTGATGATAATAACCCAAACCCCTTTCAGGATGAGTTTTTTCGGCGGCGGAACGGATATGCCGGATTTTTTCAATGAATATGGCGGAGCCGTTCTTTCCACCACGGTTGATAAATACTGCTATATCACCTTGCGCCATTTGCCGAGATTTTTCGATTACACAAGCGAGTTGGTTTACTCGAAAATAGAGCGCATAAAGAGCGTAAACGAAATCGAACATCCCCTAATACGGAATACGATGAAGTTTATGGATATGCACGAACTCAGGCTGAATTACGAGGCGGATCTGCCCGCCCGTACAGGACTCGGCACGAGCAGTTCGTTTGCCGTGGGTATGCTAAACGCCTTTTATGCAATGAAGGGAAAATACGCCGACAAAAAAAAGCTTGCCGATGAGGCGATTTATATCGAGCGCGAACTTTGTGCGGAAAGCGGCGGCTGGCAGGACCAGATTGCGGCGTCTTTCGGGGGGTTCAACCGTATAGATTTTAAAAACAACACATACACGGTAACCCCCGTTATTATGTCCGCGGAGAAAAAAAGCGAGTTAAATTCCAACCTGTTGATGTTCTTCACGGGATTCACCCGCAATTCTTCTGAAATTCAGAAGAGAAATTTGTCGGGCGGCAGAAAAATCGAACAGCTGAAAAGTATGCTTGCGCTTGTTGACGAAGCCGAAAAGGTGCTTGAATCCAAAAATGCGGATTTGGACGACTTCGGCAGGCTTTTGAACGAGACGTGGCGTCTTAAACGGGAAACGGGCGGCGCGGTCTCTACCGACTATGTGGACGAGCTGTACCGCGCGGGTATAAACGCGGGCGCCTTGGGTGGTAAACTTCTTGGCGCGGGCGGCGGCGGGTTTTTGATATTTTATGTGAGGAAGGAAAATCACGAAAAGATTATTTCTGCCTTTAAAAATCTTCTGAAAATACCCTTCGCTTTCGAAGAGGGAGGCACCCGCATAGTTTACTACAATTCCGAATCGTACGACTGTGACGGCGCGAAGGAGAATTGATGAAAACCTTAATTATGGCGGGAGGCAAGGGAACGCGCATAGCTTCGTTAAATTACGAAGTACCCAAACCTATGATTCCCATATGCGGAAAGCCTATACTTCAATATGAGATAGAATGTCTAGGAAGGCAGGGCTTTAAGGATATTATCCTCGTAGTGGGATATTTGCGTTCTGCCATAGAAAATTACTTTGGCGACGGCTCCGCTTTCGGGGTGCGCATAGAATATATCGAGGAAGAAGAACCGCTCGGCACTGCGGGCGCATTGTTTTATCTTAAAGATAAAATTTCCGACGATTTTCTGCTGTTGAACGGGGATATAATTTTCGACGTGGATATTTCCCGTTTTGTTGCGGCGCATAAAAAGAACAGTTGCGCGGCAACAATATTTACCCACCCGAATTCCCATCCGCACGACAGCGGCATAATAATTGCCGGAAAGGACGGAAGAGTTTTAAACTGGTTGCATAAAGAGGACAAACGGCTGTATTACCGCAACAGGGTAAACGCGGGGTTGCACATGCTTTCCCCTTATGTATTAAAAGGCATTACAGAACTTAAAAAAACAGACCTAGACAGAGATATACTTAAACCGCTTATATCTTTTGGGGAACTTTATGTTTACGATTCACCCGAATATGTCAAAGATATGGGTACACCCGACAGGTTTTTTGCGGTTGAAAAGGATATTGAGAGCGGCAAGGTAAAAGCCAAAAATTTATCCGAAAAACAGCGAGCTATATTTTTGGACAGAGACGGAACGCTCAATAAGCATGTGGGCTTTTTGACGGATAAAGACAATCTTGAGCTTACAGACGGCGCTGCCGAAGCGGTCAAAAAAATAAACGAAAGCGGGTATCTCGCCATAGTGGCGTCCAACCAACCCGTTATCGCGCGCGGCGAAGTGAGCTTTGAAGAATTGGACGAAATCCACAACAAGCTCGAAACGCTTTTGGGCGCTCAGGGCGCTTATCTCGACGCCGTTTATTTTTGCCCGCATCATCCGGACAAGGGTTTCGAAGGTGAACGACCCGAATACAAAACGGATTGCAGTTGCCGCAAACCGAAGGCCGGTATGCTCTTTGAAGCCGCGGCAAAGTTTAATATCGACCTTTCCCGGTCGTGGATGATAGGGGACGGGGGGAATGATGTTTTGTGTGGCAAAAACGCAGGTTGCAAAACGGCATTTATAGGCATCGAAAACAAATTCGGCGCGGATATATGCGGCTCTTCTTTATCGGAATGCGTCAATAAAATTTTAGGCTGATTATGGATAAAATTTACGGTCAACTAGATATTTTGTACAGCCGCTATCCCGCGCTTGCGGTGTGCCGCCCGGATATGATAAAGGCTTACGAAATTTTAAAGGATAGTTTTGAAAAGGGCGGCAAGCTTCTTATAGCGGGGAATGGCGGCAGTTGCGCCGACGCGCAACATATAGTTGGGGAACTGATGAAAGGCTTTAAGCTACCCCGGAAATGTTCGTCTGATTTTGCAACGAAACTTTGCAAAGCCGACTCGGTTCGCGGGGCGGCTCTTGCAGAAAAATTGCAATGCGCATTGCCCGCCGTTGCGCTTTCCGAACAGCAGGCGCTGAATACGGCGTATATAAACGACGTCAAAGGCGGCGGGGAATATGCGTTTTCACAGCAGCTTTTCGGACTGGGCAGGTCAGGAGATGTGTTTTTGGGTATATCCACTTCGGGTAATTCCTCAAATATTCTTAATGCTACAGCGGTGGCAAAAACTTTGGGAATAAAAGTGGTAGGTCTCACTGGCGAAAACGGCGGCGCGCTCGCCGCAGTGTCCGACGTCTCCATAAAAGTTCCTGCTTCTGAAACTTACGTCATACAGGAGTATCACCTACCCGTATATCATTGCCTGTGTCTTATGCTCGAAGAATATTTTTTCGATTAATTATATACAAAGGAGATTTATAATGAAAGGAATAATTTTGGCGGGCGGAAGCGGGACGCGGCTTTATCCGCTGACGAGAGTGACAAGCAAGCAGTTATTGCCCGTATACGACAAGCCTATGATATATTACCCGCTGTCTGTTTTAATGAATGCAGGTATACGCGATATACTTATTATATCCACTCCTCAGGATACGCCGCGTTTTAAAGAGTTGCTTGGGAACGGCGAGAAATTTGGATTAAATCTGGAATATGCGGTGCAGGAGACTCCTGACGGGCTTGCACAAGCGTTTGTGATAGGCGAAAAATTTATCGGTAAAGATAACGTCGCTATGATTCTCGGCGACAATATATTTGCAGGACAAGGATTGAAAAAACGGCTTATTGCGGCTGTTAAACACGCCGAAGAGGGCAAGGGCGCAACGGTATTCGGCTATTATGTGGACGATCCCGAAAGATTCGGTATAGTTGAATTTGATAAAAACGGCAAAGCGGTTTCCATCGAGGAAAAGCCTCAAAAACCCAAAAGTAACTATTGCGTGACGGGGCTTTATTTCTACGATAACAAAGTTGTGGAATATGCAAAGACACTTAAACCTTCTGCCCGCGGCGAGTACGAAATAACGGATATCAATAAAATTTATTTGGAAAACAACAATTTACACGTTGAAGTTTTGGGACAAGGTTTTACTTGGCTTGATACGGGAACACACGAAAGCCTTGTGGACGCCACCGATTTTATAAAGACTGTCGAAACGCACCAACACAGAAAAGTCGGTTGCCTTGAAGAAATAGCGTATCAGAACGGTTGGATATCCAAAGAGCAGTTGATTGAATTATACGAGCCGATGAAGAAAAACCAGTACGGACAATATCTGAAAGACATAATCGACGGCAAATTTATGGGGCTATAAAGAGAGGAACAAAAGAAAATGAAGATATTAGTTACCGGCGGCGCCGGGTTTATTGGAAGCAATTTTATATTTCACATTTTTGAAAAGTATCCCGATTACCGCGTAATCTGTCTTGACAATCTTACGTACGCCGGTAATCTTTCGACTTTGAAAGGCGTTATGGATAACCCGCGCTTTCGTTTTGTCAAAGCCGACATATGCGACAGGCCTAAGGTATTTGAACTTTTCGAAGAGGAAAAACCCGATATAGTAATTAATTTTGCGGCTGAAAGTCACGTTGACAGAAGTATAGAAAATCCCGAAATATTTTTACAGACTAATATAATCGGTACGGCTACCCTTATGGACGCCTGCCGTGAATTTGGGATAAAACGTTACCATCAGGTTTCAACAGACGAAGTTTACGGAGATCTGCCTTTGGACAGACCCGATTTGTTTTTTACGGAAACCACACCGCTCCATACCAGCAGTCCATATTCGGCTTCTAAAGCGGCGGCGGATTTGTTGGTTTTGGCTTATTACAGAACATACGGTTTGCCTGTAAGCATAAGTCGCTGTTCCAACAACTACGGTCCATACCAATTCCCCGAAAAATTAATACCTCTTATGATTGCGAATGCGTTGAACGATAAGCCGTTACCTATATACGGAAAGGGCGAGAACATTCGCGACTGGCTTTACGTGGAGGACCATTGCAAAGCGATAGACTTGATTATACATAAAGGCAGGGTCGGAGAAATTTATAATATCGGCGGACATAACGAAATGCGGAATATTGATATTGTAAAGCTTATTTGCAAAGAACTCGGAAAACCCGAAAGCCTTATAACTTACGTTGCAGACAGAAAAGGGCATGATATGCGCTATGCGATTGATCCTACTAAAATCCATAATGAGCTGGGCTGGTTGCCGGAAACAAAGTTTGCGGACGGAATTAAATACACTATTAAGTGGTATTTGGATAACAGAGAGTGGTGGAAAACTATCATTTCGGGAGAATATAAAAATTATTACGAAAAAATGTACGGTAACAGATAAGAAATGAGAGTGCTTGTAACGGGCGTTAACGGACAACTCGGGTACGATGTTTTTAACGAATTGAAAAAACGCGGTCATGATGCGATTGGGTCGGATATAGGAAATATGGACATAACCGACAGTGAAAACGTTTCGCGTGTATTGGGTGCAGTTTGTCCGGAAGCTGTTATACATTGTGCCGCCTGGACTGCTGTAGACGCTGCCGAGGATAACGAGGAAAAGGTAAGACTTATTAACGCAAAGGGCACGGAAAATATTGCAAACGAATGTAAAAAACTCGGTTGCAAAATGATGTATATCTCAACCGATTACGTCTTTGACGGTAGCGGGACAAAGCCGTGGAAACCTGATTGCAAAGATTATAAACCTTTAAGCGTATACGGAAAGACCAAACTCGAGGGCGAACTTGCAGTTGCCGGTAAGCTCGAAAAATATTTTATAGTTCGCATAGCGTGGGTTTTCGGCGTAAACGGAAATAATTTTGTTAAAACCATGCTTAAAATCGGTAAATCCAACAAATCGGTCAAGGTAGTCAACGACCAGATAGGCACACCGACGTATACGTTTGACCTTGCAAAACTGCTTGCCGATATGATTGAAACGGATAAATACGGCTATTATCACGCCACAAACGAGGGCGGTTATATAAGTTGGTACGATTTTGCGTGTGAAATTTTCAGGCAAGCGGGGTACAGCACAGAGGTAATTCCCGTAACAACTGCAGAATACGGAATCTCAAAAGCCGTAAGGCCTTTTAATAGCCGTCTTGACAAGAGTAAGCTCAAAGAGAACGGGTTTAATCCGTTGCCCCAATGGCAGGACGCTTTGAATAGATATTTAAAGGAAATTTTCAATGGGACAAATTAAAGTTACGGGAACACCTATCGAGGGCTTATTTATCATAGACCCCGCTATTCATGGTGACAAGCGGGGTTATTTTATGGAAACTTATAACGAGCGTGATATGGAAGAGGCGGGGCTTAATCTTAATTTTGTCCAGGACAATCAAAGTATGTCCGTCAAAGGCGTACTTCGCGGCTTGCATTTTCAAAAAAAATATCCGCAGGGCAAGCTTGTAAGAGTAATCAAGGGAAGAGTTTTCGACGTTGCAGTGGATATCCGTAAGGGTAGCAAAACTTATGGCAAATGGTTTGGAATAGAACTTTCGGAAGAAAATAAAAAGCAATTCTACATTTCCGAAGGCTTTGCGCATGGATTTTTGGTTTTAAGCGAAATTGCGGAGTTCTGCTATAAGGTAACGGATTTTTATCACCCCGACGACGAGGGCGGCATAGCTTGGAACGACCCCGAGATAGGAATAGATTGGGGGGTTGCGGGCGAATACGCAGGTACCGCATCGGCGAGTGGCTATAAAATGCCGGACGGAACGCCGCTCTTACTTTCGGATAAAGACCAAAAATGGCTTAGATTAAAGGGTACATTTAAATATTAAATATGGTTAAAACGGATATTGTATGCCCGCTTTATAATGCGGACGATTATATAGATAGTCTTATTTTGGGTTTGCAGAATCAGAAAGACGTGGAATACGGAACAGTAGTTTTTGCGGTAACGGAAGAGGGCGATACAACGCTCGTAAGATCAAAAATCGAGGCGGCGGGTTATAATTGGTTTTCGGTCGAGAAAAAGGAATTTTCTCACAGTCTTACGCGTGAAAAAGCTGTTTTCGACTATTGTTCGGGCGACGTGGTGGTGATGCTTTCGCAGGACGTTAAATTAAAAGACAATTTCTCCGTAAGCATTCTCGCTTCGCAGATTTCCGATGAAGTGGTGTTTGCATATGGGAGACAGATTACCGAAAAAAAGAACATAGAACACTATGTCCGCAAAAAAAATTACTGTGAAACTTCTTATATTATAGAAAAAAAAGATATAGAGAAGTTACAATTAAAAGCTTTCTTTGCTTCCGACGCATTTTCCGCTTATCATCGCCCTACATTTATAGCGTTGAACGGATACGACAATATCCCTATGATGATGAACGAAGATATGTATTATTCCAAAAAAGTGATTGAAGCAGGGCTAAAAAAGAAATACGTAGCGGAAGCGGTAGTGCTGCATTCGCACAAATTAAAATTAAAACAGCTTTATACAAGGTATTATGAAACGGGCAAATGGTTCGCGCAACACCCTGAATTCAATGAATATAAAACAACGGACAGCGGATTTAAACTTGCAATGTACGTATTGAGGCAAGCGTTTATACATTTTAATATACCCGTACTTTTTCGTTGGCTTCCCGATATGGTTTCACGTTACCTCGGAATGCAAAAAGGAAAAAAATCATTAAAGGTTATAGGTTCTGATAAGACATGATTTGGTACGCCTTGTCCTTTTGTATATCATTGATATTATATGTTTATACGGCGTATAAAAAAAAGAATATTTTAAACGCTCTGTTTTTTCCGTTTTTGCAAACTGGGATTATAATGGTTTTTTTATACAGCATATCTTTGGGAAATAGCGGAAATTACAGTCAGTTACGTCTTGGCGATATTTATTTTTTACTATATTATAATATTTACTTTTTAGGGTGTTTTACGCTTGAAATGTGTAGAGTTAAAGCGCCGTGTCACTCTTTCCGCACAAAAACAATCAGCTGTGTTCCCATGATAATCGTTGTGTTAATTGTGCTGTTATATTGGTTGCTAAATATAGATGTTTTAAAAGAAGCCATTTCAAATCCCAGAATGTTTTATGTTAATACTCGTATTGGTGGAGGCATAATTTATTTTGTTATTATACCATTAACTATACTTGTTTATTTTTATTATATAAGTAAACTCGACTACTTCGGCAAAAAAACCAAAAAAAATTTTATTAAATCCGTTTTAGCCACTGTTTTAGCCTGCGCAGTGATTTACACGTTCGGTCAAAAAGCTGCTATTTTGACCATAGGGTTGCTATATCTTACAACTTTTTTCTACAAGTCGCATTTTTATGGCCGAAATATAAAAACTATTTTTTTGGGAGCGGGTTTTGCAATAATATTTATATTTATTTTTGTCTTATATACTTTGCAACAAAATATAAAATTTACAGGAATTATAAGCAATCTTACGGGATTTTCGGATTATCTTAAAAATTTTTCGGATCTTGTGGACAATCTTAACAGCTATACGCAAGGACGCACTTTTTTTCAGGATGAGATTTACGGATATATCCCGAGATTTATTTGGAAAGACAAACCTTTGCTGTACGGAAGTATGGCTTTGGGGTTACAAGTGCCGAGATTAGTCGAGTGGACGTTATCCCTTACAGGGTCACCCTCTTTCGGACCTTTGGGGCAATTGTATGCCGATTTCGGAGTATTCGGAATTTTTATTAAAATATTAATTCAGTGGATTTTCTTTTATATTGCGAGAAAATATGAGGAGCGTCTTATAAAGGATTACAATGTATACGACCATTTAATGTTTTTAACATTTAGCGGAGCGGCAATTTTTTCGATAAATATGGTTACTATTCCTTCTTATCAACTTATAGTAATCTTAATTTTATATTATATCAGCGTTCACTTTTCTCAAAAAAAGCTTGAAAAAGAGTTTTAAAATATGCAAATTCTTATAAACGCAACAATACTTTCGGAACATAATACTGGGCTGGGAGTTTATACTTTTCAAATTTTGGAAAGGGTTTGCCCGTTATTAAAAAAAGAAAATATTAAATTTGACATTCTTTGCGGAAACAAAAATTTTTTGCCCGAGGCATTGAGAGAAAATGCGTTGGAGATTGCCTATGGGAATTTTATTTCAAGAAACAGAATCATTAAAAAAATTAGTAAAAAGCCTTATGATTTAATTTGGTCAACTACGCAGCACGGAGTATCAAAAACAAAAAATAAACAGATTATTACCATACATGATTTAACTCCGCTATTTTATCCTGCCGGCAGACTTCATCAGACTGCTTATTATAAATTTTTATTGCCTTCAGTAATTAAAAAATGTAAAAAAATAATTACGGTTTCTCAAAATACGAAAAGCGATATATTAAAATACTATAAAAAATGTTGTACGGCTGAAAATGTTGAAGTTTGTTATGCGTCTATAATTGCTCCGCAAATGAATGAAAGTCTTGAAACAAATAAAGTTTTGGAAGAATACGGTTTAGCAGGTACAAAATATTTTTGCATCACGGGAATACATTATGAATATAAAAATATTCAAATAGTGATAAAGGCTTATGCCGCAAATGAAAATCTTCGTCATATTAAAGTTGTAATAATCGGAAACGACAACTGCAAATATGGGAAACATTTAAAAAAATTGATAAAAAGGTCAAATCTCGAAAACAGTTTTGTCTTTACGGGATTTATAGACGGAAGCCAAAAGAATATTTTAATAAAAAGCTCTACTGCTTGCATCTATCCCAGCAAATACGAGGGTTTTGGGTTGCCGCTTTTGGAAGCGATGGCGCTTAAAGTGCCTGTCTTAGCGGCAAATTCCTCTTCTCTGCCAGAAGTGGGCGGCGACGCCGCGTTATATTTCGACCCCGATAACTATGAAGAGTTGTCACAAAAATTGCTTGCCGTGGAGGAGGATGATGTACTTAAAAATGAAATGATACAAAGGGGCGAAAATAATCTTCGGCGTTTTGATTGGCAGGAAATTTCCGAACACGTAAAAAATATTATACTAGAAATTTTAAAAAGTTGATGGCAATTCAAAGGTATTTTTTTATGGACGTTTCCATAGTAATGATAAATTACAACACTTTTAAACTTACTTGCGCCGCACTTGACAGTATATTTGAAAATACTATCGACTTAAAATATGAAATATTACTGTTGGATAATAATAGTCCTGACGGTTCAGGCGCGGAAATAGCTTCAAAATATAAAGACCGAATTCGTTATATTCAATGCGGCGATAATTTGGGGACATCAAAAGCGTTTAATATCGGAGTGAAAGAAGCTTTGGGTAAGTATGTGCTATGGTTGAACACAGACATTCTTATTAAAGAGAACTTTGTAAAAAAATTATTTGATTTCATGGAGGAAACCCCCGATTGCGGTATTTGCGGAGGTAATATATACGATTTTAATGGTAATCCTACGCATTCATATAAAAAGAAAATAGTTACGCCTAAAACGGCAATGAAAGACCGTGGATTATTTATCACTTTGTGGCGGAAGTGCTTTAAAAAGATTTTGTCGGAACAGTTTAATTATTCTGGTAAAGCTATGAAAGTGGGATATATTACCGGGGCTGATATGATGATCAGAAAAGAATTGTTCGATATTGTCGGATTTTTTGACGAAGATATTTTTATGTACGCAGAAGAAACGGAATTTACATACAGAGTGGTAATGCAGACCGGTTATTCAGTTTATAACGTGCCTTATGCCCACATTTTTCATTTGGAAGGGGCAAGTTTCAACGATGAAAAAAAGCAATTTAATTTAAACAGATATAAGCGTGTTTTAAATGGTAATTTGATTTATTTCTATAAACATTTCGGGTTGAAAAGCGTTGTAATTTATCTAAAGCACAGCGCCCGCGCTTATAAAAAATATATTTTTATTTGCACGTTTATCAAAAAATGTGCAAAACGGGAATATAAAGACAAATTGGAAGTAGTTGATAATTATCTTGCATATATAAGGGAAAATATAAGTTAAATAAATATGGATAAAATAGAAATTACAGGGGGAAAGAAAATAACAGTTATTGTTCCCACTTATAATCGGTCGGCATGTATAGCTTATTTGGTCAAAAATTGCTATCGGAATTACCGAGGTAATATGATATGTGTTGAGATTCATGACAGCAGCCCGGACGACATTACTCAAAAAATCTTTGAAGAGGCAAATCTCGGAGAGAATTTTAAATATTTTCATTATAATTCCGATATTAACGGCGACGTTAAAACTATGCAGGCTATTTCTAAAGTTACAACTCCTTACGTTTATTTGATGGGTGATGGAGTAGTAGTCGATTTTAATGCGCTTGAACAGTGGTTGACCGAGATCGATTTTGAAAACTATTCTATAATCGGACTGCGTGAAAACAATATGCCTAAATACAGTCGGCGTAATACACCCGAAAAATTCATTGCTGAAAATATTCGGGAGTATTTCAATTATTATTTTGCGCCTCTTATATTATACGGCGCATCTATTATAAGCAAAAATATAGCTTTGGAAGCTTGTAGGGCTGTACAAAAATATATGGTCGTCAGTCCGTTTATGTATATTTGCAGTGTTTTCGATAGTTTGGAAAAGGTAGGCGGTCCTTGCTATTTTTCATATGTGGACTTTATGAGCTTTAATCCCAACAAAAAAGCTTCCTATTGGGTTCTTTCGCACCAAACCATTGATTTTTTTTGTTACCAATATTATTTGGGTATGGGATTACTACCCGTGTGTTATCAAGCCACGTCGCTTGCGTCATTAAAAAGGCACAATGATTTTTCGGGCTTGTTTAGATTTAAAAGCGTTTTAAGAATGCGTGCAACCGATAATCTTACTTGGAAACTATATCGCAAATATAAGTTTTATATTAAAAAAACAGTTCCGCATATGTCGTATATCTACTTTGCGCTTTGCATTCCTGCTTTCGCTATGCATGGAGCATATCATATTTTTAAATGGTTCAAAAATAAAAGGAAAAAAATATGAAAGTCGTTTTATTGGCGGGGGGATTCGGAACCCGCATTTCGGAAGAATCTCAATACAAACCCAAACCTATGATAGAAATTGGCGGAAAACCGATTCTGTGGCACATAATGAAAGAATATTCCTTCTACGGTTTTAACGAATTCATTATTTGCGCCGGTTATCGCCAGCACATGATTAAAGAGTGGTTTGCCGATTATTTTTTACATAACAGCGATATTACTTTCGATTTCACGAACGGGCGCAACGATATGCTGATTCACGACCAACACTGCGAACCCTGGCGC
Organism: uncultured Clostridia bacterium; assembly: GCA_947625245.1. Classification (GTDB taxonomy): domain Bacteria; phylum Bacillota; class Clostridia; order Christensenellales; family Borkfalkiaceae; genus Coproplasma. The sequence goes on from CANQNO010000014.1 coordinate 39,663, forward strand.
GTAACCGTCGTGGACACGGGTTTGAACACTATGACGGGCGGAAGAATAAAGCGCGTCAAAAAATATATCGGCGACGAAACTTTTATGATGACGTACGGCGACGGAGTTTGCGACGTAAACATAAGGGAACTTTACGAATTCCATAAGAGTCACGGCAAAGCAGCCACGCTTACAGCCGTAACTCTTGCACAGCAGAAAGGTATTCTCGATATAGGCAGGGACAGTTCCGTAAAGGCTTTCAGGGAAAAGAGCAACAAAGACGGAGCGGTAATAAACGCGGGATATATGGTGCTGGAACCGGATGTTTTCGACCTTATAGAGGGCGACGAAACGGTATTCGAAAGAGGACCTATGGAAAAGCTTGCCAAAAGCGGTCAGCTCATGTGTTACCGTCATAAAGGGTTTTGGCAGTGTATGGACACAAAACAGGAAAGAGACAAGCTTGAAACTATGCTCAACGACGATTGCGCGCCCTGGAAGGTTTGGAAAGATTGAATATGTTCGATAAAGACTTTTATCGCGGCAAGCGTGTACTTGTGACCGGGCATACGGGCTTTAAAGGAGCGTGGCTTTGCCGCATTTTGCAAAGAGCAGGTGCAAACGTTTACGGATATGCTCTCAAACCGCCCACAACGCCGTCGTTGTTCGGCATTTTGAAAATGGGCGGTGATATTAATTCCGAAACGGGCGACGTGCGCGATTTCGGGCACCTGTATTCTTTTTTTAAAGAGACGAACCCCGAAATAGTGTTCCACCTCGCCGCCCAGCCGATAGTCAGGCAGTCTTATAAAGACCCCCGCGGCACGTACGAAACCAACGTTATGGGCACTGTAAACCTTTTGGAATGTTGCCGCCTTACGCCTTCGGTAAAAAGCGTTTTGAACGTCACTACCGACAAGGTATATCTTAACGACGACTCCAAAGATCATGCCTTTTCCGAGGACGAGCCTTTGGACGGTTACGACCCGTACAGCAATTCCAAATCGTGCAGCGAACTCGTCACGCACAGCTATATAAAAAGCTTTTTCAACGAAAAGGGGATTGCCGTATCCACGGCGCGCGCGGGTAACGTGATAGGCGGTGGAGACTTTGCGGCGGACAGAATTATACCCGACTGCATACGCGCGGCGGAGAAAGGCGAAACGCTCATTGTGCGCAACCCTTATTCCACGCGTCCCTACCAGCACGTGCTGGAACCGCTTTCGGTTTACCTAGATATAACCGCAAAGCAATATAAGGACAAGTCATATGCGGGATATTACAACGTCGGTCCGGACGATGCCGATTGTGTGACGACGGGCGGTTTGGTAACCCTGTTCTGCGAAAAGTGGGGCGAGGGTATGGCATGGAAAAACGTTTCGGACGGCGGTCCGCACGAGGCGGCGTTTTTAAAATTAGACAACTCCAAAATAAAGCGCGTTTTCGGTTGGCGTCCGCGCTGGCACATAGAAAAAGCGGTGGAAGAAATCGTGTGCTGGACGAAGATTTATTTTAACGAGCCTTCAAAGATAAGCGAAGAAACCGACAACGAGATAGAAGAATTTTTGAAATGAGCGAAGCAGCGAAGCCCTTAAAGGCAAGGCGAAGTTTAAAATTAAACTTCATATACAATTTTATAAGCCAGATACTTACGCTCATAATACCGCTCATAACGACGCCGTATGTATGGAACGTTTTGGGACGTGACGGAAACGGGCAGTACAGTTATTCACTTTCGATTATCACATATTTTATATTCTTCGCGAATTTGGGGTTTGACCTTTACGGTCAGAAACAAATAGCCGCGTGCCGTGAAGATAAAGAGAAGAAGAGCGCGATTTTCTGGGAGCTTTTTATTCTGAAACTGATAACTACGGCTATCGCCATGGGCGTTTTGCTCGGCGTTCTGTTCGGGGTAGGTTTCGGGGGGAAGTACGACAAGCTGATTCTCATTTTGTCTATCCAGATTGTTGCGGTGCCTTTCGATATACAATATTTCTTCCGCGGAGACGAGGATTTCCTGTCCATAGCTCTCAGAACTATACTAATGAAAGTCGCGGGTATGATCTGCATATTTGTTTTTGTTAAAAACGATACGCAGGTTTGGTTGTACTCGCTTTGTCTGTCTCTTTCGATTATCGCGTCTAATCTCATAATGTGGCCGTCGGCGGTGTTCAGACTCGGCAGAGTGCCATTAAAACAACTGTCTTTGTTAAGGCATTTGAAACCCGCTATTCTCGTATTCCTGCCGACGCTCGCCGTGGTGGTTTTTTCGGTTTTCGATAAAACCATGATAGGACTTCTGGCGCAGAATCCGGACGCGGAAAACGGATATTACGAAAAGGCTTATCAGATAAACAGCGTAGCGTTGTTGCTCGTCACTATCATTTCGTTGGTTATGATGTCGAGAAACGCCTATGATTACAGCGAAGGACATTACGATAAAGTGCAAGAGCATTTGTACTCCGCGTCGAGATATGTTTGGATGATGGGACTTCCGCTGATTGTGGGGTTTGCCGTTCTTTCCCACAATCTCTGCGCTTGGTTTTTCCGTACGGAGTATGAAGGGATCCCCATTCTTCTTATCATTATGTCCGTACGTTTTATAGCTTCGGGGTTTACGGAAATACTCAGCAACCAGCTGTTTATTGCCATCGGGAAAAATCATTATCCGCTCATTGCAACGGGTTGTGCCGCAGTTATAAACGTGACGCTCAATTATTTTTTAATACCCAGATACGGCGCGGTCGGCGCAGCGATAGCGACGGCTGTATGCGAAGTTGCGAATACAGCCGTACATTTTGTGATTGCCGTTCGAAAGAAATATATTTCTTTTTTTAAAGTTATGGCTTCTTCCTGGAGGTACATTATTTCCGCAGGAATAATGTTCGTTCCGATATTTTTTATGCAACGTGCAATGGGCGAAACGTTATGGACGTTCCTTCTCATAACAATTACGGGTGGTGTTGTCTATGCGCTGTCGCTTTTTTTATTGCGAGACGCTTTCTTTTTGAAATATGCCGGAATCGGGCTTCAAACCATTGGGAAGATTTTTAAAAGGAACAAGGCAGTTGCATCGGACGAAATAGCGGACGGGTCGGAAATTTCGGAAAATCCGCAAGAGAATAAATCCGACTTTACGCAAGCAGACAGCTTGCAAGATACAGATACGCTTCCCGGCGAAAAAAAGGAAGGGAATTAACGTTTTAAATAATTTTCTTTTAGCATAAAAGAAAATATTAAGGGATTTTTGATGAATAGAAGAATTGAACTTCTCGACTGTACATTGCGTGACGGCGGGTTGGGGCTTGAGGATGCAAATAAAAATCATATATCCGATTTGACCTTTTCGAAGATGGATATATTAAACGCAATCGATAGTCTTGTTTCTTCAAATATCGATATTATCGAGCTTGGTTCGGTTGAGATTTCCGACAGTCCCAAAACAGGATACGCAATTTACCGTGATATAGAATCCATATCTGAAACGATGCCGAAAAACACCTCGGGACAAAAGTATGCCGCGCTTTATCGCGGACCCGATACTCCGCTTGATGAAATTCCAAAATGGAATAAAAGTCTTTGCGAAGTCGTGCGGGTAATTATACGGTATTCGGAACTCCGAAAGTCTCTTGATTTTTGCGCGGGATTATCACAAAAAGGCTACAAAGTTTTTATTCAGCCTATGCTTACGCTACGCTATTCGGACAGTGAAATACAACAGCTGATTGAAGCCGCCGACAGTATGGGCGCCTATGCGCTGTATATCGTTGACAGTTACGGATATATGACTCCTGCCGAAATAGATAGGCTTTTTAAAATATACGACGAGGGTCTCGACAAAAAGATTGCCATAGGGTTTCATCCACACAACAATATGAATCTCGCGTTTTCAAACGCTCTTTATTTTATCAACAGAAAAACAAACAGACGGCTTATTTTAGATTCCTGCGCAATAGGAATGGGACAGGGAGCGGGAAATCTTCAAACTGAAATTATAACCGATTATCTTAACAAGAATTTCGGCGCGTCGTATGATTACGGCGCCGTCCTCGACTTGTGCGAAATTATTCAGAAATACTGCGAAAACGCGCTTTGGGGATACTCGGTGACAAGACTTCTTCCGGCTATACATAAAACTGCATACAAATATGCTATGGCAATCAGAAATTGCTACGGTCTTTCATATCGGGAAATAAATGAAATATTGGAAAAGATGCCGCAAGAGTTGCGGCATAGGTATACGCCGGAAAATTTAAAACTTTTACTTAAAAATTGCGGATACGACATAGGTGCGAAATGACGGGCGCTGAATTTTTAGTTGATTACCTCATTTCCCTCGACGTAACCGATGTGTTCGGTGTGCCGGGAGAGGTGGTTCTTGATTTTTTATATGAACTTGACAGGCGTAAACAGAAGATTGCCGCTCACTTGAACTATCACGAGCAGTGTGCGGGTTTTGCTGCGTCAGGATATGCCCAATTAAGCGGAAACCTCGGCGTTACATACGCAACAAAAGGTCCGGGGATAGCAAATCTTGTTACGCCGATTGCGGATGCATACAGCGATTCAACTCCCGTGCTTGTTATCACGGCTCATTCGGAAAAAACGCTTGATAAAAAGGTGAGATTTACAGCCGAACAGGAACTTAACACCGTAGATATATTTAAGCCGATTACAAAGTACGCAGTAAGAATCGATTCAAAAAAAGATTTTACGTATGAGGTAAAAAAAGCGTGTACATTAGCTTTGGAAGGCAGAAAGGGGCCAGTTTTGATTGACGTGCTGTCGAATATTTTTTCTGCAGATGTTTCAGAGACGCCTTTATTCAATCAATTTGCGGTTTCCGGGTTGACAAAATCGGTTGATTATATCTTAAAGCGTTTGAAGACCGCATGTAGACCCGTATTTTTAATCGGCGATGGAATTCATCAGTCAAATACCGAAAAAGCAGTATGCGCGATAGCAGAAAAAGCTAGTATTCCCGTGTTGTCCGGACGTTGCTCCGAAGACATTATGCCCCACTCCGAAGCGTATTACGGATATATAGGAAGTCACGGGATAAGGTATGCCAATTTTATACTTTCAAAGGCAGATTTGATAATAGCAATCGGCAACAGACTTGCATTTTCGGTTACATCTGCAAGCTTCAAACCGATATATAAAAACGCAGAATTTATCTGGGTCGAGATTGATTCAAACGAGGCTCAAAGAAATATACCCAACTGTAAAAGCTTCAACGAGGATATTAAAAATGTTCTTGAAGAATTGCAGAAAAAGGAGTTGAAATACAGAGAGCCGGAACGGTGGAAGGAAGTTTGCGATAAATTGAAAAATTCGTTATTTGACGCAGACTTAAATTTACCGGTAAAAATTTTGTGTAACATTTTTAAAACTCTTGATGAGGGCGTGACGATAGTCAACGACGTGGGAAATAATGAGTTTTGGTCGTCAAGAGCATATATATATTCTAAAATCGCCAACCGTACGTTATATTCAAAATGCTTTGGCGCATTGGGTTGTGCTCTCGGGAAAAGCATAGGAGTTTATTATGCAAGCAAAAGACCTGTGTTGTGCGTAACGGGAGATCAAGGATTGCAATTTAACAGCCAGGAGTTGCAGTTTATAGGTATGAAAAGATTGCCTATAACTATTTTTCTTTTGAATAACCGTTCTTCGGGTATGATCAGAAGCAGAGAAAAACAACGGTATGACAAGTTTGTCCATACTACTTTTGACAGCGGATACGGAACTCCCGATTTTAAAAAGGCGGCGGAAGCATATGGTATAGAATATCTTGACGCGTATTCGGATATTTCAATAAAACAAGACGCGCCTAAACTGATTGAGATTAAAATAGACGAGGATATTGACATTGAACCCAATCTGCCGCGAGGAAACAGTTGTCAAAGGCTTGTGCCTGAAATTGACGGAAAGTTGTTTGAAGAATTGGACAGTTTATAACGGTGAAATAAAATGAGTGTTTTTTGCGGAAAAAAAGTTCTTATTACAGGCGCGACAGGCCTTATAGGAAGTAATCTTGTAGACAAATTTATGTCTATGGGGGACGTTAAAGTAATTGCGCTTGCAAGAAATGAAGATAAACTGAAAAAGGGTTTCGGCGAGTATCTCGATAACCCTAACTTCAAAATACTTGTGCAGGATATCTGCTCTCCTATATCTCTATCCGAAAATACAAAAGTGGATTTTGTTTTTAACGCGGCAGGCTCAATGACGGGCGACGTTATAAACAACAAACCCTTGGACGTTGTCGACGCAAATTTAATCGGAACGAGAAATTGTCTTGACTTTCTTTACGCACAAAAAAAGAATGGTCATAACGGGAGATTAATTCTTTTTTCGTCGGTTACAGTATACGGAAACGATACGAATTCGGATAAGACTGTAACAGAAGAGGATACAACTACTGCCATTAGATTAAATAATCCTTATGCGGCTTATGCTGAGACAAAAAGAATGGCGGAAGTCCTTGCTTTGTCATATAGCAGACAAAAAGAAATTGATACAGTCATAGCAAGATTGAGCACTGTTTATGGCTATACAAGATTTCCGCCGAATACCGCTTTTTATGAGTTTGTTAAAAAAGCGTTGAATAATGAAGATATCCTTTTAAAAAATTCTGGACTTCCGAGAAGAGATAACATTAATATTGACGACGCAGTGGAAGGATTACTTACAATATGTGTCAAAGGAAAAAGAGAAGAAGTTTATAATATTTCTTCTAACGGAGATTTGAACAATTTTGCAGCGGTAGACGAAATTGCCGAAACGTTCGCAGAAGTTGCTAATAAATTTTACAATAAAAATATAATTGTCAAATATGAAAATGGCGAGGTAAATAAGCGAGCGGCAAGCTTAAAGTTGAATAACGGTAAGCTTAAAGCATTAGGTAAAATCATTAGGGTAAGCTTGCAAGACGGTATCAGGGAAACTATTGCGCGCTTTCTTGAGCATTAAATAATTCATAAAAAATGCGCCCTCTCTGGGTGTATTTCATAGGGAATCAAGAAAAAACTTAATTTTATATCGGAATACACCTTTGGGCGAGTCAAGGAAACAGCGAGGAATCAT
>CANQNO010000015.1 GCA_947625245.1 uncultured Clostridia bacterium
TTATACAATAAAGATAAAACCAAATTCGTGCTTATACCCGAAGCTATTAAATCAGTTACATTGCCCGACAGCATAACTTCTATCGGCGACAATGCATTCGAAGATTGCATAAGTCTTGAAAGTATTACGGTAACGGATAACAATACTGCATACGCAAGTCAGGACGGAATTTTATACAATAAAGATAAAACCAAATTCGTGCTTATACCCGAAGCTATTAAATCAGTTACATTGCCCGACAGCATAACGGATATCGGCAATGCCTTTGCGTATTGCGCAAATCTTGAAAGCATTACGGTAACGGATAACAATATTGCATATGCAAGTCAGGACGGAATTTTATACAATAAAGATAAAACCGAATTCGTACTTATACCCAAAGCTATAAAAGGTGCCGTAACCATACCCGACGGCATAACTTCTATAGGCAGTAGGGCGTTCGAAAAACGCACAGGTCTTACAAACATTACTATACCTGACAGCATAACTTCTATCGGCGACAATGCATTCGAAGGTTGCATAAGTCTTGAAAGTATTACGGTAACGGATAACAATATTGCATATGCAAGTCAGGACGGAATTTTATACAATAAAGATAAAACCAAATTCGTGCTTATACCCAAAGCTATTAAAGGTTCTATAACCATACCCGACAGTGTAACTTCTATCGGACTCGGGGCGTTCTCTGGTTGCACAAGCCTTACAAACGTAACCATAGGCAACAGCGTAACTTCTATTGGTAGTAGTGCGTTCAGTGGTTGCACAAATCTTGAAAGCGTAACCATACCCGACAGCGTAACTTCTATCGGAAATGATGCGTTCAGTGGTTGCACAAATCTTGAAAGCGTAACCATACCCGACAGTGTAATTTCTATCGGCGAATGTGCGTTCAAGGATTGCACAAGCCTTACAAGCGTTATCTTTAATAATCCCAATGGGTGGTATTGTACATGGTATCCTGATGCGACACATGGCACTGATATATCTAGTGAAAATTTGCAAAATCCCGAAACTGCAGCTACATATCTAAAAAACAGTGGTGATTATTTGAAACGTAAAAGAGCGTAAATTTATAAAAAATTAATTACAAGGAGAATTTTATGAAATATTCTTTAAAAAATATAAAATCATACAATTTTATTGTATTTTGCGGATTGTTTTGTTGTGGAATCGCATTTTTAGTTAGCAGTATATTTATTCATTGTGAATGGGAAAGAAACGTGTTTATAAGTATCGGAGCGGGCATAATTTCCTCTTCTTTAGTTTCATTTTTATTTGAGGTATATCAAAACAGATCAAGAGAAAACTTTTATACATATTTTTGGTGTTCTTATTCGCAGTGTAATTGGTACATTGTAAAAATTACATGCATTTTCAATTTAAACATTAATACGCCAATATGTTTGAATTTTGTTTCAAAAGCCTTAGCATATTGTAAGTATTTTATAAGCGTTGCAGATAAAAGTTTTAATGAAGCGCTTACAAAGTTTTTAAACAAAAAGTTTTGTTTAAATAAAAATTTTATAAAACGTATTTATGATTTTTTCGACTCATACAAAAATTTAAAAAACTGCGTAAAATCAACTGATTTTGATACTAATGAAAATAATGAAAATAATGAAAAATTAAAGAAATCTTTAATTGATTTTAAAGAAAAACTTGAAAAATTGAAAAATTATTTGCCGTTGAAATTAAATAATTTTAACGCCGAAAATTTGCAGGATAGTGAAAAGTATATTGAAAGCTGGACAGAGTACAACAAAAACCTTAAACTTTTACTTAATAAAGACGACTTTAAAACCATAGAAGAAGTCAAATAACACAACTTTAAACCGCCGCGGCGAATTTTTCGCCGCGGCGGTGTTTTCTAAATAATTACTACGCTCATTACGAGCGATGTCATTTCGAGGGATATGAGACCCGCGAAGCGGGCGATTGACCGAGAGAATCCCATGGTGGTATCCTCAAAGAAATTACGAAGAGCGCAAACAATTCTAAAAATTACCGCCGCTTTTTCATCGGGGGGATTCTTCACTGCGTTCAGAATGACAAGTAGGAAAGGGGGATTCTTCACTGCGTTCTCGCCGTTGGCGAGAGCGTCGGGCTAAAGCCCTCGCGCAGAACGACAGAGGGAAGGGGCGCATATTCTAAAATAGCAAAAAATAGCAAGCACGGCTTGCTTGCTATTTTTGTGAAATTATTTAATATACCTCTTCAAATCGTCGACTTTTGTAAGCCTTTCCCACGGCAAACCGGGTTTGCCGAAGTGCCCGTAAGCCGCCGTCTGCGAATAGATGGGCGCTTTCAGCCCCAAAGTCTCTATAATTGCCGCGGGGCGCAAATCGAATTCCTTTACCACAATGTCCGCAATCTCGTCGTCGCCGAGCTTCCCCGTGCCGAACGTATCCACGAAAATAGACACGGGCTTTGCAACTCCTATGGCATAGGCAACCTGCAATTCCGCCTCGTCGGCGATTCCCGCCGCAACAAGGTTTTTGCATATAAACCTCGCCATATACGCCGCCGAACGGTCCACTTTTGTGGGGTCCTTGCCCGAAAAGGCTCCGCCGCCGTGCGCGCATCTGCCGCCGTAAGTGTCCACAACAATTTTTCTGCCCGTAAGCCCGCTGTCTCCTTCTGGACCGCCTATTTCAAATCTTCCCGTGGGGTTAATAAAATACTTTGCGTCTTTTATGAGAGAGTAAGGTATAACGCCTATTACGTGCTTTATTATGTCCTCTTTAAGCTGTTCCTGCGTAACTTTTGTGTTGTGTTGTGCGGAAACCACTACCGTATCTACCCTGACGGGCTTTTTCCCGTCGTATTCTACCGTAACCTGCGTTTTCCCGTCGGGGCGGAGGTAGCCCAAAGTACCGTCCTTTCTCACATCGGCAAGCCTTTTTGCAAGCTTGTGCGAGAGGGAGATGGGCAGGGGCATCAGCTCTTCGGTTTCACGGCAGGCGTAGCCGAACATCATGCCCTGGTCGCCCGCGCCAACTTCGTTTTCCCTCGAAACGCCGAGGGCTATATCGGGGCTTTGCTCGTGAACGGCAACGTCTATCTTGCACTTGTCATACGCGAACGAGCCGTGCACATATCCTATTTCCTTTATAATTTTTCTCGCAATGCCCTCGTAATCGACGGCGGCGGAAGAGGAAACCTCTCCCATAATCAGCATCCTGTCATACGCCGCGCAGCACTCCACGGCGCAGCGCGCTTCTTTGTCCTTTTGCAGCACGGCGTCTAAAATTCCGTCCGATATCCTGTCGCACAGTTTGTCGGGGTGACCTTCGGTCACGCTTTCGCTCGTAAAAAATTTTCTCATAAATTCCTCCGTGAATTTTCGGGAAAAGGCTAAAAAAAAACTCCCCGAAAGGGGAGCGGTTTTTATATTTTCCCCATCGTTTCGGCATTAGCACCTTGCAAAAAGCAGGTTGCTGTGTGGTCGTCGAGCCGTTCTCTCGCACACTCTTTATAGGTTTGTATGTATTGTAACAGATACTTTCTGGCTTGTCAATTAAAACCGCCCCGTATTGTCTTGATTTTTCCGATTATTTATTTTATAATGTTGTTATGAAATGTTTCGGTTGCCCCGTAAAGTGCGGGGCGGACAGAGAAATATACGCGGGGTTGTGCGGGGTTAAGGGACTTAAAATAGCAAAGTATTATCTTCACCCGTACGAGGAGCCCTGTATATCCTATAAAAACGGCAGCGGCTGTATATTTTTTTGCGGCTGTTCTTTAAAGTGCGTGTTCTGCCAAAACTTCGAACTCTCGCGCAATTCCCGCGGGAAAGAGATTTCGGTACAAGAGCTCGCCGATATTTTCAAAGAGCTGGAGGACATGGGTGCGGACAACATAAATCTGGTTACGCCAACCCATTATTTGAGGGATATTATCAGGGCGCTTGAAATTTACCGCCCAAAAATTCCCATTGTCTACAACACCCACGGCTACGAAAATATAGAGGATTTAAAGCTTGCAGACGAATTTACCGATATATGGCTCACCGACCTTAAATTCATCGACCCGATGCTTGCAAAACGCTACACTGCCCGTGCGGATTACCCCGGCTACGCCCTGCCCGCGGTAAAGTTTATGTCGCAAAAGCCGCTTAAAATGCAGGACGGCAAAATGCTTTCGGGCTGTATAGTGCGGCATCTTTTGTTGCCTTTGGCGGCGTACGACGGCGTGAACGTCGTAAAATTTATGTCGGGGCTGAATAAAGACGTATATTTTTCGCTCATGAGCCAATATATTCCCTGCGGCGTAGTCGCAAGGTACAACGAGCTGAAACGCCGCATAACCAAACGGGAATACAACACCGTGCTTGCCGCGGTGGAAAGGTACGGGTTAAAAAACGTTTTCGTGCAGGATTTTTCCAGCGCGAAAGAGGAGTTTATCCCTAAGTGGGATTATTAAAATGCGATACATATGTTAATTTCATTTGAAAACGTTTCCTTCGGGTACGGCGACAATTCAATATTTTCCTCCGTAACTTTTTCGGTGAACGAGGGGGACAGGGCGGGGCTTATCGGCGCGAACGGCGAGGGCAAAACCACCCTTGTAAAACTTGCCGTGGGCGAACTTTCCCCCGACTCGGGCAAAATTACCCTTAAAAACGGTATGCGCATAGGCTATCTCGCGCAGAACGGCGGATATTCTTCGGGCAACACCGTGTACGCCGAAATGCGCGACGCGTTAAAAGAGGACTTTTCGGCGGTAGAAAGGCTGTCTGCGCTGTCGCTAAAGCTCTCCGAAACGTCCGAAAGCAGCCATGAATACGCCGTGCTGTCGGCAAAAATCGAGAGCCTTAACAAATTTATTTCCTCGCGCGACAGCTTTAACGCCGACATTGCCGTTAAAACCGTGCTCAACGGCATGGGTTTCAAAGATATGTACGGGCAGATAGTGGACAATATGTCGGGCGGCGAAAAGACGCGCTTAAAGCTTGCCCGCCTGCTTTTGGAAAAGCCCGACCTTCTCATTTTAGACGAACCCACAAACCACCTCGACCTGCCCACGCTTTTCTGGCTCGAGGACTATTTGCAAACTTACCGCGGCGCGCTTATAGTCGTCTCGCACGACAGGTATTTTTTGGACAGGATTTGCGGCAGAATTTTAGAACTTGAAAACGGAAAACTCAACACGTTCCCGGGAAATTACTCCAAATATAAAATTTTAAAGGCGGAAAAAGTCGCCCGTATCGTAAAGGAATACGGGGAGTGGGAAGAAGAAAGGGCAAAACTTTCCGACTATATCGCAAAGAACATAGTCCGCGCCACAACGGCAAAATCGGCGCAGAGCAGGGTAAAACAGCTTGAAAAACTTCTTACGGAAAACGCGGCGGAAAAGCCCTGCCTTCCTCCGTCACCGCCTTTATTCGGCTTTGCTTTTTCGCAAAAGTCATACGAGAACGTGCTTACTATAAAAAATCTCAACCTCGAAGCGGGCGGCAAACAGCTTATAACGGGCGGCAATCTCAAAATCACCCGCGGCGACAAGGTTGCCGTAGTAGGCGATAACGGCACGGGCAAGACCACGCTTTTAAAGGCGGTTATGGGCGGGAATCCCGCCATTGAGATCGGGCGGTCTGTCAAAATTGCCATTTTCGATCAGGAAGGGCTGAATTTAAACCCCGAAAACACTGTGATCGATGAACTTTGGGAGCGGCACGTCAACTTTTCGCAGACCGAAACCCGCGCCCTGCTCGCCCGTTCCGGGCTGTATGCCGCGGACATACAAAAAAAGGTAAAAAACCTTTCGGGCGGTGAGCGGGCAAAACTCGCGCTCGCCATACTTCAGGCGGAAAACGCCAACTTTCTCTTGCTCGACGAGCCTACAAACCACCTCGATTTACCCGCGCGCGAAAGCCTCGAAAACGCGCTTAAAGAGTTCTGCGGCACTCTCCTGTTCGTCTCTCACGACAGATATTTCATATCGGCAATAGCCGGTAAAATAGTTGAGTTAGAGGGCGGAAAACTCAACACGTTTGCGGGAAATTACCTTGAATACACCCAAAGCAAGGCGGAAGCGCGCCCCGCGGAAAAGCCTTTGGGCGGGCGCGACGAAGCCGCTGAACATGCGAAAAAGAGCGGCTACCGTTCCAAAAAAGAGAGAGCCGAAACGGAGCGGAAAAAGGAGAGAATACGCGACATAGAAAGCGAAATAGCCGAACTCGAAAGCGAAGAGGCGGAGTTAAACTCCAGGCTTTCCGATCCCGCGGTTTTGACCGATTACATGCAAGTGCGTGAGCTGTCGGGTAAACTTTCCCAAATAAAAAACAGGCTTGAAGCTCTTTACGCCGAATATGCAGATATGATATAATCGTCGAAAGGTGAGTTTTATGGAAGAAGATAAAAAAATACGCCATACGATTTCCGCTGAAGAGACGTTTACGCTTGCAAAGGACGTATTCGATTTGCGTACGCTCATCAAAAACATTTATTCCAACCGCGCCGTCATCTCCCGCAGGATAAATCTCGTCACTTTCTGCGTCAGTTCGCTGTTTACATTGCTTTATTTGGCATATGTGCTTTACGCAAGCTTTTTCGGCAAACTGTCGCTCGGCACCGAAATAACTTTGTACGTCCTTGCAGGGGTGTACGCCGTAATCGCCGCCGTGCTTCTCGCTTTAACTTTAATAAGCTTTAAGGCGCAGGCTAAAAACATAAAAAAATTCAATATTGCGCTTAAAATCATACGGCTTACGGCAAGACTTCTTTCCATATCCATCTCCATTGCCGCAATAGCTCTGTCAAAGGCGGAGGGTCCGTCGCTGAACATCGCGCTCGAAATAGTCGTGATAATAATTTCGGTGATAACGCTTATCGCGCAGCTCATGCCGCTGTTTTTCGGCGGCGCGGCAAAATTCGTGCGCTGGCTTCTCTCGCCCGTCAAAATCAAAATGCGCTTTTCGGCGGTGGCGGTGGAGTGGTTCAACCTTGCCGTCACGGGCAAACCCCTTAAAGGTTCCGAAAGAAAAGTCAGCAAAAAGCATTACGAAGCGATCGGCGGGTTGATAGACGGGGTGCTTAACCCCGCATTGGGCGATAAGTACATAAACTCCATAAAGCCCGCACAGCTTATTGCGCTTGACGAACATTGCCCCGAAACCTCCCGCCCCGTCCTCGAAGGCACTTTAAAGAGTATCTTCGCCTATGCGGCGGAGTGCGGATATGTCGTTTTCGACCCCTGCCGCGACTTGAATTTTACGGGTTCCGTCGAGGAAGAGAAGAAAAAAACTTTTAAGGACAGGATAGTGGGCGTGGGCACCAAATTGGGCAAAAAAGTGTTGGATAAGTATATAGCGGCGTCATCCACCGACGACGCTACCGAAAACGGCGTATAAGCGTCGTTCTGCTGTGTCGGGCTTACGCACTCCTCGGTCACGTACTAATTTGTACGCTCCCTTCGTCGTTTACGCGCCCTCCTTGCATAACTCGCTTCTCCGCCGTTTTCCACTTCGTAATTACAATATAAAAAATTTTCTGCGCCCGCGCGAGTTTCTCCCGCGCGGGCGCAATTTTTAAATAATTACATAGCAATTTACGAGCTTGTCATTTCGAGGGATATGAGACCCGCGAAGCGGGCGATTGACCGAGATTTCTCAAAAGGCGTAAGGGCAACGCCTTTTTCGGGCACCGCTCGCGCTTGCATATGCGCTCGCTCATCTCGCGCGGCAAAACAGCGCACTGTGCTGTTTTGAGAAATCCGCGCTCGTCCCACGGTGGTCTGCTCAGAGCAATTACGAAGAGCAAACACACTTCTAAAAATTTCCACCGCTCAACTTCGGGGGGATTCTTCACTTCGTTCAGAATGACAGGAAGAGAGGGCGAGTAGCCCTCAAACTCACGAAAAATTGCAAGCACGGCTTGCTTGCAATTTTTGTGAACTTGTTTCTAAAATTATTAACGGCGCAAGCAAAATCGCCATTTTGCGCCGGCGCACCCAATTTGCGCATACCTGCGCCTGAGCGGGGTGAATGCCCGCGATTATATTATTCGTGGGCGCTTAATTATCGTGGGCAGAGGGCAAGCAGCCCTCAAACTCACGAAAAATTGCAAGCACGGCTTGCTTGCAATTTTTGTGAACTTGTTTCTAAAATTATTAACGGCGCAAGCAAAATCGCCATTTTGCGCCTGCGCACCCAATTTGCGCATACCTGCGCCTGAGCGGTGTGAATTGCCGCCATTATATAATACGTGGGCGCTTAAAATGGCGGCAAGAGAGGCAGCGCCTTTAAAACTCACGAAAAATTGCAAGCACGGCTTGCTTGCAATTTTTGTGAACTTAATTCAAAACTCAATCGCCTTTTCTATATATGCGGCAAGGTCGTCGGCGTTAAGCCGTATTTGCTCCATGCTGTCCCTGTCGCGCACGGTTACGGTGTTGTCGTTCAATGTGTCAAAGTCTACGGTAATACAGAACGGTGTGCCTATTTCGTCCTGCCTGCGGTAACGCTTGCCTATGGAGCCCGCCGAGTCGAACGTGACGGGGAAGCGCTTTGCAAGCTTACGGTAAATTTCCTGCGCCCTGTCCGAGAGATTTTTCTGCAAGGGCAGAACAGCGGCTTTATACGCGGCGACTGCGGGGTGCAGGTGCAAAATATTTCTCACCTCGCCGCCTTCGAGCGCCTCTTCGTCGTACGCTTCCGAAAGCACTGCAAGCATAAGCCTGTCCGCGCCTATAGAGTACTCTATAACAAACGGGATATACCTTTCGTTCGTCACGGGGTCTACGTACTGCATAGTCTTTCCCGAAAATTCCTGATGGCGGGAGAGGTCGTAATCCGTTCTGTTGTGTATGCCGTTCAACTCCGACCAGCCCATCGGGAAATCGTACTGTATGTCGCAGGCGGATTTTGCATAGTGGGCGAGCTTGTCGTGGTCTTTAAATCTGAGCCGCTCTTCGGCAAAGCCCAAATCTATTAAAAACTTCCATGCTTTTTGCTTGTATTCTTCATAAAATTCTACGTCCGTGCCCTCTTTGCAGAACCATTGGTGTTCCATTTGTTCGAATTCTATCGTGCGGAAAATGAAATTTCCGGGAGTAATTTCGTTGCGGAACGCCTTGCCTATCTGCGCTATGCCGAAAGGCACTTTTGCGCGGGTGGTGCGCTGCACGTTCATAAAGTTCACAAATTCGCCCTGCGCGGTTTCGGGGCGCAGATAAATTTTGTTCTGGCTTTCGTCCGTCACCCCGCGCGAAGTTTCAAACATAAGGTTAAATGTGCGGATATTCGTCCAATTGAATTTCCCGCATACGGGGCAGGGAACGCGGTGCTCGTTTATATACGCTTCCATCTCTTCGTTGGACATTGCGTCGGGATTTATTTTGCCTTTGGAGTGGTTTTCTATAAGCGTGTCCGCGCGGTGGCGGCTCTTGCACTCTTTGCAATCCATTTTGGGATCGGAAAAGGAAGTGGTATGCCCGCTCGCTTCCCACACCCGCGAATTCATCAAAATCGCCGCGTCTATGCCGAAGCTCGAATCGCTTTCCTGAACAAATCTCTTCCACCAGAGCCTTTTTAAATTGTTCTTCATTTCCACGCCGACGGGCCCGTAATCCCAGGTATTGCCCATACCGCCGTATATTTCGCTTCCGGGAAAGATAATTCCCCGCGCCTTGCACAGGTTGACAAGTTTTTCCATAGTTACAATTCTTTGGGCAGACATCAAAAGCTCCTTTTGCACGCGGACGCCGCCGCGCACCGCAAATTTTATGGTTTTCAATAGATATTTTATAAAAATACAGCCGTCAAGTCAAGTGATTGACGGCAGGGCGGGCGCCGGCGTTAAGAAAATCTTTTTAAAAAGCCGCTGTAAAACTTAAAAAAATCCGACTTCAAACAGTGTACTTTTTACGCGCGGTATGTTATAATAAATTGAATATTTTACAGGCGGTTAAATTATGCTTTCGGATATCGAAATCGCGGAAAGTTGCAAAATGAAAGACATACGCGAGATAGCGGCTAAATTGGGGCTTTGCGAGGACGACCTCGAATTATACGGTAAATACAAGGCAAAAATCCATCTTAAAAAAATCGATCCCCGCGCCAAACTTATACTCGTCACGGCAATCAATCCCACGGCGAGCGGCGAGGGCAAGACCACCGTTTCGATAGGACTTTCGGACGGGCTTTCCAAAATAGGCAAAAAGGTTTGCCTTGCTTTGAGGGAACCTTCTTTGGGCCCTGTTTTCGGCGTCAAAGGCGGCGCGGCGGGCGGCGGATACTCGCAGGTCGTGCCCATGGCGGACATAAATTTACATTTTACGGGCGATTTGCATGCCATAACGGCGGCAAACAATCTGCTTTGCGCTATGATAGACAACCATATTTTGCGCAACCTGCAGCCCAAAATCAAGACGGTCTATTTCAAACGCTGTATGGACATGAACGACCGCGCTTTGAGGAACATAACCCTGCATAACCCCGCGGGCGCAATGAAAGGCTGCGAAAGCTACGACCGCGAAGAGGGCTTCGAAATAACCGCCGCTTCAGAGGTGATGGCTTGCCTGTGCCTCGCGACCGACCTTGCCGACCTCAAAAAGCGGCTCGGCAACATAATAGTTGGTGTATCCGACTGCGGGGAGTACGTACGCGCAAGCGATTTAAAAGCCGAGGGGGCTATGGCTACCCTTTTAAAGGACGCAATAAACCCCAACCTCGTGCAAACCCTCGAGGGCACCCCCGCGATAGTGCACGGCGGACCCTTTGCCAATATCGCGCACGGCTGCAATTCCGTACGCGCTACATACGCCGCAATGACCCTTGCCGACTACGCCGTAACCGAAGCGGGCTTCGGCGCCGATTTGGGCGCGGAAAAGTTTATGGACATGAAATGCCGCGTCGCCGGGATAGAGCCTGACTGCGTGGTGGTAGTCGCCACGGTAAAGGCGCTTAAACTGCACGGCGGATCGGACAAGACCGAACTCTCCGTAGAAAATCTTCCCGCACTCAGGGCGGGGCTTCCCAACCTTGCAAAGCATATCGAAAATATCGCAAACGTTTTCAAAAAACCCGTGGTGGTTGCAATGAACCGCTTTGCCTCCGATACCGGAGCGGAGATAGACGAAGTGCTGTCTTTCTGTAACAAAAAGGGCGTTAAAGCTGTGTTCTGCGACGTATTCTTAAAGGGCGGCGAGGGCGGCACCGAACTTGCCAAAGCCGTTGCGGAGGAGTGCGAAAAGCCTTCCCGTCTCTCATACGCATACGATTTTGCCGATCCAATAGTTAAAAAAATCAACGATATAGTCAAAAACGTATACGGCGGTTCGGGCGCGCGGTTTTCGGAAACCGCCCTTTCAAAAATCGCCGAAATAGAGGGGAAAGGTATAAAGGGTCTGCCCGTAATAATAGCCAAAACGCAGTATTCTTTGTCCGACGACCCCAAAAAACTCGCCCGTCCCGAAGGGTTCGAAATTTTTGTGAGGGATATAATTTATAAGGGCGGCGCAAATTTCGTCGTCGCCGTCGCGGGCGAAATAATGCTGATGCCCGGTCTTTCCAAAACGCCCGGTGCCGAAAGGATAGACGTGGACGCCGACGGAAAGATAAGCGGGCTGTCCTGACGATAATTTTGCTAAATTTTCAGGGGTGATGATATGGAACTTCCCGAAGCCACTAATTTTATCGAACAGATCATAAACGAGGAACTCGAAGCGGGCAAATTCGAACCCGTTGGCAATAAGCTAAAAGTGCGTTTCCCGCCCGAGCCTAACGGCTACCTGCACATAGGGCACATTAAAGCCATGTGCATAAATTTCGGCGTCAAAGAGCGTTACGGCTGTAAACTCAACCTCAGGATGGACGATACAAATCCCGCCAAGGAAGACTACGAGTATGTAAACTCCATAGTCGAAGCGGTAAAATGGTTGGGGTTCGAATACGACGAGCTTGTGTTTGCGTCAGACTACTACGACAAGCTGTATGAAATAGCCGAAAAATATATTCTCGACGGCAACGCGTACGTATGCGACCTCTCCGCCGAGGAAGTTACCGCCACCCGCGGCACTCTTACCGAACCGGGCGCTCCTTCGCCATACCGCAACAGGAGCGTTGAAGAAAACCTGCGGCTCTTCCGCGAGATGAAGGCGGGCAAATTCCCCGACGGCGCGCGCACGTTGCGGGCAAAAATAGATATGGCGTCGCCTAACCTTAATATGCGCGACCCCGTAATATATAGGATAGCGCACGTCAACCATTACCGCACGGGCGATAAGTGGTGCATCTATCCCATGTACGACTTTGCCCACCCCATCCAGGACGCCACCGAGGGCGTGACCCACTCGCTGTGCTCGCTCGAATTCGAAAACCACAGACCGCTTTACAATTGGTTTGTGGAAAAGGCGGGCTTCCCCGAGCCCCGTCCCCGCCAGATAGAGTTTGCGCGGCTAAACATAACCAACACGCTCATGTCCAAAAGATATCTCAAAAAACTTGTGGACGAGGGCTTTGTGCGGGGTTGGGACGACCCGAGAATGCCCACTGTAATGGGCTTGAAAAACCGCGGCGTTCCGCCCGAAGCGCTTAAAAAATTCTGCGCCGACGTGGGCGTGGCTAAGGCGTATTCGGTAGTGGACAGCGCCCAGCTCGACAGCTGCATACGCGACAACTTAAACGAGAACGCCGAAAGGGCGATGGCTGTTTCAAAGCCGTTAAAGCTCACCATAACCAACTATTCGGGCGAGGAAGAGCTGGATTTCGAAAAAAATCCCGTCAAATTGTCGGGTACGCGTAAAATCAGGTTTACGGGCTGCGTATATATAGACGGCGACGACTTTTCCCTGAACCCGCCGCCCAAATACAAGAGATTGCAAAAGGGCGGCACCGTGCGGCTGAAATCGGCTTATATCGTGCGTTGCGACGAGGTTATAACGGACAAAAACGGCGAACCCGAAGAGCTCTTGTGCACGTACTTCCCCGAGACGAGAAGCGGCAGCAACGTGCCTACCGACATCAAGGCGAAAGGCGTAATACAGTGGGTGGACGCAAAATACGGCGCGGACGCCGAAATAAGGCGTTACGAACCGCTTTTGAAGGATGAGGAATATCCCGACCAGGATTACGCCGAACGGCTCAATTACGACAGCGAGCATATATCCTACGGCAAAGCCGAACCCTATCTTTGCGAAAGCGCCGACGACACGCCTTTCCAGCTCATGCGTACGGGTTATTTTAAAAAGTCGTCCGCGGGCGGCAAGCTCGTTCTTTCGGAAATAGTTTCTTTAAAAGATAATTTCAATAAGTAATAATCGGAGTCATTGTGGGTATTGCAAACATTATAAATTTATGCGTGCTTTTATTGTTTTCCCTTACGGGTCTTATAATGGGGCTTGTAAAGGGCTTTAAAAGGGTAAAGAGTTGGGGCAGCGATTATTTTCTGTCCTCTCTTGCGACAATAGGCACGGGCGCGATTTTGATAAAGTGCAACGTTAACGCAAAAGTGGGCGGAATAGTTATAATCGCCTGTGCGATAGCTTATATGTTCCTCTTTATGGGAATTTCAAAGCTCGTGCGCAGTCTTTTGGAGCGCGCTTTCGAACGCCGCGAGGACGATATGCGCAAACTCGGCGGAGTGGGGGTCGTAAACAGACTGTTCGGCGGCTATGCGCTCGCCGTAAAGGGCTTTGTCATTGCCGCTATTATCTTAGTACTTTTTTACACGGTGGCGGATCTATCGGGCGTCGCCTCGCTTAAAAACGCCTTTGCGGGCGTTTATTCGGGCGGAGTATGGAAGGTGCTAAAGCCCTATATTTTCGACTTTATAATTCTCGGCGTAATAAATCTTTCCGTCCGTCACGGCTATTCCAACGGCTTGTCGTCGGCTCTGTGGGGGCTGGCGGTTTTGGGTTTGGTTGTGGGAAGCGGCTTTGTAGCTTACAACCTTGTGTTCAAAACCACCCTTTTCGGCGGCGCCGCGCAGTCGTTCAGCCTTAAACTCGCCAACGTTGTAAAGAACGCGGACATTGCGCTCACCGCGGCGAAGTGGATATTGACGGCTATAATGTTCATTGTTTTGGCTATAGTGGTGTTCGTAGCGTCTTTCTTCGTTTCAAGGGTCATAACTTTTGCCCGCGCCGATTCCGCCTATTATCTTGTGGACGGCATTTTGGGTGCAACGGTGCTCACTTTGATATTTATCGCCGCAATGCTGTTCGTCGGCTCGATATTCGCGCCTGTTTCCGACCTCGGGTTTATGGCGCCTTTTACGGGCTATTGTTCGGGCGGTTCGGTCTGCAGATATTTCTACACCGAAAATCTGCTCACCCAGTTCGGTATGCCTGCGTTCCTTCCGTTGCGCAGTTGGTTTGCCGCAACCGCATAATAAATTCAATAAATGCAAAAGCGCCCCCGTCCGCGGACGGGGGCGCTTTTAAGTTAAATCTTTTCGGAATAGCTCTGGCAGCAGGTGCAGGCTTCTTCGTTGCAGGTGCAGCCCACTTTTATTTTGGGCAGTGTGCAGTTGCAGCTTTCGTAGTTATGCTTGCAGGTAGTAACGTCGCAAGCTATATCGAAATTTACTTTGGAATCCATATTTACCTCCGTAGTAATATTTTGTTTTATTGCCCGTAAATTATTCCCTGTCCTTGACAAACGCCGAAGTATGCAATAAAATAATAAAGAGGAGCTGTTTATGAAAGTTATACTGTTACAGGACGTTAAAGGACAGGGCAAAAAAGGCGAAGTGGTGGACGTAAACGAGGGCTATGCGCGCAACTTTTTAATAAAAAAGGGCATGGCGGAAATAGCCACGGCTTCCAAACTCAACGACATTTCCATGAAAAGGTCCGCGGCGGATTTCCACAGGGCGGAAGAGCTTAAAGCCTTAAAAGAGCTTGCTCGGAACATCAACGGCAAGTCTTTTACGGTAAAAATCAAGGCGGGGCAAAACGGCAAGGTTTTCGGCTCCGTCACAAGCGCGGACATCTCCGCGTCGCTTGCCGCCGCAGGGTACGAAGTGGACAAAAAGAAAATAATACTCGCCCAGCCCATAAAAAATACGGGCTCGTACGGCGTGGAACTCAAACTTGCCGAGGGTATCTCGTCAAAAATCACCGTTGTGGTGGAAGCGGAGTAAAAAGAATCATTAACGGATAAAAAGCCGTACGCGGCGGGCGTAACGCCCGCCGCGTACGGCTGTATTTTTTATAGAGCCGCTTTGCGGCTTTAAATATTCTAATGTCACCTGCCTCTGCCGCCGCCTCCGCCGAAGCCTCCGCCCGAGTGTCCGCCGAAACCTCCGCCGAAGCCGTTTGAGCCCGACGAAGCGGGGCGGGAAATTATTTCGCGCGTGAGTCTTGCCGAAGAGCGCCGTATAAGCGAATCCAATATTATTATGTCAAACATCGTTTCGGCAGGCGAGCGCACCGCCCATTCGGGGGGCTGTAATGTCAAATCCTTGAATTTGTCGTTCCAAATTTCCGTAACGTTTAAAACCTGCGCGTACGGCAGAACGTGGTAGTAATACTGCGGGTCGCTTTCAAGCAACTTTTCCAGCCTGTCTTTTTCTGCGTGGATAATGAAATTTCTGAATCCCACAATCAGGTTTAAACGCGCGTTGTGTTCCTTAGTGCGGGTTATTATCAGTACCGAAACGGACACCGTTGCAAAGCACAGCGCAATAAACAATATTTTCGGCAAGAGCGGCATTACCGAGGCGGGCACCAAAACCGAAACAAGCGCCGTGCAAAGCGCAATTCCCAAAATTATCAGAAAGAGGTAAACAGTGTTTTTATTTTTGGAATTTTTAAACCTGTTGTATGCTGCCGATTCGCTTAACCCGTATAAAACAAGCGCGGGTACAAGCGCCGCAAAGCCGTACAGGTACAAAAGGCGGGGGGAAACCGTAACCAAAGCGGAAATCATAAAGCCGAAACCCGCCAAAAGCCCCGCAAGGATGGCAAACAGAATGGAAACGCCCACGCTGGCGCTTGAAAAAAGCCGTTTCGCCTTTTGGTTGGCGTTCGCCACGGCGCGCTCATACGTCTTATAAAAACTGTATTTGAGGGAGTCCACGCTTACGGAATCGCCGCCGCGGAACAGTCCCGAAAATACAATCTGTTCATAGCTTTCAGCCGTCTGCGGCAAAAATTTAAGCCTTATAAGTGTGGGGTTGTCGGGATCCTCGAGATTGATTTTAATATATCCCCTGTCCGCCCAGTAAAAAATCAACGCCGTCACGTCCTCGGGGTCAACCTTGCTGTCGATATACTTTCCCATAATCAGCGGGTCCATTCCATCCGGGGCTTCAAAGGTAACTACGGGCGTGAGCCTTACCTTACTGAAAAACAGCAGCTTAACCAATATTGTCAATACCAAAAGCCCCGCCGCTCCGAGCGCAAAGTAGTAGGGGGTGGCGTCGAAGTAGGGGGATACGGCGCCCTTTTCAAATTGCAAATCAAGGGTTATGCCTTCATATTTTTGAAGCTCCCCGACGCTTGTTTTTATAACCTGTCTGCCGTTTTCTTGGGTTAAGGTAAAGTTTGTATCGCTTGTTTTCGAGCCTTCCGCGCCCACATAGCGTTTGGCGCTTTCAAACCCTGCGGGAAGAATTAAGGTAACCTCCGCATTGTGTATGGCGCAGTCCCAGCCCGTGCCTATGGGCACGAGGGGCAAAAGTCCCGTTTTTACGACCGGATTGCTTATGCAATAGGTATAGGTTAAGCGGTACGTCTCGGTTTTATCTTTCTTGTACGACGTATCGCCTATGTCAACGGTTACAAAATCGTTGCTGTCTATACGCACATAGTAGGATGCTTCGGGTTTGCCGCTCAAAAGGCTTACGCCCTCAACGTTTACGTCCTTAACGCCCGCGCCCTTGTTTACGGGTATATCCCGCATAATTCCCGTACTTTCAAAGCCGTAATAGTGCACTTGCAGAATTTCTTCAACCTTTATTTCGCAGTTTGAAGCAATGTCATAGGTCACGCCGTAATAATCCAATTCAAAGCGGTGGGCATAGTCCGTTCCCGCAGGAGTGTCGCTTTCATCCTGCGTTACGGCAAATATGGCTATTCCTATAAAAAAGACTACGGCAAATATAATCAGCAAATGATTGACGGCTCGTCCCGTTTTCATAATTCCCCCGCGGCAGTCTGCCCCTGCCGGTCTCAACTAAACCCCTTAAAAGGAAACTTTTACGTTCTTTCTCTCCGTCTCGTCCTCAACCTCGAAGTAGGGCTGTTTTTTAAAGCCGCACATTTTTGCAACGATGACGGAGGGTATTTTTACGGCTTTTTTGTTATAGCTCACCACCACGCCGTTATAATAGCGGCGGGAAGCGGCGATTTCGCTTTCAATCTGCGAAAGCGAATTTTGCAGCTGTGTGAAGTTGGTATCGGCTTTGAGCATGGGGTAATTTTCCGCAACTATGTTTATGGAGCGCAGGGCGGCGGAAAGCTGTTTGTTGGCGGCTATTTTTTCTTCGCCCGTCGAAGCTTCGCCCACTCTCGCGCGCGCCGCGGTGATTTCGGTAAGCACTTTGCTTTCGTGGGCGGCATAGCCCTTTACCGTCTCCACAAGGTTGGGCACAAGGTCGTATCTCTTTTTAAGGTATACGTCCATTGTGGAAAAAGCCTCTTCAACCGAAGCTTTCGTACCCGCAAAAAAGTTGTAGGTTGCTATAAACCAGATAACTATCGCGGCGACTACGATCACCGCCGCGGCTACCGATATGCCTATTACGGCGCTTTGGGGAATAGCAAGTAAATTCATATTTTTTTTCTCCTTAATTGAATTTTTTAATTTCGGGAACGGCATTTTTCAAAAAGGCTTCCGCAAGGGAATCCTTTTTTATGGTGCCGAGCGCCTCTTCAACCGAAAACCAGCGCGCGTCGTCGAGTTCGTTTTTTGCGGGAATTATTTCCCCGTCCTCCGCAATAATCAAAAAGTTAAGCATAAGCACGTTGTGCGGCTCGTAATACCTCGAACCCATATATTTTGCCTTTACGGTATTAAGGTTGGTCTCTTCCTTAAACTCCCTGAACACGGCTTTTTCGGCTGTTTCGCCCTTTTTAACGTAGCCCGCAACCAGCACATAGTCGTTTTGCCCGTCGTGTCTTGCAAGCAAAATTTTGTCTTTAGCCCTGTTCACCGCAACCATGCTCACGGCGCAGGAGTACTGCGGGAAACGGAATTTTCCGCACTTTTTACAATAGGGCACAAGCCCCTCGCCGTCCGCAAACATAAGGGTAAGCTGTTCGCCGCAATCCGTACAGAACATATTTTTCCCTCCTTTTCAATCATTTATTATATTATACAGCCGTTTTGCGGAATTTTCAATAGGATGTGCCGAATTTGGCATAATTGTTGACATAATTTTTACGTTATAGTATAATATTTTGAAACAAATCGAAAAAATCACGGTTTAAAAAGTCTTTTAAAGGGGGAAATTTCATATGAATTATTCCGAAGCTTCGTCGCTTTTGAAAGAACACGGGCAGGAGCAGTTGCTGGATTATTTCGGCGAGCTTAACGAGGCGGAGCAAAAAGAGCTTTTGGGCGATATAGAAAAAATCGACTTTTCAATAATCGAAAACGCGGACGCCTCGCACAAGGCGCCCGGAAAAATAACTCCCGTCACGGCGGTGGATCTAAGTGAAATAGCTTTGAACAGGCGCATGTACGCAGAGGCGGGCACAGAGATTTTGCGGCAGGGCAAAGTGGGCGCGGTTCTCCTCGCAGGGGGGCAGGGCACGCGGCTCGGCTCCGACAAGCCGAAGGGAATGTTCAACATAGGCGTCAAGCGCAAGCTCTCCATTTTCGAACAGCAGATGAACAACATTTCCGCCGTCGTCGCCGAAACGGGGGCGTATTTCCATATTTTCGTAATGACGAGCGAATTGACCGACGCCGACACCCGTAAATTTTTCAGTGACAACAAGTTCTTCGGCTATCCGGGGGAACTCATACACTTTTTCGTGCAGGACGTCTCGCCCGCATGCGATAAGGACGGAAAGATATACCTCGAAAACAAGCACAAGGTACTTTTGCTGCCCAACGGCAACGGCGGGTGGTATTCCTCGCTTATAAAAAGCGGGTTGGGCGATATAATAAAAGAAGAGCAGATAGAGTGGCTCAACGTTTACGGCGTGGATAACGTATTACAGCGCATATGCGACCCGGCGTTTATCGGCGCTACCGCGCTCGGCGGTTACGGATGCGGCTCCAAAGTGGTAAAAAAGGTCTCCGCCGAAGAAAAAGTGGGCGTTTTGTGCAACGAGGACGGCAAGCCGACGGTAATAGAGTATTACGAAATGCCCGTAGAACTTAAAAACAAGAGAACGGAAAGCGGGGAGCTCGAATATTGCTACGGCGTTATACTTAACTATCTCTTCAACGTGGAAAAGCTCAACGCCGCGCTCTCCTGCAAACTGCCCTATCACAAGGCATTTAAGGCGGTGCCCCATCTTGAAAACGGAGTTACAATCACCCCGTCCTCGCCCTGCGGCTATAAATTCGAAACCCTCGCCGTGGATATCGTAAAGAATATGGGCAGCTGCCTTGCGTTCGAAGTGGAAAGAAATAAGGAGTTCGCCCCCGTAAAGAACGCGGAGGGAACGGACAGCGTAGCGACGGCGCGCGCGCTTCTCA
Source organism: uncultured Clostridia bacterium (assembly GCA_947625245.1). Classification (GTDB taxonomy): domain Bacteria; phylum Bacillota; class Clostridia; order Christensenellales; family Borkfalkiaceae; genus Coproplasma. The sequence continues at coordinate 19,598 of CANQNO010000015.1, forward strand.
AAGAAAACGGTATAAGATTATGAAAAAGAAAATTTTTATTGTTGTGCTTGCGGCTTTGCTGGTTTGCGCCTGCTGCGGTTGCCGCCCCGTAAACGGCATAGACGGCAGGGACGGTCAGGATCTCAGCATTTACGAGGTGTACGAGGCAGCCAACCGCGCCCGCACCGAACAGGGGCTGGAACAGATAAGCTTCCTCGACTTTCTGCACGAATATCTCAATTACGATTTCACCTACTCCGAAGAGAAAGCGGAGCGTGAAATCATCAACCGCTCAGTAATGTCCTGCACGGCGGTACTTTCCGGGTTTATGTACAAGGGAGTGCACATCGACCGCATGGTGTACTATGCCGGTTCGGGAGTGATAGTTGATATAGATAAAACCGCGGGCGACGCATATATCGTCACCAACTGCCACGTAGTGTACGACGACGGGTCGGCAAACATGTACGCGGACGTTGTTTACGTATACCTGTACGGCAACGACGGGGTGCAGGACAAAGACGGGCAAATTACCGAGGGCATAAAAGCCGAAATAGTAGGCGCATCGCTCACATACGACCTTGCGCTTTTAAAAGTAAGCGGCTGTGACGAATTCAAAAGCGGGGAATTCACCGCGGCTTCTTTTGCGGAAGAGGAAGAGGTATTCGCGGGATCGGAAGTTTTCACGATAGGCAACCCCGAGGGCACGGGAATTTCCGTTACAAAGGGCATCATCAGCCGTGAAAGCGAAATAATATCCGTAAATCTATCCACGGTGCATGCCGACGACGACAGATATGCCACAGAATTCAGGGTAATACGCACGGATACAGCCGTAAACGGCGGCAATTCGGGCGGCGGGCTGTTCGATTCTTCGGGCATGCTTGTGGGTATTGTCAACTCTAAAGCTGTCAGCGAGGAAATAGAAAACATGGGCTATGCGCTTGCAGGTTCCTATGCAAGGCGTCTATGGCTCCTTATGCGCGACGGATGTTCTTCCAACGACAAGTTAACGCGTTACGGCGTACACCGCGCCGCCGCGCCCGCTTACGACTATACTTCGTCGGCGTATTTCGACAACGAAAAAAATCTCGCCGTAATCAGGGACAAAGTTTATGCAACGAGTTCTTCGGATGGAATAATGCAGGGCGATATTTTCAGGCGCATAAAAATTGTGGATACGGAAGGCAGAACGGTGGAGGACGTGGAAATAACCCGCTATTTCAATCTTGAGGACGCCCTCCTTTCGGCGAGAGACAACTATAAAATCATCTATACGGTGGAGCGCGAAGGCGAAGAAAGGACGGTGGAAACCAAACCGTCGTTTACAAATATCCCTTAAGCGTAAAAAAATTCCGCGGCGAAACATCGCCGCGGAATTTTTATTTGTATCTCTTAATTTCCCTTTCCATTTCCCGCTTTATATCGCGGTCTGCAATCGTCTGTTTTTTGTCGTAATTCTGCTTGCCCTTGCACAGCGCTATTTCCACTTTTACTAAACTTCCCGAAAAGTAGAGCGAAAGGGGTACGAGGGTAAACCCCTTTTCGTTTATCTTTCCCGCAAGCCTGAATATCTCCCGCTTGTGCATCAACAGTTTCCTGTCGCGTTTGGAATCTTTTGAATTGAACGCCCCCGCCTTGTCGTAGAGGGGGATATGCATGTTTTTTAAATAGAGCTCGCCCTTATAAAGCAGGCAAAAGCTGTCTTTCAGGTTGCAGTTACCCGCTCTCAGCGATTTTACTTCCGCTCCTTCGAGAACTATCCCGGCTTCGAATTTGTCGAGGATAAAGTATTCGTAAGCCGCATGCCTGTTGTAAGCGATTTGTTTCATGGCAGTCGCCTTCCGTTTATAATAAAAGCGGCTTTAAAGCCGCTTTGGTGATTTTTTTATATTTATCCGATTATTGTCGGTACGATTATCTGTATCACGTAAACGACGATTGCCAGAACGGCTATCACGGCAAGCGAAACCCACGTCCACTTTTTAAGCTTTGCTTCAAGGCTCGTGCCCTTGTGCTTGCCGAAGAAAGTCTCGCTCGAAGCGGTTATGCCCTGAATACCTTCGGAATTGCTCTTCTGGAACAGTACCATAAAAATGGTGAGAAGAGCGGTAATGAAGATGAGGATAAGGCATATCGAACATATTGTAATATACAGAATAAACAAATCCATTTGTATCACCTTTTACTTTTCGTACTTCGCCATTATAGCATACCGAAAGCCATTTTACAAACAAAAACAATGCAATTGGCAAAATTTTTTATTCTCTTTTTTTGAATTTAGGGCTTTTTTCGCCGAATTTGTTTATTACCACTATGCCCGCGCACACAAAAAACAGGGCGGGAAGGGTGTAAAAGGAAAATAGCTTGTCGCTTTCCCCCAGCAGTACGGCGGAAAATATGACGCCGAAAACGGGGTTTGCGCTCTTGAATACGGCAATTTTGGAAACAGGGTTAAAGCGCAGCAAAAACGCCTGCAAGGTAAACGCGCAAGCCGACAGAAAGGCAAGATATAAAAGCATGAACGCCCCGCCGGTTGTAAAGCGGGGCATCCGCCCGCCCGCCGCCAGCCCCGCGACGGTCAGCGCTATGCCGCCCGCAAAAAACTGCCAGCCGCATACCGCCGTCGCGTCGCCCCGCCGCGCCGCAACTTTCATAAGCCCCGCCGCCACGGCGGAGCACATACACGCAAATATTACAAATCCTTCGCCCTTTAGTGTAAATTCAAAGTTGAAATTTTCGCCTATGTTTATAAAAACCACTCCCGCAAACCCCAGTATACAGCCCAAAAGTTTTAAAGGCGTAAACCTTTCGGTCCTGTATAAAAAGCAGGCGAAGAGTATGGTAAAAAACACCCCGAGCCCGTTTAAAACAGAGGATTTCACTCCCGAAGTGTTGGCGACGCCTATGTAAAAAAACGAGTATTGCAGGCAGGTTTGGAACAGGCATACGAGCGCGGTATAGCCGAGCATATTTTTTGCGGGCAACAAAAATCTGCGCTTTGCAATGCTGCCCGCAACTATCACGGCGGCTCCCGCAACGGTAAAGCGTATCCCCGCAAAGAGAAGAAGCGAGGGTATGTCGCCCGTATCTATCCCGAACAGCGCATAGCCGAGTTTTACGCAGGGAAACGCGCTCCCCCACAGCAGACTGCAAAAACCTGCGCATATGCACACTACCCACGGTTTGGAAAATATCTTTTCTTTTTCGGTAAGTTTCACACTATCATTATATTTAAAAAAGCTTTTCCGCGCCAAAAATGCGCCGTAAAATCAACTTTTTCCAAAAATTTCAAAAATTCGCGGGAAAAGAATTTTACTTATCCGCTCAAATATAGTAAAATTGAAAATGAACGATTATATGGTTTGTTAAAATACGCAAAAAATAAATCTTTGCGCGGCAAACCGCTCCCGCTAAGCGCTTTTGCTTAACGGAAAGGAGTATCTCAATGGGCTTAATCAAATTTATCATGGGCTCCGACAGCCGAGGCGCCCTCAAAAAACTGGACAAAATGGCTAAAAAGGTGGAAGAGCTCGAACCCAAATACCAGGCTATGTCCGACGCCGAACTTAAAAGCCAGACGGGCATTTTAAAGGGAAGGCTCGCCGCGGGCGAAACGCTCGACGACATTTTGTACGACGCTTTCGCCGCCCTGCGCGAAGCGAGCTGGCGCGTTTTGAAGATGAAGCACTTCCACGTCCAGATAGTCGGCGGCATATGCCTGCATCAGGGACGTATCGCCGAAATGAAGACGGGCGAAGGCAAAACCCTCGTCTCCACATTGCCCGCATATCTTAACGCGCTCACGGGCAAGGGCGTACACATAGTTACGGTAAACGACTACCTCGCACGGCGCGACGCGGAGTGGATGGGCAAGGTACACAAGTTCATGGGTCTCACCGTGGGCGTTGTGGTTCCGGGCATCGACGACGACGAAAAAAAGAAAGCTTATGCCTGCGACATAGTTTACGCCACAAACAACGAGCTCGGCTTCGACTACCTGCGCGACAACCTCAAAACTTCTATTCCCGCAATGGTCCAGCGTGAGCTCAACTTCTGCATAATCGACGAAGTCGACTCCATACTTATAGACGAAGCGCGTACGCCCCTTATAATTTCGGGGCGCGGCGGCGAAAGTTCCGAACTTTACGAGCGCGTGGACAGGTTCGTGCGCACACTTTCGGGCGGGTTCGACGACGACAAAGAAGACGCATTAAAAAAGGCGCCCGCAAGAGTCGTAAAGCAGTACGAAGCCGAAGAACGGTTGAGAAATTCGGTAAGGCACCTCAACAATTGGGATTATGAAATCGACCGCGACGAGAGGAAAATAACCATTTCCGAAATTTCGGGCGACGGGCTTACGGCAACCGAAATAGAACGCGCCGCCGACGAAAAGATAGAACTAATTTTAAAAGAGATCGAAGGTTGGGATTATGTTATTGCCGTAAAGGGCGGCAAGGTTACCGTAACCGACAAGGATTCAAAGAAAAAAGCTGCGCGCGAATATACCGAAGAGGAAAAACAGGCGATAAACCGCTTGCAGGAGGTTTTGCGTGAGAGCCGCGATTGGGATTATATAGTGGACAGAAAAGATAAGTCTGTCACCATTACCGAAAAGGGCTCCAAAAAAGCCGAAAGGTTTTTCAATATTGCCAACTTCGGCGACATAGAAAACGCCGATTTGCACCATCACATACAGCAGGCTTTAAAGGCGCACGAGCTTTTCCATAACGGCGAGGAATATATAATTTCCGACGACGGCGAAGTGCAGATAGTAGACGAGTTTACGGGACGTATTCTCCACGGCAGGCGCTATTCGGACGGGTTGCACCAGGCAATAGAAGCCAAAGAGCACGTAAAGGTCAAGGAAGAGAACAAGACCCACGCCACGGTCACCTTCCAAAACTATTTCCGCCTTTACGCCAAACTTTCGGGCATGACGGGTACGGCTAAAACCGAAGAGGACGAATTCAGGACAATCTATTCCCTCGACGTCGTGCCTATCCCCACCAACCGCCCCGTAAAGAGAGTGGATAACCCCGACATGATCTATTCCACCGTCGAGGGCAAAAAGAAAGCCATAGTCAACGAAGTCGTCGCCCGCCACGAAACGGGCCAGCCTATTCTTATAGGTACCGTCACGGTAGATAAGTCGGAGGAAATTTCCCGTCTTTTGCGCCGCAACGGCATAAAGCACAATATCTTAAACGCCAAAAACCACGAGCGCGAAGCCGAAATAGTTGCGCAGGCGGGGCGTTTCGGTGCGGTTACCATTTCAACCAACATGGCGGGGCGCGGCACCGATATCCTTTTGGGCGGCAACCCCGAATATCTTGCCAAAAAACGCATGCGCGAAGAGGGGTACGACCACGACATGGTGGAAGTTGCCATTTCGTATGCCGACCGCGAATTCTCCGAAGAAGAGCAAAAAGCGCGCGCAAGGTACGCCGAACTCTATGAAATGTATAAAAAGGAGACCGACGAGGAAAAGCAAAAAGTTATTGCCGCAGGCGGGCTTTGCATAATAGGCACCGAGCGGCACGAATCCCGCCGTATCGACAACCAGCTCCGCGGCAGAAGCGGACGTCAGGGCGACCCGGGCGCCTCGGTATTCTTCATTTCCCTCGAGGACGACCTTGCAAAGCGTTTCGGCGGCGAAAGCCTTAAAAAGCTGTACACCATATTCAAAATCGACGACGACCAATGCCTGCAATCGCGGCTGTTGACCCGTTCCATCGAGAACGCCCAGCGCACGATAGAGGGCAGGAACTTCGGTATCCGCAAACACACCCTCCAATACGACGAAGTCATGAACGAACAGCGTAAAACCATTTACGGCGAGCGCATGAAAGTCCTTAAAGGCGACGACGTTCACGACCAAATGCTTAAATATATTCCCGATTACGTCGCAAAAATCGTTGCGGAAACGGTGCGCGTAGAGGAAATGCCCGAAAAATGGGATGAAAACGCCCTTAACGAAGCGTTGCGCCAAAAAGTATATCCCGACGAGTGCACTTTCGAAATCACCCGCGAAATGCTCGAAAAATGGGATTACGAAGCGGCTATCAATAAAATCAGCAAGGAAGTCGCCAAGGCTTACGAGCTTAAAATAGAAAATATCAACAAGATACTCGAAGAGGTAAAGGCGGACAATCCGCAGGCAAGGCTGCCCGATTCTTTTGCGCAGGTAGAACGCGAAGTCCTGTTAAGAACGGTAGACGTAAACTGGATAGACCATATCGACGCCATGGACCAGCTCAGAAAGGGCATAGGCCTGCGCGGTTATGCCCAGCAAGACCCCATAATTGCCTATAAGGCAGAAGGCCACGAGATGTTCGAGGAGATGATAGAGCGCGTTCAGAACGCAACCATCTCCATGCTGTTAAAGCGCATCCGCCTTGAAAAGAGAGCGCCGGCTCCCGTGCGCAAAGTCACAATGGAGCCGCCCCGCACCGTACAGGCTCCTCCCGCGGCGCCTGAAGAAAACCCGCCGCAACCCGCAGCCGAACAGCGTGAAGGGCAAACGGGCGGCGGCATAAATTCCCGCACGGATTTGTTTTTGGGCGGAACTCCCGCCAAAAAGCCCGCAAACCTTGTGCCCAATATCGATTCCAAACAAATTCCAAAAGTCAACCAAAAATCGGCTAAAATAGGCAGGAACGACCCTTGCCCTTGCGGAAGCGGCAAAAAATACAAGGATTGCTGTTACTGGAAAGACCATAAATAATAAATTAAAATTATGTTTAAAGCAGACGATTACAGATTAAAACTCAAAGCCCTTGCCGACACGTTGGGCGAGGCAAAATATGCGCTCGACATCGATAATTTGGGCGAGCGGCTCTCAATGCTCAAAAAAGAACAGGAGAGCCCCGAAGTATGGCAGGATTTGGAAAAATCCGCAAAAATCGGCAGAGAAATTTCCTCTGTCGAAAATAAAATTTCAAGCTATAAAAAGGGCGAAGCCGCTCTCGCCGACGCAAACGCCTATGTCGACCTCATCGAAGAGGCGGGCGACGAGAGCTTGATACCCGAACTCGAACAGATGATTTCCGACGCCGAAACGGACATTGAGGAGATGCGCATACGCGCCTTGCTCCGCGGCAAATACGACGCGAACAACGCCATTTTAAACCTGCACTCCGGCGCGGGCGGCACGGAAGCCTGCGACTGGACGCAAATGCTTTACAGAATGTATTGCAGGTATTGCGAACAGCAGGGCTTTAAAGTGACCGAACTCGACTGTGAGGACGGCGACGAAGCGGGGTTAAAGAGCGTTAGCTTTAAGGTCGACGGCGAAAACGCATACGGCTTTTTAAAGGCGGAAAAGGGAGTGCACAGGCTTGTGCGCATATCCCCGTTCGACGCCAACAAGCGCCGCCACACGTCCTTTGCCTCGCTCGAAGTTATGCCCGAAATAGACGACGAAAACGAGGTGGAGATCCGCGACGAGGATATCCGCATAGACGTATACCGTTCTTCGGGCGCGGGCGGGCAAAAGGTAAATAAAACCGAAACGGCTATAAGGATCACTCATTTCCCCACGGGGATAGTGGTTACCTGCCAGAACGAGCGCAGCCAGCTGCAAAACAAGGCTATGGCGTTCGAATACCTCCGCGCAAAGCTTGTCGAAAGGCAGATAGCCGAGCGCGAAGCCGCCGACGCAGAGCTTAAAGGCGAAATCAAAAAGATAGAGTGGGGCAGTCAGATCCGCAGTTACGTATTCTGCCCGTACACCCTTGTAAAAGACCACCGCACGGGTTATGAAAACACAAATATTCAGGCTGTCATGGACGGGGATATACAGGGGTTTATAATAGATTATCTCAAAAAAACCGTTTAACTGCCGTAAACCGCGTATAAGCGTCGTTCTGCTGTGTCGTGCTGTGGCAACCCTCAGTCACTTACCATTAAAGTAAGCTCCTTCGGGTTATCCTCGCACTCCTTGCATAACTCGCTTCTCCGCGGTTTCTCATCTTAAACTTTCTAAATAATTACTGCGCCCATTACGAGCGATGTCATTTCGAGGGATATGAGACCCGCGAAAGCGGGCGATTGACCGAGAGAATCCCCCCGTGGTCTGCTCAGGGCAATTACGAAGAGCGACTTCTAAAAATCACCGCCTCTCAAACTCACGAAAAATCGCAGGCGCGGCTTAATTGTGAACTTACTTTTGTATGTACAACATAAAATCCTTTAAAATCAAATCCTCACCCGTGATTTTGGGCATTGAATCGAGTTGCGACGAAACCGCCGCGGCGGTAATTTCGGGCAGAAAGCTATTATCTTCCGAAATAATTTCTTCCGCGGCAGAACAGTCCGTATACGGCGGGGTCGTGCCCGAAATAGCTTCCCGCGCTCACACCGAAGCCGTGGACGAAGTCGTCACCCGCGCATTGAAGAGCGCAAACGTCGCCCTTTCGGATATCGACGCCGTTGCCGTAACATACGGTGCGGGGCTTTTGGGCGCGCTTCTGGTGGGGCTTTCCTTTGCTAAGGGTTTGGCATATTCATTAAATATTCCCCTCGTTGCCGTCAACCATATCCGCGGTCACCTTGCCGCGGCATATCTTGTCGCCGAAGACTTAAAGCCGCCTTTCATAACCTTGCTTGCAAGCGGCGGGCACACCGCGGTTCTGCACACGCTCACTTACACCGATTTTGAAGTTTTGGGAGAGACCTGCGACGACGCCGCAGGTGAAGCGTTCGACAAAGTCGCCCGCGTTCTGGGGCTTGCCTACCCCGGCGGGGTCAACGTGGAGCGGCTCGCCCGCGACGGGCAAAACACGGTAAAATTGCCTTCCGCGCTCGTTAAAAACGCAACCTGTATGCAGTTTTCCTACAGCGGTCTCAAAACGGCGGTTATAAACGCCGTGCACCATGCGGAGCAAAAGGGCGAAGTTTTAAACAAACCAAACATAGCCTGTTCCTTTCAGCATGCGGCGATCGACCCGCTTGTAAAAAAGACGGTCGAGTGCGCCAAATCCCGCAACGTTTCCACCGTGACGGCAGGCGGCGGGGTAATTGCCAACGGCTATTTAAGGGACGCCCTCACAAAGGCTTGCCAAAAGGCGGGTTTAAGGTGCGTTTTGCCCGAAAAGCGTTACTGCACCGACAACGCCGCAATGATAGCGGCGGAAGGTCTCACCCAATATCTCTGCGGCAACTTCGCAAGCCTTGATATCAACGCCGCCGCCCGCATACCTTTAAAAAAATAAAATTATAATCCTTAAATTCATTGACAATTTTAATGCGGTTTGTTATACTTTAAAAGCTCGCTTGTTCGGGCAATAAGTGCGCAAGGCAAAGGAGGGTAGTAAGATGTCAACCATAAGAGTAGGCGAAAACGAATCTGTTGAAAGCGCGTTAAGGCGTTTTAAAAGAAAGTGCTCGCGCGACGGCATAATCGGCGATTTGCGTAAAAAAGAATTTTACGAATCTCCCTCTGTCAAAAAGCGCAAAAAGGCAGAAGCCGCAAGGAAGAGAAACAACAGAAATTAACTTAAAAGTTCGTTGCACATAAGAAGTTGCAACGAACTTTTTCATTATAAAATTTGTCGATTTAAAGCTGAATTTGTAGAGGGGAAAATGGAAGATATAAAATTAATGGCTCGCGCCGCCAAACAGCGGCTTAAAAGCAATTTTTGGAGCGACTGCAAAAAGCAATTCGATTTAAACGCCACCGAAGCAAAGGAACGCGGTATAAGTGAAATCAAAATAAAATCTTCAATGAAAGGTCAGGTAAAAAGCACTATCCGCGGCGAAAAGGACGATGAATTTTATCTTAAAGTCAAAAAGATGCTCGACGAGGAGGGCGAAGTTTTCGACGCGCTCGGCAGGCTTACCGACAAGGAATACTATAACACCCTTACGTACGAAGAAAAGACCCGCTACACGCTCGACCTTGCCAACAAATACAACGCCGCGCTTGCAAAGTGGAGAAAGGAAAGGGAGTTAAGTGGTCTGACTTCGTAAATGCTTTCTAAAATATTTACATAGTAATTTACGAGTATGTCATTTCGAGTCGAAGGAAGACGCGCCAAAGGCGCGCGACCGAGCGAGATAATCCCCCCGTGGTCTGCTTTAGGTTATTACGAAGAGCGGAATTCCAAAGTCTTTGCTTCCGCTCAACTTCGGGGGGATTCTTCACTTCGTTCAGAATGACAGGGGGGAGAGAGGTTTCTAACTTCGTAATTGCAATAATGCGCCCGCGCGTTCCGCGCGGGCGCTTACTAAATAATAACAAAGAAACTTACGAGCTTGTCATTTCGAGGGATATGAGACCCGCGAAAGCGGGCGATTGACCGAGAGTTCTCAAAAGGCGTAAGGGCAACGCCTTTTTCGGTCACCGTTCGCGCCTGCATATGCGCTCACTCATCTCGCGCGGCAAAACAGCGCACTGTGCTGTTTTGAGAAATCCGCGCTCGTCCCCCCGTGGTCTGCTCGGGGCAATTGCGAAGAGGTTCCAAAAAATGCTAACAGCGGCGCAAATGCGCCGCTGTTTCTGTTTATGAATATGTACATAGAATAATATGTTCTGCGTACTTAGTACTTTAACAGTATATTCCCAACTTCATTTTATGTCAAGAAATAACGCCGCATTTCTGTGAAAAAAACAAAAATTTTTTAAATATGTTATTTTAACCGCTTTCCGCCGCCTTTTTCAGCCGTGTGAAAGCACATAGAACATATTATTCTATGTGCTTTCACACGGCGTTTTTGTTGCCGCAAAAGGACAATTTTGGATATCTCGCCGTACATCCCTGCGGTGTGTATATTAAATAAAAAAAATCAAGGAGACAAAAAAACAATGTTACAAAAAACAAGAAGCAAAAAAGGCTTTACGCTTGCCGAACTTTTGATAGTAGTAGCTATTATCGCAGTTCTTACCGCAATCGCAGTGCCTCTCTTCGTTAGCGGCGTTAAAAAGGCGCAAGACGCAACACTTCAAGCAAATATTCGTGCTGTACGCGGTGAAGCGGTTGCTGTTATATTAATGGCTGAATCTGGTGATGACATGTATATCGATACTGTATTCGGTGGGGCTACTACGGCATATGTTGAAGCCACTGTAGATAAATCTGGGAATATGGGACCTGTATCGATATCTTCCAAAAAAGCCGAAACGACAGAATATGGTGGCGAAGAAGGTCAATGGGACGGCGATAAGCAAACAACGATAGTCGTTAAATTAACCAAAACCGATTTATCGAAGAAAGTAGGCGGTTAACAATTAGCAAGCCAAAGCGGCATTGATATTGCAAGGGTATGCCGCAAAGCTTATATCCGTATCTATAGGGATGTACGATATGGGGTGGCGGGGTGTTTTCACACCCCGCTATTTTTGCTCCCGAAAACCGCGTATAAGCGTCGTTCTGCTGTGTCGTGTTGCGGCAACCCTCAGTCACTTACGTCTATGTAAGCTCCTTCGGGTTATTCCTCGCACTCCTTGCATAACTCGCTTCTCCGCGGTTTCACTTCTTATGACATATTAAAAAATGCAAAGCGCCCGCGCGGAACGCGCGGGCGCTTTCTAAATAATAACAAAGCAATTTACTAAGGGTTTTCGCAAGTCATTTTTTTCGCTTTTTGTTTGAGTTTTGCCGGCGGCTATGGTATAATGGTTTTATGGACGAATTGCTTGATAAACTCAACCCCGAACAGATAAAACCCGTTAAGGACACCGAGGGTGCGGTGCTTGTTTTTGCGGGTGCGGGCAGCGGAAAAACCCGCGTTCTTACAAGCCGCATAGCCTATATTCTGCGCGAGGGCAAGGCCTCTTTAAATCAAATTCTCGCTATAACCTTTACCAACAAAGCCGCCGACGAAATGAAAGAGCGGCTTGCCGTTATAACGGGCGGGAAAGAGAGCCGCTGGATATGCACCATACACAGCATGTGCGTTAAAATATTAAGGGAATTTGCCGACAATGCGGGCATTAAAAGCAACTTTTCCATATATACCGACGTCGAGCGGGGCAACGTAATAAAAAAGGCGTATAAAGAGCTGGACTTTACCGACGAAAAAATTCTCAAATCGGCAAAGTACCATATAGGCAACGCCAAAATGTTGGGGCTTGACCCCGACCAATACCAATCCAAATTCCGTTACGAACGCGGGATAGACGACGTAACCGCCATATACGAGAGGTATAACGAGCATTTGCGCCAAAACAACGCGCTCGATTTCGACGACTTGCTTTTAAAAACTTTAGAGCTGTTACGCCGCGACGGCGAGGTGCGCGAATATCTTTCCGACAAGTTCAGATACATACTTGTGGACGAATTTCAGGATACCAACGCCGTGCAATACAACATAATAAAATTGCTGTCCTCAAAACACGGCAACATTTTTGCCGTGGGCGACGACGACCAGTCCATTTACGGCTGGCGGGGCGCCGAAATAGGCAATATTCTGCGCTTCGACAAGGATTTCCCCGGCGCTAAAATATACAAGTTGGAGCGCAACTACCGCTCCACTAAAAGTATTTTAAGGCTTGCTAACCTGATAATAAAAAACAACGTGGGGCGGCGCGGCAAGGAACTTTGGACGGAGAGCGGCGAGGGGGACAAGCCCGAATACGTACAGGCGGACGAAGAGTCGGGCGAAGCGCTGTTTACGGCAAAGACCATTGCGGAGGGCGTACGCGCGGGGCGGAATTATTCCGACTATGCCGTGCTGATGCGTATAAACGCCCTTACCCGCTCGTACGAGTCCGAATTCACCAAGTACGGCATACCCTATAAAATTTTCGGGGGCTTCCGCTTCTTCGAGCGCAAGGAAATAAAGGACGTTCTGGCGTATATGCGCCTTGTCTCCAACCCGTTCGACAGCGAAGCCGCGGAGCGCATAATAAACGTGCCCCGCCGCGGAATAGGCGATAAAACCATAGCCGCCATGTACGATTACGCGCAAAGCGGGGGGCTTTCCCTGTACGAAGCCGCGCTCGACTGCGAAAGTCTGGATTTAAGCAAGGGCGCAAAGGAAAAATTGCGGGATTTTGCCTGCCTTATAAAGGGATTTATAATTTCGGCGGCGCAAAGTTCCGTCGCACAGCTTGCCCGCGACATAATAAACCTTGCCGATCTGCGTTCGGCGTACGACGACGGGTCCGACGAGGGCGACGCCAAGCTCGCCAACCTCGACGAGTTCATAGCTTCTGTAGACGACTTCACCCGCCTTAACCCAGAAGCGACCCTCGACGATTATTTGAACCAAATAACCCTTTCGTCCGACACCGACGACATGGACGACGGGAACTACGTGACGCTTGCCACCATACACGCCGTAAAGGGGCTTGAATTCCCCGTGGTTTTCATATGCGGTTTAGAGGACGGAATTATGCCTTCCTCGCGCCGCGACAGCGACGAAAGCGACCTCGAAGAGGAAAGGCGGCTGATGTACGTAGCCATAACCCGCGCAAAGGAAAGGCTGTATCTTACCCGCTCCAAATCCCGCTATCTGTACGGGCACAGGGATATTTCGCGGCCATCGCGCTTTATTCTGGAACTTGCCTCCGAGCTTGAAGCGGGCAAAAAGCCCGATACATACGGCGACTACAATACCCGCTACCGCGACTACGGCGGCGGGGGATACGCCCCGCGCGAGAGAACGGGGCGGGCGCTGTATTCTTCCGACGAGGGCTATTCGGGCGACGAACCCTCGCAAAGAACGGCAAATTCTTCCTTTAAGGTCTTTTGGAACGGTCAAAAACAAGCCTCAGGCGCAAAGCCCGCAAAATATGCCGTGGGCATGAAAGTCAGCCACCCCAAATTCGGCACGGGCATGGTTATAGCGCTTAAAAACGAAGGCAATACAATAGACGTGGCGTTTGAAGGAAAAGGCATAAAAGAGCTTTCGGCTTCCCTCGCGCCGCTTACGGTAATAGGTTGAGGTGGATATGGACAGGATGCGTGAACTTATCGGCATATTGAACAAATGGGCATACGAGTACTATGTGCTCGACGCGCCCACAGTTTCCGACAGGGAATACGACAGGCTGTACGACGAGCTCCGCGCGCTTGAAGAGAGCACGGGCAGGGTGGAGTACGACAGCCCCACGCGGCGGGTGGGCGGCGAACCCGTAAAGGGCTTTGCGCGCCATAAGCACATTTCAAGGCTGTACAGCCTTGACAAGGCTGTTACTTACGAACAGCTTTCGGCGTTTTTCACCCGCATTTCCAAGGAGACCGAAAACCCCGAATACACAGTCGAATACAAGTTCGACGGGCTTACAATGTGCCTTACTTACGAAAACGGCCGCTTCGTCCGCGCAACCACCCGCGGCAACGGGGTCGAGGGAGAGGACGTCACGGCGCAGTGCCTTACAATCAAATCCTTCCCGCTTTCCATCGCCTACAAAGGCGTTCTCGAAGTGCAGGGCGAGGCGATAATCCGCCTTTCCGTGCTCGAAAAATACAACCAAACGGCAAAAGAACAGCTTAAAAACGCCCGCAACGCCGCGGCAGGCGCCATACGCAACCTCGACCCCAAAGTCACGGCGGAGCGCTCGCCCGAGATTATTTTTTACAATATAAATTACGCTTCCGAAGGCGAATTCCCCACGCAGGAGTCGCATTACGAATTTTTGAAAAACAACGGGTTCAAAGTTTTTCCCTTTATCCGTCTGTGCAAAAATTACGCCGAAGTCATTGCCGCGGTGGAAGAGATAGAAGTCGGGCGCAAAAGTCTCGACGTGCTTACCGACGGCGCGGTGATAAAGCTCAACGACGCCGCCCTGCGCGAAAGTATAGGCTACACCGACAAATTCCCCAGATGGGCAATTGCCTATAAATTCGAAGCGGAAGAGAGCGAAACTATTGTTAAAGAGATACGCTGGCAAGTGGGCAGAACGGGTAAACTCACGCCCCTTGCCATAGTCGAACCGGTGGAACTTGCCGGGGCGACCGTGCGGCGGGCAACTTTAAATAACTTCGGCGACCTTAAAAGAAAGGACGTAAAAGTGGGGAGCAAAGTTTTGATACGCCGCTCCAACGAGGTGATTCCCGAAATTTTGGGCGCGGTGGAACACGCCGTTAACGCCGAAGAGGTAAAAAAGCCCGAATTTTGCCCCTATTGCGGCAGCCCCGTAGGGGAATCGGGCGCAAATTTGTTTTGCCCCAACAAGTATTGCAAGCCGCGCGTCACGGGCAAAGTAGCGCACTTCGCCTCCAAAGACGCAATGGATATAGACGGTCTTTCCGAAATGACCGCGGCGCAGATGTACGATACGCTGAATTTGCGCGAGTGCTCCGAACTCTATTCTTATACCGCGTCGGATCTTGCTTCGCTCGAAGGGTTTAAGGACAAAAAGATCTCCAATATTTTAACGGCGATAGAACAGAGCAAAAAGGTTCCTTTGGAACGCTTTTTGTTTGCGTTGGGGATAGACGGCGTGGGCAAAGTCGCCGCCCGCGACCTTGCAAAAGAGTTTAAGAGCATAGAGGGACTTAGAGCCGCCGGGCGCGACAGGCTTATCGCTATGGACAACGTGGGCGAAATCACCGCCGACGCTATTTTGGGTTGGCTCAACGATAAAAACAACATAGAAGAAATACAAAACCTGCTTGCGGCGGGGGTAGACCCGCAACCGCCCGGAGAGGGCGTCCGCGGGGGGATCTTTTCGGGGCAATACGTAGTTTTAACGGGCGCCCTTTCGGATTTCAAGCGCAGCGAAGCGCAAAAGCTCATAGAGGAGCGGGGCGGCGAGTGCCAGAGCGCCGTTACGGGCAAGACCACGCTCGTTATAAAGGGCGAAGACGCAGGGTCTAAGCTCGCCAAAGCCGAAAAGTTGGGCATAAAGATAATAGACGAAGAGGAATTCAAAAAAATGCTTTCGGGCGTTTAACCGTACAAAAAAAACACAGCCCCGCGGTGCGGGGCTGTGTTTTTATATTAAATTCACATTTCCAAAAGTTTTACAGCCGCTTTCTCCATTTTTGCAAGGGCTTCTTCCGCGTCCTTTTTCTTCTGCATTTTCACCGAAAAATAGATTTTAAGCTTAGGCTCTGTGCCCGAAGGGCGTACGCATATAAAACTGCCGTTTTCAAGTTCATAATACACGCAGTTGGTCAGGGGGGAGCCTATTTCGGACTGTTCGCCCGTCGCTATGTCCGTCTTTATGTTTTTGGAATAATCCCGCACGGAAGCCACGTTGTAAATGTCGAATTTTGTAACCGTGCGCTTTTTTAGTCTGTCCACAATCGCGTTCATATCGTCCATGGCGCTTATGCCGCCGAACGGTATGGATATGTTGCTGTCCAGCACATAGCCGTAAGTTTCGTAAATTTCCTGCAAGCGGCGGTACACGGTTTTGCCGACCGAAGCGTAATAGCACACCATTTCCGCGCATACCATCGAAGCCGCAACCGCGTCCTTGTCTCTCGCGTGGGTGCCGCGCAGATATCCGCAGCTCTCTTCAAACCCGAATACAAAGGAATAGGGGTGTTCGCAGCCGGGCTGTTCCCATTGCTTTATCTTTTCGCCTATGAATTTAAAGCCCACGGGCACTTCGAACAGCGTCACCCCGAACCTCGCGCAAATGGCTTTTGCCATGCCCGTAGTTACGAAAGACTTTACCACCGCGGGGTTTTCGGGCATTGTTCCCTCTTCTTTCAGACGGGTCAAAATGTAGTCCAAAAGCAATATCCCCACCTGGTTGCCCGAAAGCACTTCAAACTCCCCGTCGTTGTTCTTTACCGCCACGCCCAGCCTGTCGCTGTCGGGATCCGTGCCGAAAACTACCGTCGCGCCTATCGCTTCGGCATATTTTATGCCTAAAGAAAGCGTCTCCTTAAATTCGGGATTGGGCACTTCCACGGTGGAAAAGTCGGTGTCCTTTTTAACCTGTTCTTCCACAACTGTCGCGTTAATGCCTATACGTTTAAGAATAGTGGTAACGGGTATATAACCCGAGCCGTGCACGGGCGTGTATACGAGCTTGAGGTCTTTGCCGAACTTTTTTATCGCCTGTTTGGAAATTGTGAGTTTTTCAAGCTCGTCGTAATACTTTTTGTCTATCCTTTCGGGTATTACTTTAATATATTTCAGCCTCTGTTCGTCGGAGGGGGAGCAGGGGGCAAGGTAATCGTTTATGTTCTTTATAAAACCCACTACTTCCGCGGTGTCGTCTGGGCTCATCTGCGCGCCGTCGCCGCCGTAAACTTTATAGCCGTTGTACTGTTTGGGGTTGTGCGAAGCGGTGATCATAATCCCCGCAAAAGCGTTCAGCTCGCGCACCGCAAAAGAGAGCATCGGCACCGGGTGTTCCATGGGGAAGATGTGCGCCGTTATGTTGTTGCAAGCCAAAACTTCGGCGGCGGCAAGCGCAAATTCGTCGCTTTTAAGGCGGGTATCGTACGAAATGGCTACCCCGCGCTCGCATGCCTCCGCGCCCTTGCTCTTAATAAATGCGGCAAGCCCGCGCGTCGCGCGCCTTACGGTGTATACGTTCATCATATTCGTGCCGAAGCCTATTATGCCGCGCATACCCGCCGTGCCGAACTGCAATTCCGCGCTAAAGCGGTATTCTATTTCCTTTTTGTCGTTTTTAAGAGCCGAAAGCTGGATTTTGGCTTCCTCGCTCAAACGCCTGTCCGAAAGCCAGCACATATATATTTCTTCGTAATTCATTTTATCTCCTTTAAATAGGTATACAGCCTGCCGTCCGCAAGTATACCCGAAAACATTATATAAAAAAAACTTCCCGTTGTAAAGCGGGAAGCCGTTAAAAACTTTATTTTTGTCATACAAGGGTTTTATACCCCGTCGCCGTTGCCCCTGAAAAATTCCTCGCGGCTCAAAGCGCGCTCTTTTTCGGGCTTTATAATCGTGTTCTTGTCCACAAAATAGCGTATTTCCTCGCGGTCGTAATAGTTTACGAATTCAAAGCAGATCAGTATTACATAGCTCGAGGGTATGGTCAATAACGCCGCCACGCCGAAAGTCAGCACCGAAGCGCTGTTCACCGCAAGGATAATCAAAATAAGCACCAAAAAGTTCGAAAAGATGTTCAGGGTGTTTTTGCCCTTTCTCGAAAAGGTGTAGGCGATAGCCTTTTTTTGCCCTGTCTTGCCGCGTACCAGCGCGGGGAGCCAGTCGCAGGTGAAAGTCATTTTCAGCGCAATGGCGAGTATCATAAGCAGGGTAAACAGGAATACGCTCACCAAAAAGTACTTTATGCCCGACAGCATAAAGAAGAGCACAGTAAACAGCAAGGCGCACACCGCAACGTCGTAAACCAGCGAAAGAGGCACGTAAATTAGGTTGTAAACCGCCGCTTCTTTAAGGTGCGAAACAAGCGTCCTTAAAAAATGCGAATCGGCTCTCAGCGCCATTTTGTCGTTGATTAAAACGGCGGTAGTGTAATTACCTATGCCCGTGAACCATTTTTCCACGAGAATAACCACGAACAGCAGCAACGCCATAAGCGCTATTTCGCCTTTGCGTGTGCTTAAAAGCTCTATGAATTTCCCGTACGCGCTCTTGATGGCGGCGGAAGTTTCGGCAAGCGTTCCCGTCTGACCGTTCAAAAGGTCTGAAACGAAGTGCTTTACGCTCTCTATAAGGGTATTCAGCGCTTCCGAATTAATAAAATCGCTCACAAAGGGGTACAGGCAACCGATGCTTATCCCTATGGCGGCAATGCCAATTATAAGCCTGTACAAAAGTTGTTTGTAAGCAATCGAAAAGTTGTCTACGAATACGTGAAACGTGTGTTTGAATTTCATAAAAATTCCTCGTCCGTATAAACGATTTTCGCTACGGTTTTGTTGCCGTTTATAACAAGATACATATAGCTGTTGCGGGAATATCTCGACATGGTGCCGGGGTTCAGCAGCAGAACGCCGTCGTTTTCTTCCTCCGCCGCCTTATGGGTGTGCCCGTAAAGCGCAACGGTACAGCCCGCTTCCTTTGCCCGCGCGGCAAGGCGCGAAGGCGAGGATTTGACCGAATACAAATGGCCGTGACAGGCAAAGATCTTTACGTTTTCCGCCTCTATTATCATTTCCCTTTCGCCGCAGGGCATTACGTCGCAGTTTCCGTTTATTATATAGGTGTTTTTGTTGTACTTTTTTATGTAATCCCCGTCCTGCGAGGTGTCGCCGAGGTGTATCACCATATCGCTTTCCTTTAAAATTTCCGCGATGCGGTCTATCGCCTTACGGTTACCGTGGGTATCGGAAAGAACGGTTATCGTAGTCATATAAACCTTTTAAGATCCATCAGCGCGCGGTAGCGGTGGGAGACGGAATTTTTTTCCTGTTCGGTTGCAAGCCCGAAAGATTTTTTAAGGTCGTCCGAATAGAACAGGCTGTCATAGCCGAAGCCGTTACTGCCCGACTCTTCCAAAAGAATTCTGCCGTAAGTTTTGCCCTGCCCGAAGTAGGTGCGCCCGTTCGGCAGGCACAGGCAGACCGCGCACTCGAAGTGCGCCTTCCTGTTAGAAACTTTTTCAAGATATTTCAAAAGCAGTTTGCGGTTTTCCGCGTCGCCCTCGCCCGAAAACCGTGCCGAAAAAATCCCCGGCGCGCCCCTCAAGGCGTCCACGCACAAACCGGAATCGTCCGCAAGGGCGGGCATATCGAACATTTTGGAAATAAATTCCGCCTTTATGAGCGCGTTTGCGCGGAAATTTATGCCCGTCTCTTCGATTTCTCCGTCAAAGCCGAGTTCCCGCATGGATACAAGCTCCACGCCCGTAAAAATGTCTTTTATTTCTTTAAGTTTGCCTTTGTTGCCGGTTGCAACGGCTATTCTCCTGAAATCCATAAATCCATTATAGTATAAATTATTTTAAAAGTAAAGGAGTTTAATCCCATTTTAAACGGTGAAGGGCGCCTTCGGTTTTAAATCCTTTAAAGCCGTGTTGCCTCAGCCCTTCGTAAACGGCTATCGCCACGGAGTTGGAAAGGTTCAAACTTCTCGTTTCGCCCACCATGGGTATCCGCAGGCAAAACTTTTTGTTGGCTTTCAAAAGCTCTTCGGGCAGCCCTTTCGTCTCCTTGCCGAAAACCAGAAAGTCGCCCTCTTCAAACTGCGCTTCGCAATAATTTTTAAGCCCTTTCGTCGTAAAATAAAAATAGCGGGAGGAGGGGAACTTTTCAAACAGCTCCCCTAAGTTTTCGTAGTAAAAAATATCAACGCCGTCCCAATAGTCCAGCCCCGCGCGTTTAAGGTGCTTGTCGTCCACCTCAAAGCCGAGCGGCTTTATAAGGTGCAGTCTGCACCCCGTCGCGGCGCACGTCCTCGCTATATTGCCCGTGTTCTGCGGGATTTCGGGCTCTACCAAAACTATATTGAACATTTTTGTCTCCATCGGTTTTCATGCAACTTCCAACGTAAACGATTTTAAAATATTTTTCCGCAAAAATCAACTTTTTGGGCGGCTGCCTCTAAGCTCCGCCCTTAAATTTTAAAAAAATTTATTTGACAACCCCTGCCGTTTGCTGTTACAATAATATAGGTGGAAATTTGTTTTATCATTTGTAATTCGAGAATAAAGATATGAGCGTTTCACTTTTGGCGTCGCTCACCGCAAGCGACGCGTTGTCTATAATCAATAACTTTTTGCTGCTTTTGGGGGGCGTCGCCGCGCTCATGATAGGCATCAATATGATGGGCAACAACATAGAAAAGGCTGCGGGCAGGCATATGCGCCGCCTTATGGCAAAGGCGACGAAGAACAGGTTTTTGGGCGTTGCGACGGGCGCTGCGGTTACGACCCTCGTCACCAGTTCGGGCGCCACGACCGTAATGATAGTCGGCTTCGTAAACGTCGGGCTTATGACTTTGGCGCAAGCCGTTTCCGTAATAATGGGCGCAAACATAGGCACCACCGTCACGGCTTTCATAACGGCGGTATCCACAACGGGCGGCGGTATAAAAACGGCGGCGGTGTTCGCCTTTTTCGCCTTTGTGGGCGTCCTTATGAATATGTTCGGCAAAAAGGATCTGATAAAGCAGATAGGTCTTATTCTTGCCGGTTTGGGCTTGATATTCGTGGGCATGAACACCATGTCAGGCTCTATGTCATCGCTTCTCGACGAAAGCAAAAACGGCAATATCGCCCGCGCGGTAAAGGATATGTTCGCGTCTATAGGCGGGGGCGGAGGAAATCTTACCTGGCAAATACCCGTGCTGTTTATTCTGGGCGCGCTTTTAACGGGGCTTGTGCAGTCCTCCGCGGCGGTTACGGCAATAGTAATGTCGCTTGCCGCGGCTAACGCCGTAGACATGCAGTTTGCAATATTCGTTATTTTGGGCACCAACCTCGGCACCTGCGCGGTTGCGCTCTTATCCTCGCTGGGCACCAGCGTAAACGCAAGACGTGCGGCGTTCGTCCATTTTTCCTTTAACCTTATCGGCGGAATAATCTTTATAATTCCCCTTTCTTTCCCCGCCGTAAGCGGCGCGCTCGTGCGGTTTTTGCAGTCTTTAATACCCAATATCGCAATACAGGTCGCCGTTTTCCATATGTTTTTCAACATAGTCACAACCCTATTGCTGTTGCCTTTCCAAAAATATCTCGTCAAACTTGCCGAATTTATAGTGCGCGACAAAAAGGCGGGCGGCGTTGCACAGGGCGAAGAGGACGAAACGCTGGATATGCGCTTACTTAAAACTCCCGCCATAGCCATAGGTCAGGCGCGCAAGCAGATATCCAAAATGGGTCAGCTCGCCTTTGCCAACTACAAGTTGTCGCTGGATATGCTGCTTTCGGGCGATCTTTCTCAGATGAACGTTTTCAACGAACGCGAACAGCACATAAACAAATTCAACCACTATATAAATTCCTATCTCGTAAAGCTCTCCCTCGAACCGCTTTCCGAAACGGACGAGAAGAAGCTGTCGTCTTTCTATCACGTGACGAGCGATATCGAGCGCATAGGCGACTACGCCGAAAACATAGTGGAGTATGCGGAGTCGGCGGTAAAGGAAAAGGTGACGTTCACCGAACACGCCCTCGACGAGATCCGCGAAATGGATCTGCACCTTACGGAATTATATAAAAACGTGGAAATGACTTTCGAAAACATAACTTTGGGCTATATGGAAAAGATAGACGAAGAGGAGCAGGCGACCGACGACATGTGTACGCAGATGCAGCAGTCCCATTTAAGGCGCCTTAACGAAAACAGATGCACCCCCGAAGCGGGCGCCATTTTCCTGCAGCTCGCCATAGGCATGGAGCGCATAGGCGACCATATGAAAAACATATCCAATTCCGTAAAGGATTACGCCCCGCACTCAAAATAAGATTTTAATATATTAAAAAGCGGCGGCGGGCGCAAAGGTGCGC
>CANQNO010000016.1 GCA_947625245.1 uncultured Clostridia bacterium
TGCCGCGTAACAACTCGAGATGGTAACATTTCCCGCCGCTATCCCGACGAGCCCGCCCGCATACACGACGCGCAGCGCGGAGTCGAGCGTGCCATTCGTGGCACGAACCGACGCAGCGCAGGTATTAAATGTGGTTCCTTTGTCGTCCGAGCCGATCGCCACGCCGACGAGCCCGCCCACGACGGAACCGTCGATCGTAAGACCCGACAGGTTGAGGGCGGGAGGGAGATGCGCATCATCGAGATAAGCGCGGACATTTTGGAAGGTGCAGTTCACGGCAAAGCCGACGAGCGCACCCGAAGCGCCGCCCCACTGCTCCGACTCGTTGATGGCGGTAATTATGTGATCCGTTGTTTCGAGAAATGTCGGGTCGTAATTTCTCCGCAATGTGGCAGGGTTGACGATATCGATGTTTTTGAAGGTACAGCCGTTTGCGTATTCGAACAAGCCGCCCGGATACGAAGAAGCATCGCCACCGTTCCGCGCGGTAAAAATAATGTTTTGAATCTTATAGGAGCCGCTTTGCGGCGTTATTCCGTCCAAAGTAAATGGCTTGTTGCCATCGCACGAATTAACGCTCGCTCCTTGGTTGACCGCCCAGTCGCCCCACAAATCTTGGCGCTTATTATCGTCCGTGATTCCCAATTTCTTCCACAATTCCTCGCGCAGGGACTTTAACAGATTGTAGAAGGTGTCCCCGTCGATGTCCGAATAGAGGTTGGCTGTGTCGATCTTATTTTCACTCTCGAACACCTGCCAAAGATTGGAAAGCGCGCGCATGGAAGAGAGCGAGACCCGATTAACGCCTTTATCGAGCGAGCTGAAATAAGGGCTCACCTCTTCGGACGTGAGGTTGACGGGAGCATACTTGTCGTCGGCATACCCCCAAATATCTGTCGTCGTGCCCGTCGTCTCCGTCCAAGTTTCGCCGGACAATACGTGCAACTCCATGCGGACGCGGCAAGTCTTGTCAATGGGGATATAGCCCGTTGCCGGAGTACTGCTACAAATTTTATCATATAGCTCCTGCGATATCGTGGGATCTTTGTCATTAGGACCTTTCCCAAGTTCAGCATGCTGACGGAACCAATAGGTGATGTAAGGATTGGACGATTGCGTCATCCAATCGTTGATCGTCGCGCGCGGATAGAAGGGGGCGCTCGCCACCGAAACGATATCGGGATGTATGTTATGTTTCAGATATTCCGTCGCGTTGGCGCTCTTTCCCAAGACCGCGCTGTCGATGATAAAGCGCATTATATTTTTGTTGTCTACTATCTTTTGAAGCGTTAATTGATTCAGCACCGAATCATCGGCTTCAATAGAACCTGCTTGTTTCGTTTGGTATTGGCTATGAAACATCCCCTCGGCATAGACGAGCATTTCATCCCATTTGTCATTGTTTTCGGAATCGGGGAACTGAATATAAATTTCCAGCCCCAACGGCAAGTTTGCGATCGATGCATCGGGAGTCCCCCGCATCTCCGCTTCAAGATACAGTTCCTCGTCCTTTTCCTGTATGCTGACCTTAAACCTCGGCATCGCGATGTCATGCTCGGGCTCGGGCGCTGCCTCGCCGAGGTAAAGACCTATGCGCTTGCTCTTTAAAGTATGTTCGTTAGCCTGAGGAAGAATATCGGTTAAATCATAATCTTTATCGCTGTAAAAAACTTCGAGAACGTCGGCGGTAGATTCCTTAAATACAACCACTATCTTGCCCTTATCCAAAAGCTCGCTGTCTGTAATCGCGCCCGACAAAAGCTGTTCTCTGCCCTTATTGCCCTTTTTGCCAATAAAATTGTTTATGACAAGCACTTTCTCTTCCGTGCTTTCGTCCATCACCAAATTGATTTCTTCGGCGGCGCCGTTTTCCCTGTCGCACAGAATAAAATATGCCGACTCCGCCGAAGTGCCGGCGTTTTTCATGCCGTAGAGCTTGCTCTGCACGGCTACCGCCACCGCGCGGGCGTTGTCGTTCATTTCAGCCATTTTTATTGATTCGGATTCCGCAAGAATATTCGGCATTGCAATTCCCAGCAAAATCGCCATCAGCGCAACGACCAGCAAAACTTCGACGAGCGTGGTGCCGCGCCTGCTGTTTAACTTTGTAAATTTCACGGTAATACCCCAGTCAATGTATTTTTTATTGCTTTTCGGCAATAAAGTACATAGAATACATTATTATATGTAATTTTACGCATACATTTTACCCTATTCTATGCGCTAAGTCAAGAGCATTTTGCCTGAGTATGTCACAAAATTAATATTTTTATGCGGATTTTTCGCTTTGCGGCTTTTTTAAAGCCGCAATTTTTTTGTAAAAATAACGCGGAATAATGTATTCTATGTACTTAAACGGGGCGGCAAAAATGCCGCCCCGTTTAAATATTTTGCGCGCCTGCGGCGCGTTTTTTTATTTTATTGCTTAAAACAGTTGACACGGTGTCAGAGCTGTGTTAAAATTGACACGGTGTCAGAATACATTGAAAGAGAGAAACATTATGCCAAAAGGTTCCAAAGAATTATCCGAAATTAGAAAGGAAGAAATTATAAACGCCTGCGAAAAGTTATATGAGACGAAGAGTTTTAAGGATATTACGATAAAGGATATAGGCGAGGTAACTTCTTTTACCCGCACTTCCATTTACAACTATTTTTGCACTAAGGAAGAAATTTTTCTTGCCCTGTTAAAAAGGGAATATGAAAAGTGGATAAAAAGTCTGAACGACCTTACGCTAAACAACGAAAGCCTTTCCGTGGAAGAAATTGCCTCCTCCCTTGCCCGTACTCTCGAGGACAGGCGGCTGCTTTTAAAGCTTATGGCTATGAATAACTATGACATGGAAGAAAACAGCCGCACGGAAAATCTTGCGGAGTTTAAGGGGGCGTACGGCGAATCGCTACGTGCGCTCGACAGGTATTTTAAAAAATTTACGGGTTTTTCCGAAGCCGCGCGGCAAGAACTGCTGTATATCTTTCTTCCGTTTGTGTACGGCGTATATCCGTATGCGGAGGTCACCGAAAAACAGCGCGCCGCCATGGCAAAAGCGAACGCGCCGTTTGTTTATCACTCTGTTTATGAACTGACTTATAATTGTGTTAAAAATCTGCTGAAAGGCAAAGGAGAATAAAATTATGAAAAGGGAAAAAATCACGCAGGACGCCGGAAGAAAGGCTTTGGGGGAGTTCGCCCCCGACTTTGCGCACTTTAACGACGACGTGCTCTTCGGCGAGAATTGGAACAACGGCGATATAGACCACAAGACGCGTTGCATAATAACGGTAGTCGCGCTTATGGCTTCGGGCATTACGGACAGCTCGCTGAAATACCATTTGGAAAACGCCAAAAAAGCGGGCGTTACCAAAAAGGAGATGGCCGCCGCAGTAACCCACGTTGCGTTTTACGCCGGCTGGCCGAAAGCGTGGGCGGTGTTCAATATGGCAAAGGACGTATGGGCGGAAGAGAGCGCCGAAACCGCAATGGCGGCGCATGCAAACGAGATGGTATTCCCCATCGGCGCGCCCAACGACGGCTTTAAGCAATATTTCAGCGGAAAGAGCTATCTTGCTCCCCTTTCCAAAGAACAGGTCGGCATTTTCAACGTCACGTTTGAGCCTTCCTGCCGCAATAATTGGCATATACACCGCGCCGGAAAGGGCGGCGGGCAAATTTTGATTTGCGTAGCGGGGCGCGGCTACTATCAGGAGTGGGGCAAAAAAGCCATTGAAATGAAGCCGGGCGACGTAATCAACATCCCCGCCGGAGTAAAGCATTGGCACGGCGCGGCTAAAGACAGCTGGTTCTCCCACCTTGCCATAGAGGTTCCGGGCGAAAACAGCTCTAACGAGTGGCTGGAACCCGTAAAAGACGAAGAATACAACAAGCTTAAGTGAGGCTAAGTATGCCGCTTACGGTCAATATCCGCTATACGGGCACGGACGGCAACGCAAAAAAGTTTGCGGAAGAAATGAAAGAGAGCGGGCTTGTGGATAAGGTCCGCTCCGAAAAAGGCAATCTTCGCTATGAATATTTTCTTCCCTTAGACGATCCCGAAACGGTGCTTCTAATCGACGTTTGGGAAAGCGAAGAGGCGCTCGGCTTCCACCACAAAAGCCCGATGATGAAAGAGATTGCCGCCCTGCGTGAAAAGTATCGGCTTAAAATGAAAGTGCAAAAATATAAGGAACTTTAAAGGAGAAAAATTATGAACAAAAAAGTTTTGATAATATCTTCGAGCTACAGGACGAAAGGCAATTCGGCGAGGCTTGCCGAAGAATTTTTTAAGGGCGCTTCGGAGGCTGGCAACGAGGTTGAGCTGATTTCCCTGCACGATAAAAATATAGCCTTCTGCCGCGGGTGCCTTGCCTGCCAAAGGACAAAAAGATGCGCTGTTCCGGACGACGCCGATATAATACGCGAAAAGATGCTCCGCGCGGACGTGTTGGTCTTTGCCACACCCGTATACTATTACGGAATAAGCGGACAGCTTAAAACACTGCTTGACAGGTGCAACCCGCTGTATTCTTCGGACTATAAATTCCGCGATGTGTACCTGCTGTTTGCAGCGGCGGAAAACAGCGAAGAAGCCGAAAAAAGAACGCTGGACAGCTTTGACGGCTGGGTAGTATGCTTTGAAAAGGCGCGCCTTAAGGGCTATGTGTTCTGCGGCGGCGTGAACGGCGTTGACGATATAGACGGAAACCCTAAGCTTGAAGAAGCCCGTAATATGGGAAGAACAATTTAATTTTTACATATCCGTAAAATTAAAAGCACGGTTAAAAAACGTAAAATCGGATAATCGGCTTAAAAGCTGAATAGGTTCACTAAGGCGATAGATTTTCATGCACATATCATCACCCCCGAATATAATTGGGGCTTAAAGTCTTTGGGTATTAACCCTCTTGCCGTAGACGGGTTTGATTTGCCCGACCGAAGCGCGGAAAAACACCTTGAATTTATGAGGGAAGCGGAAATCGGGCATAGCGTACTTTCCTCGCCCACTCCCCATCTATCGGGGGATGACGGAAGATTTGTTGCAAAAATTCACAGGGAAGTAAATGCTTTTATGGCGGAAGTTTGCAAAAAATATTCCGACAAGTTTTCCTTTGTCGCTTCCGTTCCTCTCCCGTATAAGAAAGAGGCGATAGAAGAATACCGATTTGCGAAAAAAAAGCTCGGCGCTATAGGCGTAAAACTTACGACAAACGCGGACGGCGTTTATTTGGGCGATCTCTCTCGACGGTTTTATGGCTGAATTGGACAAAGACAACGTGTGCTTGCGGGTAATCCCGCCACCGCGCCCGATTCCCCGACGAGGGAAGATTTTGACTTTATCGGCTGGTTCCGTTCGGCAGACGAAAATGCAACGCTGTGGAACTTTTCCACTGACCGTGTAAACAGCGATCTCACGCTCTACGCACATTGGACGGAAATAGAAGAAACGCCCGCGCCTTCGGATACGCTCACGTTTGAAAAAAGCACGGCGGGAGAAGGCTATATCGTCACGGGAGATAGCGGACAAGCGGCAAATATCGTAATACCCGACGAATACAACGGCGCAAATTGGCTTTCGGGCGAACGGTTTTCTTCTTCCCCCACTCAAACCGAAGTTGAAAATTGGATAAACGGTTTAATGTAACCCGCACCCGTTGCTATTTTGAATATAATTTGGTAAAACAAAAAGGACGTAAGTTGAACATTATCAATTAACGTCCTTTTTAGATAAATACCTTATAACTACAATAAGGTAAATTTATTTTTTGCAATAAAACTTTTTTATTGCCTCTAAAAATCTTAAACCATACTCATTATATGTAGTTTCGCTAAACCCGTTGAGTGAAATAAATTCTTCTCTCGTTTCGGGGCGATAGGTTGCAAGGCTTACCAATTTTTGATTATTAATTACCTTATAAGGCGCGATTTCTTTCTCTTTGGCGATATCAAAACGCAGAGCACGCAGAGCCGTTAAAAGCTCCATATCGGTAATAATATTGCCCTCATCATCTGCGACAACATTAAAATTATCTTTACCGATAAGCGTTGTTTTATGCACTTCGGCTTTTTTGCGCTCCGAAGCGACAGGCTTTTCATCGGTAGATTTTATCTGCGGCATTTGCGTGGGAATTCCTTTTTGATAAAGTGGTTTATCGGCTGATAAATCATCTTCAAATCCCGTGGTAAGCCAACGCTTGTAATAATCTCGGCTCATACGCCTGTCGCAACCCGTTCCGTCGGCTTTATAATTTGTACAGCCCAAAATATAATTGTCTCCTGTTTTTGCCTTTTTGACGACAAGATAACCGTCTTGACAACTGTCGCATTTTTGGATAGAAAAATCACCGCCTCCAATCTCATTGGTCATAAAACTGCAAATTTCAGGTTCGTTTGTACACAACCATAAACGAAAGCCGTAATCTTTTTTATATCTTAACTGCAAAGGATAGCCGCAGACAGGACATTTTTTTATAGTACCAATATTTGTTTCATTTTCTTTATTGAGTTCCCCGTGCACGGTAATGTTAGGATAATCTTTTATTAATTCCAAAATAAATTCCGACGGATGATTTTCGGGTGTTACAATAAACACTCTGTTTTTAGTTCGTGTCATAGCCACATAAAACAGCCGCCTTTCTTCCGCATACTCTATTGAAGTATCGTCTTTAATAACATACTTCATCACGGGGTCATCATCAACTTTTGCGGGGAAGCCGTAAAGTTCATTTCTCGCATTTACAATGATTACATTATCATAACCCAAACCCTTTGAGCTATGAGCCGTCAAAAATTCCAATTTTGCTTTCGGATATTTCTTGCTGAAAATTTTACCGTTGTTTTCGTCATAAACGAAATCATTTGAAAAGCATAAGTTGCGGGCATCAAAGTTAAATCGCCCAATCAACAAAATTGATGAGTTTAAACTTTTACCCTCTCGCTTATTCTGTTCTAAAATTTTTCCGATAAGTTCTTCAACCTGCTTGCCGAGTTGAAAATATTTACCGCCTTTGCCCTTAAATTCTTTTTTGTCGTAATCTTCACTGTAAGTGTGGATAATGACGGGCTTTTGAATATGTTTGGGGGAAATAAGAGATTTTTTAATTTGCGTTTCGTTCTTCTGAACAAAATTTCCTGCAATATCTATAACTTCCTGTGCGTTACGGTAAGTCTTTGTAATTTTCAGTTCTTGCCCGTAACCCATAATAGAGCAGAAGTGAGTAAACAAGGAAATATCCGAGCCGCTAAACGCATATATAGACTGCCAATCATCACCCACAGCTATAATTTTAGCATTACAGATTTTTGATAATTCTTTTGTTAAATCAAAACGTTGTCTTGAAATATCTTGATATTCGTCAACTATAATGTATTTATAATCAAGCTTCTCGTTGGCGTTTTGCTTTTCACGCAAAATTCTCGCGGAGTCGTTAATCATATCTTGGAAATCGATAGCGTTTTCTTCCGATAATCTTTTTTGATACTCTAAATAACACGCCTTGCAAACATCAAAAAATAATTTTGTGCGGACATTTGCGTTGGTTCTTTCAAAACGATAGAAATCATCAAGCGTATATCCGTTTGTTTTGAAATTATTTATAAAGGTGCAGATGAGTTTTACCAGCTTTAATATGTATTTATTTTCTTCGGTATTGACGAGCTTTGTAAATACTTCTTCCGACGGACGGCTATTCAATACAAAACCATTTTCTTCAAGCTGTTCTTTTAAATGCTCTAAAAAATCACGTCTGTCATTGTATTGAGAATATGTATAAATCAAGGTACTGCCGTGCTTTTTATGCAAGGCAATTTTATCTTGAATTTCCTGCTTATATCTATTGAGTTCTTCGGCGGTATAAAAACTATGCCTACCATTTTCGGTTATACCGAAATGCTCAATATAGGCAACTTTATTCCCCTGTCTGATACAGAAATCGGGAGTATAGGGCTTTTTGGCTTTTAAAATGTGATAAGGATAAATTTCCTCATAGTTATAATCGATTTGATTTAAGTAAAGGAAGTTTGCAATTTTAACTTCTTGGGCGGAACGTAAAATTTCATTTGTAATGGTGGTAACTTTGTGAGTGCGCCTGTCGATGATTTGCGCGTTATACTCATTGACATTACTTTTTAAGGTGCTGAAATCGGCTTTGGCGATATAGTTAAAAAACAGGTTAATATCATCGCCCTCGTATGGAGCGTCGAAATAAGAGCCGAAGAACATAATCAGTTTATCGACTAATTCGGGTTGAGTAAGGATATTGACTTTTAAATAGTTATTTACGCTATTAAAAAGGAAACCATCACCGACAATTTTCTTTTTATTATCTTCCTGTTGGCGCAAAATTGCGTATCCCGTACTATGAAAGGTCGTAATAGGGCAAGGAATTAAAAGCCCTGTATTTATTCTTTCTTTTAACTCACCAACCGCCTTATTGGTAAAGGATATAACAAGAATTTGTTTAGGGTCAATGTGTTTCTTTTCAACCAAATATCTTACTTTTGCCGCAACGGTTGTTGTTTTACCTGCGCCTGCGCCGGCGATTATCAAAGTGTAATCTTCGTCAGATAAAATTACCCTGCGCTGTTCTGCATCAAGGTTTATATTGGGGTCAACTTCGTATAAGATTTTATCTAAATAGGATTTTTCCGAAGATAAATGACTATGTATAAAAGCCTCATTATGTTCGGCAAAGATTGTAGAGCCTTTGGCTATATCGATTATATCCTCATAGAAATATAGAAACTTTGTGATTTCAGTTTCCTGCAACTTATTCTGTTTACAATAATATGATAAGGTTTGAGCTTTTTGGGCGCTACTAAAAAAAGTATAAGAATTTCTATATTTCTCTAACAAATACTTATAATCGCTACGGGCAATAAATTTGTCTGCAGTCATTAAAGCTTCAAACTCTTTATTGCAAGCAACAGCCTCTCTATATTCGGTAGGAATATTCGTATTTTCCCTTTTGCCGAATAGTTTTGAAAACAAGCTCATAAATGCTCCAAAATTTGTTTACTCTTAATTAATTATAGCATTAATTTATCTATCCTGCAATAAAATAACACGCCTAACATTTTTTATAACAAAGTCACTATATCATTTAGGCACGTAAGCTGTCTGAACTTACGAATCTAAATGTAACCTTATCAAAATCATGCGCAGAGAGATGTGTTCTGCCGTTTCCCTAAGGAACCCTCGGCAGAGCTTCGGGCTAAGCCCTCGCGCGAACCCAACGTGAGTTCTTCATTTCCTCCATACAAATTAGGGCGGAGCACAATAGGTGCTCCGCCCTAATTTGGCGCAGAGAGAGGGATTCGAACCCCCGGAAGGTCGCCCTTCAACGGTTTTCAAGACCGCCGCGATAGACCGCTCCGCCATCTCTGCATTTCTCTTACAATTGCCGCGGTTTGACGCGATTGAGCTTTGCCATCAATCGCTATTCCGTCGCCTGCGGCTCCTTACAAGACCGCCGCGATAGACCGCTCCGCCATCTCTGCATTTTTCTTACAATTGCCGCGGTTTGACGCGATTGAGCTTTGCTATCAATCGCTATTCCCGCAAAAATATGCAAGAAATGCAAATATGTATCGCGTTTTGCAGCTAATTCCGCCTTAAAATATTGGAAAGGTTATATTCTTTTTTTATACTATCTATTCTGCCCGAACAAAAGTAGCTGTAGACGTCGCTGTCCGATGCGTAGATGCAATGGTCGTACAGCGTAACCTTGTTTATGTTGCACAGCAACTGGACTTCGGCAGTAAAAACGTCGTCCGCCGAAGAAGGCGCAGAGCTGCCCGTCAGGTGGTTATGCGCGATCAAGATCCCGAAAGGCTTGTGCGTTGAAATGAGCGAAGCCACCTCTTCCCTTCCCAGCGTCACGCCGTGCTTGTCGAAATCGGTTTTGGAAAAAATATATTTTATTTTGCCGTTCTTTTCACAAAAATAAATTTCGAGGACTTCGTCCGGCTTGTTGCTCAGCCGTTTTGCCGTAAAATTTTTAAAATCCCCGTAATTTTTCAGAAATATTTCTTCCGCTCCGTCCGAATAGGCTTTTGCGGCAACCATTGCGACTATTTTTATATAGTGCGCGACGCTGTCGCCCACTCCTTTCACGGATTTGAGTTGTTCCACGGATGCGTCGAACACTCCCCTCAACGATCCGAAAGCATTTATCAGCTCATGGGCAATGGGATTTGTATTGATACGCGGATAGGCGTTGAACAGCAAAATTTCGAGCCGCTCGTGTTCGTGAAGAAACGAGCCCGAATCCAGCTTTTCGTAAAGCCTTTTCCTGTGTCCTTCATGTAACATTTCTCTCTCCTTTTCAAGCCTTTTGCGGCTCATTTTGTCCGCTCGTCAACCTGCAAATCTTAAAACCGCGCGGCTTTCGCGGGATTCGCCCAATGCGAAAGGCAATACCGAGCTGTATATGAGATTAGGCAATATATTGAACATGTGATTATCGAAAAGCGAAGCTATCAGAAGACCCGAAATTATAATGGCGAAATACGCCTTGTTAAAAGTGGGATTTTTTGTAAAATATACCAACGTCTGGACGCGGTGGATCAAGTATGCCACAAACCCAACCATACCGCTCGCCGCTATAATTTCGGCAAACGTGTTGCAGGCGAATTCGGGCACGAAGTTAAGCCCCGTAAAGTCGTTTTCCAAAAAGTTCAAAAAGAACCCTGCGCCGAATACGGGATAATTTACAAAGAACTCCTTCATCGCCATATCCGATATAAGGCGTATCCTTCTTGCATCGAACAGCAAGCCGTTTTGTTCGGATATGTTGTCCATAACACTGCCCAACAGCCGCGTTATAGAGCTCCATTTTGCTATTATCACTATGCCGCAGATAAGGACTATCCCCACCGCCATTATTATGTTGAGTTTTCTGTTCTTGCTCTTTATCATTGCAAGAAGCATAGACGCGGGATATACCACCGCGACGCTTACCATAGCTTGTCTGCTCGTAGTTAAAAACACCGCCGCGGTGAGCACTGTGGCATATATCAAAAACCCGAACCCGTATTCGTATTTGGTAGCAAGCATTATCACTGCGGGAATACACAGTACCAACAGCGTTCCCACCGTGTTCCATATCCCCCAGCCGAAAACCACCATTTCTTTGATGACTTCGCCGTGCGAATCGAGCATTGCGCTGCCGTTATGTATGTACAATACGGCAAGCTCCGTCACCAGCAGCAGAGAAAGAGCCAAAAATCCGAAACAGATTTTTATGTAATTCTCTTCGCAGATTTTTACGTTGAAAGTTATAAGCGCGAAGAGCCCCGCGTATAACGCCGCCATTATCAAAGCGTAAACAAAGTCGTAAACCGAATATCCCTGTTTTCCTATCCCGCTCAAAAGGAAAGCCAACCCGAGGGCGCAGAGCCCTGCGAGCACGGGCGTGGGTTTGCAATTTCCGTGTTTGAACGTGGTTACAAACCTTACGGCTATTGCCAGAATAACAAGCCCGAGTATCACGCCTATTAGCGCGAGGTTTACGGGCGAGGAATAATATCCCCTGTTGACGTCCGGATTTACAAAAGGCGTCATATCGCCCGGGGAATTTTTAAGCGAAACCAATACGTTGAAAAAGAAAAGCTGTGAAACGAGCGGGGTAAGGTCGTCAAGAAACAGCAGCATAAGTATCACGGTTATGCCGAGATAATATATGCCTGCCATATCCAGACCCAGATAGTAGCAAAATACGAGCCAGGCGGCAGTAAAAAAAGGAAAGGCGCGGGATGCCAAAACCGCCTTTATTAACGCAACCGCTGAATATTTATTGTCTTTTAAGCTTCTTACAAAACGCATAGACAACTGTTCGCTGACAAATGTAATTCTTTTTAATTATACTCCCGCTTCGGCTTTTTGTCAACGCCAAACGGCAGGATAAAAAAGTGTTTTTAAAAAGCTGCTAAACTTGACTTAGAGAGTTATAAATGTTAAAATATAAATATGCGTACCGAACGGATAAAGCTGAAAGGCGTAAACAACATGCGCGATTTGGGCGGTTTGCCCGCGGCGGACGGAAAGAGGATAAAGAGCGGCAGGCTTATAAGAAGCGGGCGGCTGTATAAATTGCCCGCAAAAACCGTTGCCGCGCTCGAAAATATGGGCGTGGATACTGTAGTGGACATGCGGCTCGACAAGGAAATAGAGACCCGCCGCCCCACCCTTATTAAGACGGCGGAGTATTACTATCTCCCCCTCGTCTGCACCGCGACGCCCGGCATCACCACGGGCAAGAGCATGGCGGGCACAATGCGGAAAGAGAGCCGCCGCATAGAAGAGGAATTCGGCACCGCCGACAACTATATGATAAGTATGTATAAGTACATACTTTTCGAAGAAGAGTCGCAAAAAAAGCTCAAAACGATTTTTGACCTCATTTTAAAGGAAGAAAACTGCATTATATGGCATTGCAATTCGGGAAAGGACCGCGCGGGGCTGGTTTCGATGCTGGTTGAAGGCGCTTTGGGAGTGAGCCGCAAGGATATTGTTGACGACTATATGGCGACAAGAAAAATCCAGCTGCGGCACAGGCGTCTGCAGAGATTGGGGCTTGCGCTCATACCGGGGTTCGGGGATTTCAAAAAACTGCTGCGCGCGCTTATGGCTACCAAACCCGAATACATAAACGGCGCGATAGACGAAACAGAGAGGCGTTACGGAAGCATAACGGGATACGTAATTAACGCTTTGGGCGTATCCGCAGAGGACATTGAAAGGCTTAAAGATAAATATCTTGAATAAAAAAGGCAACCATGCAATCACTAAGAGAACTTTACAAAATAGGGCGCGGGCCTTCGAGTTCGCACACCATAGGACCCGAAAGGGCGATAAAGGAGATCAAACAGCGCTATCCCGACGCCGATGCGCTTAAAGTGGTATTATACGGCTCGCTCGCCATGACGGGCAAGGGGCACGGCACCGACAACGTGATAATTAAGACCGCCGAACCGCTTTATTGCGAAGTGTCTTTCGATTTTGAGACTCCCTGCCCCGTCCACCCCAACACAATGGACGTAAAGGTTTTGCGCGAGGGAAAAACGCTTGCGGTAAAGCGCGTATACAGCGTAGGCGGCGGCACGATAGTGTTTGACGGGGAAAAAACTGCAGGAAAGGACGCGGATAAGGTATATAATTTAAGCACTTTCCACGACATTGCCGACCACTGCATTTCAAACAACATAAGGCTGTGGCAATACGTCGAAAAATGTGAGGGGAAGGAAATTTTCAATTTTCTTCTCGATATCTGGGAACAGATGAAACAGACCATCCACGACGGGATAACCACCTCGGGCGAACTTCCCGGCGGTTTGGGCACACAGCGGCGGGCGCAATACCTCTATCACCAAAGACACATAGACGAATCGGCGCAGACGCGCGAAAACAGGCTGGTATGCTCTTACGCCTTTGCGACGAGCGAGCAGAACGCGGCGGGCGGGATAATAGTGACCGCGCCGACTTGCGGGTCTTCGGGCGTAATGCCCGCGGTGCTAAAATACATGCAGGACAGCCGCGGTTTTACCGACGAACAGATTGCAAGGGCTTTGGCGGCGGGCGGAATTATAGGCAACATAATAAAGACCAACGCTTCCATAAGCGGCGCGGAGTGCGGGTGCCAGGCAGAGATAGGCACGGCTTGCTCCATGGCTTCGGCGGCGCTTGCCGAACTGTTCGAGCTGGGATTGGGTCAGATAGAATATGCGGCGGAAGTTGCCATGGAACACCATTTGGGGCTTACCTGCGACCCTATTGCGGGACTTGTGCAGATACCCTGCATAGAGCGCAACGCCGTTGCCGCAATGCGCGCCATAAACGCCTTATCCCTTGCGGATTTTTTATCGGAATCGCGAAAGGTGTCCTTTGACACGGTTGTGGAGACAATGTATTCGACGGGCAGGGATCTGCTTAACAAATACCGCGAAACGGCTTCGGGCGGGCTTGCGGAATTTTACAAGAACAATAAATCATAAAAGCAGGCGGCGCCCGCGGAAAACCGCGGGCGCCGCCTTAATATATGCCGTAAATCTATTCCACCGTCACGCTTTTGGCGAGATTGCGCGGCTTGTCGGGGTCGCAACCCAAAATCACAGCCGTGCGGTAGGCGAGAAGCTGTAACGCCGCAGCCGACAGCAGGGGCGACAGATATTTGTCGCAGCGCGGCAACTCTATTATCTCCGCCCGTCCCTTTAAATCATGCTTTACGCCGGGCAGACCCGTTATTACAGCCACTTTGCCGCGGCGGGCAAGCACTTGCTCCACCGCTCCCTCCGCCTTTACCGATATATCCGGGTCGGTTATTACGAATACCGAAAGCGTGCTCCCGTCTATGAGCGCGAGCGGACCGTGCTTCAATTCGCTTGCGGGATAGCCGCAACCCGGGATATAGCTCACCTCTTTAAGTTTAAGGCTTCCTTCCAAAGCCACGGCATAGTCGATATCCCTGCCCAAAAAGTAGACGCCGCTACTCTCCGCGCACAGCCGCGCAGTTGCGTATATGTCTATCTTTTCAAGCGTTTTTAAAATGAGTTTGGGC
Source organism: uncultured Clostridia bacterium (assembly GCA_947625245.1). GTDB lineage: Bacteria > Bacillota > Clostridia > Christensenellales > Borkfalkiaceae > Coproplasma. Next base: position 14,551 of record CANQNO010000016.1, read on the forward strand.
ATTTCGGCGACCGCCGCGAAATTTTCCTCTTTTTCAGCAACCAGCGAGGCGAGCATATACAGCGCGGCTATCTGCCCCGAATAACTCTTTGTGGCGGCGACGCCTATCTCCGCGCCCGCGGCAACGGGAACAACCACGTCCGCAATCCGCGTTATGGCGGAATAGGGCGAATTTGTAACCGCGAGCACGGTGCAGCCCTGCGATTTATACAGCCGTGCGGCTTCAACCGTGTCGGCGGTTTCGCCGCTTTGGGTTATAGCTATAAGCGCCGTCTTTTCGGCGACGTTCAGGGTTTTATACCGCAATTCACCCGCATAATCGGTTTCGCAGGGGATATGCGCAAATTCCTCTATGTAACGCTTCCCCGCGAGAGCGGCGTGATATGCCGTTCCGCAGCCCGTAAATACTATCCGCCGTACGCCGCTCAATGCGGACTTTATCAAGTCTTTTTGTCCGCAAAACGCCGTTATGGTGTTTTTGACGGTTGCGGGCGCTTCCCACAGCTCCTTTACCATAAAATGCGGAAACCCGCCCAAAGCCAGCGCGGAAGGTTCGGCAAGGTTTGGAAGATAAGCGCGGGTTATCTCTCTTTTACCGCCGTCGTAAATTTTGGCGGAGAGGGGCGTCACAAGCGCAAAATCGCCGTCCTCGAGTACGCAGACTTCTTTGCATTTCCCCGCGAGGGCGGTCATGTCGCTGGCAAGATAATTGCAGTTTTCGCCCAAACCCAAAATAACGGGCGAACGGCATTTTGCCGCCGCTATCTCCTCTTTGCCTTCACACAGGCACAACAGCGCATACGAACCTTTGAGCATATCCGCACATTTTATTACGGCTTCTATCAGATCCCCGTCGTAAAATCCGTCGATAAGGTGGGCTATAACTTCACTGTCCGTTTCCGACAAAAAAATTTCGCCGCGTTCGGTAAGCCGCTGCCTGAGCTCGGCATAATTTTCGATTATCCCGTTATGCACTACGGTGATCCTGCCGTACGTGTGCGGGTGGGCGTTGGCGTTGGAAGGCTTGCCGTGCGTTGCCCAGCGGGTGTGCCCTATGCCCGTATGCCCGCCGAAGAACCGCAGCGACGCGCCCAACTTTTCCACCCTGCCGCAACTCTTTACCGTTTTGCATGCGCCGTTTTCCATAATCGCCATACCCGCCGAATCGTATCCGCGGTATTCCAGATTTTTAAGTCCTTCGTAAATTATTTGCGCGGCGTTGCCGCCGCCCGTATAACCTATTATTCCGCACATAACGTCTCCTTGCAGTTTCAGAATTTGGCGCAGTTGGCTTTTACCTTTTTTTCGAGCGCGGCGACGGCGGCCGCGCAGTCGCCGTAAACTTCGCCTTCCGCCATAAGCCTTATCAGCCTCTCCGTTCCCGAAGGGCGGGCTACTATCCGCACGTTCAGTTTTTCGGAAAGCTCTGCGGCAAGCTCGGCAACCCCGCTCATAGCCGCCGTTTTGTTTTCGGCGGGAACGTTAAAATTGATCTGTTCCAGCGGCTTGTAACCCTTTAAAAGTTCATACAGGTTGCATTTTTGCGCCGAAATGGCTTCCATTATCATGAGCGCGGTCACAAGCCCGTCGCCCGTGGTTTCGTACTTTGAAAACACTATGTGCCCGCTTCTTTCGCCGCCGAGCGCCGCCCCCGAAACCTGCATTGCGCGCCATACGTTGCTGTCGCCGACGTCGCAAATTTCGGTAGAAACGCCCTTGTTTTTAAGACTGTTTATAAGCCCGCCGTTGGAGAGGGCGGTGCAGACGACGGTATTTTTAAAAAGTTCGCCTTTGCTCTTTAAAAAGTCGGCACAGATATAAAGAATTTCGTCGCCCGTGAGCACTTCCCCGCGCGAGCCTACGGCAATGCACCTGTCGCCGTCGCCGTCGAACGCAAAGCCCAAATCGAGAGAATTTTCCTCGACGAGTTTTTGGAGAGCGCCTATATTGGTGGAGCCGACTCCGCCGTTTATGTTGGTGCCGTCGGGGTTGTCGCCTATCACAAAGGTCTTTGCGCCCAAAGCCATGAATACGCTGCGCGCTATCTGCCAGGCGCTGCCGTTAGCCGCGTCCAGCCCGACGTTCAGCCCTTTATACGAGCAGGTGGAAAGGGATATAAGGTGACCCACATATCTGTTTCTGCCCGATATATAGTCCACCGTACGCCCCACGTTGTTGCCGCTTGCAAAGGGGATTTCGCCGCCGAAAGGGGTCAAATCCCCGTCGAGATAGCGTTCGGTGAGGGAAATCACCCCGCCCGAAAGCTTTTCGCCCTGTGAATTGAATAGTTTTATGCCGTTGTCGCGGTAGCCGTTATGGCTTGCCGAAATCATAACCCCGCAGTCAAAGCCGTCACAGCGCGTCACGTACGATACCGACGGCGTTGTGGTGACGTGCAAAATATAGGCGTCCCCGCCCGAAGCGGTAAACCCGGCGGCAAGCGCGTATTCGAGCATATACGAAGAAAGCCTTGTATCCTTGCCTATTACGGCGCGGCATTTTTTGCCCATGTTCACGCCGAAATACCAGCCCAGCACCCGCCCGCATTTAAAAGCCTGCTCTGCGGTTATGGTTACGCCCGCCTCGCCGCGGAAACCGTCCGTTCCGAAATATTTACCCGTAAACGCCTCCTTTTAAGTTTGTTATTCGATAAAATTCTTTAAAAATCGCCGTACCTGCCGCGCGCGCCGCCCGGCTTTATATGCTCTTCGGCACGGCCTATGCAAAAGCTTTCGTCGCCGACGTTTCGGCTTACCGTGGTGCCTGCCGCTATAAAGCTGCCTTTGCCTATATCAAGCGGGGCAATGAGGTTGCAGTTCGCGCCTATAAAAGCGTTGTCGCCGACTGTTGTCTTGTGCTTTTTTTTGCCGTCGTAATTGCAAAAGACCGCGCCGCAGCCTATATTCACGTTTTTGCCGACTTCGGCGTCGCCGATATATGCAAGATGCGCCGCCTTTGTGCCGTCGCCTATAGAGGAGGACTTAACTTCCACAAAATCCCCTATCCTGCAATTGTTGCCTATGTTTGCGCCGCCGCGCAGGTATGCGTAGGGACCTACGGTGCAATTTTCGCCCACGTGTGCGCCGTTTAATGTGCTTGAAAACACAACTGTATTTTCGCCCACATAGCTGCCTATAAGAGTGCAGAACGGCATGATGACCGCCCCGCGGCAGATATGCGAGCCGCCCGATATGTGCGCGGGCGCATATATTTTTGCGCCTTCTTCCACGGCGCTGTCCGATGAAATATAAACGCCTTCCACCTTGTTTCCCCCTGTACGGTATTACAACTTATGCCCGTTCCGCCCGATAATGTTCATATCCAAACCCGCACGTTTGAGTTGACAACCACTTTAATTAGTGGTAAAATCTTAACGCTTTTATGAAGAAGAGAAAATTTAAACTTTCCGTATGGCAGACTCTCGCCATAGGATATTTAATAGTTATTCTGTTCGGAAGCGCACTTTTGTGTATGCCCTTTTCCACGGCGGACGGCGAATTTACCGACTATCTCGGCGCGCTGTTCACTTCCGCCAGCGCGACCTGCGTGACGGGGCTTACCCCCTATCATACGGGCACGCACTTTTCGCTCGCCGGGCAGATAATAATACTTATTCTTATCCAGTTGGGCGGCATAGGTTTCATGACCTTTGTCACCAGCATACTTATGCTTTTCAGGCGGGGCATCGGGCTGGGAAACCGCCAGCTGCTTATGGCAAGCTCGGGCAGCGGCAAACTTGCGGGGCTGTCCACTCTGGTAAAGAGGATAGTTCTGGGTTCGGCTATTTTCGAAATCCTCGGCGCGTTTGTGCTGAGTTTCCGTTTCGTGCCCGACTTCGGCTGGGGCAGGGGAATATTTTATTCTGTTTTCCACTCCGTTTCGGCGTTCTGCAACGCGGGGTTCGATTTAATGCCCGCTGCGGGCGGCGGCTCCCTTTCGGCTTACGCGCTCGACCCCGTTGTTTCGGTTACCGTCTGCCTGCTCATAATAGTAGGCGGACTGGGCTTTTGCGTTTGGAGCGACGTTATTGACAGCCGCTTCAGGTTTAAAAAATTTCAGTTGAACACAAAAATAGTGCTTACGGTTACGGGGATATTGATAACCGCGGCAACCGCACTGTTTATGCTGTTTGAGTGGAATATGCCGTATTTCGGAGAACGCAACTTCGGGCAAAAGTTGCTTTTGGCGTTTTTTGACGCGGTGACGCCCAGAACGGCGGGATTTTATACTACCGCGCCACAATCTTTGTCCGACAGCAGTTACCTTCTTACCGTCGTGCTGATGTTCATAGGCGGAAGTTCGGGCTCCACCGCGGGCGGCTTGAAAGTTGGCACGTTCAGCGTTATAATAATGGGTATGATAGGCGTGTTCCGCGGCAAACGCGACTTGAACATAGGCAAAAAGCGGGTTGAATATTCGCTTGTATACCAGTCGCTCGCCATATTTGCGGCGCTTTTGATGATAATCACGGCTTCCACCATTGCCATATGCGCGATAGACGTTCAGGTGGGTTCTAAAGACGCGCTGTACGAGTGCGTTTCGGCGGTGTGCACCGTGGGGCTTTCCATGGGCATAACGGCAGGGCTTTCCGCCGTTTCGAAGATAATTCTGATACTTTTGATGTATGCGGGCAGGGTTGGAATTTTAACGCTTGCGCTTGCGCTTGCAAAGCGGCGCAGTTATAACGAAATACGTTATCCCGTAGACACTTTTTTGATAGGCTGATTAAAAGAGCCGCTCATAAGGCGGCTCACGGAGGAATAAATGAAATCTGTTCTTATTATAGGGATGGGAAAGTTCGGCCAGCTTTTGGGCGAAAACCTGATCGATATGGGCGACGAAGTAATGATTGTGGACAGGGACGAGAGCACCATAAACACGCTTGCGCCCAAATATTCGGGCGCGCTGATAGCCAACGGCACTAACGCCGACAACTTAAAGGCGCTGGATATTCCCTCCTTTGACGTCTGCGTCGTTTCGATAGGCGAAGATTTTCAGTCGTCGCTTGAAATCACGTCGATTTTAAAGGATTTAAACGCCAAATACGTGGTTTCCCGCGCGGACACCGACATACAGAGGAAATTCCTTTTGCGCGTCGGCGCCGACGAAGTGGTTTACCCCAACCGCGACATAGCCGAAAAACTTGCCATGAAACTGAACAACGAAAAGATTTACGACTACTTTGAAATAGACGCGGAGTATTCCATTTTTGAGCTTGCCGTGCCCGCGCAGTGGTACGGGCAGAGCATTTCGGAAGTGAATCCGAGAAATTTGGGCATGAACATCCTTACCATAAAAAACGGCAGCAAAGTTTTGCCCCCTCCCGGCGGCGATTACGTATTTTGCGACGGCGACCACATAGTGGTATTCGGCACCACCCAAAAAATAATAAAGTTTGCCAACAACAAGGCATCGGGTAAAAAGAAGAAAAACGATTAAACTTTAAAATAAAAAATCCGCGCCACGGCGCGGAAAAAGGCGGGGGTTATGCGTTTGCATAACCCCCGCCTTTAATTTATTGTTTGTATTTAATTTTCTTTTTTATGCGTTGTCCGCGTTTCCGCCGTCCGCGTTACCGTCTTTATTTTCCTGCGCGGTTTCGGGCGTTTCCGCCGACTTTTTCAGCTTGCCGTAACCCGCGATGAACGCTATAACCACCGCAACCACCACGCCGACGGCGAGGCTTATGAAGAAGCCGGCAAGCAAGGTAATGTTACCCTCGCTGTTCAACGACCCCTCGCACACGAGCACGGTGCCTAAACTTCCCTCTTCCAAATCTTCGGCAAATGCGCTTGATATCTCTTCTATCTTAGTTTTATATCCGTCGAGAGTCTGCTTTACCGAAGGATCTTCTTTGAGCACTACGCTCCCGTCCCCGACCAGATATAACTCGTACATAGTTATGTTTTTATTGCATTTGGCAATGTCTTTTGCAAGCTTAGCTATGCGCGAGGAGACGGCTTCGCCGTATACGTCTACGGTGTCGCCCTTTAAGAGGTTGTATTCGTCCATCAGATTGTCGCGTTCGGTTTCGGCGGCTTTAAGCAACTGCTTATAGCGCGCTTTAACTTCCTCCGCGCTGTGCACGAGCAATTCGCGTGTGGTTTCGGCGGCGGCATTTTCGTCGCGGATATCCACTATAGTGGAGTTGAGTTTTTCTTCGATATCTTCAAGACCTATTTCAAGCGTACGGCAGGCTTTCATAAGCGTATTGCCGGTATTTTTTATCATACCTGAGATTTCCTTGAGATAGTCCACCCGCTTTTTTAAAAGCTCCGCCTTTTCCTCGTAAAAATCCGTAGTTTCGTAGACGTCGAAATACATGTCGCGGTCGGAAGCTATGCTTTTGAGATATCTTACGGGCGTTTCCATAATATATTCAATAAAATCACGCGCCTGCGCTTCGTTTTTAAAATAGCTTGCCTTTACGCTCACCGTATACTTCCACTCTGCGGTTGTTGTTGTGCTATCCGCGCGCAACACGTCGACGTCGCCCTCAGAGTACATCTTTTCCACGTCCACATTGCCGAAACTTTCGCTCATGCCCTTGATTTCGAGCAGGTTGCGGCGGGAAACGAGTTCTTTATAATTGAACAGCGCGCCGTCGGGATAATACACGTCGTTGCCTTCGGCAAACATAAGCGAGAACCTGCCCTCGTAATACTTGCGGCTTTCGCCGAAACCCAGCCAAAGCGCCAGAGTGCCGCATACCGTTATTACCGCGGCAATGACAAGCGCCAGCCACTTGCGCGATAACACGATTTTGAAAAATTGACCTATCGTCAAACCTGTTTTTTCCTCTTCCATAAACCTTTTTCCGAAAGAATAAATACTCTGTATGTATATTTTATATTAATTTTAACCGTATGTCAAACAATAGTGCGCCGAAATTAAAACATAAAAAAGCCCGATAAAACATTACCGGGCTTTGCGTTATTGATTATTCTGCCTTAAAGGGAAGAAGCGCGGCGTTTCTTGCGCGCTTGATTGCCTTTGAAAGTTCGCGCTGGTGCTTTGCGCACGTACCGCTCATTCTGCGAGGCAACATTTTGCCGCTTTCGGTGACGAATTTTTTGATACGCAAAACGTCTTTATAATCTATTACGTCCACCTTTTCCTGACAGAACGCGCAGACTCTCCTGCGGGGCATTCTCTTATAATTCTTTTTGACTGCCGGTACAGCGGCGGTCGCTTCGTTCATGGTTTTATTTTCTTCCATAATCCAACTCCTTAAATTGCTTAAAAGGGAATATCGCTGTCGTCGTCAAACATCTGAAGGGCAGGCTTTTTGCCGCCTTGCGCGGAAGATGCAGGAGCGGCGTCGTCATAGCCGTCGTCCGCGGAAGCCTGTCCGCGGGGCGTTAAAAATTCAACGTCCTGCGCCACGATATCCACCGCGGTGCGGCGAACGCCCTGGCTGTCCTCATAATTTCTTAGCTCTACAGAGCCCGAAACCGCAACCTTGTTGCCTTTTTTGGCAAACCGCGCCACATTTTCGCCCAAATTGCGCCAGGCAACGACATTAAAAAAATCTGTCTTTCTTTCGCCGTCCGCACCCGAATAGTTGCGGTTGACGGCTATGGCAAAGCGGCAAATTTTTACGCCGCCCGCCGTTTCGGTGAGTTCGGGGTCGCGCGTGAGATTCCCTATCAAAAATACTTTGTTCATAAATTTACCTTTGTTTTACGCTTTTACGGTAATCATTCTTCTTAAAACTTCCGACGTTAAACCCGCAATGCGGTCAAGCTCCTTTATTACGGAGCCGTCGGCTTCGAAAGAAAATGCCACATAGTTGCCTTCGGTCTTGTAATCGATGGGATATGCAAGCTTTTTAACGCCTAACTTATCCACCGAAAACACGTTGCCGCCGCGGGACGTTATAACGTCCTCGAACTTCTTCTGGATTCCGTCTTTGGCTTCATCGGCTGTAGCGGCGTCCAAAACGTAGAGCATTTCGTAAGTTTTCATAATTTCACCTCCCGGACTTAATCGGCATACCACCTGCGGTATGCAAGGTAAACACATTACGTGCAATACAGGTATTTTACATTAATTTTTCGGCGTTGTCAACTTTTTTCAGCCGCCCAAACCGCCCAAACCGCCCAAACTATTCAAATTTTCTATAATATAAACCATTGCCTGCACGGCGTCGGGTACGGTAAGCTCGCCCAGCGACTTGCCGCCGTAAGTTTCAATTCCTTCGGGAATTTTCGTTTCGTTCAATTTGATCCCTTCATCGAAAACGAGTATGCCCGCATCCTGCAACGCGCCCAAAGTGAAGTAGTTCATGTTGTGTTGAATATTGTCTATCATTTTGGTCAGCCCGTTTAAAGTATAGGCATGTTCGTTCCACTCGCCCTCTTCGGTGTGTTGGGTGACGAGCAATTGCCAAAAATGCGTGGGTGCGCCGTAAGTGTAATAGGTTTTATCCGCGGGAAGCGATTCGAGTTTGCCTTTTTTGCTTTCCACCCCGTCTTCCTCCTTGCTTTCAAAATTCACAAGTTTATAAACGGCGGAATCCGTGCCGAACTCGCCCGATTCGAGGGTGTAGTAAATATAGAATTTATTGAAATCAATTTCGTTGTTCTCTGCCTCTGCGCCGCTTTGTACCACCTTTTTCATGACGGCTTTTTGGGTTTCGCCCGCCCCGTTTTTGCCGCCGTAAATTTCGTCGGCGTAAAGTTCGTTTATGGTGAGGTTGTCAATGTCGTCGGAAAGGGTGTTCACCGTGGAGTCGCGCAGGGCACGGAGTATGGTGTTGCCGCCTTCCGCCGCGCCCGGTATCAGCTCGCCTATCGTGAGGTCGTCCATAAGCCCGTCTATGCGGGCGTTTATGTCGTTTATTTTGGTGCCGCCGAGCGGTTCGCCCGACTTGTCTTCCGTTTCGTAAACCCCCGTAATGTTTTTGCCCTCTTCGTCGATATCGAGATAAACGGTTTTGCTGATACCTGTTTCGTCCTTTATTAACGCAGTTTTGTTTACGGCGTCGACTTTCGTCAGCCCGTAGGCGATATAGGGAAGAAGCGCGCTGTCGGAAGGAACATCCATTACGTCGGTAATTTCTATCTCGTCAATGCCTTCGGAAACGGTGTTAAGAGTGTAATTGCCGAGCCTTTGCAAAATTTTGTTGTCGCCGACTTCAATAAGGTCGCAGAGCTGAAGGTCGTCGAACATGCCGTCCACCCTGTCGCTCAGTTCCGAAACGTTTGCCGCGGAAATCAGTTCGCCCTCTTCCGTTTTGACGGATATGATTGCGTTTTCCTTTACTTCCACAATAACGGGCACGTCCGTCGTCACTGCAGGCTCTTCGCCATCGGCGGATCCGGACTTATACACTGCGGTGTACGAGCCGTCCTCTTCTGCGGTTATGCCCGTTATGCCGTAAGCGATATATGCCACTACTTTGTTGTCGACGGATACGTCGAGGAACACTGACACGTCTATTTTATCCGATATAGTGGAAACGTTTTCCACGGTAAGCCCCGCCAACGGGTTGCCGTCTACGTCGGTGACCGCGGTTATTTTGTCGTCTTCAACCGTAACTATGGCGGGGATATCCTCGTCGCCCAGTTTGTATACGGCAGTGTAGCCGCCGTCCTCGTTTTGGGTAAGCCCCGAAAGCCCGTAGGCGAAAAATACCATTACCTTGTCGTCGAGCCGCACGTCTACGAGGTCGCTTATTTCAAGACTGTTTATCTTTTCGTCGAGGTTGAATTCGCCGTTCATGAAATCGTTTATGGTTATGTCGCCCATAAGTTTTTCCACAATACCGTTTTCTTCGGTCTCACCCAAAAGTTCGGTGACGCTCGCCCTGCCCAGCGCGCCCATACCGTCAGTGCCCGTAAGCGAGCCTATGGTTATGGGTTCGATATATATCTTTTCTTCCGCGTCGAAATAGAAGTTGCCCGTAGGCAATAGAGCCGCCGCGTCGCCCGTATATGCTTCGCCCGACGGCGCAAAGCCGTTGCCGTCTCTTTGTGCGCAATACCAAACTTCGCCCTGCTTATAGGCAAAATTTTCGCCCGATTCGTCCTCGTAAAGGGGATAAACGGCGTTATCGAAAGTTACGCAGTCCGCTTCCACCCCGTCGAGCAGCAGTTCCACAAGGCGGTTCTTTTCTCCGCTTATGAAAGCCGAAGGGCGTATCTCCATTATCTTGTCGTTCATATACTTGCCGAAGTCGGCAAATTTTACCTGTCTGAGTTCTTCGGCGTCAAGTTCGACGTATGACGAAACCGACTTGCGCAACGATTCTATCATGCCGTCCGCAACGGGAAGAAGCCCCTCTATCTGCCCGAGGGTAAGCTCTTTGGGCTCTTTGAACATATCGGCGACCCGTTTTACGAGTTCGAGGGCGTTTTTCACGCCGCCGTTGTCCGTATCCGTATTCACATATTTATGGTTGCCCTCTTCGTCCTTGTTGTTCAGCCCCACGGTGCTCATTACCCTGTCGAGGTCTGCGGTCATTGCAAAATAACCCGCGCCGAACAGCGCGCCGGCAAGAATAATTATACCTATCAGAATTCCGATGAAAAAGGAAAGAAAAGAGAAGCCTTTCTTTTTTACTATCACATTTTTATCGCCCATATTTACCTCTCTTATTTACTTCTGGTCGTTGAAGTCTGCCTTCCAACCCATAAACGCCTTTTCTTCGTCGGCGATCGCCCTATTGTAATATCGCCTGTCTTTATCCAGCGCGGCTATCTCTTTGAGTTCGTCGTCGGTCAACGTGAAGCCGAAAATATCGAGATTGCTCTTGATATGTTCGGGGTTTCTGGAACCGGGGATGACGATATTCCCCACCTGCGTGTGCCAGCGAAGTATTATCTGAGCGTTGGTTTTATTATACTTTTTTGCAAGACGGGAGAAAACCTCTTCCTTTATCAACGACTTGTCGCCGTGCCCCAGAGGATACCACGCCATTAGCCCCATGCCGTATTTTTTAAGAGTTTCTTTCAGCTCGTTTTGGGGATAGTAAGGATGTGCTTCCACCTGCACTACCTGCGGCACTACACCGCAATTTGCAAGTACGTTGTTAAAGCGGTCTGCGGGAAAGTTGGAAAGCCCCAACGCCTTTACTTTGCCCGCCTTATATGCCCGTTCCATTGCCCTGTAGCCCTCGATGTAGTTCCCTACGGGCTGGTGCAAAAACAGCAAATCTATATAATCGGTGCCAAGCCGTTCGAGCGTTTGGGCAATTGCCCTGTCGCCGTCCTCGTATTCGGTGCACCATATCTTTGTTACGAGAAAAATATCCTTACGGGCAACCCCGCTTTTATTTATTCCCCTGCCAACCGCGCGTTCGTTCATATAGGCGTTTGCCGTATCGATAAGCCTGTATCCGCACTTGAGCGCCTCATATACGGAATTTTCCGCGTCTTCGGGAGAAAGCGTAAACGTACCTATGCCCGCCACCGGCATCTTAACGCCGTTGTTTAAATAAATATATTCCACATTTCACTCCTTATTTATTTTAAGCAATGTTGCAGCCTATTATATTTTTGAGCGGCGCAGAATTTTCTGCGCGCGCAGTATAAGCGCGTTGCGCTCGTTGGCAACCTCTTTTAAGGCGCATGCCGTAAGAAGTTCTTCGAGGGTTTCCCCCACTTTATCCCGCGGGAAGCCCAGCCCTATAAGCTCGTTCCCCTTTATTTTAAGTTCTTTAAGCGAGAAAGGCAAGCCTTCAAGCCGCATTTTTTTGCGTATGCCCCCGATTTTTGCCACCGACGGCGCAATATCCAAGTCGTCTTTGCACGCCGAATAGTCGGCTTGTTTAAGCATAAGAAGTTTGTCGAGGATATCCCCGTTTTGCAGTATGAATTTGCGCACCTTGTTTTCGCGGGCGTCGCACCTGAAATCGTACATGTGGAGGGATATGAGCCTTGCTATCTCTTCGGTTTGCTTTTTGGGGTATTTGAGTCTTTCGCATACCGCGGCGGCGATTTTGGCGCCCTCTTCTTCGTGCCTGGTAAACTTGCCGTATGAATTAAAGCAAAAGGGCTTGCCTATATCGTGCAAAAGCGCCGCCGTGCGCACCGGCGGTTCGGCGTACATTGCGCACCGCAAAGAGTGTTCGAGCACGTCGTAATCGTGGAAATCGCTCCTTTGGGCAATCCCGTCGCCCGCGGCAAGTTCGGGTAAAAAAGCCGCAAGCACCCCCGTCTTTTTTAAAATTTCAAGTCCCCTGTAATGCGCGTACTTTATTTTGTAACGCCCATCGGCATGCAGAAGAAGCTCCAGCTCGCAGCGGACGCGCTCTTTGGAGACGTCGTTCACGAGCGCGCGGTGTAATTTTGCCGCTTCCATACAGCCCGCCGTGGGTTCGAAACCCGTTTGCGCCGCTATGCGGGCAAGCCGCATAAGCCTTAACCCGTCCTCGCCGAATACCTTTGCGGGCGGGGCGACGGCGTCGAGAATTCTGTTTTTTATATCCGTTATGCCGCAGAGCGGATCCGCGAATTTTTGAGATTTTATGTCGTAATAAACGGCGTTGCACTTAAAATCGCGGCGGCGGGCGTCGAGCGTTATGTCGTCCGTAAAAAAGGTGTTGGCGGGAACGTGTTCCCCGCGCACGTATTCGTCGGAGCGGAAAGAAGCAAACTCGTACTCCTCGCCGTCCTTTTTTATCTTTACGGTGCCCGTGTTTTTATATACGGCGTTGACCGTAAAGCCGCACTTTAAGGCACAGCCCGAAAATTCTTCGGCGGAAGCGGGCGCGCAAAGGTCGGTATCCGCTTCGTCCGATTTAAGCCCCGCAATAAAATCGCGCACAGCCCCGCCCACCACGTACAGCGGAAAAGGACAGGCGTTTGCAAGGTCTTTTAAATTTTCGGACAGAGTTTCATACATTACGGCGCCGCTACCCCTTTTATACCTATAAAACTATTATATCAACTTTCTATTTTATTTGCAATTTAATTGAGTATGTTATATAATAATAAAAATAAAAGACGCCCCGATATTAATATGTATTATATAATAGCAAATAAACTTCATTTAAAAGGCAACAGCGTAAAAAAATTGAACGAAGTTGGTTCGGTGTTCGAACACGCGGGTTGCCCATACGAATTTTTGTATACAGACCATGCCCGCCACGCCACTGAGCTTGCAAGGGAGATATCCTCCCGCGGGGAAGAAAATTCCATTATAGCGATGGGCGGCGACGGCACCCTGCACGAAATTCTGAACGGCGTGGAAGATTTTTCCAAAACCGCGCTGGGGATAATCCCCTTCGGCACGGGCAACGATTTTGCGGAAGCCGCGGGCATACCTTCCGACGTGAAAGAGGCGGCTGAGATTATAGCCTTCCGCGACCCCTCCAAGGTGGATTTTATACAGCTTTCTTCGGGATTGCGCTCCTTGAACGCAGTGGGCATGGGCATCGACGTAGACGTTTTAAGGCGGGCGTATTCGGGCAAAAACAACAAAAAATCCAAATATTTCCGCGCGTTTATAAAGACTTTGTTCAAATTCAAAAGCTGTGATTTCACCGTTAAATACAACGGCGAAACCGAAAGGCATTACGGGCTTATAGCCGCGCTGGGGAACGGTAAGCAGATAGGCGGCGGCATAAAGCTATTTCCCGAAGCGCAAATAGACGACGGCTATATGGATATGATAGTCGTGGACTACATATCCCGCCCCAAACTCATATCCGCGCTGCTCAAGCTTATGCGGGGCAAGGTGAATTCCGTAAAGGAAGCAAAAGTATTGCGCGTAAAGGAAGCTTCGATTATATCGGAAAGCGAAGAATTTTATATAGAAGCAGAGGGCGAACTGTATAAAAACATGCAGATAGAAGCCGAAATCGTAACCGATAAGCTTAAATTTTATTTGTGACCATATGACCGAAAAATATTTGAGACGGATGCTCGACGGCATAAAAACCGCCGTAATAGCCGCCGACCAGAATTTGAAAACGGTATACGCCAACCCCTCTTTCAGAACGCTCTTTTCCTCGGAAAACGCGCGCGGGTGTTTGGGTAAACTTACAAACTGCGCCGATTGCGCGGGCGGGTGTTTCCCCGCGGGGAATTGCCGCGGCTGTGCGCTCGCCGCGGCGTTTGAGGACGCGTTTTTATCCAACCGCGAAGTTTCGAGAAGAATTTACCAAAAAGTGAAAGACGGGGATATCGTGCGGGAAGTGACCTATACCATTACCGTGGCGCCGATAGGCGGCGGGTACTGCATGGGCACTCTGGACAACGCGCTGGAAATAGAGATAGCGCGGGAATTGCAGACCGCAAAATCCATTCAGCAACGGCTGTTGCCCGCGGGCAAATGGGCGGGCGGCAAGAGGTATTCCTACATATACGTGCCCTGCCGCGAAATAGGCGGGGATTTGCCCGACGTGTATACGGTGGACGGCGAAGCCTGCGGCATGATAGCCGACGTTTCGGGCAAGGGCGTTGCCGCGGGCATGCTTTCGGCGTTTGTAAAAGCCGCTTACGACAAGACTGAAAGATCCCCCGCAAAAGCCATTTGCAGTCTTAACGAAAAATTCGGGGAATTAAACCTCGACGAGAGAAATTACGTGACCGTAGCCGCGGTGAGAATAGGCAAAAACAGCATTACCTACTCCATGGCGGGTCACAACGTGCCAATTCTTTTAAAGACGGCGGGCGGCGTGACGCGGATAATGCTGAACAGTCCCCCCGTTTCGGGCTGGTTTGACCGCCCCAGCTATTTCGACGACGTAATCCCCTACAAGAGCGGGGATATTCTGGTGCTTTTGACCGACGGCGTGACCGAAAGAAAGGGCGTACGCGGCGAAATGTTCGGGGTGGACGGCGCGATAAAGACGCTGAGCTATTCCAAAACGGCGGACGACTTTATAAGGAACCTCGAAGCCGCGCTGAGAGACTTCTCCCCCTCCCCGCTGAACGACGACGTTACAGCCGTAGCGTTTGACTTGTAAAAAAATTTTATATGGAAAGCGGCGGGCGCAGAATTTTGCGCCCGCCGCAGTTTTTATTTATCTTTCCTTATTGCCGCCCGAAAACGGTTTTAACTTCCTCCGCTATCTGTTCGGGAGAAAAGCCGTGCGCCGCGCAGATTTCGGCGAAACTTCCGTGCTTTACAAAGCCGTAAACCGCGCGTACGGCTACGTTTTTGCCCGACGCCGTGAAGTACGGCGAAAGCTTTTGCGCCATGCCGCCTTCGAAAATCCCCTCTTCGAGAAGATATATGTTCCGCGCCCCCGCCGTAAGCCTTTCAAGCTCTTCGAGGTCGAACGGGAATGCCTTTACAAGCCGCACTATGCCCGTGCCCCCCACTACGCACGGCAGGGCGTTGGCGGCTATTCTGCCGTATGTCAATATTATGGTTTTGCAATGTTCCGCACCCGCGGTAAAGGCAAAGTCGCCGTTTTTGGAATAGTTCCAATATCCGCCCGTCTCCTTGCCTTTGGGATAGCGCACTATCTGCAAGCCCTGCCCCGAAAGCGCCTTATCCATGCAAAGTTTCAATTCCTTATAGGTGGCGGGGGAATATACGGTGCAACCGGGCAGGGAACAAAACAGCGAATAGTCGAAAAGCCCCTGATGGGTAACCCCGTCGCCCGCAACGAAACCGCACCTGTCCAGAGCCAGCACAAAGTGAAACCCGCCCAGCGAGACGTCCTGAAAGAGTTGGTCGTAAGCCCTCTGCGCAAAGGTGGAATATACGGCGCAGACGGGCAGCTTACCCGCGGCGGAGAGCGCCGCGCCGAAGGTTACGGCATGCTCTTCGGCTATGCCCACGTCGAAAAACCGTTCGGGGTGCGCCGCGGCAAAGCCCGAAAGCCCCGTGCCGTCGGTCATGGCAGCCGTTATGGCGCATATGGCGGAATTTTCATCTGCCTTTTCGCACAGATATTTGCCGAATTGCTCCGAAAAGCAATCGTCGCTCGGCGCCGAAACCCCTTTTGCGGGGTCGAAAGGCGACACGCTGTGATAGAGCGCGGGCTCCTTTTCGGCGGGCTCGTAGCCCAAGCCCTTTTTGGTATACATATGCACGACGCAGCAAGCTTCCCTGCGCTTAGCCTCTGCCAGCGCCGAACACATGCGCTTTATGTTGTTGCCGTCCACGGGACCTATGTATTCGAGACCGTAATTTTCGAATATGTTTTTGTTTAAAAGTATGTTCTTTACAAAATTCTTGAGCCTGCGCCCCACTAAAATGAGCCCCTTGCCCAAAAACGGAATCTTTCTGAGGACTTTCTGCGTTCCGTGCTTTATGCGGAAGTAGCCCGAACTCGAACGCATGCGGCGCAACATTTTGTTCATGCCGCCCGTTATCCCCGAAATGCACATCTCGTTGTCGTTCAAAAGGATTATGAGGCGCAGGTTATGCACCGAACAATTGTTGAGCGCCTCGTATATCATGCCGTTCGTGAACGCGCCGTCGCCCACAACCGCAACGGTGTAATTCTTTTTGCCGTCCATTGCGTCGGCGGTGGCAAACGCCAGCGCCTGAGATATGCTTGTGCCGCAATGCCCTTCGTAAAGCGGGTCGTAAGCGCTTTCGGCGGGGTTGGAAAAGCCCGAAATGCCCCCCGATTTGCGGAGCGTGGAAAAGTTTTTGTACCTGCCTGTAAGAATTTTATGGGTGTAGCATTGGTGCGAAACGTCGAAAAGTATCCTGTCGCCGGGCGAGTCGAAAACTTTGTGCAACGCAAGAGTAGCCTCCACCACGCCGAGGTTGGAAGCCAAATGCCCGCCGTTTTGCGATACGGCGTCAATTATGGTTCCGCGGATCTCCTTTGCAAGCCCGCCGAGCTGTTCGTCGGTAAGCCCTTTGAGATCCCCGGGAGAATTTATGTTTTCGAGTAACGACATATTGCAATTATTATATCATAATTAAATAAATTGTCAATTTATTATTCGGGATAATTCGGGCGCGGAAAAAGGACCGCGGTTTTGCCGCGGTCCCGTTGGGTTGTATGTTTTTGATTTATGGTCAGGAATTGAGAATTTCTTCGAAATTAGCGCCGTAAAAATGCGATTTGTCGGTCTTTCTTATGCAGTCGGCAACAAATTTGCCCGCGGCGGCGCAACTTTCTTTAAGGGTGTGCCCGCCGAGATATTTTGCCGTGAACACCGCGGCAAAGATATCCCCCGTGCCGTGCAGCCTTGCGGGGAGAAGTTCCGAAAGCACGTACTCCGTTTTGCCGCCGTCGTATATAGCCTCGCCTATAAGCCCGTCAAGCTCCACTCCCGTTATTATTATCACGCCGTCCGTAAGCTTTTTCATTTCCGAAACAGCCTGTTCCACATAGTTCCTGTCGTATTTTTCCCTGTATTCGAGTCCCGTCATATAGCAGACTTCGGTGAGGTTGGGCACGATCACGTCCGCCCTTCTAATAAGGTGCGCCATCGCCTTTACGTAATCCAGGTCAAAGCCGCCGTACAGCTTACCGTTGTCGCCGAAAGCGGGGTCGATGATTTTTTTCGCGCCCGCCGCGGAAAATTCGTCAAAGCACTCTTCCGCCAGATCCATAAGCTCCTTTTTGCCGAGATATCCCAAAAGAAAGCCTTCGAATTTAAAGCCGTTTTTCTTCCAGTATCCGTATATGTTCTTTATTTCGGGGGTAAGGTCCAGATAGCTCCACCCGTTGAACATGGTGTGGTTGGAAAGCACCGCCGTGGGAAGGACGCACGTCTCTATACCGTACCTTGAAAGTATGGGCAACGCAACCGTTAAAGAACATTGCCCCACGCAGGACAGATCCTGCATTGTTAAAATTCTCTTTGACATAAAAAATATCCTCGCTTTGCAGAGGATATTATAACAAAATATTGATATTATTCGTATTACCAGAACAATAAAATTTTTTAATATCAGTTACACGTTTTTCTTTATCTTTTCTGCGGCGGAAATGCGGTTGTCGACGCCAAGTTTTAAATAAATGGAGCTTATGTAATTGCGGGACGTGCCGTCGGAAAGTTTTAACGCGGCGGCTATCTGGCGGTTGGTGAAGCCGTCGGCTATCATTATGGCTATTTCCGCTTCCCTGTCGGAAAGGTTGAAAGTTTTTTTAAGTTTTAAATTTTTGTCCGCCGAAACCATTATCGCCGCGTCGGTTATTTTTTTTGCTATTTTGGAGGGTAGTATGGTGTCGCCGTCATAGGCGTTTTTTACGGCGTCTATCAGAGCCTGCGCGCTTATGTCTTTTAAAAGATATCCGCTCGCCCCGTTGTTTATGGCGCTTAAAATGTAGTCGCTGTCGTCGAACGTGGTAAGAATTATTATTCTTATCCTTTCGTCGAATTCTTTAATGCGTTTGGTTGCCACCACTCCGTTCATGTTGGGCATGCGGATATCCATCAAAACAACGTCGGGTGAAAACTTTTTGCACATGTCCACCGCTTCCGCGCCGTCGAGCGCAATGCCCACAACTCTTATTTCGTCCGAAGTCTGCAAAACGGATTTTATGCCCTCAGCCAAAATCTGTTGGTCGTCAACAAGCAATACGTTAATCATTTTTCACCTCGTTTAAGCCTTTGTCATTGCCCGAAGGCACGGTAATTTTTACCTCGAAGCCCTCGTCCTCTTCCCCCGAAAAGGAGCACGAACCGCCGAGTTCCGCCGCCTTTTCCATTATGCCCTTTAAGCCGAACCCGGGCACCACTTCGCCCTTTACGCCGCAACCGTTGTCGGAAAGATACAACACGGTATACCCGTTTTCCTCTTTGAGCTCTATATAAAAGGCGGTAGCGCCGCCGTGGCGTATGCCGTTGGCAAGGCACTCTTTAAGGCTGTTGCACAAAAATCTGTCCGCTTCGTCCGAAACTTCCGCTTCGCACAGGTTGCACCTCGCCTTTATGTCGGTGCCGCTCATGGTCTGGGCGATTATCTCCTCCATTTCCTCGCGCAAGGGGCGGGTCTTTTGCCTGCCGGCAAGCAGGTGTACGCTTTCGCGCATCTGTTCGAGCGCGTTCCTCGCCTGCAAATTAGCCGAAATTATGCGGTTCTTCGCCTCTGCGGGGTCGGTGTCAATGAGGAGCTTTGCCGCCTCCGTCTGTATTATTACGGTGGTCATGGAGTGCCCGGCGTTGTCGTGGATATCCTTTGCTATCCTGTTGCGCTCTTCGTACACCAGGGTTTCGGACAGCTGTTCGTACGCCTCTTTAAGCCGCGCGCGGCTTTCGTCCGCCTCTTTTAAAGCTTTGGAAAGCTCCCTGTTGGTGCGGTAAAAGCTGAGGAGAAACTGCACTATTACGAAGTCGAGCGCAATGGCGAGCAAGCCGAACAGCACGCCCGAAGAAATTTCGACGGCGGAGTTTATAATGTTTGCCGAGGGGTTGGCGTTTATCCAGCCCACTACAAACGACACGCCGAACAGCGCGCAGCTTAAAAGAAAGATTATGAGCTTGTCCTTAAACCTTACTATATCCACGTACAGCTGGGTCAAAACCACGCAATACAGCGTGGACAGGAGGGAATTGCCCGTAAAAATACAAATTACGAACAGGAGCGCCGCGTCGACGCCGTAAAAAAACATTTTGGCGGCAAAACTCTTTACCCAATAGCTGTCTATCACTTCCGCCACGGTGAGCGCCGCGCAACACATTATGACGATGAGCAGGCTGTACACCTTGCCTATCTGCCCGTATACGAACCCCGTTTCGGAAGTAGCGGCTTGCGCGCAAATAACTATCTCTATTACGAGCAGCAGTGCAAGCAAAATAAATTTAAGATATACTATCAGCCTTTCGGTCTCTATCTTTATCTTCATTTATTGTTTTTGAGGAAAAATTTGTTTTTATGTTAAATTCATTTTACCACAAAATAAAAAAAGTGTATAATGTTTTACGGAAGTTTTTATAATGAGGTTGGAAATTATGGAGTATTTTAACGATATTTTAAAAGAAATTTCGGAAATCGTGAAGATAAACTCGGAAGAAGGCGAAAAAAAGCCCGGCGCACCCTTCGGCGAGGGTCCCAAAAAGGCGCTTGATCATTTCCTCGCGCTGGCAAAAAGCATGGGTTTTGAAACGCACGACATAGACGGTTATGCCGGTGAAGCGATATTCGGCGAAGGCGAGGAATTCGCCGTGCTCGCGCACCTCGACGTCGTACCCGCGGGTAGCGGCTGGAAGCACTTGCCGTACGGCGGCGAAATAGATTACCAAAACCGCCGCATCTGGGGCAGGGGCACCATGGACGACAAGGGTCCCGCCGTCATTTCGCTGTTTGCCATGAAAGCGCTTAAAGACGAAGGCTTTAAGCCTTCACGTAAAATAAAGCTCATTGCCGGCTGCAACGAAGAGAGCGGCTGGGGCTGCATAGATTACTATAAAAAACACGCCCATATGCCCGACGAGGGCATTTCGCCCGACGCCGATTTCCCCGTAATTTACGCCGAAAAGGGCATACTTCAAATAAGGCTTAAATTCCCCGCCGAAGGCGACTTTTCCACCCTGCGCGGGGGCGAAAGACCCAATATGGTCTGCGATTACTGCGAGGCGGAAGCGGTTGAAAACAAGCCGCTTTTAGCCAAATTGGGGCTTGAATATGCCGCGGGCAAGGTAATATCCCGCGGTAAATCGGCGCACGGCTCCACCCCCGAAAAGGGCGTAAACGCCATCCCCCCTGTTTTAAAATACACGGGGCTTGAAAATTCCGTTTTAAGCCGCCTTGAAAAGCTTGAAAAGGAACTTGAAAAATTGCACGACGAAACGGGCAACCTCACTTTCTCCCCCAACGTAATAAGGGGCGGAAAGGGCTGCGTTTACATTACCTGCGACGTGCGCTATCCCGCCACGTATAAGCGCGACAGCGTGATAAAAATTTTGAAGGACAGCGGAATAGGTTACGAAATCCTGCACGAGCAGGCTCCCCTCTACAACGACAAAAACAGCAAGCTTATTACCACTCTTTTAAACGTTTATAACGAGGTCACCGGCAAAAAATGCTCGCCCATCGCGATAGGCGGCGGCACTTATGCAAGGGCTTTGAAATGCGGCGCGGCGTTCGGCCCCGAAGAAGAGGGCGAAGAGAGCACCATCCACCAGCCCGACGAGTACATAACCTTTGAAAAGATAGAAAAGAGCTTTAAAATTTACAAACTTGCGCTGGAAAGGCTTACAAAATAACCTTTACATAAATGGAAAAGAAAAGACATGTAAAAAAGCGGATCGTTGCGCTCATTGTTGCGGGCGTGTTTGTCCTTATTGTGGGTTTTACCGCGCTGGGGCTGTTTATAGGCTACCGGCTGTGCGACGCCCACGCCTATGTCTGGACCCCCTCTTACCGGAAATTGCCCGAAGAGGAATTGCGGGAACTGTTTTTTAAGGAGTTAAAAACAGACGAAGATTATAAAATTTTGTTCGACCAGACGGGGCTTACGCAAATAGGCATAGAGCGCGCCTTACTGCGCGGCGAGCGGGGCTGGCAACGCGTGAAAGAAATACAGGGCAGCTATTTCAGACCGCGCGAAGTGGACAGCGAGGAATTTGCCCCCTTTATATGCACCGACCATATAAATGATTTAAGCAAGGAAATCTATCTTGAAAAGGGAGATATATTGATCACCTCTTCCACCCACTTTTCGGGCTTCCGCATAGGCCATTCGGGAGTGATAATAGACCCTTATTCCCAAACGCCCGTCTTTCAATCCAACGCCGTAGGCGTGGCAAACGGCTTTGACAAAGTGGAATTCGGCTTTACCGACAGAATAAATTTTATGGTCTTGAGAATCAAGCCCGAAGCGTTCGGCGCGGAGAGCGTTTTGGACGAAGTTTATTTAAAGTGTATAGACGACGCCACGGATTTTATAGTGAACGAACTTAAAGACGGCGAATATTTTCCGCTGACCGGAGTGTTTTCGGACAAGAACAAGTGCAAAAAGACGAGCTGTTCGCACATCATATGGTACGGCTTTAAGCACTTTGACGACAAAAACGGCGGGGCGAGGAACATAGATTTGGACCCCGACGGCGGACTTCTCGTAACGCCGAGAAACATTTCCGACTCCCCCCTTGTGGAGCTTGTGCAGACCTTCGGCTTCGACCCCGAAAAGCTGTACGAATAAAAATATTTAAAAATCATAAACGCCCCGCCCGCAGAAATCTGCGGGCGGGGCGCTTTATTTTGCGAGGCGCAAACATTTTTAATAATCGGATAGCCCCAAAAGATAATCCGCCGAAACGTCGAAAATTTTGCAGAGTTTGAACAGAATTTCTACCGACGGCAGATTTTCGCCTTTCTTCCAGTTGGTTATATTGCCCTCGGATATCCCCAACTTCCCGGCAAGTTGCTTTTGCGAAATGCCGCTGAATTTAAGAGCTTCGGTAAACCTTTCCTTAAACAATATTTCCATAAATTCAGTTTAACTGATTTTAATCCAAACGCTTGACAAATTCA
>CANQNO010000017.1 GCA_947625245.1 uncultured Clostridia bacterium
GGGTGCGTTGCGGAATTGCCGTTCTTTAACAGCGTATTGAGCGAATACACGGCAAACGGCAAGCCTGTGGTAATGCTTGCATTGCACTCCGACAACCACGAAAAACCTCAACCGTTTATCGAGGAAAAGGGTTGGAGCGATTGGGGCGTGATATTCGGGCATGACTACGGCGACGTAATATATAAGGCATTCGGCGGCAAGGGAGCATATCCCGTGACCGTAATAGTAAACATAAACGGTGAAATATCGTATGTAAGGCAAGGCTCTATGGCGGAAGATGTTTTAAGAAAAAAAATAGATAATGCGTTGCAACCCGATACTGCCCCGCAGGAATAAACCAACACAAAAAATAATACAGCGCCCGCGCGGTTCCGCGCGGGCGCTTTCTAAATAATAACAAAGAAACTTACGAGCTTGTCATTTCGAGGGATATGAGACCCGCGGAGCGGGCGATTGACCGAGAGTTCTCAAAAGGCGTAAGGGCAACGCCTTTTTCGGGCACCGTTCGCGCCTGCATATGCGCTCGCTCATCTCGCGCGGCAAAACAGCGCACTGTGCTGTTTTGAAAAATCCGCGCTCGTCCCATGGTGGTCTCCTCAGAGCAATTACGAAGAGGGGTATATCAAAGCCCGTGCCACCGTTCAACTTCGGGGGGATTCTTCACTTCGTTCAGAATGACAAGGGAAAGAAGGGGAGAGGGGATTCTTCGGCTTACGCCTCTCTCCGTTGGCGAGGGCGTCGGGCAAAGCCCTCGCGCAGAATGACAGAGGGGAAGAGGGGATTCTTCACTTCGTTCTCGCCGTTGGCGAGAGCGTCGGGCAGTGCCCTCGCGCAAATTGACAGGGGGAAGGAGAGCCGCCAAACTCACGAAAAAATCGCAGTGCGCGTCCGCACTGCAATTTTTTCGTGAATCGTTTTACAAGGATAGAAACCGCGGAGAAGCGAGTTATGCAAGGAGTGCGAGGATAACCCAAAGGAGCGTACAAAGAAGTACGTAACTGAGGGTTGCCACAGCACGACACCGCAGAACGAAGCTTATCTACGGTTTTCGGGAGCAAAAAAACAACCCGCAAGAAATTTTTCTCGCGGGTTGTTTCTTTATTGATTAAGAATTTGCAACAAGCGTTATATCCAACTTTGAGGGTAAGGTATTTTTGGTATAAGTGCATTCACCTTCATAGTTATCAATCTTACGAACGTGAATATCAAACTTTGTGTCATCGGTAAATCCTTCAGTATATGCAAATCCAGATATAATATCATCTTGTACATTTAATGTAACTTTGCCGTCTGCACCGAGAAGAAAGAAATCAAGGCAAGTTTCCGAAACTCCCTGATTAGGTGCTATACAAATTTGAATCAATACACAAGTGCCGCTACCGTCTGCTGTCGGTTCATTAACCGATTCGTCATACCCTGTGCCGTCTGTGTGACCGTTTACCGGTGTGCCGTCGGGATATTTAACGGTTATTGTAATTGTACCGTCGTTCGTTTCCTCGTCCTTATTGCATGCCGCAAAAACCGCTATGCACGAAATCAGCGCAACCGACAAAAGCAACATAAAAAGTCTTTTTAAAGTTTTTTGCATTTTTAAATGCCTCCTTATTTTTCTGAATTAATTATACTACATTATTTTAAATTAGTCAAGAAAATATCAAAAAACATTGCTTATTGCCCAATAAATTTAAAGCTCCGCGTTTTCACGCGGAGCTTTTTTCTTGTTTAACCTTGAGGGTTTTGTGTTGATTCAGATGATGTCGTGTGCCGTTCAAAAGGCGGCATCTCGTTCCATCCTTCTTCGGATCCGAAATAGTGGAAGTACACTGCAAATGTAGCCCATTTGTTGGAATTATAGTCAGAACCGTCGTATGCTTGCGTAAACCTAACTATATTATCAACAACCTCTTTCGTAGCTTCAATTAAGCCGTAATCCTTGTCTTGTGGATCTTTACCGTTAGTCGCAGTATGGTAGTACTGTTCAAATACCGATGTAAGACCGAGTTGCCCCATCAATCCCTCTTTGCTTATAGCATACAGTGATTGCCCGTAAACACGCGATTCGGAAATAAGGTCAATATAAATCTTTGAGCCGTGTTCGCCGTCAATGTCCTGATAGTAATAAGGGTCATTAGACTTAGGCGTATCCAAACCTATGTTAAGTTGATAGAAGATTGAGCCGCCGTCAGCGGTAGGTATTCCGTCACTAACATATTCTCTTACCCAGTCTTCATCGGCATAGCGCTCTATCTTCAGTGTATAGGTAACGTTTGACACGGCAAACAAATTTACTGTAAGCTGCAAATAAACAGGGGTTTTGTCGTCGAGATATATAACCGCGTCGTGTGTCGTTGTCAGATCGTAATTTACAATGGCGTTTATCTTGTTTATGTCTTCCTTTGCTTTAAAGGCGTAAACTTCAGGTTCGCCGCCTCTCGGGTTAACATTGTCATAGGTAAAGCGGTATACGCCCGCTTGAGGCGCCGTGAACTTATAGATGAAACCGCCGTGGGGATTAAGATAAGTTCTCAAAACTTCATTTGCCTTAACTTCAACTGTTGTCGTAGTATCGGTGGGGTTAAGTTCAATTGCAACGGAGGGACCGATACCTCTTGCGCTTTCGGGGAACTTAGTTGCAAGGCAGGTATGCTCTTCGTTACCTTCATGTCCCTGACCGAGCATGCGATAGTAGAAGCAAAGTTCAAGCCATACTTTATCTTCCTGATAATCGTCGCCCTTTTCATATGCGGATATACTTTGGTCAACTGCTTTCGTAAATCCGGTCAAAGCTTTTTGCAAATCTTCGGTAACGGGAGTATAATAACTAATTTCAATATCGTCATTATTATAGTTTTGGTTATAATTATAATCTTCAAGGAATTGAGCTTCGATTATGGATCTTGTCGGGTCATAGGTATACTCAATCGTACCATCATCCGACTCGTCGGAAGATCTGAATGCATAGGTGCTTAAAAGATATACCGATTTAATATATCTGGAACCTTCAAATTCCAAAATATAATTTCTAAGGCGCCTTAAGGACCAGGTCGTTTCTTCCATTACCGAGCAGTAAATTATGGGGTCGGTGGACGCTTTGGTGCTTTCATTGCCCATATGATAGAAACCGTCGTCGCCCAAATAGTAATCCTTGTATACCAACGAACCGTCATTTTGTTCTTGCGCCATTTCGGTGCGCACGTCCATAGGTTTGTTGGGATCTTCTACGATATTTGATATCTTAATGTTCCTGATGCCCACAAATTCGTTGTAAGGCGTACCGAGGATATCTTTCATGAACAGTATGTTCAGATTGATTGCGGTGGGGCGGGTGGCGGTGTAAAGCACAACTTCGCGCCATTCTCCGTCGGTGGTGCCCATAAACTGCAAATCGTAGTTGATAGTCTGGTTTATTAAAAACGTAATACTGTCGCCTTCGTCTTCGAGGTTAAGCTTAAGTTCCAGCGAAAGTATCTGGTCGGGCTGGAGAGTAAGGTCGGTGTAGATAATGGAGTAGGTGTTGTCAACGCCGACGTTTGTGGGATAAATGTAATCTACGCCGTCCTCCGTGCCTTTTTGATAAGGCCACGAGTTGTCTACGTCGTTTTGGGTATTTCCGTTAGAGGTGCTGGGGCGGTAGAAAACGGGCTTTTCTTCCATGGTGTCATAGTCGGCATACGCCGCTGCGGCAAGCTCTTCGTCGGTCGGGAGATTTCCCAACTTCTCATAGTCGGGCTTTACTGCCGGGGCGCTTTCGCCGCCGTTGCCGTTATGGCTGTCGTTTACAAGCTGGGAACTCTGCTCGTAATTTTCAGCGGTGAGCCTGTCAAAAAGGTTTATCCAATAGGTTTCGCCGGGTTGACCGCCCATATCCAAAAACGCAATAACGCCGTAGCGGTCGATAAATACGTTGGTGGGGTATGCGCCCGTCTGGAAGCGGTTAAATAAGTTTTGGTTATCCCTTGCCATAAAGAAAGTCAAATTTTGCTCAGACTTGAACGCGGCAATTTCGTTTACGCTGTCGCGCGGGTCGAGGGAAACTATAAAAACTTTGTCTCTGTAACTTTCGTACGTCCTCTGGATCGCGGGGAATTCTTGTCTGCAAGGTCCGCAAGTGGTGTAGAAGAAGTTCAAAAGAACGCAGTCATATGTTCTTAACAGGTCTTTAAGATTTACCTGGTTGCCCACATTGTCGCTGAAGGTAAAATCGTACATAACTTCGCCCGCCGCGTAAACGTGGCTTGCGGGCACGGTTTGGTCAATTACCTCAGAAGCAAAAACGATGGAAAGGCTCTTATTTACTTTGTCAAGCCTTCTTACAGTATCGTCGTCGGCAAAATATCCTGCGGGCAGTCCCTCAAACTCCATTTCGTAGTTGTCGGGAGAGATTGCCAGCCTTACAACGCCGTTTGCGTTGGAACGTGCCGAAGCAATTTCCATGCCGTTTTTCTTAACGCTGATCTTAACGTTTTCCAAAGGCAAACCGCCTTTGCTTATAACTTTCAGGTTATAGGTGCTTTCGTCGTCCAAAAACTGGTCGGGATTGGTGCCGTCCTGAAAGTAGAACGGTTTGTCGCCGTTTGGATTGTTCGTATCGTAAATGCCTTCGAGACCGTGTTTGGGTTTACGCCAAACGGAGTTCGAATTGCACGCCGCCAGAGCGACGCCGCACAAAACGGTCACGAGTAACGATAACAAAACAATGATCCATTTTTTTGAATTGCTCATTATTATACCTCGCAATTTTGATTACCACTATAATATCATATTAAATTCGTTTATGCAAGCGTTAAAGGACGTAATTTGTATTTTTCATTATTTTTTCACATATAGTAATTAATGTTAAGCGCGGGCGCGCGCATTATGCGCGTACACGCGCGCGTATTTATGCGCATAATTATACTGCCTTTTATAAGTCTGCCACTAAATAGGAGCATCTATTCGTCAGGTTTTTCTCTCATGACCCGACAGATCGCTAACTCTCCGCGTTTTCATAAAATCGGCAAAGAATTGTGCCGGATGAAAAAATATTGCGGGGTTGGGCAAAATAGTTGACGAGGGGGGGGGTACAATATATAATATCTCTAATGGGAAGTGTTTGCCCCCCTTCCCGAGCGCCGGAACCGGCGCGTCCGTATCATACGGAGCGGTTGGGCATTAGTGCCGAAAGAGAGATAAGACCGCGTTCCGATGCGGACTGCTCAGGGGTACTGTCACTTATGACGATTCATTATTTATTGGCTATGCTGCCCGCCTTAGTCACAGTGTCGGGACTATTCCTTTTGCGGTTGGCGGGTGAAAAGAAGTGCGGCATCGCGGAGCGGATAATTTCGCTCCTTTTTGCCGTTTTGTTTTTTGCCGGCTATCTCTATGACACCGACGCCATTTCCGGAGTATACGCCCCGGGGCAGATCCCGGGCGTACAAACGGTGGGGAGGGTTGGCGCGCTTGCCCTCTCGTGGTTGACCGTCGCGGGAGGGTTGTTTATTATTTTGTATCCCTTTTTCCGCAAGGCGTGTCCCACGACTAAAGTTTTGACCGTGCTCCCGCTTGCTGCGTTCCTGTTTGCTATCGCATTTTTGAACGACTATGTCGCCTTGTATACGGGAAGCGCTCTTTCGGAGGGCGTCACCGTGCGTTCCGCCCTGATAGCGGCAGGCGCCGGCGTGGGGTTCGGGGCGTCCGTATTTCATTTCGCGAGGGCGGTAAGGGAGTTCGGCGCATATAAAAAACAGCTCGGCTGGATCGCGCTCGCACTGCTCGGGATATTGCTCTGCACAGCCCCCAATTATACGCTCCAGCTCTTGCTGCGTCCCACCGACTACGCCATGAAGGTCATAGACCTCAACATGTGGCACCGTATATATATCTATCCCATAGCTTTAATACCCGTTGCGCTTGCGCTGATCGTCGGGGGAAAGGACGGGGAGACCAAACGTCTCGTTCTTATCTTCTATTCCCTCGCGGCGCTGTGGCAGTTCATGTATATCCAGAAGATCCCCATGATATGGGGCAAATCCCATCTGGGAAACCTGCCTTTCCACCTGTGCAATACCGCGCTGTACGTTTTGCCGCTATGCCTTATCTTCAAAATGAAGAGGCTATTCTATTTCACCTATTTTATAAATGTTTTCGGCGCGTTTATCGCCATTATGATGCCCAATTACAGTTTGAACGGTTTGGGCGGATCCATGGTAGTGGCGGGCACCATCAGATTTTTCCGTTCCCACTATCAGTCG
Source organism: uncultured Clostridia bacterium (assembly GCA_947625245.1). Classification (GTDB taxonomy): domain Bacteria; phylum Bacillota; class Clostridia; order Christensenellales; family Borkfalkiaceae; genus Coproplasma. The sequence goes on from CANQNO010000017.1 coordinate 6,234, forward strand.
TTTTTCATGCCTATTCTCTGCGTGGGATTAGGTATGTTTGAACGCCCCCGTCTCAAACAGTTTATCTATTCCCTGATAGGGTTTGCGTGCTATTACCTGTTTGTGCTCATATTGAACAGCTGGTTCTCCAACTATGTTAACGTGGACTATTTCTTCATAAATTCCGACTTTGTCGCCGTCAAACTCGGCACGTGGGCGGAACGCTTGCGCGACATTGTGTTCAGTTTTAGTGCGGGCGGGCTTAAATTCACCTTTTATCCGCTCTATCAGTTTCTCTATTTCCTCGTATATTGCCTGCTCGCGCTCGCCATGTGGTTTGTGTACGAACTTGCATACAGGAGCGTGGACGGCTGGAAGGACCTTGCCGTCCGCAGAAAGAAAATAAAAATGGACGCGCTTGCGCGCGAATACACTAAGGAGGGTGGTATCCCCATGTACGACGACAAGGCGCTGCTGTGCGTCGAAAATTTTTCAAAACGTTACGGAAAGAGCGACGTTTATGCCGCATACCGCGTCGGGCTCGAAGTCCACGGCGGCGAGATATTCGGCTTCCTCGGGCCCAACGGCGCGGGTAAGTCCACGATAATAAAGAGTATAGTAGGTATACAGCCTGTAGACGAAGGCACAATTTCCGTGTGCGGCTTCGATGTTAAGAGGCAGAGCGTACAGGCAAAGCGTCAAATAGGCTTTGTACCCGACCACTATGCCCTGTACGAGCGGCTCACGGGGCGGGAATACGTCAACTACATCGCAGATTTGTACGAAATACCGCAAAAGGAGAGGGACGAGCGCCTCGACGGCTATCTTAATATCTTTGAAATGAAGAACGCCTTTGACGACCCCATCTCCACATATTCGCACGGCATGAAGCAAAAAGTCGCCATAATGGCGGCTCTCGTGCACAATCCAAAGGTGTGGATCCTCGACGAGCCCTTGACGGGGCTGGACCCCAACAGTATCTATCAGGTAAAGGAGTGCATGCGCAAGCATGCGGCGGCGGGGAACGTCGTGTTCTTTTCCAGCCATCTTATCGAGGTCGTGGAACGCATATGCGACCGCATAGCCATAATTCGTAAAGGGCAGATACAGTGCGTTTGCGGCGTGGATGAGGTGGAAAAGACCTCCACGCTCGAACAATTTTATCTCGGCGTGATAGGAGAGGGGGAAGTTGCCCCCGTTCCGTTTGAAAGGAAAAAGGCATGAGGACTTTGCGGAGTTTACGTATCCTTATAGGGATCCAGATGAAGAGCCTTATCGACCGCTCGTTCTTCAGGAGCAAGCGCGCCGTCATATTAAAGGCGGGCGTCGGCGTTTTGCTGTTCGCCGCGGTGACGGCGGCATTTATCGTCGTGTTCAGAATATCTTCTTTGCTCTCGCTGTTCTCCCTCGGGGCGGGTGTGCCCGAAACCGTGATAGCCGTTCTCTTCACCGTAATACAAATAATGTCCGCCGTTTCCTGCACTATAGGTTTGGGCAACGCCCTCTACCGTGGCGCGGACAACGTCATTTTGCTCGTTTTGCCTGTTCCGCAGAGCCTTGTATTCATTTCCAAACTCGCCGTATACTATATCCGCGAGCTCAAACGCGGGCTTCTTTTAACGGTGCCCCTTCTGCTCGCATACGGCGTGGAGTGCGGCGCGGTGTGGTTTTACTACCCGTGGATGCTCTTCTGCTTTCTCTTTGTCACTATGTTGCCCGTGGCGGCGGGGGCGGTGTTCTCCATTGCCGCGCACTATCTTCCGCGCTTTTTTGCGCGTGTGCCCGTAATCAAATATATACTTATATCGTGTCTTGCCGTCGGGCTTGTAATAGGGGCGTTCCGCCTGATAGGCTTTATTCCCGCAAATATCAACCTGCTGGGGCAATGGGGAAGCATAACCCGTTCGGTGCGCTCTTTCCTCGCCTCGTTTTGCAGGATCTTTGCCCCGTGGTATCTTATGACCCGTATGATGGTCGGGGGCAGCCTCGCGATTGCCCGTAACCCCGTGTTGCCATCGGCGGCGCCCACCTTTTTCTGCGTTCTCGGCGTAGCGGCTGCGCTTGTGGGAATATCCTTTTTCACCTCACGAATTCTCTTTCTCCGCATGACGGCGGAGGCGGGGGAAGTAGCGTCATCCCGCCGCCGTGCCCGCAAAAACCGCGTTCACTCGCGCACTGTCAGCCCCTTTGCGGAAGATATTCTCCGCAGTTTGAGGAGCGGAAAAACCGTGTGGCGGAGCGTTATAGAGTTCTTTGTGCCCGCCCTTGTGCTTCTTGCCTTAAACCGCGTATATGCCGCCATGAATACCAGCCTTGCGGGGCAGTCCATGACGGCGGCGTTCAATATTCTCGTGCTGCTCGTCACGGTTCTTACTTCCAACACCTTCCTCGCACATGCTTACAGCAGGGATGGCGGCGCGCGCAACCTGCTAAAAACCCGTCCCGTCGACTTCCGTTTGCAGCTCTCCGCCCGTCTGTTGTTGCGCGGTGTGCTCTCCATGCTCGCGGTTGTGGCTGCGGTTGTCGTCTACGGCGTCGTGTCCGGCGCGGCAGCGGGACAAGTTGCCGCGTTTGCCGGCATGGCTGTATGTGTTGACCTCGCCCATATATTCTGGTGCGCCGAAATAGACGTAATGCACCCCGAGGGCAAGGAGGGGAGCGGCAACGAGGCAAAGGCCACAGCTATCGCCGTTGTCCTGTCCGTGCTCTTTACGGCGGGATATTACCTTATAAGCGGTTCCACGGGCGCGTTTATAAAGCTCTTTATCCTGTCTGCGGTATTCCTTGCGGTGCGCGCCTTCCTCTATTTCGAGCGGGTTCGCCTCTACTTCGGGGAGATGTGACATGAAAAAGAGTTCAGTTATAATAGTTATGATAACTTTCGTGCTCTCCGTCGTTATTGTCGGGATATTCGGCATGAAAATGATTTCTTATAACACCCGTATTTATGTCAACGCCATCACGCCCACCGCGGTGACGACTTCCGCCAATATTTCCGGGGTGAAGCTCGCAAGCGGCAGGGAGGAGAAAAGTTATATCCTCGTCTTGCCGTATTTTGAAGGGCTTATCGTCCGCATAGACTACGAATTGAACCCCGCGGACGCCACGGAAGCTACGGTGGAGATCACCGTTCCCGACCCCGCCGACCGCGAAGTCGTGGAAACGCAGGGGCTTAACCTGTATGCGAAAAGGGAGGGTAGCGCCCGTATCAAATACCGCGCAAAGGACGGCGGCGGTGCGGAAATAGACGTAACTTTATATTTTCTCGCGCCCGACGAATACTATTCTTTAGCCACGTAATTTTTATTTAGGTAATTCTTCGCCATGCATGAGGCGATGAACTATAAAATTTAAAAAAATTTTTGGAGGTAAAACATGCACAAAATCAAGGCGAGATGGGCTGCGCTTTTTACGGCGCTTCTGCTCATCTGCTCCTTCGCGTTCGCAGCTTGCGACGGAGAGAGCGAAGGAGATCTCGGAGCTATTCGCGATATTTATATCGTGACGGCTGACTTAAAGACGACGTACACCGTCGGCGAAGTATTCGACTACTCCGCCGTAAAACTGCGCGCCGTATACGAAAACGGTGACGAATCGCTCACCGCGGCGGACGCCGATAAGGGCGTCTCCCACACCGAACTCGACATGGCAAAATCGGGTACGCAGACGCTCACCGTAACCTATAAGGAAAAGAGCGCTTCCGTAGCCATCAACGTTGTCGCCGAGGAAAAAGCAGTCCTCAAAGGTCTGCAGTTTTCGGGCGGCACTACGGCTTACACCGTAAACGACGATATAGACTACCATAGTTTCACCCTCACAGCCATCTATTCCGTCGGTGCGGACCGTACGCTTTACGGCGATTCGCAGGGCGTTACGCACAACGATATTTCCACTGCCGGAGAGGGCGAAAAGGAGCTCACCTTCACGTATACGGACGGCGGAGTATCTAAAAGCGTTACCGTTAAAATAATAGTCTCTGCGGGGCCTGTTCCCGTAACGCTTATCAGCATAGAGGTACGGTCGACAGCCGCAGCGCGCACCGTCGAATTCGGCGCACAACTTGATGATGCGTTCCTCGAACAATTCACCATCGTGTGCCACTATTCCGACGGCTCCACAAATCAAACGTCGTTGAAAGGCAATTCCGAAGGCGTCACTACCAATGTGGAAGATATCCAGACGTCCGTTGCGGGCGAGAAGGACCTCACCTTCACCTATGGTGGAAAATCGGTGACTGTTCCAATCACCGTGCTTGAACAGGTGCAAAAACAGAACCTTTCGCGTTTCGCCCTTCCCGCGTTCTATGCCGATGTCGCGGCGATCAAAGACGACGGGGCGGGCACCCAAAGCCAAAACCGTGACATCTTCATGAAGGGCTTTGAAAGCTATAAGGTCGGCGACGACAACGCCTTCGAGTTCCAGCCTTATGCCACTACCATTATTTCCACAGCTCAGGAAGTCCCCGTCACCGTGCGTACCACATTTACCCTCGAAATAAAGGGGGATAGTGATGTCTACACGAGCGTTGCAGCGGATCAGGTCGAAACCTATGTGACGACCAACCCGCTCCTTCCCAACTACTATTATTTCACGGAAGCGGCAGTGGGCAAAGTATTTAAGCTCAAAATCAAGCCCGATTCCGAAAGCTATACGGGAGCGGGAGCGACAACGGAGATAGAGGCAATAATAGAGGTAGTGGACGGCTACAACGTCTACGACCAGATCGGTCTCTCCGTGTTCGATAACCTCAACGTAAAGCATTGGCAGGCCATAAAGGAAGCGGCGGGCACCCTTCGCTGGGATGATAAGCCCCTCGTTGATTACAATATTATCAAGACGGGTGACGAAAAGTGTGCTCCCGTCAAAAACATTGTCCTTCACGGCGATATCAACATCGACCCCGACCAGCTCCCCGATAGCTATTTCTGGCAGGAAGGCGAAACAATTGGTAATAGTGGATATGCCTCTGTGAATAGCATTTTGCAGGGAAACTCTAAAATTCCCGCCTCGGTAAAGAACAGTCTTGAGGGTTCTCTCAAAGACGGTCTCAACGAGAATCAACACTACAAGTTCGACGATGAGACTTCGGGCGATTTGAACGAAGACGCTAAGACGAGCGTCAATATGCAAAAGGGCGTATATGTCTCCACGGGCACGGGCATCGAGGGCAACTTCCACGAAATCACCTACCGCACCTCGGGCGCAAAGCACAGCCTCTATACCGTGTACGACGGCAAGAGTAAAGATGGTTCCGCCTTCCCGCTCTCCCACTGGTCCCTCTTCAAGTACGGCAACGAAACGACGCAGGGCGTCGAGATTGTGAACGAGGGCAAACCTCATATCTCCGATTTGCGCATCTTAGGGCAGTCTCCCCGCAAAGCGGCAACCGAGGGCGAACCTTCCCACCTTATGGCGTTCAACACCTGCACAAACACCATGAGCCTCGAAAACTGCATAGTCTCCCGTCTGTTCGTAGTCGTGCTTGGTGATGAAGCGTCCTCCGGCGTAAACGTCTCGGATAGCAAAATTTTTGATATCTACTCCAATATGTTCTACTTGTGGCGCGCTAAGGCTGACGTCAAGAACTGCATCATGGAGGATGCGGGCGGTCCCGTGTTCATCCTCTGCGACGGCGACCGCACAAAGGCTGCTGCAAGTGACAATGAAGGTCCTCAACTCGTTACCGATACGGCGTCCCGCCTCAAATCTGAAGCGGCAGGCACGGAATCTTGGTATAAATTGAACGACGCCTCAGTGCTTTTTACCGCGATTCAGCAATTGAACGAACACGCGCAAAACGATCTCGGCATCAGCTATGTTTCAAAATATGGAGCCGATCTCGTCAATGTCGTTGCTCTTTTGGTTCCCGAGCCCAGCTCCATTAGGACAGCAAAGTCTGACGGTCGCATTCTTCCCTACGGCAGCGCACAGCGCGGTGAGGAGTACTACAAACTTAACACGACGAATAGTACGACGATTGACCAATATATTGCAAACGCAAAAACACAAGGCGCGGCGTTCCTCCGTAGCGGCTCTACTGCACAGGGATGCCTGGCGGCGCATACCGACCTTACAGCGATTACGGGCATCAATCCCGCCGACGGCACGATGAAGACTGCATGGCAAACGGCGTATGCCGCGGGAAGCGAGCATTGGCTGATGCTTGTCCTCAATGCGGGCTCCATATTGGATAGGAATAACCATGCGCAATATCCTTATTTTGGGCTAATCCTCGGCGACGTTAGTGCAGTATAGCGCATAACCGTTTGTAAACCGCAACAAAAATTTCAAAAATTCGTTGCAGACAACCGCAACAAAAATTTCAAAAACGCGCGGCGGGCATTTGCCCGCCGCGTATTTTGTTTGGATATGCCTGTTCACTAATCTCGAAATCAATTCGAGATTAGTCGCTTTTCTTATTTAAAAGTCGTTTAAAAAAGTTTTATTTTTCGACAAAACTCCCTTAAAAAAGTTTATATAATTTTATAAAACTCCCTTGAAAAAGTTTCTATCTTGTGATATAATAGTGCCTGAATAAAGCAAAGAGGTGCACTCTTATGTTAAAAAGAAAAATCGAAAACGTTTTGAAAGAGTGGAAAGAAACTTCAAATAAAAGTCCGCTTATCATCAAGGGGCAACGGCAATGCGGCAAAACATTTTCGGTGAGAAGGTTTGCGGAGGAGAACTACAAGCACGTCGTCTATCTGAATTTCCTCAAAAATCCAAACTACATTTCCATTTTCAACGGCTCGTTGGAAGTGGACGACCTCATTATCATGATGTCGGCGCTTCTCGGCGACGAGGCGATTTTTGTGCCGCACGAGACGATTATCATCCTCGACGAGATACAGGATTGCCCCGAGGCGCGCACGGCTTTGAAATTCTTCAAAGAGGATGGCAGGTTCGACGTCATCGGCACGGGGTCGCTTCTCGGCGTGAAGGGGTATGGCAAGCAACCGAAGTCCGTTCCCGTCGGCTCGGAGACACTTATCGAAATGAAGCCGCTCGACTTTGAAGAATTTTTGTGGGCGAACGGGATAGGGGAGCAAATCATAGAAAAATTGAAAGAGTGTCTGCAAAATGCCACGCCCGTTCCTGAGGCTCTGCACAACAAAATGCAGGAGTTAATGCTGCAATACACGGTTGTCGGCGGAATGCCCGAAGTGGTGCAGAAATTCGTGGACACTAAGCAAATGAACGCCGTTTTAGCGCTTCAACGGGATATTATTCGTTCCTACGAGGACGACATGGTTAAGTACGCCGACGACAAGGACAAGCCGTTGATAAGGGAGTGTTTCCAATCAATTCCCAAGCAATTAAGCAAGGAGAACAAGAAGTTCCAATATTCCGTAGTGAAGAAAGGGGCGACCGCGGCGAAATTTGCGGGGAGCTTGCAATGGATCGAGGACGCGGGGATCGTTTCGCGCTGTTATAATCTCGAACTGCCCGAGCTTCCTTTGGACGGGAATGCCGTGCAGGACGTTTTCAAAGTCTATATGAACGACACGGGGCTGTTCGTGAGTATGCTTGAAGACGGCACGCAGTACGATATCTTGCAGGGCAACCTTTACGGCTACAAGGGTGCGATTTTTGAAAATCTGATCGCCGATATCTTTGTGAAGATGGGCAGAAAACTCTACTACTATCATAAGGATTCGGGGCTTGAAATCGACTTCGTGACGCGCTATAAGGGCGGGTGCTACCTTGTGGAAGTCAAGGCGACAACCGGCAACACCAAGAGCGCGAAAACAATTTTGACGCACCCCGAAAAATACCACGTCGCCGGCGTGATAAAACTCGGACAGTACAATGTCGGGAAAGTCGATAATATCCTTACAATACCGCTTTACCTCGGGTTTCTGCTTACTCAATATTAAAGTTACCGATAACACAATTTAACAATCTTTTCTATCCGTCATAACCCGCCAAATTGCGACATATAATTTAATACTTGAATTTCCGAGGGGAAAAGGGTATGCAGGATTATATTTCGGAGCGGGTCATAGAAGAGGGCAGGTACATAATAGAAACCGATTCCACCGTGCGGGCATGCGCGGTGCATTTTTCCGTAAGCAAATCCACCGTGCACAAAGACGTTACGGAAAGGCTCAAACCGATTGATATGGAGCTCTTTGCACAGGTAAGGCGGGTGCTCGACAAAAATCTTTCAGAACGGCATATCCGCGGCGGCATTGCCACAAAAAACAAGTACAAAAAATAATTTGAAAAATTACCTTAATTTATCAGTGCATAAATTTGTCATTTCCGATTGGTTTTGATATAATTAAAACGTTATAACCGAAATTTGCGGAAAAGACATGGCAAAATATCTTGGCATAGACGTAGGTTCCACCACCGTAAAGGCGGCGGTCACGGACGGCGAAAATTTAATATACAGCTCCTATGTGCGGCACTATTCGAGGGTTAAGGAAACGGTTTTATCCGAACTCGAAAACATCAAAAGCCGTTTTCCGGGCGAATATTCCGTGGCTGTTACTGGCAGCGCCGGGTTGGGGCTTTCGCAGCGCAGCGGACTGGCTTTCGTGCAGGAAGTGCAGGCTGCGTTTATTGCCATACGCAAATATTATCCCTCTGCCGACGTCGCGGTCGAACTCGGCGGCGAAGACGCAAAGATAATTTTTATAACGGGCGGCACCGAACAGCGCATGAACGGCAGCTGTGCGGGCGGCACGGGCGCGTTTATCGACCAGATGGCAACCCTTTTAAACATATCGGTGGAGGAAATGGACGAATACGCCCTTCGCGCGGAAAAGGTTTATCCCATAGCTTCCCGTTGCGGCGTGTTTGCAAAATCGGATATCCAGCCCCTTTTAAACCAGGGCGCGAGCAAAGCCGATATTTCCGCTTCGATATTCCGCGCGGTTGTCGACCAAACCGTTTCTGGGCTTGCGCAGGGCAGAAAAATCGGCGGACAGGTGCTGTTTTTGGGCGGTCCGCTGTACTTTTTAAAGGCGTTGAGAAAGGCTTTTAAAGAGACCCTTTCACTGACGGACGAACAGGCGGTTTTCCCCGACAACGCGCCCTGCTTTATGGCGATAGGCGCGGCGCTGTATGCCCGCAACGTGCGGGCGGAGAATATAGATTCCGTAATAGAAAAGATATCTAAGGCAAAGGGGAACGACGAAATAATAACGGGCAAGCCGCTGTTTAAGGACAAGGCGGAGTATTCCGGATTTGTAAAGCGCCACCGCGCAACCGATTTGAATTACGCCGACATAGCCACCTATACGGGCGACTGCTACATAGGCATAGATTCGGGCTCCACGACTACCAAACTCATTGCCATAACCCCCGACTGCCGCATAATTTGGGCGCATTACCAGTCCAACAACGGACAACCTCTCGACATAGTCGTAAAAAAATTAAAGGAATTTTTCGCCCTTTCGGGCGGCAGGATAAAAGTTGCCGGGTGCGCCGTGACGGGCTACGGCGAGGATCTTATAAAGAGCGCGGTTAAAGCCGATTTCGGAATAGTGGAAACGGTCGCCCATTTTAAAGCCGCCCTGCATTTCAATCCCAAAGTCGACTTTATAATCGACATAGGCGGTCAGGATATAAAGTGCTTTAAAATCAAAAACGGGGCGATAGATTCCATAATGCTCAACGAAGCCTGTTCTTCGGGTTGCGGCTCTTTCATACAGACCTTCGCGCGGGCAATGGGTATGGAGATAAACAAATTTGCCGAAAAAGGTCTTTACGCAAAACACCCCGTGGAGCTCGGTTCGCGCTGTACGGTATTTATGAACAGTGCGGTAAAGCAGGCGCAGAAAGAGGGGGCTGGCATCGACGATATTTCGGCGGGCTTGTCCTCGTCCATTGTCAAAAACGCCATATACAAGGTAATACGCGCGTCTTCCGCCGACGATTTGGGCGAGAACATAGTCGTGCAGGGCGGCACTTTTTTGAACGACGCCGTACTGCGCGCTTTTGAGCTGGAAACGGGCAAAAACGTAATACGCCCGGGCATTGCTGGGCTTATGGGCGCGTTCGGCGCGGCTCTGTACGCAAAGGAAAACATGCGCGGCAAAAGCGGCATGTCGGGCGCGGAAGAGCTTGAAAATTTTACATACAAATCGCAGACCGCCGTCTGCCGCGGTTGCACTTCCAACTGCAACGTAAACATAATACGCTTCGGCGACGGCAGCAAATATATTTCGGGCAACAAGTGCGAGCGCGGCGCGGGGCTTCCGCCCGCTTCGGGCAAGCTCGATATTTACGCCTATAAACAGACCCGTCTTACGGAATGTGTAACAGGCGTCCGCGGCAAAAACGGCAGGGTGGGTCTGCCTTTGCAGCTGGTAATGTACGAACAGCTTCCCATCTGGGCGGGCTTTTTCGAGAGCCTCGGCTTCGAAGTCGTGTTATCCGAAAAATCTTCGCGCAACTTATATTTTAAAGGACAGCACACGGTCGCTTCCGATACGGTATGCTATCCCGCAAAGCTCATCCACGGACATATAGAAAGCCTTTTGGACGCGGGCGTGGATTTTATATTCATGCCCTGCGAAAGCTATAATCTCGACGAACACACTTCGGTTAACCATTACAACTGCCCCGTGGTGGCGTATTATCCCGAACTCTTAAAAGCCAACAACGGGCGGCTGAATTCCCAAAACTTTTTAATGCCCTACCTCGATTTGAACCGGCGCGCCAACACCGTAAAAAAACTTCACGCACTGCTCAAAAAATACAGGTTTACCAAAAGAAGCATCGCCCGCGCGCTGGACGAGGGGTTTGACCGCCTTAAAAAATACCGCGACGACGTAAGGGGCAAGGCGGACGAAATTTTATTCGAAGCGGAAGCTGCGGGCAAGCAGGTAATAGTGCTTGCGGGCAGACCGTATCATCTCGACAACGAAATCAACCACGGCATAAACAAGCTGTTGACGTCTTTGGGACTTGCAGTAATTTCAGAGGACAGCATATTCGAAAAGGGCGAGCCCGTAAAAGTCAACGTGCTCAACCAGTGGACATACCATGCGCGGCTGTACAGGGCGGCGGATTTCGTATGTTCGCGCAAAAACGTAAACCTCGTGCAACTTGTCTCGTTCGGCTGCGGAATTGACGCCATAACCACCGACGAAGTCCGCGCGATCCTCGAAAGGAACGGAAAGCTGTACACACAGATAAAAATAGACGAAATAAACAATTTGGGCGTAGTCAGAATACGGCTGCGCAGCATGCTCGCCGCCATAGAAGAGTCGGCGGAGAAGTAATATGGAAGAACGCGATTACAGGGAGAGTTTCCCAAAATGGGACGACTCGATGAAAAAAACGCATAAAATACTCGTGCCGGACATGTTGCCGTGGCATTTTGCCATACTCGAACAGGTTTTCAGACTTGAGGGTTACGACGTGGAAGTACTTAAAAACGATTCGCGGCGGGTCGTGGACGAGGGGCTAAAGCACGTGCACAACGATACGTGCTATCCCTGCCTGTGCGTAGTGGGGCAGTTTATCGACGCGCTTAAAAGCGGCAAATACGACCCCGGCAAAACCGCGTTGATGATGACGCAGACGGGCGGGGGGTGCCGCGCCTCCAACTATATGTCTCTGATACGCAAGGCTATAAAGCGCGAGTTCCCGCAGGTTCCCGTAATTTCAATCAACTTTTCCGGTCTCGAAAAAGATTCTTCTTTGCAAATAAAGCCCAAATTTTTTCTTAAAATGGCGTTTTCGGTGCTTTACGGCGACACCGTGATGTGGTGTTACAACCAGACAAAACCTTACGAAGAGGAAGAGGGCGCAACGGATATCGCCCGCGGCAAAGCCATGGAATTTATAATGGATTCCTTCAAGCGGGGCGGGTACAGCCATTACAAAAAGCTGAACAAAAGGATAATAGAAACTTTTGCGGCGGTAAAGCGGAAGGACATTAAAAAGATAAAAGTGGGAATAGTGGGGGAAATATACGTAAAGTATTCAGGACTCGGCAACAACAACCTCGAACGTTTTCTGCTTTCCGAAGGCTGCGAACCCGTCGTGCCCGCACTGCTGGACTTTGCCCTTTATTGCATAGTCAACAATATAAACGACGCAAAGTTTTACGGCATAGGCAAAAAACGCGCGTTTATCTATAAAATAGTTTATAAACTTGTCCATCATATGCAGAACAACATAATAAAGCTGTTTAAAAAGAACGGCGCATTTTTGCCGGTGCACGACTTCGAGCATTTGCGGCGTTGCGGCGACAAGGTGCTTAACCAGGGAGTTAAAATGGGCGAGGGCTGGCTTATTCCCGCCGAAATCGCCGCGTTTGCCGAAACGGGCGTTCCCAACATAGTCTGCGCCCAGCCGTTCGGTTGCCTTCCCAACCATATAGCGGGAAAGGGAGTTATACGTACGCTTAAAAATCTTTATGCGGACGAGAATATAGTCGCCGTGGATTACGACCCGTCGGCTACCAAAGTCAACCAGGAAAACAGGATAAAACTGATGCTTGCCACCGCAAGGGAAAACAATGGACAAACAGAAAAAAACGTCAAAGCATCCTGAAATTCTGTGAAACCGAAAATTAAATATAATAATTGAGCCAAGCTTCTGTGCTTGGCTCTTTTTCTTTGCAAAAAATCATTTAAAATAACAGTAAAAATTATATAAAAAGGAAGAAATGAAATATAAGTGCCGTCCCAGTTGCCTTTGAGAGTGTTTTCGCGGAAGCCGCGTTTTACGTTCTGCCAGAGGTTTGCCGAATAGTATTGGTTCATACTCTCAATCATAGCTTCAAGAATAATGCTTTAGGGACTTCCGAAAAGTTTTCTATATAGTTTTTACTGAATATCGTTTCCGACCGATAAAAAGCATATCGGAATTTATATTTTAAATTCGCCTTTCTTCAAATCCCCGTCCGTGCAGTGAACTGTGTAATCGGGAGTGTCCACGTCCCAATCATCACCTTTATTTATTGAATTCCATTGCAGTTTTGTGCCTTTATAGAAAATATCTTTGAGGCTTTTGCAGTTAAAGAATACAAGATCTTCAATAGAATTTACGCTGTTCGGTATGATTACGCTTGTAAGGCTTGCACAATCCCAAAAAGCACCCCCGACGATAGAATTTACACTGTCTGGTATAGTTATGCTTGTAAAGTTTTTGCACCCATAGAACGCATACATGCCGATTGAAGTTACAGTGTCGGGTATAGTTATATTTGATTTTGTTTGCGGAACTTTTATCAATTCGGTTTTATTTTTGTTGTATAAAATTCCGTCTTGGCTCGAATATTCAGTATTACCTTCCTCAACGGTAACGCTTTTAAGGCTTGTGCAATCCTCGAACGTCCAATCGTCGATAGAAGTTACGCTGTCGGGTATTGTTAAGCTTGTAAGGTTTTTGCAATTCCAAAACGCCTCCTCGCCGATAGAAGTTACGCTGTCGGGTATTGTTACTTTTGTTATTGCTTGCGGAACTTTTAACAATTCAGTTTTATTTTTGTTATACAAAATTCCGTCTTGGCTTGAATATTCGGTATTATCTTTCTCAACCGTAATGCTTTTTAGGCTTGTGCAATAATAGAACGCATAATCGAGATAAGTTACGCTATTCGGTATGGTTATGCTTGTAAGATTTGTGCAACCGCTGAACGCCCAATCGCCAATAGAAGTTACGCTATTCGGTATGGTTATACTTTCAAGGCTTGTGCACTCATAGAATGCCCTATCTCCGATAGTAGTTACGCCGTTTGGTACGGTTATGGTTGCTTTAGCTTGTGGAACTCTTATCAATTCAGTTTTATTTTTGTTATACAAAATTCCGTCTTGGCTCAAATATTGGGTATTACCTTCTGCAACCGTAATGCTTTCAAGGCTTGTGCACCCCTCAAATGTTCTATCTCCGATAGAAGTTACGCTGATGGGTATTTCTATTCTTTCAAGGCTTGTGCAGTCATAGAACGCCCAATCGTCGATAGAAGTTACGCCGTTAGGAATGGTTACGGTGCCTTTTATTGCTTGTGGTATATGTATAAATTTGGTTTTAATTTTGTCGTATAAAATTCCGCCTTGGCTTGAATAGCTACTGTTGTTTATTTCAACAGTTATACTTTCAAGGCTTGTGCAACCGTTAAACGCTTTACCACCGATAGAAGTTACTCTGTTGGGTATGTTTATGCTTTCAAGGCTTGTGCAGTCATAGAAAGCAAAATCGCCGATTCTATATATACTTCCAGGCAAAACTATTTTTTTTAACAACCGACAATTAGCAAAAGCACATGATTCTATTTTTGTGGCTGTTTTGCGCCCGTTTTTTTCCAAATATTCAAAATCTTCTCTTTTGATTTCTAATGCGTTAATATCGTTGATTGATATTACTGTTCCATCATCAATATTAAGCAAAGGCTGGCGTTTTAATGAAAGAATTTTAGTTATTTGGGAATCTATATCTTCATTTAGCGGCAAAAAAGTAACCTTGTCATTAAATGTCTCGGTTAAAACAGCCGATTTCTCTTCATAATTCTCGATTCCGTAGCCCTGTTGTTTTAACAATTCGAGCATTTTTGCGGCGGATAAATATTCGCCGATATGCCCTTCTATTTTATCGCAGGGAAGATTTATCGAAAGATAGGATTTGCCACTGTTTTTTACAAATTCTATCTCCTTATGGATAGACTGCGAAAGCACGGCGTTTTCGCTCAAGAAAAATATAACTCCCTTGCAGTTGAAGTCATAAATATAGCGGCGGGCTTCTATTTCCCAGTCTCTGCCGGGAGTTAGGTTGTGGTCGTACCATAAATTAAGCCGTTTTTCGCCGCTTTGCAATCTGTGTAAACTTTCATAGACTAATTTATAATCCTTGTGAGAATAGCTTACAAAGTAATATTCTTTTTCATGATAGGGCGGAAACCAAGAGTTTTTAACATCCTGATAGCTGTCAGTGTTTTTGATTTCTGCAATTTTTTCTTCTATGGTGAGTTCTGTCATTGTTTGTCCCCTGCAAATCGTTTCATATATTTTAACATAATTATTGTATAGTTTGCAAGTTTTGGGTAATTTTTTTCAAATAAAAACAACCAAAATCGACAGAAAGCTTGAAAATATTCATTGCAGATGTTATAATTTTTATAATCTATATTCTGGCATAACCAAAAGGAGAACTTATGAAAACACTTTCGGAATGGAGCAGTAAATTTTTCGATTTACTCGATATGAAAAACTATGAAAAGCCCGAAACGGCAGAAAGCGACAAGCTTTGTTTTCAGAATTCGTTAAAACAATTCCTTGCAAGCGGTAAAAAAGAGGATGCGTTTTCCGTTTATTTTTGTTTCAGCGAAATTTTTAAGCTGTTCGGGCAAGGCTATGAAAATACAAAAAAATTGCTTGAAATGCTTTCCGACCACGAATATCATTCGGGCGAACTTCTTTCCAAACACCGCGACCATTATTCCCATTCGGTGTACGTTTTTGCGTTGGGGCTTGCAATTTACGCCAACGATCCCGCGTATCGTACAAACTATTTGTCCTTTTATAGGTTAGAAGACAACGGCATTTCGGCTTATCAATTTTTGAAGTTTTGGGGGATGGTGGCGCTTTTCCATGATATAGGCTATCCTTTCCAATTGGCGCACGAGCAGATTAAAACTTACGCAGAAGAGGTGTGGGGGAAGGACGGAAAGAGTAATCCGTTTGTTTCTTATGGGAATTTTAATGAATTTATTGCGCTCAGCGCCGAAACAAGTGAAAATTTAGCAAAAATATTCCCGGAGGCGCAAACGTTTTTTGATCTCAACGATTTATTTGCCTATGGATTACATGTGAGGGAAGGATATGACCCGAAAAAGGTTTGTCCTATACTCACCGAACGCATCGTAAATCAACCGAAATTTTTGGATCACGGATATTTCAGTGCGGCTATTTTGGCGCGCCAACTATTCTCTTTTCCGGAGTATAAGTTTGATATCCGCTATCTTGACGTGCTTACCGCAATTCTTCTGCACAATAATTTCAATAAATACGATGCGCCAGACAGGCACCCTATCCGTTTTGATGAGCATCCGCTTGCATATCTTATAATTCTCTGTGACGAGTTGCAGTGCTGGGACAGGCTTGCATACGGTAAAGTCAGCAAGCGTGACCCGATCGCGTGGGAGGTTTCTCTTGATATAGCCGCAAACACGCTGCTCGTGAATTACACTTACGACTCTTTCGTTACTCGCGAATACAATGACGGATTGGAGCTTAATGTCAAAATAAACAAGAACTATCAGGAAATGAATAATGGGACGTTTGTTAAAAAAATATATAGCTATATCGAAACTCCCTTAAACATTGCAGTCAAAACACAGGAAAAGAAGAAAGAAAAAAGAAGTCGTCTGTTTGCCTCGGACGATAATTTTATCGGCTTGTGCGATTTGGCAAAAGCTATACATATCAGCTACAACGACCACTGCAAATCGCTGAGCAACGATTTCATAAGTGAAGATTTCGGCAAGCTCGATTTGGAATTTAAAATGTCAAATATAGAACAAGCCAAATCCTATGCCTATAAGTTGGAACTTATCAACTGTTTTTTCAGCAGAAAGGAGCTTGACTATCCCGTTGTGGAGGATTTCAACCATGTGGAAGCGAACTATAAGAATAACCTCGGTTTTCTTTGCCGCGAGGAGCATGTGCGCTGGGTAAAGGAAAAGCTTGCTATGGGCTGGAAATACGGTACGGATTATACCGGCCGCGAGGAACGAAACAGGAAGAAGATTCATAAGGACATAGTTCCTTATGAAATGCTTACGACGGAAGAGCAATCCAAAGATGAGTTGATGGTAAATAATATCATAGACTTGTTAAAGAAGTTTGACAGTAATATAAAGATTTATAATTTCCGTGCCGGAAGAAAGCCGAACCTTGAAATTGCGGGCACGGGACACCGCTTTTTCCACGATGATCCCGACAAATTAAAAATAAAAATTAAAAAGATTTTAAGTTCGTACAGCAAAACGCATCACGTTATCGTACGCACTTGCTTTGCCTACGGTGCGGATCAGCTTATTGCGGAGTGCGCGGCAGAACTCGGACTTACTCTTAAAGCAGATCTTCCGATGCCCGTTGAGGAATATATAGAAAACGTCAGACATGATACTGTTTCCAATGGCCATAAATTCGGAAAGGAAGAAGAGCTTAAAATGCGGCATCTTCTGGCACAAACGGTAGTGTGCCGCGTTGTTTCGGATCCCGTATACACGTATGCTGCGGCAAATGCATATATAGTAAAAAAATGTGACAAATTGATTGCGCTTTGGGACGGGAAGGAATTACCTCTTGAAGATTATGACGGTAAGCCTATTAACCGAGGCGGCACTTATGACTGTATTACTATGGCGAAAGCATGCAATAAAGAAGTGATTACCGTCGATTGCAACAGGTAGTTTCGGTAAATAAGATGAGTTTAAATGTTATTTGTTCGGTCGCATTGGGACTGTCGATTTTTATAATAGCGTGTGCGATTGTAGTTGGGATATTGTTAAACCGTAAAGAGTTGAAAAGTAAAAACCTTGAGGGGAGGCAGAGGATACTAACGCCTTTCCAACTCTTCATACTGTTCTTTTTCTTTGCTGCGGTGGTTATTTTCTTTCCAATTTACTATGTGGATTATTTTGCGGCGGAAAGCGGTTTTTTAAAATTCATTAAGGCATTTTTACTTGCAGTTCAAAACGTATTACGGCTTATTACTCTTAACGGAGAATTTGATAATATCCATGATTTTTTAGCGGATACTTCCCGCATAAATTCCGTTTTGGGTGGAATCTATTCTATATATTCTGTGATTATTTTTATTGCGGCTCCGCTACTTACCGCAGGCTTTGTGCTGTCTTTCTTTCGCAATGCGTCGTCAATGATTCGCTATGGGTTGCGCCCTTGCCGTAAGTTGTATGTTATGTCGGAGTTAAACGAAAGCTCATTAACTCTTGCAACGGATATTTTAAGCAATAAAGAGCGCGGTCAATTGGTCGTATTTACCAATGTATTTGAAAAAGTTGAAGAGGATAATCCGGAATTTGTTGCCCAAGCGCGCCGCATGGGGGCTATATGTGTCAAAAAGGATGTCACAGTCCTTGGACTCAAATATGCGCGAAAATGTGAACGTAAGATATTTTTGATTGGAAAAAACGAAGATGAAAATGTCGGACAGGCATTGAAGCTTATCGAGTGGCACAGGGGAAAAAAATACGACGATGAAAGGCTGGAATTTTATGTATTTTCAGAAACGGCGGAGAGTGAAGCTTTGATTGACTCCGTAGATAACGGTAACATGAAAGTGAGACGGGTAAATTTAAGCCGCAACCTGGCGCTTTTTGAAATGCGGAGGCACTCAATATTTGAAAACGCCGTTATGAACGGCACGGTGAAGCATATCTGTATTGCAGTAATCGGCGCAGGCGGATACGGAACAGAACTTATAAAAACAATTTGTTGCCTTGGGCAGATGCCAAGCTATACGGTTGAAATACATGTTTTTGACAGTATTAACAACAAAGCGCGTTTTAAGGCGATGATGCCCGAATTTATGGACATCAACGGTAAAAAAATTGATGGGGATGCAGAATATGATATTATCTTTCATGACGCTGTTGATGTTAAAGATTTTGGCTTTATTGAATCTTTTTCTGCGGTTAAAGGATACACGGGCGTATATGTTACGCTTGGTGAGGACGAGCTTAATATCGAGACTGCAATGCGTATCAGAACAGCTTTGAAACGAAATGATTCGGGAAGCGGAGTCCCCATTTATGCTGTCGTCTTTGATCCGGCAAAAGCGGAGATTGTGACAAGCGGTGGGCTGAAAAATATGGATGGAGAAGATTACGGTATTACCTTTATCGGTTCTCTGCAAGAATCATATTCAATTAAGAATATAGAGCAACGTGAGTTGGAAGAAAAAGCCGCCGTTCTTCACACGCAATGGGCTGAAACGGAGGAGGAAAAGAAAGCGGCAAGGAAAAAGTTTGAGCAATACGAATATTATCGCAATTCGTCTATGGTACAAGCGGTTTATCGTGATTTGCGATTGGAACTCGGCTATGCACGTGAAAGTGAAGAAACGTCTGAGGGGAGAGCAAATAATGATTTGTTGCGGCTGTATGAGCATCGGCGATGGAATACTTATATGCGTAGCGAGGGATATATCCGAGGAGAGAAAAAAGATCATATTGCAAAAACTCATAAGTTGCTGGTTCCCTTTGACGATCTTCCCGAAGAAGAAAAGAAAAAAGACGACTTTTGATTTGTGCGTGAATATCATCGATGTACGAGAAAACCTAAATGAAAATCTTTCGGTCAGGTTGTCGGTTTTAGGATAAGAATCCGATATGATTTTGTTGAAGCCAATCGAATACGGCTCGCGAAGATTCTTCGCGAGCCGTTAAATAATTTATGGATTTAGTTGTTGAATTTATTTTCGTGCGCTAAACAGCATAAAACCCAGCACAAAAAAGAAGTCATCCCTCATAAATTCACTTTCTAACCGGTCACCGTGTGCCTGCAACCAGGCTAATGCCTCTTTATAGTGCTCCGAATCAGGATACTTTTCCTGCATACGCTTTATATCGTCCGTAATAAATCCGAAATATGTATCAAATAAAGCTTCTCGCTCGTCATAATCCATCCCTGCCGTTGAAAGCCCGAGATTTTCGAGTTTTATATTTTTAAAACCCGTATCTTTGAGCATAGTGTATATTTCTCTTCCGCTTTTCCGATAACCGGAAAATTCACTTTCGGAGCAATAATTTATAGTTTGTTCAAAGATTTTTTCTCTGTCGGGGTAGGCGACGTTAAAGCCGTCATCTATGTCTCTGATAATCAAATAACCGCCGGGAGATAGAAATTTTCGGATTATTTTTAGAAGATTATGCGGCCTTTTTAAGTGAAGAAGCAGCATTGAAATATTGATGATTTGAAAATTTTCAACAGATAGTTCTTCACAAATTTGGTTCAATACTTCGGTGAATTGTTCCGATTCGACGTCGCACTGATAAAATTTGAACTTTTGTGAGCCGTATTTTTGGTTCGCATATTCAACGGCGCCTGCATCATATTCGATTCCAACCGCAGTTTTCAGATTTTTAATTTGAGAAAAGCGGTCGAAAAAATTTTTACCGAAATTGCTTCCTAAATCCAATGCATTTACAGTTTCAAAACCATCTGAAGCTTTTAAATAAATATCGCCATCAAAAGCCCGAAGAGCTGTTTCCTGTATTTGAAGCCTGCGTATTTCTTTTGTATCGTCGGAAGTAAAGTATTTATTCTCGATCCTTTCGTTAGCCTTGATTTCAGTTACTTCTTCCTGAATGCCAAGAACTCTTTTTACTTTCTTTTTTAAATCTGTAATCGCCGCTTCCAGGCTATTAGTCGTTGCGTCAATCCAATGCATACGCTTTATATAATACTCCATGGCGCGAGAAAGTTCGTCATTGGAGACTCTGAACGGTATGATGGTTATTGCCTGAGATTGTTCAATATTTTTCTTATAGGCCATTTCGACTTCGTTAAGAACATGGGGAGAGTTAGAAGAATCGCCGCTTAATATCAAAATAAATACAGATGTGCTTTCAATTGCTTCAACAATGCTCGTTGCATAATCGCCTATAACATCCCGAGGTGCGTACCAGCACCTGATTTTATCTTTCTCAAAGGAAGATACGATAGAATCTGCAATGGATTTTGATTTGTGCTCGTAGCTTATAAATACATCAATGTTCATATTTGACCTCCTTTTTCTTTTGCAATTTATATCCGCACTTATGTAGCAACCAGACTATATCGTCCATAAGTTGGTAATCGTAGCGGATAACGTCGCTTTCTTCTTCATTTTCTCCCTTTTTCGCCGCAACAATTTTTCTGAATTCAACAAGCCCTTTCATTGTCGTAAGATTGCCGTGTTTGCGCCTTGCCAAAAGTTCGTCTTTATTCAAAGCCAACTCGTCTTTGCTGCAAGGAATCAGCCCGTTTGCTATCATATTGGCACACCAACGGCAGTGTTCCTGAACGGCAAATGCCCACCTAAGAGATTTACGGAATTGTTCCTCGTTAGAGTACTGCCATATAGGCTTGCTGTCGAGAGTATATACAGAGGGAGTACGTTTGTCTCTCTGCTCATACCGGATAATAAATTCG
This sequence comes from uncultured Clostridia bacterium, assembly GCA_947625245.1. GTDB lineage: Bacteria > Bacillota > Clostridia > Christensenellales > Borkfalkiaceae > Coproplasma. The sequence goes on from CANQNO010000017.1 coordinate 27,335, forward strand.
TCGGAGCAGTCTACTCCGTCAACGCTGTAATCATAACCGCAGAGTTGCAATTTCAAACGTATACTCAGGCAGGCATAAATATTTGATTCTCTTTGGAACTGCTTGTAAGAATACCATTTATCCCTTGCACTCTTTTTTATGCTGTCATCGTTGATCACGGTGTTTGCGGCACGACCGTTTTTCTTTACTTCATATTCCGCAGCGTAAAGCAAATGTCTTTGCCGCGCCATATGTTCTGTTTTTTCGTGCATAATAGTTTCTGCGTTATATACGCAGTTACTGTTCGAACCGAATATTATGACAGAATCAAAATCCCCATTAAGTTCTTTTGTCAATTTCTCATCACGCACTTTAACAAATATTTTGACGGGAGAACAGACATCCCACTCTTTAAGTTTTTGTTGCAATTTCTCGGCAAGTTCTATGTTTTCCGCATCCGAACCGTAAGATACTATAATGTAGTTATAAGAATTGCTGTTAGTAAGTTCTTGTTGAAGGGAAGAGTAGAAAGTGGGGTGAGATATCTCCAAAGCGTGTTTTTCAATTTGTGCCGGCATAGCGGGGAGTTCTAAAAACTCGTTTTCCCGTCCTATGTAATGTTCCAAAAATTTTTGGTAACGCGTATAGCTGTGGTGTAAATTTCCGCTGAGTACGTTATCATCGGCTGCAAATTTTCCCTGGGGATAATAACGGTCGTAAATATGATATTTTACGGGTTTATGCACGAGCTTTCCATCTCTTAATGTGAGGAATTGGTTGTTGGAAACCGAATCCAAAAACAAACTTTCATTGAGTTTGCCGAATCCTATCATGAATACGTTTAAATCGATTCCATCGCGGATAGTTGCCGTGGAATAGTCTATTTCACGTTCGCTCATAAATTGTGTCAGAGGATAGTTTTCGATAAAGTTCATCGAAATCTGTTTGTGACGGTTTATAAAGTGAATAATTCCCTTTGATGCCTCAACGTAATGGCTGAAAAGCGCTTCGTTGGATCTCGCGCCGAACACATAGACAAAAAGACCTTTATCTTCTGTTATAGGAAGGTCTGTAAGTTTTTCCGACTCTATCAGGTGGCAGATTTGCTTTATGTACAATAGGCTTTTAGAGTCGTCTTCAAGGTTTAAAATAACGGAAACTTTCTTTTTGGAAAAGTTGCCGAAAAGCTTTTTAAGAAGCTCGCCGAAATCTTCGTCGTTGCGCAATTGTCTGTATGCAGCTTTTTTTGCAAACGCTGCGTCGCGCATATCGGAATCTTTATGACAAATCAGAATTTTCTTCGAGCCCTTTGGAACTGTCGAGAGTATATCGAGCGTGTTCGCGTCCGAACCGATAACCGCAACAGTCTTTTTGCAAATTTTTTCGGCATAAATAAGAGAAATATAATTTATAAACGCTTGTCCGCATACGGAAGCGGTCAATACAAGCGTATTGAGTATTATCAGCGAATAAAGCAACTCTATAGCTATATGGAAAAGAAGATTTACTGAAATAAGCGGCGCAACGGTGGCATAGTCGAATTTTAAAACTACAATTTCGATGCAAGAGCGGATAGACAGCCATACCGCACCGTCAATAGTTTGCCCGTTAAACCTATATGCAATAAAAAACAGCGGAATTGCGGCAAAGTAAATGAGCGCGAATTTACCGCGTTTAAAGCTTTTTAACCTTTTCAGCCGCTCCTTGCGTGAACCCTTAACCATTTGAAAAACAAATGCCGCAACAAGGGCAAACATATATATAAGACAAAAAATTATAACAATATTCATTTGTTTAACCAATAATTTTTATAGTAGAATTTTCCTTCTGCAAGGGACATTGTTTACTGTTTTAATCTTCAAACATATCTTTCAGTGTTTCGCAAATTTGCTGACAATTAGTATTATTGGGATATTTTTTAGCAATATCGTATGCCGCTTTGTAATTTTCTTCGGCTTCTTTATAGCGATTTGTATCACCGTACAGAATTCCGAGGTTGTTGTAGCTAGTTGCCAAATCCGGTTCATATGCCGCGGGATTTTTCGCGGCTAAACGCTTACGGATTTCCAATGCCGCTAAATAATTTTCTTCGGCTTCTTTATAGCGATTTGTATCACCGTACAGGTTACCGAGGTTATTGTAGCTCATTGCCAAATTCGGTTCGTATGCCGAAGGATTTTTCGCGGCTAAACGCTTACGGATTTCCAATGCCTCTAAATGGCATTCTTCGGCTTCTTTATAGCGATTTGTATCACCGTACAGGTTACCGAGGTTATTGTAGCTCATTGCCAAATTCGGTTCGTATGCCGAAGGATTTTTCGCGGCTAAACGCTTACGGATTTCCAATGCCGCCAAATGACTTTCTTCGGCTTCTTTAAAATTATTTTGCTTATTGTAAATTATGCCGAAAAGATTAAAAAGTTTGGCTTTATCATATTCTTCAACAACACATTCCGGGTCGGAATAATAATATTGCAGTTTAGTGGCTACCGTCAGTGCGGATTTGTAGTCGTTTTGGTCATATAAAAATGAGGCGTAATCACAAAGCGGCGATTTATCGAGATTAAATTTGTTTATCCGCTCATAAATAGTTTGGTAAATACTTTTTATCTCCGTTGCCTCATCTTTGTCTATGCCGTCTGCTTTTAAAACTTCTATACGCTGCAAAAGCTCGTTTATATTAATCTGAATACGTTCGATATATCCCTCGGTCATATCCTCGTTGTGGGATAGGTCGGACATAATTTCGTCGAAATCGAGTATTTCAAGCGCAAGGGAATAGTCGCCCTGTTCCAATGCGCGGTAAGCCGCCGCCTGACGTGGTGAAAGGTTGCCGCGGTCTGTGTTTTCGGTCATTACCCTCGTCATTTCGAGTATCGATTTTTCGGTCTCTCTTATGCTCTTTTCAAGCTCGGCTTTCCTGCTTGACGCCTTGTAAAATTGCGAATAAAGTTCGTTGTCCTCGGGGTTTTCCCGCCTCTTTCTTCTAAGGTCTTCGCACTTTTCGGTTAGTTCTTTCAACTCTTTTTTATATTGCGTCAGCGAACCGTTACC
>CANQNO010000018.1 GCA_947625245.1 uncultured Clostridia bacterium
TAGTATTCAGCGCTATAAGGGCGAGGGATATTCCAAGCGCTCGAATAAGAATACTTGAACAAAAAGGAATTCAGTTACAAGAAGCAAATCAAAGACACGATTTACAAAATAATCGTAAAAGAAAGCAACATAGCAAAAGAAACAATATGGAAAAAACTCGAAAGAGCCATGATACGGGACTCGCTCGAAGAATGTCATTCCAAAGGAGAAATTCTATGAAAAGGCATTATTCGGCATCAAATAACCAATCTTATCTCGGAGGTGAGAAAATAACTGCCCTCTACTGCCGTCTTTCGAGGGACGACGAGAACGAGGGCGACAGCAACAGTATCGTAAATCAAAAAGCAATTCTCGGCAAGTACGCGAGCGAAAAAGGCTTTTCCAACCCCCAATTCTATGTGGACGACGGGTATAGCGGCACAAACTTCAACCGCCCCGACTTCCAAAGGATGATGAGCGACGTAGATGCGGGACTTGTGACGACGGTGATCGTAAAGGATATGAGCCGTTTGGGTAGGGACTACTTAAAGGTCGGCTTATATACGGAAATCACGTTCCCTGATGCGGGCGTTCGGTTCATCGCCATTAACGACGGTGTGGACAGCGAGAGCAACGTGGACAATGACTTCACTCCCTTCCGCAATATTATCAACGAGTGGTACGCGAAAGACACAAGCAAGAAAATCCGCGCCGTGTTCAAAGCGAAGGGAATGTCGGGCAAACATCTCTGCACGATCCCGCCCTATGGCTACAAAAAGGACGAAGCCGATAAGCAGAAATGGGTTGTGGACGAGGAAGCCGCGGCAGTCGTCAAAGAAATCTTCGCCTTGTGCATGAAGGGCTTCGGTCCGACGCAGATAGCGCGGATATTGACGGAACGAGAAATCGACACACCGACGATCCATAACCGCAAATACGGTCTGCCCGCAACTTCGCTTCAAACGGAGTTTCCAGAACTATGGTCTACTAAAACTATTGCGGGCATCCTGTCCAATCCTGCTTACCTCGGGCACACGGTGAACTTCCGAACGAAGAAGAAATCGTATAAGAGTAAGAAGAAGCTCGACCTACCGCCCGAAGAATGGGTAACGTTCGAGAACACACACGAAGCGATTATCGACGAGGAAACGTTTGCCGTTGTTCAAAGGATAAGAGCCGCTAAACGCCGCCCCACGGATATGGGCGAAATGAGCGTGTTTTCGGGGCTTGTGTATTGTGCCGACTGTGGGAAGAAAATGTATCTCTGCCGTTGCACGACGATGAAGCAAAAAGAGTATTTCAACTGTTCCACATACCGCAAGAAGAAAAAGAGCCTCTGTAGTTCTCATCAAATAACGGTAGAGGCAATCGAGGGTATCGTGCTTGCAGACTTACAGCGGGTATTCGCTATGGCGAAGGAACACGAAAAAGAATTCCTCTCTATGCTTCAAAGCAACGCAGATAAAGAAAGCAGAAAACTCCTTGCGGCGTATGCACAAGAGAAAGAGAACGCCGAACGGCGCGTACAGGCTCTTGACCGTATCATCCGAAATCTCTATGAGGACAAGGTGAACGGCAACCTCTCCGATGAACGTTTCCGCAAGCTATCACAGGAATACGAGGAAGAGCAGAAAACGCTGACTGCACGCATCCGAGAATTGCAAGAAATCTTAATGAAAGCAAAGGAGCAATCCGACAATGTGACGCGCTTCATGCGAATTGTACGGAAGTACACGGAGATCACGGAGCTTACGCCCGAAATCGTGCGGGACTTTATAGAAAAGGTTATCGTACACGAGAAAGAAAAGATTGACGGCGGCAAGCGGACGCAGGCGGTGGAAATCATCTACAACTGCGTGGGAATGATTTCCGACTTTGCGCAAGAGGATGTCGCGGCGTAACAAGGACAATAGAATAAGCGGTCTGACTAACCGCCAAACCGCTTATTCATAGAATCCCTATGAAAGACACCCTTCCCGGGCGCATTTTTTATGATGCTTTTCCAATTGCTATAAAATAAATAAAATCAATTTTGCTGTATTTGCAATTCGGCGCCTTCGGGCAGGAGTTCTTCTTTCGGTTTTTCGCCGCGTTCCGAAAGGCAGTCGTAAATTTCGTCTATGAACATCCTTTCGGCGAGTTGCAGCGAATTGTCAAGCGAAAAGTTCTTTGCAAAGGCGGCGTAAATGCCCCCCGCTTTTAAGCGTTCTTCCTTGTTTTTAAGCCAATAATCCATCTTTTTTGCAAGCTCGTCGACATTGTCGTTTTCGAAAAGCGAGCGTTCGTCCAGCGCGAACTGCGGGGTTGCGGAAAGGCTTGAATTCGAAATGACGGGCACAAGTCCGCAGGCAATGGCTTCGAGGCAGGCAATGGCTTCTATCTCCACGGTGGAGGCATGCACGTATAAATCGCTCGATTGCAGTTTTTTAATCAGTTCGTCTTTGGGCAAAAAGTCGAAAGAGCAGTCCACGTTCAGTTTTTTTGCCTGTTTTTGCAGTTTCTTTTTGCAGGGACCGTTGCCTAAAAGAGTTAAATGAATTTTATCCTTGAATTCCGATTTCGCCACTGCGGAGATCAAAATTTTCTGCTTTTTTTCGGGTGCGAGCCTGCCCACCATAACCACTTCGAACTTCCCGTTTTCGGGCTTTGTTCCGGCAGGGCGGAAGTCCTTGTCATATCCGTTGGAAATAACGTACAATTCTGCCTTATATCCGTGGGAATCGAGCTGGTCGGCAATGAAGCGGGAAGGGCAGTGAATTCTTCTGAACCGCTTATAAAACCGCCTTCTGAACATGCCGTAAATAAAGTTGTTCAAAAAGCCCAGCTTTTCCATATGGATATTGAAAGTTATATCTTCGGGTTGCACGTGGAAAGCCGCGGTCGTGGGTATACCCATCTCGTCCGCGAGCAATTTGCATTTCTTTTCGAATTTGAACGGGAAAATAAAGTGAACGAGGTCGGCGCCTTCGAACGCCGCCTTGATTTTTTCGCGGTCGAATTTGCCGTATTTCACCTGGTTTTTCGCCGAAACTTCCGTGAGCAGGGGAACATATCTCTCTTTTACGCACACGTCGTCTTTGCCGTCCGCGCCGATTGCGACGATTTTGACCGAGTGCCCCCTTGCGCGGAGCCCGTCGGCAAAACGTTTTGCCGTCATGACCGAGCCGTTGGTAAGATTGTCGATGAGGTCGATAACAATAACAATTTTCATTTTTTCCGCCCGCTTGTCTTCTATATTCGGAAATATAATCCGCTTTTGTAAAATGAATATAAACTTAATTTGATTTTTCTTTATTTTTATATTAAAATATAATACGGTGAAAAAAATATGGCTAACATTTTAGTGGTAGAGGACGACAAAAACGTAAGGCTTCTGCTCGAAATGCGTTTGAGGGGCAGGTACAGCGTGACGACGGCAGAGGGGGGCAGGCAGGCGCTTGACGAGCTTGAGCGCGGCGGCACCGACCTTATGATAACCGACATAATGATGCCGGGCACGGACGGGTACTCGCTTGTGGAGACCCTGCGTTCGCGCGGGTACGACATCCCCGTCATAATGCTGACGGCTAAGAGTACCCTTGCGGACAAGGGCAAGGGCTTTGCCGCGGGTTGCGACGACTATATGACCAAACCAGTAAATTTCGAAGAGCTCATCTGGCGCATAGATGCGCTTTTAAGGCGGTATAAAATTTCCAACGAGGGAAAAATTATCGTGGGCGAAGTTGTGGTGGACGCCTCGTCTTTCACCGTTTCCAAAGGAAGTTACAGGGAAGAACTGCCCACAAAGGAATTCAGGCTGCTGTTTTTGCTGTTGTCCTATCCGGGCAAGATATTCACCAAAGAAAATATCCTCGACAGCGTATGGGGCTATGCGTCCGAGAGCGACGAGAGCACCGTGCGCACGCACATAAACAGGCTGAGAAAGAGGTTTGAGGGATTTGAAGAGTTTGAAATATGCACCATACGCGGCGTGGGATATAAGGCGGTGATAAAAAAATGAAAGAGGACGCGGAGCAAAAGAGAACAAAACGCAACCTGTTTTTATTCGGCGTGGGAATATTGAGCTTTATTATCCTTATCGCCGCGGCTTCCATAACAATAGCGTTTTTATACATAATTTTCAACGACAAGGATTTTGACGCGTACGGCATATCGTTTATAGCGCTAACCGCGTTCGCCCTTCTCGTCACTGTGGCTACGGTAGTCTTTTTATATCATTTCGTGCAGCAGTCCCAAACCCTCATCGACAGTTTAAACCGCGTGGCTTCGGGCGATTACGGCACGGAAATAAAGTATTCCCGCCGCAGCACTTTTAAAAAGGTGTACGTCAATTTCAACAACATGACCAAAGAACTGCGTTCGGTAAAATCCATGCGCGAAGATTTTGTGCACAATTTTTCGCACGAGGTAAAAACTCCGCTGTTTTCCATACAGGGCTTTGCCAATCTGCTTGCGGAGGGCGGGCTTTCGGAAGAGGAGCAAAAAAAACTGTTGGGGATAATCTCCGAAGAGGCGGGCAGGCTTATACGGCTTGCCGACAACAACCTTATACTTTCCAAAATAGAAAACCAGCACATTTTGGGCGAGAGAAAGCCTATAAAACTCGATTCGGAAATAAACGATTGCATAATACTTCTCGAAAGGGAGTGGAGCGGCAAGGACATAGAAATTTCTTCCGAACTCGAACCTTTAAAAACCACGGGCGACGGGGTGATGCTAAGGCAGATATGGATAAATCTTTTGTCCAACGCCGTAAAGTTTACGCCCGAAGGCGGGAAGATAGAAGTTACGCTAAAAAAATCGGGCGATTATGCCGTAGCCGCATTTGCCGATACGGGCGTGGGAATACCCGCGGAGGAGTTGCCGCATATCTTTGACAAATACTACCGTGCGCGTTCGGCGGAGGGCAAGGAAGGCAGCGGGCTGGGGCTTGCAATCTGCAAGAGGATATGCGAGCTGTCGGGCGGAAAAATTGAGGCGGCAAACCGCGCGGGCGGCGGTGCGGTGTTTACCGTTACCCTGCCCCTTTGAGGTGACCCGCTTTTTTGCTGCGGCATATTGATTTATTATGGATTATAAAAAAAGAGCCCGTACGGGCATAGCGGTAAACGCCGCGGGCATTGCGCTAAATCTGGCGCTTGCCGCCGTTAAAATATTTTTCGGCGTCACCGCCGGGATAGTTTCGCTCACCGCGGACGGCTTTAACAACTTTACTGACTGCGGCGGGAGCGCCGCGTCTATGATCTCCTTTAAAATATCGGCTAAACCCGCCGACAAGGAGCACCCCACGGGGCACCGCCGCGCCGAATACATCGCTTCCATGGTGATAGGCTTTATGGTGCTGTTCGTCGCCTGGGAACTTTTAAGGGAATCCGCCGTAAAAATTTTGGGCGGCAACTACGTGCTGCCGGGCATGGCGGTATTTGTAATTTCGGGGGTATCCGTGGCGGTTAAGGGGGGCATGTCGGTATTTTACGGGATAATGTCCAAAAAACTGCGCTCCGAAACCCTTGCCGCCGCGTCTGCGGACGCCGTTTGCGACTGCATTTCTTCCGCCGTCGTTACGGGCGGCGCGGTGTTGTCGCAATTTTGCGGTTTCCCCGCGGACGGCTGGGCGGGGATTGCCGTCGCCCTGCTTATAGCGCTGCAGGGCATCTCGATTTTAAAAAAGGCGGGGAGCGAACTTTTAGGCAGGGCGCCCGACCCCGAACTCATAAAATCCCTCCGCGTCGCGCTGTCGTCGGGGGAGCACGTGCTCGGCATACACGATCTGCGCGTCTATTGCTTCGGCAAGGATATTTACGCGGCAACCGCGCACCTCGAAATGCCCGCGTCTTTGTCTCCTCTCGAAGCCCACGCCGAAATAGACCGTCTTGAACACGAGGCGGAAGAAAAGTTTGGCGTAAACGTTACGGTGCACCTCGACCCCGTGGATCTTGCCGACGAAGAGGCGCTCGGTCTCGAACAGAAGGCGAAAGAAGCGGCGGAGGGCATAGCGGACGGGCTGGAACTGCACGATTTCAGGCTTATACGCGGGGTGGATACAAAGCTTGCGTTCGACGCGGGTATTCCCTTTTCCTGCCCGCATACCGACGGGGAGATACGCGAAAAGGTTGCCGTCGCCGTGCGCGGGGCTTGCAAAGTGGAGCCTATAGTCACCGTCGAGAGAGAATAAATTGCTTTAAAGCACAATAAAAATGTCAATAATTAAAGGACGGCGCGCGCAGGTGCGCGGACGCCGCTTAACAGGTGGAAAATGAACTCAAAAACAAAAAAACCCGCAGAATGCATAGAAATAGAGGGCGAGCTGCTTAATTACGTATCGTACGCCAACTATTTTTTAAAACTGCCGCTCTTCACGTCCTTTAAAATTTTCAACCGCGACGCCGCGGGGATAGAGGGGCTTACGGTCATAATAACGGGCACTACGGGGCTGATATTGCCCAAAACCGTGGAAATAGAGGAAATTCCGCACACGAGCAGCGTGGAAGTAGTGCCGGGGAATATTTTAAACCCCGGGTACCTCGCGGGGCTTGCCGAACCCGAAAAGTGTTTGGTGGAAGTTAAGGTCGTCTGCAAAAAGGCGGTAATCTGCACCCTCAGCGCCGAAGTTTGCGCCCTGCCCATAGATTATTGGTCGGGGCTTTCGGGCAACCCCGAAATGCTTGCGGCGTTCGTAAGACCCCGTCTTGCCGATTGCCGCAAAATCCTTGCGGAAGCGGGATTGCAATTAAAGACCTGGGGCTATTCTTCGGAATTCGCGGGCTATGCCAACGATAAAAACTCGGTGAGGAGCGCCGCCGCCGCGGTATTTTCCGCCATACGCAACCTGAACATAGAGCGGGAGGACGACAGGGATATTTCTTCCGTAAACCGCGCGGGGGAAATCACGGGTATAGTAGCCGACAGAAAGGCCTCCCTTTTACAGATCGCTGTGTTCGCCGCCGGCTGTATGGAGAGCACCAAATTAAATCCCGTCATCTTATTGGGCAAAAAGTCGGTAGGCGTGGGAGTATGGCTTTACGAAAGCTGTTTTTCCTCGCCCGTACAGGACGATATGCCCGTCATCTCCAAATATATGGCGGCGGGCGTAAACAATCTTTCGGTATTCGACGCGGGCGACCTGTTCGCCCATAAAAACGCGAGCTACGCCACAAGCGAGGGGCATATCTGCACCGCCCTCCAAAAGGGCGAATTTGAAATTTGCCTCGATATACGCCGTTGCCGCATGGGCGGAATTTATCCCCTGCCCATAAAGGTAAAGACGGGCAACGGGTACGAGCTTCTGGACGACAGGCGGGCTTCGTACAGCGAAAAGCCCGACGAACTGGTGGACAGCAACCGCTATAAGCTGGATAAAAATCTCTCTAAGGACAGGAGCTGGCAAAGGCGGCTTTTAGACCTGTCCTTAAAGAACAACCTGCTCAATTTCCGTTGCCGCGACAGCCTGCATATAGTCACGGGCGGGCTGAACGCCTTTTACGAAAAACTCGAAAAGAAACACGTGTTTACCCTTATCCCGGGCGAGCCCGACATAACCCTTAAACCTTTCGGCGACGCAATTTCAGAGGGCATGGCGGAATTAGTTTCGCTGGAAGCGAACGAGGGCAAGCTTTTTGCCGCCGCGGGCGGGGAAGGACTTGCGGAAACGGCGCAAAACCTTTTGCGGAAGGCGCGCTCCGCCGAAGAAGAGGCGGGCACCGGCACCCTGTATCTCGCCACGGGATTTTTAAAATGGAAAAAGGAGGGCGAAAAGGAAGAAAAATTTGCGCCGCTCGCCTTGCTGCCAGTAAATCTCAAGCGGCAGAAAAACCGCTCGTTCGTGCTGGAAACGGGGGAAAATTACGAGCCTAACACCACCCTTCTGGAATTTTTGAAACAGGAATTCGGGATAGACGTGCGCGGGCTCGAAGGGAGCGGGCTTTCCCCTGCGGAAATAATTTCCGTTTTCCGCGCGGAGACGGCGGACGTAAAGGGCTGGAACGTGTATGAGGACGCGTATCTCGCGCAGTTCACTTTCGCCCGTTACGCCATGTGGGCGGACGTAAAGGAGAACGTGGAAACATACCGCAAAAATCCGCTCATCGAAAGTCTTTTGACCAACGCCAACAAGCTGGCGGGCAACAAGCTTACGGGCGCGGACGAGGACGCGGGCGACCCCGCGGAAATTCTCACGCCGTTGCCCTCGGACAGCGCGCAGTATGCGGCAGTCGCCGAAGCGGCGAGGGGCGCTACTTTCGTTCTGCACGGTCCCCCCGGCACGGGAAAGAGCCAAACTATTTCCAACATGATAGCCAACGCCCTGTACGAGGGCAAGAGAGTGCTGTTCGTAGCCGAAAAGCAGGCGGCGTTGCAGGTGGTAAAAAAGAGGCTGTCCGAAATAGGGATAGGTGAATTCTGCCTCGAACTGCACTCAGGCAAACCCGCGGACAAGGCGGGCATAGTAAAAAATATACAGGACGTCCTCTCGCTTGCGGGCGGGGACGGCGGCGAAAAATTCGGCGAAACCGCCGCAAAAATCAAAGACGTGCGCGCAAAGCTGGGCGCGCCGCTCGCCGCGTTGCACAAAAAGCGCCGTTTGGGCGTTTCGGTGTACGAGGGGATATTATTATATCTCCAAAACAAATCCGCGCCCGAACTCATGGACATAGAGACCGCCTTTTACGACGGGCTCACAAAGCAGAAGCTTGAACAGTACGAAAACATGTTGGGTACCGCGCAGGCGGCGGCAGCCGAATGCGGCGGGGTGTACCGCTCGCCCTTTTCGGAAGTGAATCTGACTTCCTGCGACGGCGGGGTCAAGACCGCGGTTTTGTGCGCCGCCGAAGTGGTGCTCGCCGAACTCAAGCATCTTAAAAACTATCTGGGGCTCTTCCTCGAAACCTTCAACCAAAAAGTTTCAAAATTCACGCCTAAAAAGCTTGAAGATTCCGTGCGCATAGCCCGTATTCTGCAGGAGGACGGGTTAAAGGAATTCTTCTCCTGCGACGGGGAGGAATTCTACCGCTTCTACAACGCAAACCTGCGGTACGACAGCGAAGTTTCGCATTGGCTTAAAAATTTCAAAACTCTGCCCGACATCGAAAAATTCGCGCCCGAAATAGAGGACGAACTCGATAATTGGGGAGAAAATTACACCGCGTCGCATACCCTCATGCAGGTTTTCAAGCGCATAAACCGTTGCGCCCGCAAACCGCTCGGCGAAAAAGAGGGGCTTGAATGGATAAAGCGCGCCAACGAAATAGAAAAAGCCCGCAAAATGCTGCTGGAAAACACAAATCTCTCCGAAAAATTCACGGGGTTCGGCGGCATAAACGAAAAGAAGAGGGCGGAATTTTTAAAGCCACTGTACGATTTCCACGCGCTGTGCGCCCGTACGTTTATGGATTATAACGCCGACTCGTTCAACAGCGTATGCGCTTCGGCGGCGGGCGGGGCGTTAAAGCCTTTGACTGCGGGATATATGGGCGCGGCGCGCGCGTTTACGGCAAGCGCGGCGAATTATTTAAAAACCATAGGCGCGTCCCTTTCCGCGTACGAGGACGCCGATATCTTTGAAATATATTCCGAAAAGTGTTCGGCGCTCATAGACAACATAGATATGCTGCCGTCCTGGTGCCGCTACAAAGCCACCGCCGCAAAGCTGAACGCCTGCGGGCTGACGTTTATGACCGACGCCATGGAACGCGGCAAAATAAGCGGTGCGCAGATACTGTCCTCTTTCCGCAAAAACGTTTACCGCAACTTCGTGCAGACGAATATCCCCGCCGACGAGGAGCTTGCGGCGTTTTCGGCAAGCGTTGCGGACGGCAACGCCGCGGAATTTTCAAGGCTTTTGGAAGAATTTGCCGCGCTCTCGCGCGAGCGGATAAGAAGCGTGCTCATATCCCGTCTGCCCGAAAAGGAAACCGAAGGGCAGCTTGCGCTCGAGCTGATGGCTTTCCAGCGCCAGACAAAGGGCAACCTGCGCGGGCTGAACCTAAGAACGCTGTTTGCGGGTATTCCCGCCCTCTTAAAGGCGGCGGCGCCCTGCATGCTTATGAGCCCGGGCACCGTTTCGCAATATCTCCCGCCCGACCCCGAATTCTTCGACACCGTGATCTTCGACGAAGCTTCGCAGATACCCACGTGCGAGGCGGTGCCGTCGCTTGCAAGGGCTAAGTCGGCGGTTATAGTGGGCGACCCCAAACAGATGCCCCCCACGGCGTTTTTCACGGGTTCGGCGTCCGACGAGGAAGCCCCCGAAACGGAGGACATGGAGAGCGTTCTCGACGACTGCCTCGCCCTCGGCATACCCGAAAAGCACCTTATATGGCACTACCGCTCCAAACACGAAAGCCTTATTGCCTTTTCAAATATCAATTACTATTCTTCGAGGCTCTGCACTTTCCCCTCGCCCGACGAAATGGAGAGCAGGGTAAAACTGAGATATATCGAAAACGGCGTTTACGACCGCGGCGCGGGCAAATGCAACAAGCTCGAAGCCGAAGCGCTCGTCGACGAGGTTATAAAGCGGTTGCGCGACAACAAACTGCGACGTTCGAGCATGGGCATAGTCACTTTCTCCATGCCGCAACAGATCTATATAGAAAGGCTGTTATCCAAAGCCATTGCAAAGTACGGGCTGGAAGAGGCGGCTTATGAGCGCGAAGAGCCGCTGTTCGTAAAAAACCTCGAAAACGTTCAGGGCGACGAGAGGGACGTGATACTGTTTTCGGTATGTTACGGACCTGATAGCGCGGGCAGAATATCCCTTAACTTCGGTCCTTTAAACCAATTCGGCGGCTGGCGCCGCCTCAACGTCGCCGTCTCCCGCGCAAGGGAAGAGATGGTGGTGTTCTCGTCCATGCGCTATTCCATGATAGATATGTCGCGCACTACTTCGCGCGGGGTGGCGGGGCTTAAGGCCTTCCTCGAATTTGCCGAAAAGGGCAGGGCGAATATCGCCGTAAAGAGCGACGAAGTAATTGTCAACCGCGACGGGATAGGCAAATATATTGCCGAAGAGCTGTCGGCTTACGGCTATGATTGCCGCGCCGACGTCGGCGTTTCGGACTTTAAAATAGACGTAGCCGTCGTCGACCCTTCCGACCCGCACAAGTATATCCTCGCGGTGCTCTGCGACGGTACGCGGCAATTTTCCGTAAAGGACCGCGCGGTAATGCAGGTGCAAACCTTAAAGCGCAACAACTGGAACGTAATAAGGCTGTATTCGGTAAACTTCTTCAATAACCCTAAGCGTGAAATCAAAAAGATAAAGGAATTCCTCGACAAACTTACCGCCGCCGACATAAAGGGCGGAATATCCTTTAAACGCCGTTACAGGTACGCCAAATTCGACGTAAAGCCTCTGGATTCCGCCGAAATTCTTTCGGGCGCGGCGGACGGCGAGGTGACAAAGGTGCTTAAAGCCGTGGTTGCGGCGGAAGAGCCCGTTTCCGCACAGTTTTTGATAAAGCGCGCACTGTCGGCGTTCGGCATTACAAAGTACGGCGTCAAGCTCGAAAGCAAGCTGCGCGCGCTCATAGATAAATGCGGGTTTTTAAGCCGCGAAATGTTGGGCAACGTTTATTATTGCAAGTCCGAACGCTTTATATCGTTCGACCGTTACCGCGTCGAAGAAGAGGGCGCGCCCGTGCGTACGCAGGAGACCGACTATACCCCTTACGACATAATTTCCGTAGTGCGCGGAATGCTTTTGAACAAAGTTAGCATGTATCTCGACGAGCTCGTGCCCGCCGTGTTAAAGGAATTCCGTGTGCCGCGCGCAACCGATAAAATGCAGAACATGGTTTTGTCCTGCGTGGAAGAGGGAGTGCGCCGCGGGATATTTATAAGGAGTGTGGCGGACAAAATTTCACTTGCTTAACTGCCGTAAACCGCGTATAAGCGTCGTTCTGCTGTGTCAAGCTACGCTCCGCCTTGTTCGTGTACTTCTATGTACACTCGCTGCGGTCGTCGCTTGCTTTCCTTGCATAACTCGCTTCTCCGCGGTTTCCAACTTCATAATTGCTATTATAAAATGCAATGCGCCCGCGCGTTCCGCGCGGGCGCATTTCTTAAAGATAGTATGTAACCCGTTAATATAAAATCGCGGCGTTTGCAAACGCCGCGATTTTATTCTTCCAACCCTAACATAAAGTCGGAAGAAATCTCAAAATAAATACAGATTTTGCGTATAAATTCTATCGAAGGCTGGCTTCTTCCGTTTTCCCAAGAAAAAATACTGTCGTCAGTGGTGTCAAGCGCCGCCGCCAGTTCTTTTTGCGTAAGCCCACGCTCTTTGCGCAGTTCTTTTAATTTTTTTCCGAAATTCTCCACAAATTTATTTTACCGTAGTTTCTACGGGAAATGTTTGACAACCGTAAAAATTTCGGTTACAATATCAACATGTAACCGTAAAAATTACGGTTTATATTTTATTGCCTTATTTTCAAGGTTTATGCAAAGGAGAATTTATATGAATAATAATATTAAAAAAATTGTTTTGCCGAGTGCCGTATTTATTTTTATTGTTTTGACCTTTTGTTGTGTTTTTATATCGGCTTGCGCAGAAGAGGAAAAAGTTAAAGAGTATTCTCTGAATTATCTTGTTTCTGCGGGCGGCGTAATAGCGGGCGAATGCGAACAGCGCGTAATTTCCGGTAACGCCGGCTCGCTTGTAAAAGCCATACCCGAAAATGGCTTTGTGTTTGATAAATGGAGCGACGGTAACACTAATCCCAAACGCACCGATACGATAACCGATTGCGACCTTACATTTGTTGCCTGTTTCGTTAGAGAATATTGGAATATTACCTACACTGTAAACGACTTTGTCGCATGTTCGAATATTTCCGAGCCCGAAAGCTTTACGGTGGAATATAACGGGATGGCGGGAATATGCGTATATCCCGCGCCTGGATATGTATTCGAAAAGTGGAGCGACGGCGTTACAACCGCGGCACGGTTTGACGGAAGGGAGAACGCGGGCAAAGTTCTTGTAGCGGAATTCAAAAAGGATTTTGGGAGATTGCCTGTCATAAGCATAGATACTTCGGGCGCGGCAATCAACGATAAGGAAAATTACGTTTCTTGTTCCGTAACTTTGGAAAATGCCGGTGAATATGATTTTGAAGAACTGACTGCCGGCGTACGTTTAAGGGGGAACAGCACAATGGGGTTGCCTAAAAAACCTTACCGTATCAAATTTGACTCTAAGCAAAGTATGTTTGGTTTGCAAAAGAATAAGAGTTGGGTATTGCTTGCAATGTATTTAGACTATTCATATATCAAAGATTATACTGCATTTGCTTGTGCTCGTTCTTTGGATACGGATGTATTCGTTCCAAATGCAAAACATATCGAGCTGTATCTTAACGGCATATATCAAGGCTTGTACTTGCTAACCGATCAAGTTGATGAAAAAACAGGTCGCACAGACGTAGAGGACGAAGATTTTTTTGCAAGCGGCAGCCCGGATACTACTCCCCCGTTTTTGGTTGAACTTGACGAATACTCCGACCAGGAAGGCAAAGAAAACGAAGTATGGTTTAAAATAGAGAATCCGGACGGCACACACCAGTTATTCAATGTAAAATATCCCGAATTTGACGATGGATATGATTATACTATCGAACAATTCAATATGATTAAGGATTATATAACTACTGTCAACAACATTTGTTGGGATAAAGAGACGACACGTGAAACTTTTGAGCAATATGTCGATATTTCAACATTTATAGATTACTATCTGGTTCAGGAATTTATGGAGAACGGGGAGATTAACTGGAAATCCATATATATGAGCAAAACAACCGACGGGAAACTTAAAATGGGACCTATATGGGATTTTGACTGGTCTTGCGGAGGACCTGTTTTGGTATCTGAAAATTTTATGGGACAAAGCCATTCCAAGCAATGGCTCTCCTCTTATAATTGGTTTATGCATATGCTTGAAAAAGATTGGTTTCAGTCGGAAGTGGTAAGTCGTTGGGAAGAAATACTTCCCGTCTTATTAAATACAATAGAAAATATTAAAAACTATAAAAATGTTATAGCTGAAGTTGCCGAAAAAGATATGATAATTTGGCATAGCGACGCTACCGCAGCATTTTTGGGATTTTCCGACTATTTTGATCACGTAATGGATAGCTTAACTTACAGAAGCGAAACTATAAATACACTATTGGGAATAAGTTAGATGCGCCAACCCATTACAATTTTATGACAGCCGCTTTCTCATCGGGGGGATTCTTCGGCTTCGCCTCAGAATGACAGGGAGAAGAGGGGGATTCTTCACTGCGTTCCCGCCGTTGGCGAGAGCGTCGGGCAGTGCCCTCGCGCAGAATGACAGGGAGAAGAGGAAGATTCTTCACTGCGTTCCCGCCGTTGGCGAGAGCGTCGGGCAAAGCCCTCTCGCAGAATTACAGGGAAAAACTGGCAATTCATGGGTAAAAAAATTTTTTGGAGGGTATTGACAAATGCGAATTTTTGATTATAATGTACCATGATTAATAAATTTTTGCGGAGGTGTTCGTATGAAAAAATTTATTAAATTATTTACAGCTATATGTTCATTGTCGGTTGCGGCATGCACTGTTGCGGCGGTCGGCTGTAACAGCGGCTTTGAGCCTGAGGGTGACAATTGGTATAAATACTCAAACTGCTATCGGGTTATCGAACTTGAAAGCGAAACGCCCGAACACGTAGAAAAATACGAACTGATGGCGGAAACGCTTCCGTGTACTTCGGGTGTGGCAATAACGGGTTTTACAGAAAAGGATTTTACGTTTGTGGAAGGCACTTTATTTATCGATAAAGCGATAAATATCGAAGGTTTCAGGCTTATACGCAAAAACCTCGGTTTGCCTGACGCCGAGGAGACTGATGAACCGACGGTTTGCGATTACACCGCGTTGTATACTTTTGATAAACCCTACAAGTTCAGTGGAAGCACCTATCTTAGTAATGTTACGGGTTTAACAGACTTTACTGTTTTGGGGCTTGTTAGCGAAGCGGATGTTTACACCTTTAAATATACCGATTACGATTTAAATGGCAACGAGGTCGGCGAAGGTGAGCTGGAAGCCATAATTTGCACCAAAGTGCCTTATATGGATAAATTTAAGGTTTACAACGGCTGATTTTTATGACCGCCGCCGCGAGGAACTCGCGGCGGCTTTTCTTTTTTTCGGCAAAGTAAAAATGCGGGCGTCGCCCGCATTTTTATAATTAAACTTTTTTAAAATTTACTTTTTAATAAATTCCTTGCCGCTGTTCCAGGCAGTGCCCACTTTTTTGCCAATCGCATAATATCCGTACTTTATTTGGTCGAACACAAAGGCGTTCAGCTTTTCCGCGTCCACCGCGCCTTTGGCATCCAGCACCTTTTCGTCCGCAAGTACGTTTTCTATCCTGCCCAAAATTCTCAATCCGTAGGGCTGTTGCTGGAATTCAACTACCGTGCACTCGAGGGTGAGGGGATATTCCTCGATTACGGGCGCGTCCACAATCTTGCTTTTTACCGAGTGCAGACCCGTCTTTTTAAATTTATCCTTGTCGTCGTTGCCCGAAATTATGCCCAAATAGTCGCTCTCTTTTACCGTATCGTACCCAGGAACGGCAAGCGTAAACGCCTTGCGCGCCCTCAGGTTTGCCACCGTTTTATGGTCTGCGCTCAAATTCAACGCAACCATATTCTCGTCGCATATCCCGCCCCACGCCATCATCATTTCGTCCGTAGATCCGTCCTCGTTATAAGTGCCTATCATATATGTGGGCATGGGGAAGAGATAGGGCTTTACTCCCAAATTCTTTTTCATAGCAGTACTCCTTTGATTTTTTTATTAAATTTTAAGCCTGTAAAATCCATTTGTCAAGCGCGGGAATTGTCGCAAATTGGCATAAAATCCGAATTGCGCGACTTTTGGAAAAAGTTTGAAAATTTGTTTGACAATTGAAGTTTATTTTGTTAGAATACTTTGTACACATTATCGTGGTGGATTGTTTTTTGCGCAACCCCGTTTAAAAACAGACCGATAGGATTGTTTCTGAATAATAGGCAAAGCCCATTACGGGAGTGTCATTTCGAGGGATATGAGACCCGCGAAACGGGCGATTGAGCGAGAGAATCCTATGGTGGTCTCCTCAAAGCAATTACGAAGAGGGGAAACACTTCATAAAATTTCTTTCGCTTTCTCGTCGTAGGGATTCTTCACTTCGTTCAGAATGACAAGAAGAGAAGAGCCGCCAAAAATCGCGCAAAATCGCAGGCACGGCTTGCCCGAGATTTTCGCGAAATAGAAAAAATATATATCGCTTATTCTCCCTCCGCTTTAAGGGTACGCGGCAGGGGTAATATATTCCACAGGGGTTTCCCGAGTAAAATAAGGAGGAAAGATATGCCTACAATCAACCAGCTTATAAGAAACGGCAGAGAGAAACAGGTTTATAAGAGCAAGTCGCCTATTTTGGACAACTGTCCCCAAAAACGCGGCGTATGCCTGTCGGTTACGACGACCACTCCCAAAAAGCCCAACTCCGCGATCCGTAAGATAGCAAGGGTTCGTTTGACCAACAAGCAGGAAGGTACGGTTTACATTCCCGGTGAAGGTCATAACTTGCAGGAGCACTCGTCCGTACTCATCCGTGGCGGAAGAGTTAAGGATTTGCCCGGTGTGCGTTACCACATTATCCGTGGTGCGTTGGATACGGCGGGCGTTTCCAAACGTATGCAAGCGCGTTCGAGGTATGGTGCTAAGCGCCCCAAAAAGTAATTAGCTCCCTTAAACCGCGTATAAGCGTCGTTCTGCTGTGTCGTGCTGCGGCAACCCTCAGTCACTTACGTCTGTGTAAGCTCCTTTGGGTTATCCTCGCCCTCCTTGCATAACTCGCTTCTCCGCGGTTTCACTTCCGAAAACTGTATATAAGCGTCGTTCTGCTGTGTCGTGCTGCGGCAACCCTCAGTCACGTACTTCTTTGTACGCTCCTTCGGGTTATCCTCGCACTCCTTGCATAACCGCTTCTCCGCAGTTTTCCGCTTGTCCAACTATTTCTCAAATAATGAAAGCCGAAAAAAGGCAGGGGGGGATTCATTTCACCCGTTAAGCTTTTACGACGGCAGCAACCTCGCGCAAAATCGCAGGCACGGTTTGCCGAGATTTTTGTGAAATAAATATATCAATTTTCCTACTTATTCTCGGAATATATACCCTTTAACCGATAAAAGTAGGCAGTATTCGCCGAAAGGCGGAGAAGGTTTGCCCCGCAAACATTGCGGTGTGCAATAGCTTATTTAAGGTTTCACACCCTTAAAACACCCTCACTTAAATTGTAAGTAATTGCAATTTTTGTGAACAAACTTATAAAAACGCCGAAAAAGAGATAGGGTGATTTATTTTACCCGTCAAACATTTTTATGGCAACAGCGCTCTCGCGCAAAGCCCCGCTACTGAGGGCTTTCGCTATATAAACAAATAACGGCGCAAGCAAAACCACGTTTTTGCGCCGCGCACCCGATTTGCGCATACCTGCGCCTCAGCGGTGTGAATTGCCGCCATTATATAATATGTGGGCGCTTAAAAATGGCGGCAAGAGAGGTGGAACCTCTCAAACTCACGAAAAATTGCAAGCACGGCTTGATTGCAATTTTTGTGAACCTATTTAATTATGGAGGTTTAAAATTATGCCCAGAAGAGGCGGAGTCCCCAAAAGGGACGTTTTACCCGATCCCGTGTATAATTCAAAGGTTGTAACCAAACTTATCAACCAGATTATGTACGACGGAAAGCGCGGAACGGCACAGGCTATCGTTTACGACGCTTTCGAAGCAATGAGCGCAAAGCTCGGCAAAGACGCTATGGAAATCTTCGAGCAGGCTATGAACAACATAATGCCCGTTCTCGAAGTAAAAGCAAGGCGCGTCGGCGGCGCTAACTATCAGGTGCCTATGGAAATCAGACCCGAAAGGCGCCAGACGCTTGCGATCCGTTGGCTTGTTATAAGCACAAGAAAACGCAGCGAAAGAGATATGGCTCAAAAACTTGCCGCAGAACTCATGGACGCATACAACAACACGGGCGGTGCGGTAAAGAAGAAGGAAGATACGCACAGGATGGCGGAGGCAAACAAGGCGTTTGCGCACTTCCGTTTTTAATCAGAGGTAGTTTATGGCAAGAGAATACGATTTGGTGCATACAAGAAATATAGGCATTATGGCGCACATAGACGCTGGCAAGACCACCACTACCGAGCGCATACTGTACTACACGGGCAGAACGCACAAGATCGGCGAGGTGCATGACGGCGCCGCTACAATGGACTGGATGGAGCAGGAGCAGGAGAGAGGCATAACCATAACTTCCGCCGCTACCACCTGCCATTGGATAAGGTCCGGCAAGACCAAACAGGACGAATGCAGGATCAACATTATCGATACCCCGGGACACGTTGACTTCACCGTTGAAGTGGAAAGAAGCTTGCGCGTTCTCGACGGTGCGATCGCCACTTTCTGTGCGAAAGGCGGCGTTGAACCCCAGTCCGAAACCGTATGGCGTCAGGCGGACAAGTACAAGGTGCCCCGCATAGCGTACGTCAACAAAATGGATATAAACGGCGCAGATTTCGAGCGCGCCGTAAGGATGATGAGAGAGCGGCTCAACGCCAATCCCATACCCATCGAGTTCCCCATCGGCAAGGAAGCCACGTTTAAGGGCATTGTCGATCTTATCGAAATGGACGCCGAAATTTACGATTCGGACGACGGCAAGCAATATCACAGGGACGAAATTCCCGCAGACATGCGCGCCGCAGCCGAAGAAGCGCACATGAAGATAATGGAAGCGGCTGCCGAAGGCGACGACGAACTTATGGAAAAGTTCCTCGAAACCATGGAGCTTACCCCCGACGAAATCAGGAAGGGTTTGCGCGCGGCTACCATTGCCATGAAATGTACGCCCGTTTTGTGCGGTTCGTCCTATAAAAACAAGGGCGTTCAAATGCTTTTGGACGCGGTTATAGACTTTCTTCCTTCGCCCGTGGACGTAGACCACGTAACGGGCATTAACCCCGAAACAAACAAGGAAGAAGTGAGAAAGACTTCGGACGACGAGCCCTTTGCGGGACTTGCGTTCAAAATTGCGACCGACCCGTTCGTCGGACGTCTTGCATATTTCAGGGCGTATTCGGGCGTATTGAGTTCGGGTTCGTACGTTTACAACTCCACAAAGGGCAAAAAGGAGAGAGTAGGCCGTCTCGTACAGATGCATGCCAACACCCGTACCGAAATAGACAAGGTATATTCGGGCGATATCTGCGCGATAGTCGGTCTTAAAGACACCACCACGGGCGACACTCTTTGCGACGAAGATCATCCCATAGTTCTGGAACAGATGACCTTCGCAGAGCCCGTTATACAGCTTTCTATAGAGCCCAAAACCCGCGCGGGTCAGGACAAAATGACCATGGCGCTCGTAAAGCTCGCCGAAGAGGATCCCACGTTCAAGACCTACACCGACCAGGAGACGGGTCAAACTATAATAGCCGGCATGGGCGAACTTCACCTCGACATTATAGTGGACAGGCTTTTACGCGAGTTCAAGGTTGAAGCCAACGTCGGCAAGCCGCAGGTTGCCTACCGCGAGACCATCAAAAAAGCCGTCGATTGCGAAGGGCTTTACAAGAGACAGTCGGGCGGCAAAGGTCAATACGGACACTGCAAACTGCATATGATTCCCGCCGAGCCGGGCGCGGGCTATACCTTTGAGGATCTGACCGTGGGCGGTTCTATTCCCAAAGAATTTATCCCCGCTATAGATAAGGGCATACGCGGCGCATCCAAAACGGGTATTTTGGCGGGTTACGAAGTGGTTGACTTCAAAATTCAGGTTTACGACGGAAGTTTCCACGAAGTCGACTCCTCCGAAATGGCGTTCCAGATCGCGGGCTCCATGGCGTTCAAAGACGGTATGGCAAAAGCCAACCCCGTGCTTTTGGAACCCATAATGAAAGTCGAAATCATCACTCCCGACGACTATTTCGGCGATATAATGGGCAACGTTACGGCGCGCCGCGGCACCATCGTCTCCACCGACGACAGGGCGGGCGCAAAGGTAGTAGACGCCGAAGTTCCTCTTTCGGAAATGTTCGGCTATGCAACCGACTTGCGTTCGAGGACGCAGGGCCGCGGACAGTTCACAATGCAGTTCGACCACTATGCCGAAGTGCCCAAATCGGTTGCCGAAAAGGTGATCGGCGAAAGGGCTAAGGCAAAGAAAGACTGATTTTAAACCGAAAATCCCACGATTTGACAAACAATTTTAATAAAATGGTTTAAATCGGTTGTGTTTTTTGAAAATATAAGATATAATGAGAAAAGCCAAAACAGGCATCGCGATAGCTGCGACGCCGCAAGGCGGAAGTTATCATTAAATAAAAAACATTTGTAAGGAGATTAAAAATGGCAAAGGCTAAATACGACAACAGTAAGCCTCACGTTAACATAGGCACTATAGGCCACGTTGACCACGGCAAAACCACTCTGACCGCAGCTATCACAATGGTTATGGCATGCAAGGGTCAGGCAGCAAAAATGAGATACGACGAAATCGATAAGGCGCCCGAAGAAAAGGCGCGCGGTATAACAATAAACACCGCTCACGTCGAATATCAGACAGACAAGCGCCACTATGCGCACGTAGACTGCCCGGGACACGCAGACTATGTAAAGAACATGATTACGGGTGCGGCTCAGATGGACGGCGCAATCCTCGTAGTTGCGGCAACCGACGGTCCCATGCCCCAGACAAAGGAGCACATCCTTCTTGCTCGTCAGGTAGGCGTTCCCTATATCGTTGTATTCCTCAACAAGATCGACCAGATGGACGACCCCGAACTTCTCGAGCTCGTTGAAATGGAAATCAGGGATACTCTTTCGGGCTATGACTTCCCCGGCGACGAGATCCCCATCATCAAGGGTTCGGCTTTAAAGGCTTTGGAAGTTGCTTCCAATCCCAATCTTTCCAACGAACAGATTCTTGCAGCTCCCGAGTGCAAATGCATTCTCGACCTCATGGATACGATAGACAAGTATATCCCCACTCCCGAAAGAGATACGGATAAACCCTTCCTTCTTCCCGTCGAGGACGTATTCACAATTTCCGGACGCGGCACCGTTGCAACGGGCAGAGTAGAGCGCGGTAAGGCGCACGTAGGCGATCCAGCCGAAATCGTAGGACTTATCGACAAGCCCGTAGGCACGGTTATTACCGGTCTCGAAATGTTCCACAAGAGCGTTGACGAAGCGATTGCGGGCTTCAATATCGGCGCGCTTCTCCGCGGCATTGACAGAAAGGGCATTGAAAAGGGTCAGGTTCTCGCAAAGCCCGGCACCGTTAAAACGGCTACCAAATTCACCGCTCAGGTATACGTACTTAAAGCGGAAGAAGGCGGACGTCATACTCCTTTCTTCAACCACTATCGTCCCCAGTTCTTTATCAGAACTACCGACGTTACCGGTTCTATCGACCTTCCCGCAGGCACAGAAATGGTTATGCCCGGCGATAACGTCGAAATCACCGTAGAACTTATCAAACCCGTTGCGGTAGAAGAGAAACTTCGTTTCGCTATCCGCGAGGGCGGCAGAACGGTTGGTTCCGGTACTATCGTTAAGGTTCTTTAATTCCAATAAAAAATTTGGCGCAGGCTTCCTTGAAGCCTGCGCCATTTTTAACTCCCGAAAACCGTGGATAAGCGTCGTAAGACAAGTTCACGAAAACCGCAGGCAAGCCGTGCCTGCGGTTTTCGTGATTTTTGGCGGCTCTGCCGCCCTTTGCGCCATTTTAAGCGCCCACAATAATTTAATGGCGCAAATTCCCACCGCTCAGGCGCAGGTATGCGCAAATGGGGTGCGCTGGCGCAGGGGAACCCTGCTTGCGCCGTTAATTATTTTAAAAACTCGCTTCTCCGCGGTTTCTCACTCCGTAAACAGTTCACAAAAATCGCAGTGCGGACGCGCACTGCGATTTTTCGTGATTTTGAGGGCTACTCGCCCTCTGCCCGCGATAATTAAGCGCTCACGAATAATATAATCGCGGGCATTCACCTCGCTCAGGCGCAGGTATGCGCAAATGGGGTGCGCTGGCGCAGGGGAACCCTGCTTGCGCCGTTAATTATTTAAAAACTCGCTTCTCCGCGGTTTCTAAAATAATTGCAAAGCAACTTACGAGCAATGTCATTTCGAGGGATATGAGACCCGCAAAGCGGGCGATTGACCGAGATTTCTCAAAAGGCGTAAGGGCAACGCCTTTTTCGGGCACCGCTCGCGCTTGCATATGCGCTCGCTCATCTCGCGCGGCAAAACAGCGCACTGTGCTGTTTTGAAAAATCCGCGCTCGTCCCCCCGTGGTCTGCTTTAGGCAATTTCGAAGAGCGCAACAATTGTAAAAATTTCTTCCGCTTTTTCATCAAGGGGATTCTTCACTTCGTTCAGAATGACAGAGGGAGAAGGGGGATTCTTCACTTCGTTCGGAATGACAAAGGGAGAAGGGGATTCTTCGGCTTACGTCTCCCGCCGTTGGCGGGAGCGTCGGGCAAAGTTTATGTAAAATGTAAAAATCGGGCGGCAAGGGAATTGCCGCCCGATTTTTTGTATTTTATGGATTATTGTCGTTAAAGTATTCGCACAGGTTTTTTAGCGCACAAACCGTACAGTCGGGCTTGCGGCTGTGGCAGACCCGTCTGCCGTGATAAATTAAATAGTGGTGGGCTTTCGACCACATATTTTTGGGAAAAATTTCGTTAAGATCCTTTTCCACTTTTGCGGGCGTGTTCCCATGCGAAAGTCCCAAACGGTTCGAAACGCGGAAAACGTGCGTATCCACGGCAATGGCGTCCCCGCCGAACGCGACGGCATACACCACGTTTGCCGTTTTTTGCCCCACTCCCGCAAGCGTTTTCAGCTGTTCGCGGTCGTCAGGCACTTCGCCGCAGAATTTTTCGGTTATATCCCGCGAAGCGGAAAGGATATGCGCCGCCTTATTATGGTAAAACCCGCACGGGAATATAAATTTTTCAAGTTCTTCCTGCGAAAGTTCCAGCATTTTTTGCGGCGTGTTGTAATTTTTAAAGAGAATTTCCGTCACCTTGTTCACGCGCTCGTCGGTGCATTGCGCCGACAAGATCACCGCCACCAGCAGTTCGTACGGGGTACGGAATTTAAGCGCGGGAGCCGCGCCGGGATATAATTTTGCAAGTTCGTTTAAAATTTTTAAAGCTTTCTGCTGTTCCATACTTAAATTTTAACATAAACTTGCCTTATTTTCAATAATTTTTAATCTTCAAAAAGCCGTAAAACGCCGAAAATCCCGCGTTTAAAATAATCGAGCGCACTCTCGGGAACATATTTTGGGGAAATTTAATAGAAAGCCCGCAGCCGATATTCGCTTCTTTGGGCGTATTTATCAAAGCCGACGGCACGCCGTGCGCGCGCAGGCGGGCGTTGCACTCTATCGCCTGCGTCCGCGAGCGGAAAACGGCAATTTGCTCTGTCATATTTAAGACCTTCCGTAGTATAAAATATACTATTATATTATGTTGAAAGGAGAATTTATGATATATCTTGATAACGCCGCCACGGGCGGTTTTAAGCCCGACTGCGTACTTTCGGCGGCAAAAGCCGCTATGGAGCATCCCGCCAACCCCGGCAGGAGCGGTCACAGTCTTTCGCTCGCCTGCATGGAGCGGGTGGTTGCCACGCGGAGCGTTTTAAGCGATTTTTTCGGCGGCTACGGCACCGAAAGAGTGGTTTTTACGAAGAATTGCACCGAAGCCCTGAATATCGCAATTTTTTCCCTGCCCGTAAACGGCACGATAATAACGACGGTTGCCGAGCACAATTCCGTTTTACGCCCCCTCGAAAAACTCAAAAAGGGCGGAGCGGCGGTGGAGTATGTGCCTTTGGACGCCGGCGGGGATATAGACTTGAATGCTCTTTTAAAAATTGTTAAAAGCGCGGCGCGCGGCGGAAAGCCGCCGCGCGCCGCCGTAATTACTCTCGCATCAAACGTTACGGGAACCGCGCCCGACATTTCCGCGGTGCGCAAAATTTTGCCGCCGGAGTGCATATTGGTTTGCGACGGCGCTCAGGCTTGCGGGCATACGGCAATAAATATGCGCAAATCGGGCATAGACGCCCTTGCCGTTGCGGGGCATAAGGGCATGCTCGGCGTTCAGGGGAGCGGCGCCCTGCTCTTTTCGGAAAGATTTAACCCCCTTCCTTTTATGTACGGCGGCACGGGCAGCGAAAGCTACAACCCGGATATGCCGGATTTTTATCCAGACAGGCTCGAAGCGGGCACCCTCAATTTTCCCGCCATAATCTCGCTTGCCGAAGGCGCAAATTATTTGTCTTTGAATATGAAAGAGCATATACCTGCCGTATTAAACTTTACCGCAAAGACGACAGAGGGGTTAAAAAGTA
This sequence comes from uncultured Clostridia bacterium, assembly GCA_947625245.1. Lineage (GTDB taxonomy): Bacteria > Bacillota > Clostridia > Christensenellales > Borkfalkiaceae > Coproplasma. The sequence goes on from CANQNO010000018.1 coordinate 24,440, forward strand.
TAGAAGGGGTGGAAATTTTTTCAAAACCTAATCCTTACGGAATAGTTTCTTTCCGCCTTAAAAACATGCAGTCGGAGGCGGTCGCTTTTGCGCTGTCCGACGAATATGCGATATGCGTCCGCGGCGGCTTGCACTGTGCGCCGCTCATGCACAGGGCTTTGGGTTCGGACGGGCTTGTGCGGCTATCCTTTTCGGCGTTTACGCCCGCAGTTGCCGTGCAGGAAGTTTTAAAAGCCCTTTCGGAATTGTCAAAAAGGCGCTAAATATTTTTAAGCCGTGCAATCACTTCCTTCAGCTTTCTGCGCTTTGCGCCGTCCAGCACGGGCGAAACGGCGGCATAGAAGTTATCCAGATCGGCGTTGGTGAGCGTGCCTTCGCGTTTGCCCTTTTCGGCTTCCGAAATTATAGTCTGCAAAATCTGCGACGCCGATTTCCCGTTCATGGCTTTGGTGATTATCTTAGCCATCTCCACGGTGTTGTTCAGTTGCGCCGCGTCGGGCGTTCCCGCGCCGCTGTTCGCGCCGTTGTTCGCGTCCGGATTGCTTTTTTGTGCGGAATAGCTTTTAAAGTCGTTCATTTTTTTCCTCGCATATAATGATATTATCAAGATATGCGGGGGAATTTTTTTATGCAACTCATACTTTTGCTTGCCGTTTTGCTTTTGGGCTCGTCGCATGACGGAAAAAGCAGGGAAATCGAAGAGCTTTTCGACCCCGAAACCATGGAACTCATAGGGCACATTTCCGGCGACGGCGGACAGACCGAAGCGTTTATGAACGAGGTGCGGGAAATTTCCGCGGCGGTTTCCGCGTTTGCGCCTTTGGTACAGGCGTTAAAGACTTCGCCCGCGGCGGAGAGCGGTAAGGGCAATGGCGAAGCTTGCGTAAATACTTGCGCCGACTGCGGAAAGCCGTTGGACGTTGCCGAAATTTTAAAACCTGTGCAAAATATCGCCTGCGACGGGTTATACAACGCGCTTGCCCGTGCGGTATGTTGATTTAAAGGGGCAGACCGCACAAATATTACCGCCGCGGGGAGCAAGTTCGCTCCCCGCGGCGGTATTTAAGATTATGTAATTTATTTTGCTTTAAATAAAATCTTCAAAATAAATCTTCCGTTTTAAGATTTAAAGCCTTTGCTATATAAAATAATTCTTTGTCGGTAACGATCCGCAGTTGCCCTTCAAGCTTAGAATAGCTTGTGGGATTTATGTCCAGCCCTTCGGTTTGCAGGCGGGAGATAAAATCTTTTTGGCTTATTCCGCGCTCTTTGCGTATGCGCTCAACGTTTTTGCCTATTAAATTGCAATCGCCGTAATGCTTTGTCCGAGGTTTCATTTCATACCTAAAATTCTTTTTTGGAATTATAGCACTTAAAATTGTTGACTTAATTCCGCTTTGGAATTATAATTAAATAAAAAAGGGTAATCACATGGAAAAGCAAAAAGATAAATTTGACACGGTCAAGTATTTAAAAGCCGAAAAGCCGTTTACGGGGGAGAAGCTGTTATCGGAAATTTTTCCTCTTCTTGACGACTATTTTGAGTATGAGAAGATTTGTTTGGAGAACGGGGTAATAAAAATAAAATTTCATAACGGGCAGCGGTTTATAATAAAAGCGGAAATAAATTAAAGCGTTACGCCGCCGAGGGCGAACCCCTCGGCGGCGTATTTTTTATTAAGAAAACCCCGCCCAAAGGCGGGGCTAAAAGCATTAATAGTTATAATTAGTAATGTATTAATTTCCGTTTATCAGTTCGTTAAGCGTGACCTGAAAAATTTCGCAGAGTTTTCGTAACATTTCAATATTGGGTTCCGTTCTGCCCTGTTCCCAATTTGCGTAGCAACTTTCCACCACGCCGAGTTTGGAAGCAACCTGTTTTTGGGTAAGCTCGCATCCGCCGCGGATAGATTTTAAGTTCTGACAGAATTTTTGATCCATACAAAAAATTCTACACCTGACTAGATAAATTGTCTTGACACTAGATAATTTATCTAGTAGACTATACGCAGAGGTGTACTTATGAAAGTCAAATATTTAGTTGCGGTTTTGCTGGTTGCGTTTGCTTTTTTAATGTCGGCGGCGGCGTGTGGTGAAAATAATTTTGATTATATTTACGGCGTATACCGCGGAACAATGTTGGAGAGCGAATCCGAAATTGTAATCGATAAAAACAAATTCAGTATAACTGGCACTAACGGGTCGCATTTGGAAACAAAGTATAGTTTTACCGATGGCAAGCTTATCTGCGAGAGCAATGGGAAAAAGTCGGAATTTTATTTTTCGGATAACTACGACGTAATTTACAGTAAAAGTAAAGATTTTTCATACGGACCGTTTGCCGATTTGCCTTCCGACGGTTATTTTTTGCGTACATTGACTTTGGACGATTCCATTAAATTTATATTCGGCACGACGGGTGTGGTTTTTTTCACTATTGATAATTATCAATTTCGCGGCAATTATACTTTGAACGGCGGTGTGCTTATCATTGACGATGTTATTGATTTGGATTCGGCATATTTATTGCATTATTCGTACAGGGTTGTTATGTATTTTGCCGACAATATGGTTTACCGTGTTGCACTGGTTAAAAATCTTGAAAAATATTCGGGCGACGGAAAACCTGAGGACGAGCCTCAGCAAACGCCGGATATTTCCGATAGTCCGCAAGACGAGTGGCAAACTCCCGAAAACACCGATAATCCGCAGGACGAACAAGGCGGAAAACAAAAATTCGGCGGCGACATAAGCCATTTGGCATTGCCGGTGGGAGAAAAGTGTTCCGATTGCGGATTAGAGGTATACATTAAAACCGAAGACGCTGTTTTGATGTACGAAAGAGAAAGGGATTACGCGAGGGCGGAATTTTACGGCGAAAAGGTCACCGGCGATTTTAAGCCGTTCGGTAGCAGAATCAAAGAGCTATTCATTGCGGAAGGCGCAAAATATATTGAAAGTGGTGCGTTTTCGAGTACTGCCATTGAAAGCGTAGTCTTTCCCGAGGGGCTTGCGGAGATAGGAGAAGGGGCTTTCGAACATTGCTCTAAATTAATTGATATAAATATTCCCGAGGGGCTTACAAAGATAGGGCGGCTTGCTTTTGAACATTGCTCTAAATTAAACGATATAGAAATTCCCGATACAGTTACAACGATTGGATACGATGCATTTTTCGGCACAGCCTGGCTGTCGCGTCAAGCGGACGGTTTGGTGTATGCAAGTAAAGTTGCATATGACTATAAGGGCGAAATGCCTTTCGATACCGTAATTGAATTGCGGGAAGATACGCTGGGTATAGCAGAGCTTTGTTTTTATAACAGCGGTTACCTGCGGTCGATTAAAGGCGGCAGAAATATAGTTTATATAGGGTTTAATGCATTTGGCAATTGCATTTCCCTGACAAACGCTCCCGTATCCGAAAAATTGCAATATATAGGCGATAGTGCATTTTACGGTTGCATAAGTCTTACTGATATAATAATTCCGGACAGTATAAAGAGTATAGACGGTTACGCATTTAACGGTTGTAATAAGATAGAAAAAATATTTTACGGCGGAAGCGAAGAAAGCTGGCGAACAAAGGAAATTAACTTTTACAGCGGTTCTATCCAATCCGCTACGCTTTATTATTACAGCGCAAATAACCCCGTTTACGGCGGCGACGAAAGCGCGGATAAATTTTGGTATTTCGGCGAGGACGGCGAAATTAATATATGGAATTGATCAGCCTGAAAAAGCTTTCGGCGGCGTATTTTTTTACAGCGGTTGCATAAACCATATTTTGCCGCCGCGCATATACTATATATTGTGGTTTGGCAAAAACCGCCAAAACAAACGGGAAATTTTCCAAAATTTTATAGAATTTTTGTAAAAAAAAGTTTTAAAAACAGTTGACTTATTAAATTCAGTCTGTTAAGATATAAAAGCTGTCAATCGGACAGCAATGTTTTTCTGCGGAAAAACGTTAACCGCAACTGTAGTTGCGAGTGGAAAAGCGAAGTCTGACAACTGCATAGAAGAGAAGAAAGAAAAGTACAAAAAAGGCAATTTTAGATTAATTCAAGGTTAA
>CANQNO010000019.1 GCA_947625245.1 uncultured Clostridia bacterium
GTTATCACAAATTGTTTTTCGACAGAAATATTGCCGTCTTTCTTCCCTGAAATCATAAATCGGATTGTAGATTGCTATTCTCTCAGATGCGTTTTTTCTTATTCTATTCACTCTTTTGGTTATCCCCTTTTTTAATTTTTATTTACTATCCCTAAGGAACGAACTCTTTCGAATTCATTTTGATTGAGGTCACCAAAATGAACAAAGTCGAACCCTCATTAGTTTGAGGGAGCGGCTTTGTTTTTTTATGCCGTTAAACCGTGCATAATTCCAATATTTGTGCTCACAAACGCGGAATATATCGAGTGGATTCTTCAAAAAAATTCACCGCCGCGCGGAAGCGCGGCGGGTCGGACGTTTATATTTAAGTTTAAATGTAAGCTTAGAACGTAAGCTCAGACACTTATAAATTAAAGTTTAAATGTAAGCTTAAACGTTACGTAAGCTTATATGTATTGCGGCGTCATTTTTTAGAGGTATAAAAAATGAGATGAGGATTTACCGCTTTTAAAACACGTCATATTTTTTTCACAATACGACGTTTATTATTTGTGACGCCTGATTTTTTGAAATTCAGATAAAAACGAAGGAAAATATTATAAACGCCCGAAATAAACGCCGAATCAATATACCATCAAAACGACGTTTATTACAAGTTGTGCGGCGGGGGCGGCGGGCGGTTGCCCGCCGCCTTTATGCAGATAAATCCGCATTTCCGCCGTCGGCGGCACATGTATAAGCCGCCGAAATAAGGAAGTAGTATAAGCTTAATTAGTCTTCTGTCAACGGATATACGCTGAAATAAACACTGGACATTAGTTCATCCGTCGTAGAGCCGGTTATCTCAACCTTAATCTCGATATTCTGACCCGCATGTATGAATATGTTCTTTTTATATTCATAACCGCCGTCAAATTCATAGACTTGCCCCTCGATAGTGACCGTCGCAAAGCGCGTAGGTCCCAAATACATAGTGCTGAAAAAGAACACAAATTCAGTATCTGCGTCTAAATTAAGCAAATATGTAGCCGAATCAACATTGCCAACTATTACGTTAGAATTATCGCCGTATCCTGTACCTATTTTAAGCTCTTGATTAACAGCGTTTTTCTGAATGGTGAAAACATAGTCGTTATTATCTCCTGCTTCCTGACCGTTTACAACAATTTGCACAGCTTCATTGGCATCTGCCGCAAACGTACAAATTGTAGGTCCACCAGCGGTATCTATCACCTGCATACCATTTGCCGTAATCAACATTTTTTTTGATTGTGTTGTGCTGATTACATACAAGCTTTTTTCCGGAGCGATAAACAAACCTGTTTGATCGCTTCCGAATGACACTCTAACGCTGTTAGATCCCAAATTGAAAAGATGAGACGAATACGCATTTTTATTATAGATATTGATCGTCCCCTCTGTTACTGCCGCCGAAAGTCTTACCGTGGAAGCATAATAACCGTCAGGCAAGCCCGAAGTGATTTTTGCTACGTATCTTTCCGCGTTTGAGTATGTAATAACACCACTATTCTGTGTGGCGCCAACAGTAACTTTAGCTCCTGAAATGGGAGTTGCTGCCGGCAAACCGTCACTTTGAATATTATACAACTCAACCGTTATGTTTTGTGCAGGGAAGTTAGTAGGCTTGTTTAAAGTTATAGTGAACTCCTGGTCCTCTTTAACCGGCACATCATATTCGGCACTAACACTCAATTCACTTGACTTGTACAGGGTACCGTGCGCCACAGCCTTTACCTGAAATACGTATTTATGCGGGTTTGTATACACAGTGCCTATAATGTACTGCGTACCGGTAGTGCTGTACACCCTCTTATTGCTTTCATACACAAGATAACTTTCAGCGTTCTCAACTTCGTTCCAGCAAAGAATATCCGTTTTAAACTCATCGCCGGGCGTATCGGTAGGGTCTACCTCCACGTCATATCTTACTTCCACTCCCGTAGGAACGGACAGCGGCGTCCTGTTGTCCTCTATCTCTATTTTGATAGGGTCGGACTCCTCGCTTTGAAGATATTGCTTGTCGCCGAGTGCGGGAACTGCCCGTACCCTATATTCATAGGTGCCGGTATCAACACGGTCAATGTTATACGAAGTATTGGTCCATCTTTTTGCGATGATGCGGCCGTTTTCATAGATATTATATCCACCGGCTCCCGCAACCTCGTTCCATACCAGCATAATATGACCCTGTTCGTCCCTTTCCTCGCTCAAACCGTCAGGTGTTGCCAAAACAGTGGGTTCTATCGTGTAGTTTACGGAGTTGGAGTTTTCCGACATAGAATATGCCGGATTGCTGCTCCGTGCAACCACATAATAGGTGTAATCGCCCACTCTTGTTTGCTCAATCTCGTACGAAGTACGCGTATAAGCCTGATACAACACCACGCCGTTTTCATAGATAACGTACGTTTCCGCGTGTGCAACCGCCTGCCAGCTTATAACCTTGCCCGCGATTGAAATATGCGGCGCGGCAAGCCGTTCGCTAACTATGTGCGTCACTTCGTTCGAAAGGTCGCTTGCAAGATATTCCCCGCTTATACTTATAGCTTTTACTGTATATTTATACACTCCCGTTTCGGTGTGCGGAACGGTATAAGAAGTGGTTGACTGTTGCGAAACAAGCTCGCCGCCTTCAAAAAAAACCTGATAGCCGCCCGCATGTTCAACGGCTTCCCAACTGATAACTCCGTTTGATATGGATATCTTAGGAGTAGCCAGCTTATCGTTTGTAACAACATACACAACCTCGTTCGAAAACTTGCTCGAACTGTAATTTTCATCCGCGCTGAGCGCTTTTACCTTATATTTGTAAGTACCTTTTGCGGTTTGAACTATATGGTACGAAGTTTCCTCCACTGTTTTTACGAGTGTGGAATTTTCATAAACCTCATAGCAAGCCGCATGCTCAATAGATTCCCAGTTGACATCGCTTTCCGAAATGGCGATTTGCGGCGCAGTCAGCGTGGGCTTGGAATCGTACTCATTAAAGCCGTCACAAGCCGAAACTGCGGCTAAAACCACCAAAATCAAAGGAAAGGCTAACAATAACTTAATAAACGTCAACCGCATTTTAATTCCTTTTTTAATAATTTCACCTCCTCAAAATCCCGTTTGCCGTTTTGGGCAAACGGGAGAGACAGGAGATTAAAATGCAGTTTTATTTATTTTTCAGTTAAGGTAATTGTTATAGGGAAAATTTCGTGGGTTGTAGCGGTCGTTCCTACATAAGCATATATTTCATAGTTATCGGCACTCAGACCTGTTAATTCTGACTGACCAATTGTAATCGTAGTTCCTGTAGAAAAACTAATTGATACACATGTAACGTTTATTGAACCTATATGAAATATCAGTTGTCCCACAGCTGCACTACCGTAATTAGTTTTATCTACACTGCAATCAGTAATCTTAATTAAATAAGACTTTTCTGCTATAGAATTATCAATTTTGAATTTAAAATCACTTTTTTCGCTTAAATTTACCGGAACTTCTACAGGCGTTCCGTCCGTCAAAAGCGTAGGCATTTCGTATGCCTTAAAAGTGAGTTGGGCATCTACGCTTTCATTTTTGGCGCTGAAGGTAATTTGGCTGTCGCTTTCCGCTATTTGAATATAGCCGAAATAAACTTCATGCTCGCCCGCTGTGCTGTGGATACTGCTGTACACAAGTTCGGAATTAACTTCTTTTCCGTCTACCTTCATTGTTAATCTTCCGGTAGAAAGTTTACTTGCGCCCATATCGGCTTCTACAATATAAACGCCGGGGACGGCTGCGATATCGGCAGGAATATCCACCGGCTCTGATGACCCATCGGCGTCAACATGAAGACTTATAACTTCATTTTTTGCCCCGCAGACTTCGCAGACGCCGCCGTCGCCGTATTTATGTCCCTTAGCGGAGGCTACCTCGGCTTTTGTTGTGCCGCATTCAGTGCAAATATAGGTTGCCAGCCCCTTTTCGGTGCAAGTTGCACTGTTAAAATCGGGGTCGCTGTTAAAACTATGCCCTTTTGCGGAGGTAAAAACTATTTTTTCGTCATTGCATTGGCTTACGAGGCAACGGTATATTTTATAACCCAAAGATGTGCAAGTGGGCTCAACAGTTGTGTTTGGCACACTTTGATATGTATGTGTATGAATAAAATTGGGAATAGGAACTGAAATATCCGTACCGTCGGTCATGGTAAATTTAAAGCTACTCTCGACGATTTGGATATTTTGTATACCTACTCCCTTGACGTTGCCGACGGTTTGGGTGGAGCTGTCACTGTAAGTTACAACAAGCTGGTCTTCGGCGTTTATCTCCACATTTGTTATATCCTTGCCGTCTTTGCCGTCCGCCCCCACAACTTTGCCCAAAGTTAAAACTTCGTCGTTGGTAAGGGTAATTACCAGTACGCCTTCGTCGTTTACGGTAATATTTTTAACGCCCACGCCCTGTGCGCCGGGTGTACCCGGTTCACCGGGCTCGCCTTTATCCCCCTTGGCCCCCTTTGCCTCTTCAAGGAGTTTTGCATACCACTCGCTATAGCTCATGGCGGTATCGCCCGCTTCTTCGGCATATGCTGTGTATATAGCAAAAATATCCGGGTCAATATTGCCCGAATCATCCTGTTCCGGAGTGCATGCCGTAATACCCAAAGTTGCGGCTACGCAGGCACACAAAAGCGAAGCAAATACGGCTTTCAATTTTTTTGTCATTGATTTAACCTCAAAAAAAAATTTTTATTAAAACCGATACCCGGCTTACCGCCGAAGCGGTAAGCCGAGCGTCTTTTGTGTTATGCCGCTGCGTAAACCAAAACCGTAAAGGTTACGGCTGTTTCGCTTTGGGTTGTAAAGGTTACCTGTACGTACGACTGATCGGCAGAGATAGTAAAGTTACCTACAATAGCGCCGTATGCAACTACCGTTTCACCGTTTACAGCCACCTGAATTTCCGTACCTTCAGGAAGCACAAGAAGAATTGTATAATTGCCTCCTGCAAGGTCGATATAGTAATTCTCGCTGCTGTTGGCTTCGAGAGTAATCTCTTTATCTACTCCGAGAACAAGTATGCGGTCGGAAATATATGTAATGGTTGCGTCAAACGAAACGGAATCCATATCGTAGTACATAAACGTTATAGTGTAATTGCCGCTTTCGGTAATTTCGAATACGGCGCTGGTACTACCGAAAATAACGTAATTGTCGTTTACGGAAACCATCCAATATGCCTGATATTCGCCAGTCCACTCTACGTTTGCGAGTTCTATACGATACATGCCCGGCGTAAGCTCAACAGAGTAGCTTACCGTATCGTCATAATAGGACAACGCAATGCTTTGAGCCTGACCTAAGGTCATAGTTCCGTCAACCGTTTGGGTTATGGTAACCGTTACGGTTTGAGCAGTTTGGGAAGTGAAAGTAAGAGATACAAGAGCATACTTGCCTGCAGTTGCCCTTACCACCAACTTGCCGTCGCTGTATTCAGCGCCACCGGCTACAACTTCCAGCGTGCCGCCTTCTATTGCAACATTATAAGTGCCCGAAACAAGGTTGCCTATATAATAGGTTTTGCTCTCTCCCTCCGCAAAGGTAATAGAAGCAGGCGTATCGAGTTCAAGACTGTCGACTTTGTTTACCGCAACGGTAAATGTCTGCGCGCTTGTGCACACATTTTCAATCATGTAAGCAAGAGTTCTGGACGTTTCGCCCGGGTAGTCAAATCCGGGATTATCAGGATCTTCACGTGCGGGTACAAGGGTAAAGGAATACATGCCCATGCTTGCCCCTGCGGGAACAGTCGGTTCAGATCTGTCTGCCATGTTGTATACAACGATGGTGGAATGTGTTCCGCCTACCGTTATAACATAGTTACCGCTTTCAAGGCCTTCAACAAAGTATGTAGTTCTCCCGTTTGCCCTGAGCGTTATTTCTTTTGCAACGCCGAGTTCAAGGGTGTTTGTTGTGTAAGCAGTGACCTTTATGGTAAACGTAAGTTCTGATGTGCCTATATTTTCCACCAAAACAGGTTGCTGTCTTTCAGTTTCGCCGTTATAGCCGAATTCGTCAGGATAGTTAAGAAGAACGGCAAATGTGCCCGTAGATTCTCCGGCAGCAACTATAGGTGTGGAATAGTTGGCGTCGCTTACTACTACTTGCCCGTTAGCATTAGCAAGCGTTACAGAATAGTTACCGTTGGTAAGACCTGTAAATACTTCATTACCTTCGGTTTCCTGCACCATACGCCCTACAACATACACGAGAGATTCGCCGGGATGGAGATTGACGGTAATATCTCTATCGAGAGGAATCTCATCATCATATACTCTTTGTGTGTAGCTGAGCGCAACACCAACAGTAAAAGAAAGACTGTAGTCCGTGGTGAAATAAATGCTACCCGTTGCATCTAATTCCACATTGGCTGTAAAGTTGTTATCGCTGTTCAAAACGGCAGTCTCTTGTCCGATATGAGCGGTGATCGAAGCATCATAATAAGGTACGTTTACAAGATCCAGCTCATAAGTTCCTGCCGCATCAAGCATATAATTTATTGCGCCCGTAAGCGTTGTATTGGATACGGGAGCATACACAACTTCCGAATTGAGTTCTACAGTACCGGGAGTCCAGTTTTCAACGCTAAAGCGTATGCTTGCGCCCGCCTCGTCACCGAAGTAAGAAACCGTAAAGTAGTAATCGCTGCCCGCCTCCATATATATAGGATATTCGGTATCTAAGGCTACGGTTTCGCCGCCGAAGTCGTTAGGCGAAAGTTTATACACTACGCTGAAACTGCTTGCCGAAGGAGTTGCTGTAGCATTAAGAACCTGATAGCCGGTTCTTGCAGCCGTATAGCTGTACGTCCTTACCTCATAGGGGGTAAACTCTTCCGCGGCGGTCGTAGGCAGCGGTGTTGTTGTTACCTCGGGATAAAGGGTAAGATTTACAGATAAGCTTGTAGCGCTATCCGTCGACAGCGTAATGGAACGAGAGTCCGTAGTAACCGTTATGGGAGCGGTATATGCGTTGTACATATTGGGGTTCAACGTCATTGCCACAGCCTCTTCCGCGTTGTCAACCTTTACGGTCATCCCCACTTGCGGCACTGTTTCCGCTATAATTTCCGCGGAAGCAATATAGTTGCCGGCAGGAACATCCAGCAGATTGACTACGGCATCAGTTCCATCACTTATCTGAATTCCGCTCAGCGTATAATCGTTGGCGGGGCCTATACTAAGGGTTTCAAGGTGAGCTTCAACCGTAAGATCATAATCGCCCTCAAGTATAGATAAAGTGAGTTCATCTCCGGTTTCCACCTCAACAACGCTTGTATATCCGCCTATGTACGAATCATAAGGAATATAATACCTATTCCCAGAGGTTTGAAGCGAGAATGTTATTAACCACTGCTCCTCCTCCGACAGATTCGTAACATATGCCACGAATAAGTACGAGCCTCTTTCAATTCCCGCACCCACCGTCAGGGTAGCGGTCTGCGTTGACGATACGTCAACAGTTGCCTTTTGATCTTCGCCGAGACCAATGGTTCCGGTACTTGCCGCTTGTGCTATGTGGGCTAAGCCAACAAAGCAACCCAGGCAAATCGCCACGAGCGCAGTAAAAGCCACAGCGAAGACCTTGTTCGAAAATCTTTTAAGAATTTTCATAGGTTTTTTTTCTCCTTGTTTTAATATTATTTTGAAACGGAAACTCGGACAAATTTCCGTACAAAACCAAAGTTGTTAAATTTCTTTTTTAGTTATTTCAACACAAGTCATTACGGCAAAACGGGTAGGAAGGTTAAGCAAAATGGTATTGCCGCTATTATTTGTAAAAGTGATATCCGCAGTGTACGTTTGCCCCGAATTGGGCCCCGCAGGAATTGTGACTACGGTTTTTACGTTACCGACGGTTATGGTAAGAGGATAAAGATTGCCGCCCGCATTGGTGCCGAAGGTTTTAATAGTCAGCGTATAATCGCCTGCCGTTATATCTTCGGGAAGGGGTATAACGTGGTCTTCGTTGTATTCTTCGGGAGTTGCGGGAATAAAGTAATAATTTGTATCGGTTTTTGGATTGGTATAAACGGTCAACGATTCTTCGGTATACTTTTCAAGGGATATGTCTAATGCATATGCTTCTTGGTATGTCTTTTCAAGGTACATTAAATTGTCGCCGTCAGAAATGTGCACTATGTTTCTGAATCCTACGGGATCCGTGGATTTATACGGATCAAGATTTGTCCAAGTATCATCGCTAAAAATAAGTTCACTTTCTTTAGCTTGCCATAATTGATATTTATGGCCATTGTCAAAACTGACTTTGTAGTAACCTGCACCGCATCTTGCCCAAACGCTGGCTGTTGAAGGTATTAATTTTAAAATATAATAGCCCTCATCCATGGCGGAAACGTCAAACAACGCCGTATTTTGTTCACGCCACCTGTCTGTGGTAAGTTTGTTTAACTGAACGGGTCCTTCAACTTTGCCGTTGCCGTTTTCGTCGGCTACAAAGGTGAAATCGGGGTTGTTGGATATAACATAGTCGCCCGTTCTTTCAACCTGTATGGTTATTTTGCAAGGCTTATCAGCCTTTATGCCAAACTGGCAGCCGAAGTTGACGTATGCTGTGCTGATGGTTTCGTTTACGTATGCCCCGCCCGAGTATAAGTCGGCAATGGGGTCGTCTTTGGGCGCCTGCCCCGATACAGAGCTTATGTATCTGTCCGACGGGGTGCCGTCGTCTTTTTTGGAGTATACCGCTCCGAAAAATTGGTGATATGTGTTCCAGCCGTACAGCGTGAGGACTGCGTCGTTATCTGCCGAAAAAGAAATTTTGTATTCTCCTGCCGCGGCGTTGTTTAAATTTTCTTCTATTGTGGTGCGCTCTGCGCCTTCATAGTTATATAATTCAAAGCCTTCGGGCACAAAGAAGGGATTTAGTGTGAAGTATTCAAAATTATTGTCGCCCGTTGCTTCAATTTCGTAAGGTTCGTTATCTTCTTTTTCACCCTCGCCCTTTAAAGGATCTTCATAATAATGTTTATAGGGCAAACTATGGGTGTGGTAATCTTCCCAGCTCTTTGAAAAAACAAACTCCATTATGGCAACGGTTTGACCGTTTATTGAGTCTGTGCCGACTTCAAAGGCTGCGTATGCGTTGTCCGTGGAGGTATCTTCCTGCTCTTCGGTCTTTAAACCATACCTGTTGGGAACAGGCCACGAGGCGGCGCTTTCTTCCGTGCCCTCAACGACTGCTATGTCACGCTTTTCGCTTACGCGTATATGATAGTTTAAGAGTTCGGCACTGTAGGCTATGGGCGTGAACGTGATTTCGGCAATGCCGTTGGCGTCTGTCTTTGCTATGCCAAATGCGTTTGTTTCTGTTTTGCTGTTGGTTTCGTAACCTTCGCCGTTGAACACGGTGACGCTCAGCCACACGTCCGCCAGAGCGTTGCCGTCTTCCTTTTGGGCTTTAACCTTTATGTTTCTTTCGGCAAAATAAACGGGTTCAATATCGCCGTTTGTATCTTGGTAAATTACATCTTCTGCGGAAGTTACTGTAACCGTTTTGCCTTGCGCCTTTAAACCCGTTAGCCAGCTGTAGAAGTCGTTTTCTTCCTCGTCGAGTATTTCGTGGTCGATTAAAGAGATGTATGCCGTTATCTCGTCTTCCTTTAAGCCGCACTCGCAAACGCCGCCATCAGCAAAGTTGTGTGCCGCCGGGCTGCCCTTTTCGTCTTCATGGGCGCAGGTTGCGGGGTGCCAGTGTTCGCTTTCGGTGAACGCCCACTCTTCTTCGTTGAATTTATGTACGTGTGCGACATACTCTCCGCAAACGTCGCAAAATTGATTTCCGTCAACGTCAACGTGGGGAGCTTCGTCGCCCTTTTCGTTGGGGTGTTCGCATGTTGCCGCATGCCAGTGGGTGTTTGCGTCGTGTTCCCAATGGCTTTCGTCAAACGTGTGGGTGTGCGTACCGCCCTCCGTGGGCATTGCGTAATCGCATACGTCGCACTTGCCGTTGTTGTCCGCATCGACATGCTGACCCACACTGCCTCTTTCGTCTGTATGATCGCATGTTGCTTCGTGCCAATGTTCGGTTGTGCTTTTCGTCCATTCTTCCGAAAACGTGTGTACATGTTCTGCATCATTGCAGGCAGAAATTCCGAATACGCCGCAAAAAACCGCGAAAATCGGGATAATTGCCATTGCAAGCTTCCGTTTAGTTACCATTTTTGCATCCTCCTTTTTCTTTGCCAATATTTGGAAAAGTTCATTAATACTATATATTAATGAAGTTTTTTTTATTTTATTGACCGAATAAATGAATATTTGTATATTTTATGCCGCAAATTTCTAAAAACGAACAAAATATTAATTTTAATCGTGAAAATGCCGTTCGTTTTCTTGACTTATTTTGTCAATTATGATAAAATGAGGCAAGAAAATTCATTAAAATATAGTATTAATGAACTTTTTGCAGGGCGTTTTTGAACGCTCTTTTGTTTATTCAAACAGTTTTTGATAAAAAATTTACGCCCGCCGCGCAACTTGCGCGGCGGGCAGCCTTTTTTGGAGTTTTGAGGCGTTTTTATTTGGTATGTGCGCCCGCGCGTTCGCGCGGGCGCACTATTTTAATCTGCGTATTTTCTCTTAAATAATTAGGGATAATATTTTTGTGGGAACGGTCGCACGAACGCGGCGCCTGTAAATTTATGCCGTTTCCCACGGGAAACCATATATTTTTGTTCTTTTTATATAATTTTGTATAGGCGTACGCCGTAATTCAGATAAGAAATGAAGCTGATTGAAGCAATAGGTCTCCGAATCGACAATCTTATAAAGGTGCGCAAAAATTTTACGGCATATGAACTCGCAAAACAAGCAGGCATGCCGCGCTCTACCGTTTGGAAGATTATCAATCCCGATCTTACGAGGGTGAAAACGGTAAAGATTGACACTTTGTATCAGATTGCCGATACTCTTGGTATGACCTTAAAAGATTTTTTCGACGACCCCGTATTCGACGATGTGAGCGATTAATTTTAAATCGATAAACATTTTCTTTGTGTGGGCTTGCCGCTTTTTTGTTATACAATTCTTTTGAGCGGAACGTTTTTTTAAGCTTTCCGCCTTTATTGCTACTTTTTGCGGCTTGGGTGAATATTTATTTATAAAATTTTTTAAAAATCAATTCTTTAAAAATTTTTTTTGATTTTATATTTACTAATTAAAAAATATGTGTTATACTGTTTAAAGAAAAATTTTGGAGGATATTTACAATGAAACAAATATACTTTCCCGAACCGTTCAGAATTAAGAGCGTTGAACCGCTTAAAATGCTGACGAGGGCAGAACGCGAAAAGAAAATCGCAGAAGCCAACTATAACGTATTCGCCTTGGCGTCACGCGATGTGTATATCGACCTGCTTACCGACAGCGGCACGGGTGCTATGAGCTCTAACCAGTGGGCGGGCGTTATGCTCGGCGACGAATCGTATGCGGGCGCGGATTGCTATTATAAGGTACAGGAAAACGCCAAAAAAGTTTTCGGTATGCCCTACATACAGCTCGTCCACCAGGGACGCGCCGCAGAAAAAGTGCTGTTGCCCATACTCCTCGAAGGCAAAAAATACGCCATTGCAAATATGCACTTCGATACCACCCGCGCGCACGTTGAACTCGCAGGGGCAAGAGCTATTGACTGCGTTGTGCCCGAAGCTTTAGACACCACCAAATACTATGACTTTAAGGGCAATATGGACTGCGAAAAGCTGGAACAGTACATAAAAGATTTGGGTGCGGAAAATATCGGCGTCATTATCATGACCATAACCAACAACTCGGCAGGCGGTCAGCCCGTTTCGGTTAAAAATATAAGGGAAACGCGCAAAATCGCGCATAAATACGGCATTAAGTTTATGATTGACGCCGCCCGCTATGCCGAAAACGCCTATTTTGTTCAACAGCGCGAGCCTGAATTCAAGAATAAATCCATAGCGGATATCGTAAAGGCTTCGTTTGAGGACGCGGATTGCTTTACCATGAGCTCCAAAAAGGACGCCATCGTAAATATGGGCGGTCTTATCGGCTGCAGAGACCCGAAGCTGTTTGAGACAATTAAGCAGAGAACCATTTCTTTTGAAGGTTTTATAACCTACGGCGGTATGTCGGGAAGAGATATCGAAGCTCTTGCCGCAGGACTCCTGGAAGGCATCGACGAAAATTATCTTAAATACCGCATAGGACAAATGCAGTACCTTGCGGGCCGTTTGGAAGAAGCGGGTATCCCGTTCCAAAGCCCCGTTGGCGGGCATGCGGTGTTTGTTGACGCCAAAAAACTTTTGCCCCATATCCCCTACTATGAATTCCCCGCACAGGCGCTTGCGATTGAGCTTTATAAGGAAGCAGGCATCCGCGCATGCGACATAGGCAGCTATATGTTGGGCAACGACCCCGACACGGGCAAACAGCTTGAAGCGGACTTTGAATTTACAAGACTTGCCGTTCCCCGCAGGGTTTACACTCAGTCCCACCTCGACGTGATTGCCGACGCGCTTATAAATATCAAAGAGCGCGCAAAGAGCATAAAGGGCTACAAGATCGTGGAAGAACCCCCTATTCTCCGTCACTTCACGGCAAAACTCGCACCTCTCGGAAAATAAAATCAATGAATAACTATGCGGCGTGCGCTTTGCGCCCGCCGCTTTTTGTTTTTTTAAAGCCGAAACAAGAGAATAAAGAAATCCCGTTTGCGGTTCCGCAAACGGGATTTCTTGGAGCAGGTGACGGGAGTCGGACCCGCCGAAATCAGCTTGGGAAGCTGACGCCATACCGATAGGCGACACCTGCAATTAAACAGGCGCCGCAGCGCCTGTGGCGCAGAGAAGAGGATTTGAACCTCCGGACGGGTATTAGCCGCCACACGATTTCCAATCGTGCGCCTTAAACCGCTCAGCCATCTCTGCATTGCCGCCGGGCGATTTTTCAGCCCGACATATTTATTATATTTAATCCGCAGGAAAAATCAAGTGATTTTGGTTTTGTATTGCGATTTTTCTGCAATATTTATAATGCGGAAATCCGCCAAAGCGAAGCATTGACTTTTGTTTGGCAAAATGATATAATTTTTTATATGAAAGTCATACAAAAACAGAAAAACAGCCGCATGTGCATAATGTGCGGCCTTGACAATGATTTCGGGGTGCGCGCCCCTTTCTACTCTATGGAAGACGGAAGCGTAATTACGCTTTTTAAATACGACGAAAAGCACCAAAGCTATCCCGGCAGAGTGCACGGCGGGCTTATAACCGCAATGCTCGACGAGTTGGGGCTGCGGGCGGTTTGGGCAAAAAACCTTGCTGAAGACGTGTTCGGCGTTACCGTGTCGCTCGAAACCAAATACCGTAAGCCCGTTCCTTACGGCGAAACGCTTTTGGGACAAGGCAGAATAATTAAAGAAACGGGAAATTTTTTAACTGCCGACACAAAAATTCTGGGGCGTGAGGGGCAGATACTTGCAAACGCCACGGTAAATTACCTTAAACTCGACCCCGATAAAATACAAAAAGGGATCGTCGCGCACGAGGAAATGTGTTACCTCATTGAAGACGGCGTAAAGGAAATAGAAATTTAATATTTTTAAAAGACGGGAAGCGCGCGCTTCCCGTCTTTTTATTTATTGCAGTTCAAATCGTAAAGATATTTCAGTCCTTCGAGAGTTAGCAGCTTGTCTACCGTATTTATGCAGGAAACTTCACCCGCGATGACTTCGGAAAATCCGCCCGTTGCGATCACGCGCACGTTTTCGCACTTCATTTCGCGCTTCATCTTTTTTACTATGTACTCTACAAGCCCCGCAAAACCGTAAAATATTCCCGACTGCATGTTCGTAACGGTGTTTTTGCCTATTACGGACGACGGGCACTCTATCTCCACCCTCGGGAGCTTTGCCGTGCCGTTTACAAGGCTGTCTAAAGAACCTTTTATTCCCGGCGCAATTGCGCCGCCTATAAACTGACCTTTATTGTCGATGGCGTTGAAAGTAGTTGCAGTGCCGAAGTCGACGATTATAAGCGGATACCCGTATTTTTTTATCGCCGAAACGTTGTTTACAACCCTGTCCGCCCCCACTTCCTTTGCATCGTCCACCTTTAAATTAATACCCGTTTTAATACCCGGGCCGAGCATCAGGGGCTTGAATTTTAAATAGGTGCGGCACATTCTGTCGAGCGTATAATCAAGCTGGGGCACGACCGAAGAGATTATGCCGCCATCGATTTTTGCGGGGTCAACGCCGTTGTTGCCCAAAATAGATAAAATCTGCCCGCCGTATTCGTCCGATGTCTTTTTGTGCTCGGTTGCAATGCGGAAGCTGAGTTTCAGCTCGTCGCCGTCGAATACGGCATATTTTATGTTGGTATTGCCTACGTCAAGACAAAGTATCATTATAAATTCCTTTAAACGTCGCGCGGCGCGCTTTGGGCGGGGCTCATTTTTTTGCCGGTTATGATTTTACCGCTGACCTTACGCAAAACCGCAACGTACATGGGCACGAGAATAAGGCAAGCCACAAGCTCTATGGGAAAATAAATTGTGGTAGCCACGCTTAAAATGGCTGAGAGCGTACCCATGGCGTTTGCCGTCCAAATATTTACGGCAAGCAGATATAGAACCGTGTTTGTGACGGAACCTACCACTCCCGCGACGGCGGCGGGTATCGTATCCCTTACAAATTTGCTTTTGACTCTTTTAAAAAGTTTGGAAAGCCCGAAATAAGTCCAATATGCCGTAACGCCTATAAAAAATCTCGGCAAAACGCATATTAGAGGATTAGCGTAAAATATAAACAAAGACGCAAAAATCAGGCAAAAAACGCAACTGCTAAGACCGAGCAACGTACCGCCGATAAAACTTTTGCGCCAGTCGTCGTAAATACTCAGCGCAATGGCTACCGGCAGGGAAAGAATACATGCCGTACAGCCCACTCCCGAAAGCAAAGTGCCTTCAAGAAGAAACAGTACGAAAATCAATGCAAACATTACCCCGACAAACGCAATAAAATGCGCTTTGTCACTTTTCATAAAACACCTCCGTCGGGTTCTAAGGATACCCGCAGCAAAAAAATATTATACTTTTACACGGTCTGATTGAATATATCAGCCGAAAGTACCGACATACCTACATATTATAACACCCGTTTTTTTAATTTGCAAGCGGTAAGAGTAACATTTCCCCGAGAAAAAAAATATTATTTAATATACACTATACTGCACGCAAAACATTTATTACATATCGCCGTGCAGCTTATCAAAGGAGGAATTATGAACATTTTTTCGCAGTTATGCGGCAACAACGGATGCCTTTGGATTTTGATCCTTTTACTTCTTGCGGCAAGCAGCGGCAACAGCATCGAAAACGTGCTTGCGGGTAGCTGTACGCCCATTCTCATAGCGCTCATTTACAGTATGTGGAGAAACGGCACTCTGTCGCATTTGCTTTACGGAAGCAACAACGGATGCGGTTGCAACAACTGAAATCCCGTTTATGAAAAAAGGGGTTGCCTCCGGCAACCCCTGTTATTTATTTTTTTTGGACAAAAGCAAGATATTTGCATATAGCCGTTACGGTCTTAGCGTCGCAAATTTCTCCGCTTTCCACCATGTTTACAACTTTATCGAGCGGTATGAACTCCGCCGTCAAAAATTCGCCTTTATCAAGATTTTGGCGGGAACGTGTTGAGTTTTTTGCCAAAAATATATAAATAATTTCGTCGGTATAACCGGGCGACGGATAAATCCGTGCAAGCGGAGACAGCTCCGCCTTAAAGCCCGTTTCCTCTTCCAATTCCCTCTGTGCGGCGGCATAAGGACTTTCGCCCTCGTCTATTTTACCTGCGGGAATTTCGTATATCTCTTTGCCGTAGGGATAGCGGAATTGCTTTACAAGCAACGCTTTGCCGTCTTCTACATACAGCACGGCGGCGCCGCCTGAGTGGCGCACCACTTCCCTTACGGAAACAGAGCCGTCGGCAAGCCCGACTTCGTCAACTTCGAGATTTAAAATTTTGCCGCTGTAAACCCTCTTGCCCGACAGCTTCTTTTCAAAAAAACCCATTACACCTTTTCGAATTCCGCAATAAGCCGCAAAAGACCGGCAATGCCGTCGCTTATGCAGTCGTAATGCAGAACAAAATAATTATAGCCGCAGACGAGCGCGGAAATCAGCTGCCTGTCGCCCTTTCTTACGGCGGCGCCGAGCTGCGAAAGAATAGCCAAAGCGCCCTCTTTTTCCTCTTCGGGAATTTTTTCGTTTGTAGTTATATACTGCATTTCGGCAGAAACGGAAATATCGATCGCAGACAGTAAGCCGGATTTTTCGGGATTTGCTTCCGCCTCATACACTTCGTTAAAAGTCGATTTTTCGAGTTCTTCTTTATAGACTTCCGCAACGGCGTCCTTCATACCGTTGATCACGATATTGCAAAATGCGTGAAAGCTTGCAAAGTAGCTTCCGTCCTCGGGGAAATAACGGCGCAAAAACTCGTTGAAATCCATAGTGTTGTTGTCGAATTCCACAAGAAGACAAAAGACGAACGCAATAATCTCGCGCGCGGACTGCGGCATAACCAAAATATTTCTTCTGTAAACGCCGTCGTTTATGTACAAAAGACAGCCCGCTTTGGCTTTGGGATAATTGAAATCCTTTGTGCAGGTATTTATAAGGTTATACAAATCGGGGCTGTTTACTATACACTTCAAAATATCGCGTATCCTTTCGGTCGCCATTATGAATTTGCATTTTTTAAGTTCGTTGCAGGCGTCGAAAAACGTTAAAATCTGTTCCTTTGTCTCGCTCATTGATATTTTTCCCTCTGTTTTTTTATATTATATCACATTATTGTTGAAAATTGAATTATTTTTAAAAAAAATATCTTGCTTTTAACGAAAATATTATGTATAATGTTAAAGACTTCACTTTTCCGTAAGTTTTATAAATTATGTTGAACAAAGGCGAAACTTCCACCAACAAATTAATAATTTTATTTGTTTTCGACAAGATGGAAAGCGCGCTTTCCGAACGGACGATACTCGACATGTGTTCCACCTCAAACAATTGGATGGGATATATGGACTGCGTAAACGTAATTCACAAGCTTATCGACGACAATTTTATTTATGCGGTGAACGACGACGAGGATACGCTGTATACCATAACGCCCGACGGAAGGGAAACCCTTGCTAACTTTTACATAAACATACCCAAAAGCGTACGGGAAGAGATTTCTATATTCGTAAAAAAGAACAGCGTACGGTACAGAAACCGTCAGGAATGCAGAAGCGACTATTACCAGAATATGGACGGCACCTACACCGTCGCCCTAAAGATCCTCGCTCCCGTGCAGCCGATGCTCGATTTGAAATTCGTGGTTCCCGACAAAAAGACGGCAAAGACCATTTATAAAAAATGGGAAGAAAAAGCCGCCGACCTCTACTCTGTTATATACGAAAATCTGTGCGATTAGGAGAATTATGTTTACATACTCAACAGCCGGTGCGGGCACGTGTTCCCGCGTAATTTTATTTGACGTGAAAGACAACAAATTGCACGGAGTCAAGTTCATAGGCGGATGCAGCGGCAACCTGCAAGGGGTTGCAAGACTTGTGGAAGGCAGGGACATAGACGAAGTGGAAAAGTTGCTTTTGGGCATTAAATGCAAGAACAATACGTCCTGTCCCGACCAGCTTTCAAAGGCGATCACCGCCTATAAAAAATCCATATCGGGCGAAAAAAACTGAATACAGGTATTAAAAATGCGGGCTTTTTGCCCGCATTTTTTTATTTTTTAAACCGATTTGATTATGTTGTAAAAACCGCTTAAACCGCCGTCAATATCAAAGTAATAGCACCTGCCCGCATAGCCGTTTTGGGAATTGTACCTTACGAGATTAAAGCCCGTATGGGAGGCGATGACAGGCATTAAAAGCTTTTCGAAAGGCATTTCGTCGTAAACCGTCTTTTTACCGAAATCAAATTCTACCCACAGTCCATCCGCCATTGCCGCGCGGGTCTCCGCATCGAGGCTTACGCAAAACGCAGGCATTCTGCGGGCGTTTTCCAAAAGATTTTTAAAGCCGTTCAAAACGAGTTTATAGCCCATTTGCGCGGGTAAAAGATTTTGCACCGAGCCGTTGTCGTAGATATTTATTGTTTTTACGTCGTCTAAAATTTGTTGTATGTTTATTTCTGTCATACCGTTATTTTATACGTGTTTTTAAATATTATTACCGTTTTTGCACTTTTGAGCGGATATAGCCGTCGATCGCTTTTGCGGCGGTTTTTCCCGCGCCCATGGCGAGAATTACGGTAGCCGCGCCGGTTACGGCGTCGCCGCCCGCAAATACGCCCTCTCTGGAGGTTTTGCCCGTTTTTTCTTCCACCACTATCCCGCCGCGGCGGTTGACTTCAAGCCCCGAAGTCGTATTTTTTATAAGCGGGTTGGGCGAAGTGCCTATAGCCATGATCACGCAATCCGCTTCCGTTTCGTATTCGCTGCCCGCGATTTCCACGGGGCGGCGCCTGCCCTTTTCGTCCGGCTCGCCGAGCTCGCATTTAATAAGCTTAAGGGCGCGGACAAACCCGTTTGCGGGGTCGCGGGGGTCGGCGGGATTTAAATAGCCGCAAATTTCCACGGGGTTACGCAATAAATCGAAAATCACTCCCTCTTCGCGGGCATGTTCCACCTCTTCTTTTCGTGCGGGAAGCTCTTCCATGGAGCGCCTGTATACTATGCGCACACTTTCGGCGCCGAGTCTCAGAGCCGTGCGCGCCGCGTCCATAGCCACGTTCCCGCCGCCTACGACGGCAACGTTTTTTGCGCGCATTACGGGCGTTTGTGCGTCCTTTTCATATGCCTTCATCAAGTTTACGCGGGTGAGAAATTCGTTTGCGGAATATACGCCTTTGAGATTTTCGCCCGGTATTCCCATAAAATTGGGGAGACCCGCGCCCGATCCTATAAACACCGCTTCGTATCCCTCTTCAAAAAGTTCGTCGACGGTGAAAGTTTTGCCTATGACCGTATTGGTCTTTATCGTAACGCCGTGCGCTTCGAGCCTTTTCGTCTCCCTTGCGACTATCTCTTTTGGCAAACGGAATTCGGGAATTCCGTAAACCAGAACGCCACCCGCTATATGTAACGCTTCGAAAACGGTTACTCCGTATCCGAGTTTTGCAAGTTCGCCCGCGCAGGAAAGCCCCGAAGGTCCCGAACCGACGACGGCGACTTTGTGCCCGTTGAACTGCGGATATTCGGGCTCTGCGGGCGACGCCGCATTGTGGAAGTCGGCGGCGAAACGTTCCAGCCTGCCTATTGCGACAGGCTCGAATTTTATGCCGAGAGTGCATTTGCTTTCGCACTGCGTCTCCTGCGGGCACACCCTGCCGCACACCGCGGGCAGCGAAGAATTTTCGGAAATTATATTGTACGCCCCTTCAAAATCGCGCTTTACCATCTTTGAAATGAATTCGGGTATGGAGACGTTAACGGGGCACCCCTCTACGCAGGGGCGGTTTTTGCAATTAAGGCAACGTTGGGCTTCGGCTACGGCAAGCTCTTCGGTATATCCCAAAGCGACTTCGCCGAAATCGCGGGCGCGCTCTTCGGGGTCGCGGACGGGCATTTGGGTTTTACAAGTTTTCATCTGTAAATCTCCTTTTTAAAGAGATTGCAACATTTTTCCCTTTCAGCCAGCTCAAAATCGCGGTATGCGGACAAACGCGCCGCCGCTTCGTCGAAGTCCACTTCGTAACCGTCGAAATCCGGTCCGTCAACGCAGGCAAAGCGGGTTTTTCCGCCCACTGTAAGGCGGCAGCCGCCGCACATACCCGTGCCGTCGATCATTATCGGGTTCATAGAAACCGTTACGGGTATGCCGTAAGGTCTTGCCGTTTCCACTACCGCTTTCATCATGACGAGCGGACCTATGGCGAATATCCTGTCGTATCTTGTGCCGCTCTCCAACTCCTCTTTTATAGGTGCGGTTACAAGCCCCTTCTTTCCGTAACTGCCGTCGTCGGTCATAACAAAAAGCTTTTTGGAGCAAGCCGAAAACTCGCGTTCGAGGATTACGGCGTCCTTATTTCGGAAGCCCGTAACCGAATCGACCTGCGCCCCGCACGAAGCGAGTTTGCGAGCCACGGGAAGCGCAATAGCGCAACCCACGCCGCCGCCCGCCACACATGCCTTTTTTATGCCGTCCGTTTCGGTAGGACAACCGAGCGGACCTACAAAATCGGGCAGGCAGTCGCCCGCGTTCTTATTATCGAGCCGCAATGTAGTGCCGCCGGCTATCTGGAAAATGATTTTAACCGTGCCGCGTTGGGGATCGCATCCCGCCACGGTAAGCGGAATTCTTTCGCCGTCCGCTTCCGCGCGCAAAATTATAAATTGCCCCGCCTGAGCCTTCCGCGCAACCGGGGGCGCGTAAATATCCATCATGGTTACGCCCGGGTTCAGGCGAACTTTATTTACTATCTCAAACATCTTTCCCCTCCTTTTTCAGCGCTTTTATGCTCTTTATGCCGGCGAAAGGATAAGGCGAGCGCTCTTCCGTTGCAAAAATCTTTTTGCGGACAACTCCTTCCTGCAAATTGTTGTGCCTGCCGAGCGGCGCGACAACCCGGTCGCCCGTTTTAACTTCTTCAAACCCGCAAAGATACCAATATGTATGCCCGACGACGTTGGGGTCGTCGACAAATTCCACCGCTACGAAACACTTTAATTCTTCCATATCCCTCTCCATATCAGCAGCCGTCCTCGTCGTAAAAATAATGTCTGTTCCCCGCCCTGTCCTTATAGGCTATGACGGTTGCGAGGTTAAGATTTTCAGCGCTTTTGAATATATTCTGCGCTATGCCCGGATCCTCTTCCGAAAGCCCAGCTATCAAATCTTTCATTTTTTTGCGTTTGGACTCCGCTTCGGCATCGGCGACGTCCGCGGTAAACTTGCAGGCGCACCGCAAAAATTCAAGTTTATAAAAATCTCTCCAGACAATGATGTCGGCTTCGCGTATAAGATACATGGGTCTTATAAGCTTCATGCCGTCGAAATTCGCGCTTTTTACGCGGGGCATCATGGTCTGCATCTGACCGCCGTACAGCATTCCCATTAGTATGGTTTCTATTACGTCGTCGTAATGGTGTCCCAACGCTATTTTGTTGCAACCCAGCTCGCGGGCTTTGGCATAAAGGTAACCGCGCCTCATTCTGGCGCAAATATAGCACGGGGATTTTTGTATGTTGTATACGTTTGAAAAAATTTCCGTTTTAAATATCGTGACGGGAATATCCAAAAGTTTTGCGTTTTGCTCTATCTTTTCGCGGTTGGCGGCGTTGTAGCCCGGATCCATGACGAGAAAGACCGTTCCGAAAGGAAATTTATTGTGCCGTGAAAGTTCCTGAAAGAGCTTTGCCATGAGCATGGAATCCTTGCCGCCCGATATACATACAGCCACTTTGTCGCCCGGTTCCAAAAGCTTGTATTCGTTTATCGCCTTTGCAAACGGCGTAAAGAGCTTTTTATGAAATTTTTTTCTTAAGCCCTCTTCGACCCTTGCGGCAAAGCCTTCTGTAAGATCTGTATTTCCTTCCACCTTCCGCTCCATATCAACTATTCAATTATATTATCAATGAGCCGATTAGTCAATCCAAATGAACACAGTGAAGGGCTGTGCCGCCAAAAAATTGCGAAAGAGGGACATCTGCGCGCATATATTATTGTGTGGGAAAACGCAATTTTAAAATTTCGCCGTTTTGCATATCGGTCGTTGCGGCGGTCGCCGTCACCGTAGCGGTAATTATATTTTCTTTCAGCTTCGGCAGGGTAAAACTGACTTTCGAACGGGTGTTCAGCTTTGTCTGCTTTTCGGCAAAGGACGACGCGATATCCGCCGCGGCTACTTCGGACAGCGTTTTCAATTTGGGCGGGGCGGGATATATTCTGGAATACGGCGGTAAATATTACATCACCGTCTCCTGCTATTTCAACGAAAACGACGCCAACACGGTGCGGCAAAGTCTTTTGAGAAGAGGTTTGGACTGCTCTGTTTTAACGATAGAAACGGACGAGTACATAATAAAATCGGGTTCGGAAAAGCTGAAAAAGCTGTATGCGGGCAATCTGAATACCCTGTATTCGCTTGCGGTAATGTGCTACGAATGTGCCAACGGGCTTGACGGCGGCACTATTTCGCAGGATTCAGCACGGCAAGTTTTATCCGACGTCCAAAACGGTTTAAACGGGCTTAAAAAGGCAAACCCTTCCAATTGCTTTACGGCGGAAACAGACAGGCTGACTGCCGAGTGCCGCGCCGCGGGAGAAGGATATATCCTTTCCAAATCGCTGCGGAAACTGCAAATAGCGATTGTAGATACTATTATAAATGCAGACCTGTATTGAGCTTTTTTAAAATTCTGCTTTCTGCACATAATAGCGGTATGAACAGACATATCCCCGCCATTGCAGCCATACTTTTTTCGATAGCGCTGGTAGTTACGCTTTTCGGAAATTTTTTCGGTTCACCGCTCATAAGTTTTGCCGAAGAAAAAAAAGTGATTTATCTTACTTTCGACGACGGTCCGAGCGATTCGGTTACCCCGGGGATTTTGGATGTATTGAAAGAAGAAAAAACGCCCGCCACGTTCTTTATAGTCGGCTCGCAGGCAAAGGGCAGAAAAGAAATTTTAAAACGCGCGTTCAACGAAGGTCACACGCTTGCGGTGCACTCCTATTCGCATAAGTACAAGGAGATCTATTCTTCCGAAACCGCGCTCTTAAAGGATATAGAAACCTGCAACGACCTGATATGCAGCGTGACGGGCAAATACTCTTCCGTCTACCGCTTTCCGGGCGGAAGTTTTAATATAGACCCGCAACTTATCGGGGCGGTCAAGGCGGAAGGATACAGGTGCGTGGACTGGAACGCCTCTTTCCGCGACAGCGAAATAAAAAATGCCAATGCGGAAGACCTGTTCGGCGCGGCGGTGACTACGGTAGCAAACCCTAAGCACATAGTAATGCTCGCGCACGACGCTTCCGACAAATCGCAGACCGTGCTTGCACTTAAAAAAGTTATTCGGTACTTTAAAAGCAAGGGCTATGAATTCAAAAAGTTTTGAATAGAAAAACCCGGCCGCGGAAAATTCCGCAGCCGGGTTTTAACATAAATTTTACCTACGGCTGATAATTGGTTGGCTTGAACAGCAAAACTATAAAGTCTATAAAGACACCGATACCGAGCAATCCCAACG
Source organism: uncultured Clostridia bacterium (assembly GCA_947625245.1). Classification (GTDB taxonomy): domain Bacteria; phylum Bacillota; class Clostridia; order Christensenellales; family Borkfalkiaceae; genus Coproplasma. The sequence continues at coordinate 23,316 of CANQNO010000019.1, forward strand.
TAAACAGATAAAGTACGCCCATACCTATTTTGCCTTCATAGAACTTGTGCACACCGATTGCGCCGAAGAAAAAGCAAAGCAACAGTGCAACCCATTTGTTTTTAAGGTTGACCGGCGCATAAGGCGCATAACCGTTCATGTTGCTGTTTTTGTTTTCGACATTTACAATAATCGGTGCTCCCTGCGCAGTCGGATTCCCCGATAAACTTTTGCCGCATTCGGGGCAATTATTTGCGTTTTCGGGTACGGCCTTGCCGCATTCGGGACAAAATTTAGCCATATCTTACTACCTCCTTTGTTTTATTTTTATGGACTTTCCGCAATAAGGCGGATCACTCCCAAAGCCGAAATGTTTCAAATACGCGGTTGCGGTATTTGGCAAGATAAATTATTATAAAATTGATTATCGAAACCAAATTTAATCCGAAAGCAATGCATATAAGAACAAGAGCGAGCTTGCTCTCCGCGGTAACTTTTAAAAGCGCCAAAATAAATTGCACGGCTGACTGAGGAAACAAAATTACAAACGAAAACAGAACAGAGCGCATAGACACGTTCCGGGCGGCGGCAATGCTTGTAAGAGTTATGCAGGCGACAATTAGATTGACCGGTACAAAATAATCGAAGAGCCAGGCAACCGACTGCCCCGAAAAAGCAAGCGCCGCCAACCTGAATATAGCTGCAAGCGCATTTAAAATAAACACTGCATTGCGATAGCGGGTTAAAAATTTTTTAAAGCTCTTTGAAGCTAACGCAAAGGAGATAAAATAGATTAAGTTTAAAGCCAAAACGGGGTACGGCGACCAATACATACCTCCCACCGCAACATTTACTATTACAAGCACGACGGAGATGTTGCAAACTATCAAAAACAAGACGTCCCAAATACCGAGACGGACATTGCCTATGTTTAACAAAGTTTTTACTTTACCCTTATACGCCTCTTTACTTTCCGAATTTTGGGGCTCTTCCTTTACTTGTTTTCCGCATGCGGGACAAACGCTTAAATTTCCTACCGGCAATCCGCAATTAGGACATTTCCTGATTGACATATTCTTTTACATCCTTATTCTTATATTTATTTTCCGTTCCCGTCAAAGACCTGACTTTTATATCGGCGTTCGAAACATACGGATAAAACACTTCGTTTAGCCGCTGTACCCACGTTTCGAACGTGGAATTGCTCAACCTCCGCAACGGCAACTCCGATTGCTTTATTTCTTCTGCGGCGGCGCACACTTCGCCGATATCGTTATCACCGCCCCTGAACAGCTTGCCGCAAATTTCCTTTCCGTACCGATAACCCGTTTCAATACGCGATTTTAAGGTATCGGAATAAAAATCAAAGGAGTGTTTCCGGTAGATACCGTCCGAAATGGATATATCATAATCCAATACGGGAATTCCCGCCAAAAGATATTTCCTGCGCGGTCTCCACCCCGCTTCGAAATGAAGAATTAAAATTACGTCTACATTTTCATGCTTTAAAAGCGGAAACACGGGTATATTGTCCATTGCACCGCCGTCGAAAGTCAGTTGTCCGCGAAAAAAATTTAAACCCGTCAGGACAGGATACGAAACAGCTCCTTTAATGAAGGATTTCCATTTCTTTATGTATTTTCCGCTCAATTTGCAATATTCCATATGAATAAAAGGCAAATATACTACAGGCGCATATATGGGAACATTCAAAACGTCATCTTCTTTGACAAGCATATCTATGACGTCGCGCAAAAAATGTTTGAACCATATATTCATCATTAAATCAATCGAAGAATCAAAATGAATTGATTGCCACATTTCATTTAAAATATCGATTTTACCCGCCGACAAGGCATATCCGCCGAAAAGCCCTATGGACGAACATGAAACTGCGGATATGTTTTTTAATATGTTTTCATCCTGCAATGCTCGGAGAAATCCTGCCTGATAAGCACCTTTAGATACTCCCCCTGCAAGCACAAGCCCAATATTCACCGGCGCCCTCTTCAAGAAGATAACTTCTATCATAAGAATACAAGAAGTTTTCTTCTTTGTCAAGAATTTTAAAAGGTTTTTTTCTAAAATATTTACTGAAATGAAAATAGGGGAAATGATCAAAGAATTAAGAAAAGATCGCAACATATCACAAGCAGTTCTGGCAAAAGAAATATGCGTAAGCCAGAAGGCAATCGACTATTGGGAGCGCGGCGTAAACGAACCTAAAGCTACGTATATAATAAGGCTTGCGGATTATTTTGAAGTTTCCGCCGATACGTTGTTGGGACGTTTGGACGACGGGTTCAAATCGGACGGCTAATATAAAATGACGTTAAATTTTGCAATTTTTAAAAGCCCGGCCGCGGAAAATTCCGCAGCCGGGCTATCTTTTATATGTGTATCAAAATTAAATTTTAAAAAAATCAATATCCGTTTCAACCGGTAAGGTCGCGGCGGAAAAGGCGCATAATTCTGTTCTCTATGCGCGAAACCTGAACTTGCGAAACCCCCAGCATGCCCGCAACCTCACTTTGGGTCATGTCGCGGAAATATCTTAAAATTATCACCTTGCGGTCGCGTTCGGGCAAGCCCTCGATTGCGGTGCGCAACTGCAAGGAATCGATTATCTCTTCCTGCCTGTCCTCAACGGGCAACTTTTCCAAAAGCTCCTGCCCCTTTTCGTCCTTATATTCGCCGCGTTCGTAAATGGATACGGGCATACGCGTGGAACCCATAGTGAACACAACTTCGCTTTCGGACATTTCAAACTCTTCCGAAATGATTTTAAGAGTGGGCTGGGCGCCGTGTTCGGAGGAATAAGTTTCGACGAATTTATTTATTTCCTTTGCGCGGTTTTTGATCGCACGGGAGACCTTAATGCTTCCGTCGTCGCGCATAAACCTTTTTATTTCTCCCGCAATCATAGGCACGGCGTACGTTGTAAAGCGCACGCCGAAGCTTTCGTCAAAGCCGTTTATCGCTTTTAAAAGCCCCATACTTGCAAGCTGGTACAAATCGTCGTACTCCACTCCCTTATTGAGATAGCGGCGCACAATGGACTTCATTAAATTGTTGTTCTGTAAAAGCAGCTCTTCCTTTGCTTTGGAATCGCCGCTCTTCGCCCTGCGTATCAAGTCGTTCGTCTCGTCGACGTCAAGCATTCTCCACTTCCGGTTTAAAACATTTTGACATATAAACGACGGTGCCTTCGCCCTTTACCGAATTCACGCTGAAATCGTCCATAAAGGTCTGCATAATGGTAAAGCCCATACCGCTGCGCTCATCGGAAGGCAATGACGTATAAAAAGGCTTTACGGCTTGTTCAACGTCGTCTATGCCCTGACCCGAATCGCTTATTTTTATATGTAAAGTGTTATCCTCGATTTCACATTCGACCGTAACCATACCAGCTGCTTCCCTATAAGCATGCACGGTACAGTTGGTAACGGCTTCGGAAACGGCGGTTTTCACGTCCGACAAATCGGAAAGGGAAGGATTTAATTCCACGCAAAACGCCGCAACGGCGTCGCGGGCGAAAGCTTGATTGCGGGGATAGGAATAGAATTGAAGTTTTAAATAATTTTTTGTCATATAATCCTCATTTGGCGTTATTCTGCTTTTGGTATGAGCGTATAAATACCGCTCAGGTTGAGTATTTTGTCTGCGGCGAAGTTAGGTTTTTGTATATAAACGGGCAAATTGAGCCTTGCAGCCTTTTTGTAACGCCCAATTAAAAATCCTATTCCCGTCGAATCCATAAACGCGACGTTGGAAAGATTTATTACAATTCTTTTTGCGGCGGTGTTGTCGTCGATAAGTTTATCGCAACGCGTACGCGCTTCGCGCGCGGCGCACTCGTCCATCTCGCCCGAAAGGTTGATAAAAAGCGTATCGGCTTTTAAATATCCTGTGACAATCATATTTTTACTCCTTCGTTTTTTAAAAATAATACATCGCCAATAAACAAAAATATTAAAAAAAAATGTAAAACGCACAGGAGTTTTGTCGATTTTAAAAATATAAATTGTTTCTAAAAAAATCCGTAAACTTCAAAAAATCACTTGACAAAAAATTGCGGGTATATTATTATAATTTAGCATTGATTATGAGGCGTTTGACCTTGTGGGGGACTTTAGCTCAGTTGGTTAGAGCGGTCGGCTCATAACCGATTGGTCCGCGGTTCGAGTCCGTGAAGTCCCACCA
>CANQNO010000020.1 GCA_947625245.1 uncultured Clostridia bacterium
TATTTGCTCAAAAACGGCACTTTGGCAAGGCGAATTTTCGGCACGCCACTTGGTTCAAATCCGGGTGGCGCCTCCAACAAGAAACCACCTTTCGGGGTGGTTTCTTTTCATTTAACGCCACCGCGGAATTTTTGAAATGACGTGACGCTATCGACGCCTATGGCGTAGCGCAGTTTGTCACTTTTGTAAATTATGTTTCATAAACTTTATAATGTCATAAAAAAAGAGCAGGCGGACTGCTCTTTTTTATATATTTAAATTTTCTTCCAAAAATAACGGGCTGTCCAAAAACTCGCTCACCGTCATATCAAATCCGCCGGCAATCAAAATTGTGGTGGATAGCAGGTTATCTTTTACTGTTTCATGAATTATATTTTTTAAAGTGGAATGCGTCACACCGCTATTCATTGCCAGCCGGTAACGCGTCATCCTTTTCTCTTTTAATAATTCTTCAATTCTTAACGCTAACGCATGGTTTATAGTGTTCATAGTTGCTTTTGTCGTTATGGCTATATACAACTATACTTTATTTTAATTTTTTAAATTAATATGGTTGCATACAACCATATTTTGTGTTATTATTTTATCGCCTAAACACTTACACGGGTCGGCATTTTTTACCAACGGGCGCAAAAATTGTGAAAAAATTTTTGTGAAACAAGTTTAAAAAAAATTGACAGGGGGGGGTATTGAGGTATAATAAAACAACATTTTTTGTTAAAATGGAGAAAATTATGTTGATAAATAAAGTTTTGCATAGGGAGGAAAGTCCATATGAACATAAATAAACCGGGCACCGCAACGCGCGTAAAAGTGATTGCAGCCCTGGGTGTTGCGGCAGGTATAACCACCGTGGCATTGTTGGGTACGCCGTCCACAATCGCCGTTGCCCAGTGGAACACGCCAGTCGATAGCTACATAGTTGCGGCTTCGGATAAGAAAGATCCGCCCAACTGCACGGTCAATCTCATAGATTATTGGGCGAAAAACAACAGTGCGTCCACGCAAACGTACCCGGACGAATACGACGACGAAAGTACCTCGAACGGCACATACGGTATAAACGCAGGGCATTATCTGACCCTTGGTGCGCAGACCGGCGCTTGGAACGCGTGGACAAATAATGCGATTGGAACTTCTAAATCGGGTAGTTCGCAGGGTGCATTTTACAATCTCGGACTTGATGGAAACACAGGCACTGGATCGGGCAAAGCTTACCGCGGTATAGTAAACTACAATCTTGGCGACGACGGCTATCCCCGCCTTGCGCTCGGCGATTACGCGTGGTTAGACGCCAATGAAAATGCTACCCTTTCGGGACGAAACACAAAAGATCAAAACGAGTCGCTCGCCTATCTCTTCAATCCCGACAACATTACGGACGCCTATTCGCAAACCGCCCGCCGCGGCTATGCCGACGTAAAGGGGCTTTTCCGTTATGGCGGAGAATCGGGCGATGCAGATATGACGGGCTATTATTGGTACGACAGCACCGTCAACTTTGCCGAAATGCGCGCCAAAGAGGGGAGCGGAGAGAACGCCGCCGAATTCAATTACTTTACAACAGACCCCGCTACTAAAAAGGACGTTTCCTACTTTTTCAATCTTTATAAGGCACCGCTTGCCGGTAACGACTATGCGGGGCAATTTTTTCCGCTCAACTATGCAAACCGCGACGGAAACAACGGCGACAATACGCTTCTTAACTTTGGAAACAATGGCACTCTGACGGCACGGCGTACCGCTTGGGATGATGTGACCTCTTGGTTCGGCACCGTGACAACCCCCGGTGCACGAAGTAGCGTAAACCACTATTTCGGCATGTCTATGGAAGTGGAGTTCATGCAGCCCGCAGGCTATCAGGTGGGAGGGAAAGATATGACTTTCACTTTTGCGGGGGATGACGACGTATGGATTTTTTGCGACGACGTGCTTATAGCCGATTTGGGCGGCAACCACAATGCGCTTGCCTGTGACGTCAACTTCTCAACGGGGGAGATCGTCTATTATGCAAGTCAGCAAAACCAGGTGGCGGAAAACGCCGTTTGGCGGGTAGACTATCTTTCCAACTGTTTCGGCATTGACCTCGACTACGGAAGAGAGGCAAAGGGTTGGGTCACTACGGGCACCGTTCCTGCGAACGATGCAGCCATGCAAGATTATTATATGAAGACATATAACGAAGGAAAGGGTTGGATCTCGGGCAGAAGCGGCGATAAACTCAATTTTTACGGGGCGCAGCGTAACGGCTTGCGCTATACCAACCTCACTTCAGGCAGCAATACGAGCGGCGCTACCGCCTCCAACGCCCGCCATGCAGGCAACGAAGATAACACATCATACGGCACATTTGAAGAGCTTACCCGCCACACGTTGAAGTTCTACTTCCTCGAGGGCGGCAATATGTCCAACTGTATGCTCAAATTTAACCTTTCCGCCATTGCGGATTGAGTATTGGGAGAACCGATATGGGAAAAATAATCACAAAAAATAAAATAATTGCCGCTGCGGCAATCATAATGGCGGCGTCCGCAGGATCTGCCGCTGTGTTTCAAAGCCGTACCGCAAACGTTGCGCTTGCGGATGACGCTATAACTATTTCCGAAGATATCTATCGCGAATCGGGAACGGGCGGCTTCTTCGATTCGGCTGCTGTGCACCAACTTTATAACGCGCTTACAAAAAATGAAAATTTGGATAAAGACGCGGAATTTTCCGACGTCGAAGCAATGGTTCAAGATGGCGCAACAAAGTCAGTTGCCGATTTCGGGGAAATTTATCTCACTTTCGGCGGTATCCGCTGGACGGCGGTATATCTATCCCAAACAAGGGATAGCAAAATTGCCCTTACCCTTTTAGAGGCGGACGAAGGCTCCACATCAAACTATTGGCAGACTGGCTACACGAGTGTAACCTATACCGACGTAGCCGTGCCCGCAAACATGTATTCCACCAGCTATATGCGCGCCGTTGCTCTTAACGCGGGCGGCGAGTATGCTACGGGGCAAAAGACCTCTGCGAGTGCGGAGCAGAAGGAGAGCAACCGCTATGCCCGCTTCACGATGGAGAATATTCCCAACAGTCTCACAAAATATCTCTTCACGCCCTCTCAAATAGATTGGCAGGAGAAAGAAAGCGCACGGGTGATTTCAGAAAGGTCTGCGGTCTATGACAGAAGCAACGAGGCATACGGTAGCGTAGAAAATACCAATTTCTACAAGGGCACGTTCGGCGAGGGCACAACCAACTATTCAAATTGGAAATCTTCGGCGACCACGTCCGGTGAAGGCGTAACCGTTACTGAATCAACCAACGGCGCATGGCAAAACGACTATGTATGGCTTCCGAGTGCAACGGAGCTTGGTGAAAAAACGAATAGCGCGGATACGACGTACGACGGCAAATGGCATATCAAGGATTCACAGCGCAATTTCGGTGGCAAAGAATACTGGACGCGTTCGGCATATCACGCTTCTCCCGCAATGGCGGTGTATTTCGATTGGGACGGCACTTCTAAGTCGGCTCCCGTAAAGGAAATGCGCAATGTCCGCGCATGTATTCACCTTAACCTGCCGCAAGCGGAAGAGGCATCTCAGGTAATTGTCACCACGCCGCAGATCTTCGACGAAAACGGCGTAGATACACAGCGCGCGGGCTACAACGGCGCAAGCATCTCGCAGGTTTTGGGCAACGCCTCAAACGGCGATTACACCCAAAGCTTTAACTTCTTTTCCGATTCACAACGCAGCGAAAACTTAGACGGCTTTTTCAACGATAACAGCGGGCATTACTATAACCCCATTATCTATAATGGAACGGACCGTCTTTTCGGCGTACGGGCAGGGGAAATGGCGCATGTGGCTTCGTTCACCCTTTCTGCCGCAAGCGAGCCGGGGAAAGAGGCAATATACACGCGGCAAGGTGACGGCAGCTATGCAGCTTCCGAAGAACTTAGCTCTATCAAGTATGTCAATGAAGCTTCCAATGACCGTACGAATTGGAATAAGAGCGAGTGGGATAGCGACGGCAAAGATTTTGTGGGCTATTTTACCGCAAAAAACGCCGATACCTACACGGTCAAATTTACACTTGAAACAGACACGGAAAAAGTAAGATATTGCTGGTCGAGCAGTTATAAACACGAAGATCTTACCTACACTTTACAAATCGGCAAACGTCCGCTCGCCATAGAAGTAGAGGACGCGGAATCTGTTTACGGTGAAGAGGTCAACCTTAATCAGACAAAGGGAGAGGGTTGGAAGGTTATCGGTCTTGACTTTGCGGTTCCGTCCGAAGAAGGGTTTGTGACGTTGAACACAAATGCGACACAAACTTCGGCGGTAGGCGAAAATTATGCCGTTTGGGCACGGTTTGCATATGACACCGCTCCCGACGAGGATCACCTTATCGCAAAAAACAATTATTCTATTGAATACCGCGGGAAATATGCGGGCGGCTCGGGTTACGGCACGGACGGTACGCAGTTCAAAGAGGGCGAGGCGGGCGCCTATAAAATCACCGCGGCAACAATTCAGTATGGCTCTCACGCCGCAGCGGTGGCTGGCAACAACGCCGTACTTAAATTAAAAGAAAACGCAACATATCAAAACGAAAAAGCTGTGCAAGTGCTCGACGACGGCACAAAAGTATGGGGGCGTGTCGCCGAATATAGAACGTCGCAAGACAATCCCTTCAGCTACGAGGCTATTCTTAAAGACGACGTTACCAATACCGAGGAAGAGGACGTCGTATTCAATGGCGACGTCATGTTCGGCACGATTACATATACAAAGATTTTGCAGGTTAAGCAAGAGGCTGGCAATTATAGCTATGTAGAAGTTGAGCACGTTGACGGAAGCGGTTCAGAATCTAACCGCGGCGTAAAAATCACAACCCCGGGCGATTTCATTGTTTTTGTCACCGTCAATGCGGACAATCACGAAGAGCTCAACGGGCTTATGTTCGTACATATTACCAGCGCGGATATTCGCTTTGAACTCAAAACCGGTCTTCAACTCACTTATGAGTACGGACATTTCGGCTCTACGGCGGCGTTGAACGGCAAAAAAATCAGTTTTGAAGAGCTGAGTATACCCGACGCGGCAAACTTGCCCGATCCCGACTCGGATACCCTTATTAAGCTTTTCTTCAATACAACATATATCACAAATGTCTTCGAAATTGATAAAGAAACGGGAACAGCAAAAGATGATACTCCAATAAATATTCAAGCCTATCTTGACGATTTGCTCGGCAAAGACAAGACAAGAATCAGCATCACTTTTGATGCAAGCTCTGAACGATCCGCTTCCGGACACTATGCGGTCAAAGAGGGAATTTACCTCTCAATCGCATGGGTAAGCGGTGAATCCGACGAGCGGCAATTGAGTTTTGCAACTAAGGATGGTGACCTTATTCAATTTATCACCATAACTCCCTACACCCTCGACCCCGATTGGGGAACAGATAAGTTTACATACACGGGCGAGAAGCCCGCAATCAATCCCTCGTTGACGCCCGGTTCGGAAAAGGGGCAGAAGTTCTTCGACGACAACGTAAAAATAGTGACGGAAGGCGAAGTTGGCCCCGACGCGAAGGAAGAGGCGTATAATGTCACCATTTCGCTCGAAGGAACGGATGCGGGCAACTACAAGCTCTCCGAAAATACGCACGGCTACTCTATTTCGCCTTCCGAACTAACTATTCTACCGACGCCGCAGACCTTTGAATATAACGGCGAGTCGCTCGGCGAACGGTTCAAAACGACCAACTCCGATGGTAATGTCGAGGCATACAGCGTTTTAAACGGCACTATTTCCGGTGAAAAAATAACCATAACTCTCGCACTTGAAGGCGGGGAGGAACAAGCCACACACGCGGGAAAATATAAAGTATACGTTGCAGATTGGACGGTCGTCAAAACGGCAGACAACTCTTCCGTAAATAAAGATAATTATACAATAATTCTGGCGGGCGATGCGGAAGCATGTGTCATTACTCCTCGGTCTCTCTCTATCACCCTCGCCGGGCACGAAAATACCTACGGTGACGAGCACACCCTTAACGACCGCGATTATTGGCAGAGCGGCAAATCGGACGAAGCCCACGGCTTTACCTTCAACTCCACAACCCTTCTCGGCACGGACGAAGGACGTGTGCGCGTTGCCCTCTACTATGAGGTAGACGGTGTAAAGCGCTATGTTTACGGCAGCAATGACGGCAAGTTCGACGGTGTGGGCGATTATGACATCAAAGCCGAACTTTGGTATCTGAAAGACGGCGTAAGCGAAGAAGACAAGTTACTTGCAACAAGCTGGAAACTTTCAGACGGCAGCGAGGACTACGTCCTCAACGAAGCGTACGTGCAGGCAACTCTTGAAATCACTCCCCGCCCGGCAACCATTACCGTGGACGAATACACGGTTACTTACGGCGACGTGAAAAGAGACACACTTCCAAGTGTGCTTGAGGGAGCTGAAAATGAAATAGTCGTGTTTGACGGCTTCCTCAACGACGAAGAGCCCACCGTCACCCTTTCTCTTAGCGACGCAGACGGCAAATATTCCGAAGCAAGCTACCTTAAAGCGGGCGAATACTCTTTTACCGTTGCTCATAGCTACAATGATAATTACACTATCGCCGTTGTCACAAACGAGAAATTCGTCGTTAATAAACTCACGCTTCAGCTTGAAGTGAACACAAGCGGCAATTCTTGCAAAACTACTTACGGCGATGCCCCCGATTTCGCCGATGTCAACGCAACAGCGACCGGGGATAAGACTTTCCCCGTAGGCGAAGAGCCCAATTTCACTTTCTACCTCTCGGCAGAGCAGGGCGGGGAGAAAGCGGAAAAGCTCGTAATCACTGCGGAGAACGGTGGCACATATTACCTCTGCGCGGAGATTGCGGATAACCCCAACTATATTTTCACGTTCAGCGGCGAAGCTGTTAAATGGACGATTACTCCTAAAGATATCACCGTGCAACTTGGCGGCGGCACTTCCGTTTATGGTGAAGACCCTGATTTTTCCGGTATAACCAAAGAGTGCACCGATCTTGTTGGGGACGACAGTGTGGAAGACCTCGGTCTTACGCTTTCCATTTCGGAGTCAAAGGACGGCACGTATTACAATGCGGGCAATTATACATTGACGGGTGAATCGACTAACCCTAACTACAACGTTTCGTTTGCGGGCGGTAACTATGAAATTACTAAAAAGCCTATTACCGTTGCCGCCACTTCTTTCACGCTTGAATACGGCAATGAACCCACAGACGATAACGACAAGTTCACAATTCAAAGCGGCGGGCTTGTTTCCGGCGACAGCCGCGAAGATCTTGCCATCACGCTCTCGATTTCCAAAACAAAGATTGACGGCGAAGCGCCCGAACCGCATTGGAACGTCGGCGAATACGCAATCACGGGTGGGAGTACATCTCAAAACTACAACGTTACCGTTACCCCCGGCACTCTCACGGTCAGTCCGCGCGCGCTTCTTATCTTCATCTCTCCCGCGGGCACGGCATACGGCGCGCAGCTCATTGCGGACGCCGACCTCGAAAATTACGCGAGGATTATGAGCCCCTACTCGCTCGCTGAGTGGGATAAAGGAAGCAAACTCAAAGAGTTGGGGATCACCTTCACGGTGGCAGGGGCGCACGGCACCCCTGTGGACGTCGGCACCTATGCAATCAGAGGGACGAACGGCAGCGAGAACTACGATGTCACGTTCGTCGGCTCCTACGAGGAGGACCCCACTGCGGGACGTTACACCGTTTCCGTACTTACGGGCGTAGTAATTCAGCTCGGTAGTTTTTCGGACGTTTACGGTTCTTCAGACCCCGATTTAACAAATAATAAGTGGTGGACTGAAAACGGCGGACAGATTTCCTATCCCGCGGAATCGGGCGTCACGGAACTTGACGACGAATTCCTTGGAATCGAACTCGAGATCGTCGGGGAGGCAGACCCCAAAGAGGCGGGCAGCTACACTATTCGCGTGAATAGCACGAACCCGAACATCATCTGCACTTCCACAGACGGCACCTATACCATTACACCTAAGCCGATAAAGGTTACCGTAAAAAACGTGGAGCAGGTTTATGGGGCTGATGAGGTCGATTTATCTGATAAATGGAGTGTTGCGGAAGGCTCTCTTGTCAACGGAGATAACAACGAAGTCCTCGGCGTAAACCTCACCCGCGACAAGGGCAGCATTGTCGGGGGATACGCTATTCACGGCACGGCAACTACGAAGAATTACGAAATTACCTTTAACGAAGCAAAATACACCATCACGCCCCGCCCCGTCACGGTAACCGTGAAAAAGGCGACAAGCGCGTACGGCGATCCGCTTACCATCAGCGACGGCTACGCAACCCCCGCGCAGTACGAAGTGGAGGAGTTCGACGGTACAAATAACACAGGGCTTGTCGAGGGGGATTCTCTCCGCGTACAGCTCAAAATTTTAGGTATAGACACACCCCCTACTCCCGGAACCTACGAAATTGTGGCAAAGGGAGACAACGGGAATTACACATTTACCTTTAAAATGCAGGGCGGTGTCGAAACCGTGAACACCGATGAGAAAGACGGCTTTGTACACTTCGGCGGCGGAGAGGGCTACGAAGTAACTAAACGCGAACTTCGGCTCGCCATCACTTCCACTTCAAGCTACTATGGCGAAAAGCAAGCGGAACTTTCCGTATCTATCGCTTCGGGTTATTCCCTCGCGGAAGCGGACAGAGGAAACGACGACCTTGTCGAATTCTTCGGCTTAGAACTCGCGGTTTACAGGCAAAACGAGGATTCACCTGCCGAATTCGGCGAGCTCACTGCGGGCGTATATGAAATCAAGGGCACACAGCCCACCGAAAAGCTCAACTTCAACGCCGATTACTACACCCTGACTTTTGTTCCCGGTGTGTATACAATTCTGCAACTCGACAGCGTCGTAGTGCGGCTCAACACCGTTGATCTTTCTGCGATATACGGCACGATTTCTGCGGGCAGCAAGCTCTCTGAGCTTACCGGGCTCGCTGGAGCTTATAAGGTAACGCGTGACGACAATAACTCACCATGGAAAGTTTCGACGGAAGGATTCGATGCTTTCCAAAGCGGATTTGTTGAAGGTTGGCTTGAAAATCTCCTTACCGTGGAGTTCAACGGCAATGATAACGCAGACAAGCAAAATGCTTACGACGCACTTTTAAGCTTTACGCTCAATCTTACAGTCAGCATTTCCACCGACAACTGGTACGGCGGCAAGGAAGGAACCTATTACCTCGGCGTCGGCAACTATGCGATCAGCGGCACTGTCGCCGAAGAATCCATAGTCGTTTCGGTGCTCCCCGGCACACTGCGCATTACCCCTAAGCCAATCACCGTAAATACGCCGAGCGTGGGCGTTGACAAACCTCTCTACTACGGCGACGACGACCGTGCAATACCCACAGCAAGTGAAGAAATGGTAGAAGGTCTCCTCCCGGGCGACTACCTGAACTCAGAGAACGGCAATATTGGGCTTGACATTGTGTTCTCCCGCGAGGCGGGCACGGACGCGGGCGACTATGCAATCACCGGCTCGTACAATGCTAACCAACTCAACTACACCGTGAAATTCAACGAGGGAACTTATAAAATCACCCCGCGCGAAGTAGAAGTTACCATAACCGCGCAAAAACAAGTTTACGGCGATTACACGTACAGCGGCGAAAACAGTATTTTAACGCCTGCCTGGTCGGCTCCTGATCTCTCCGCGGGCGACGTGTTCACCATGACGTTTGAGCTTACGGACGCGGCAGAAAGCCTTTCCAACAGCCGCTATCTCGACGTCGGAACATACACCATAAAATTCACGTTCGCGCCAGGCGAAACTTCCAAAGCTTCGAACTACAAGTTTACCTTTACCTATAATCTCGGCGAGGAAAGTAAGGATATTACGATAGAAGAGGGCGCGCTTACCGGCACCGTTACCGGCGGCTACGAAGTCACTCCCCGCCCGATAACCATTACCTTCAGCAACGTCGTTAAGTATTACGGTACGGTCACGGCAGGAGCAGACGGCGTGTTTGACGAGCTTAACGATACCAAAAACTGGCTGGTTACGGGGCTTGCCTCGGACGGCGACATTAACGAAATATTCGGTGAAAACGCGCAAGTGTTCTCCGTAAATTTCGGCATTGCAAGCGGTTGGGTGCCCGCAGGCACTTATGATATTGAATTCGAAGATAAGAGCGGCGCTAACTACAACGTCACTTTCAATGCGCCCGATTTCATAGTGGAAAAGACCGCCGTCACTTTCAGGATAGGCACCATGCCGAACAAGACTTACGGCGAAGCGGCGGAAGCGCTTGACGACGTATGGACTGCGGTGAAAAGCTCGTTGAACGCAAGCACCGGCTACAAAGTGGCGGACGCGCACAACGCCGTGGAATTCCGCTATAACAACAATTTATTCCTCACGGTCACCTTCCCCGATGAGTTCGATTTCACTAACGAAACCGCCCTTACAAACTTTATCGCGTCGCTTTCGCCGTTCTCTTTCTACTATACGGATGCGGACGGGAAAGATGTATCGAAAGAGCAAGCGCAAGAAATCGCAGCCGGTCAGTACGGTGTGCGCCTCAAAGAAGAAGAGAACAAAAACTACACCGTAAGCGTACAGAACGGCGCGCTTCTCGTAAAACCTAAAGAGGTTACGGTTGTGATAGGCGAGGAAGACGGAATAGGCTTAACGGCAGTTTACGGCACGGACAAATTTGCCAAAGATACCACCGATATAAAATATTGGCATCTCGAAGAGGGCTCCGCGCTTGCCTTTGAAGATACAAAAGAAGGTCTTCAAATCACCCTCACCCGCGAACTCGGTAGCGACGCAAAGGACTACATAGTTAATGGCGTTTGCAACAACCCCAACTACGCGGTCACCTTCGAGGGCAACATTTATACAATCACGCCCAAAGAAATTGAAGTAACTATATACGACGTTAGTTCAACCTACGGCGACACTCCTGAACTTACATATGAACTTGCAGACGGGCAAATTTCAGAGGAAGAGAAGGAAAAACTCGGAATAACTCTCCACATAGACGGTAGCCTTAACATCTACAATCACTACAATGTTATAGAGGGCGGTTACAAAATTACGCTCTCATGGACAAACGGAAACTATACCATAAACTTTACAGAGGGCACTCTCACCGTCAATCCCCTCAATATAAACGCAACCGTAAAGGACGCCACCGTAACCTATGGCGACGGACTTCCCACGTTTGACTTCACTACGCCGGATTCGTTCTCGTTCCCCTCGGGTGAGAGTGCTGACGTGCTTAAGCTTAACGTCGACTACAGGGTAGAAGGCACTATCAACGGTCGACAGCACTATGACGCAGGGGATTATAACATTACGGCAACTAACTCAAACCCCAACTATAATGTGACGTTCACGGCGGGTACCCTCACCGTGGAAAAGCGCAAAGTTACAATCACTATTCCGGACATCTTGAAAACCTATGGGGATGCTACGAATAATGAACAATTCCGTAAAGTCGATTTCACCTGTGCGGGGAGCTTTGCGTCGAGCGAAGACCAAGGAATACTCAACGTGACCTTCACCCTCGAGGGGATCGAAAATGACAAAGTTCTCGACGCCGGTACCTACGCGCTCGTTGGACATTGGAACAACGATAACTACGAAATTACCTTTGTAGGCAATTACAATGGCGAAAAGGGGCTTGTAACGGTTTCTCCCAAAACCGTGCAAGTGGACCTTAAAGACATCACCGTCCTTTACGGTTCCACCCCCGCAGACAGTGTGTTTGACCCCAAAAACGTAATTGCGGAAGGTTCTATGGAAGGCGAATCCCTCAGGGGGCTTGTAAACGACGATATATGGGACAGCGATACGGGCATTAAATTTGAATTCTACGTAAAGACAACGTCAGGCCTTGTAAAGACAACGTCAGGCCTTGCAAATCTTGACTACGGCGCATATCAGCTCATTGCAACCGTTTTGGGTGATCGTAAAGATAACTACAACTTTGAATTCTCACAGGCGAACTACTTCGTTTGCGCCGTCGGGCTTAACGTGTTCCTCTATAACGTGGATGACGACGATAATATCTACGGCAATTTTGAAAACGATACGTTCGACGAGAAATATAAAAATGGCGCAGAGCAGATAGTTATCATATACTTTGACCCCAGCGATCCCGATCAGAGCCGTTTAGAAGGTAAGATTCCCGACGCTTCGGAATTCACCTACTCCATTGCCGATTATGAAGAGGGAGCGAACCTCGCCGTCGGCAGGCACTCCATTGTTGCGGCGTTCACTCGGACGGTAAATTACAACGTGACCATAATCCCGGGAACGTATATCGTCTATCCCGCGCCTATCGAGGTAACCATCGAATTCAACGAACCCAACGCGCTTGCAAGGGCGGCTTCCGACAAGTACTCAAAGGTGTATGACGGGCAAGACGTCAAACTTGCTGATGTTACAAGCAATTCCGAGGAAATAAAAATAAAGGACGGCGAAATGGTGGGAGGAGACGTTCTCACTTTCACCCTCACTAAGGCGCCGGGCGCCAACGCGGGCGACTACGTGATAGTAATCGCCCTGAACCCCGATTCCTCAAACGTCCTTCTTGCCTCCAACTATCACATTACCTACGGCACGGGCACATATCGCATCCTGCCCCGCCCCGTCACCGTCGTTATCGAAAATCAAACAGCGCAATACGGCAGCGTCGCGCTCAACAGCGATAGCGATATGTGGCGCGTTGCAGAAGAGACCGAAGAGGGCAAGGGGCTTGTCGATGGGCAACAAGCTTCCGTCCTCGGTGTGCGCCTCAGCCTGTATAATGAAGATAGACCGGTTACGGACACAGCCCTTGCCGGTCTTACGGTGGGCAGTTATGCAATTGTCGGCTCCTCGACGAACGGCAACTATGAAGTTACCTTTACCGGCAGTTACGACGGAAGTGACGAGTACCGCGGCAAGGCTGGCTTGTTCGAAGTGACGGGCAGGGAAGTAACAATATATGCGGAGAGCGGCTCTTCCGTTTACGGGGAGACGGTCACCCTTCCCTCGTGGCACCTCGGCAACGAGTCGAGCATACTTTCGAACGACGAAGAGGAGTTCAGGAGCAATCTCACCGTCGCCATAGATAGCTATACCGAAGGCAAGAAACTTTCGGTGAAAGAATATGTCGTCACTGTCACCTATAATAAAGATCAGGACGTATATGCCAACTATTTAATCAAGGTTGAAAATGGCACATACACAGTAACGCCCCGCCCTGTCACGGTCAGCGTGGATTCCATTACCGAAACTTTCGGCGTCGGACTTAACGATGTGCTCGGTAAAGTCACTTCACAAGTCAGCGGAAATGTCGAGGGCGACGAGCTTGAATTTACCTATTCCGTTCTTAAGGATGGTCAGCCCTATAATGGTACAACCGATCCTATCCCGACGGGTACATATGTGCTTCATGCAGAGCTTGCTGCCGAATCGGAAGAGTTGGGCAAAAACTATAGTATAAACTACTCGGACGGTTCCCTGTTTATCGTCAACAGCAACGGCATAGTTGTAATAGTCAAGTCAAGCGTTCTCACTTCCGTGTACGGAGACGCCCTCGTCGACCTCGATGCTCTCAACAACGCGAAAACAGGCTACGAGGTTATGGGCGCAAACGGTGCCGAGCTTGGCAGCATAAAGGTTACATTGAGCTATGTATCCGGAAAGAATATCAAAGACGTCGGTACTTATGCGGACGCGGTTGATGCCGAAGTTGAAGGCGTAGGTGAAAACGTCACCATTGTCAAGGGAACGTACACCGTTACGCCTAAGCCGATAAAGGTTACCATAGACAGTGCAATTTCTCAGGTTTACGGCGAGACAGAGGTCGATTTATCTGATAAATGGAGCGTTGCGGAAGGCGAACTTGTCACGGGAGACGATAAGAACTTGTTAAGAGTTACCCTCACCCGCGCCCCCGGCGACGCAGTGGGATCTTATGCCATCAGCGGCGCATGGGATAACGGCAATTATACTGTCACCTTCACCAAAGCAGACTACACCATCACGCCCCGCCCCATAACCGTTAGAACAAAGGATGCAACGTCCACTTACGGCGACCCGCTCGCCGCGCTCACCGCGGAAGTTTTGACAGAGGGCGATTCCTTAGGGCTTAAAGATGGGGAAGATATCTCCGTTCTGAATCTCGTGCTCGAAATCGAGGGAGAGTGGAGCACCTATCTCCCCTATAAGGAAGATGGCTATCAAATAATTTGCCGTATTTCGGGCATAGTAGGGAACTACAATATAACCGTTCAAAACACGGGTAAATACACCGTAGAAAAGAGAGAAGTCACCCTTGCCGCGAACAACACTTCGGGCATCTACGGCACCGATACGGCTTCGATCCCGTTCACCTATTCAATTACTTCGGGCGAGCTTGCATACGGCGAGCAGATAAGCGTAAAGTTCTCCCTTAAGGACCACGGGTCGGAAGAACGCCTTCAGGTAGGCAACTATATAATCGAGTGTCAAATCAATGGCATTACCTCTTCTTACAGCGGGTATACGCCTACGCTTGATAACTATGAGATCACGCCTGAAGACGGGGAATACGAAGTTACGAAGCGCACGGCTTCGGTAGTAATCTATAAACAGGGTTACAGCTACGGCGAAAATGCGTTCAATACTGCCGAGGGAACGGCTTACACCGTTTCGGGTCGCCTCGACGGGGATAACCTCAACCTCAGCTTTAAACGCGTGGACGAGAAAGATAACGAGGTGCAAATTTTCAATGTGGGCACATACCGCATAACAGGCGATTACGATAACGACAATTATTACGTGCAGTTCTCCGAGGGCATATACGAAATTTCCAAACGCATTCTGGAAGTGCAAATAGACAATAAGTCCTCTATCTACGGCGACCTGCCCGCAACGCTCACATACAGGTTGAACGGCAGCCTTGTAGAAGGAGATTCCGAGCAGGATTTGGGCATCGTCCTTTCCTTGCCGGGGGCTTCGCTTCCCGCAGGCAATTACGATATTACGGGTACATATAACAGCGATAAATACGACGTGCGCTTCATTAACGGCAGATACACGGTAGAAAAGCGCACGGTTGAGGTACAAATAGAGGATAAAACCTCTTTCTACGGCGAACCCCTTGTGCCTCTTACCTGTATTCTTCTCGGCGAACTCCCCGCGGGAGACGAAATAGACGACCTCAAAATCGTTCTCTCCCTGCCGGAAGGCGCTCTTAACGCGGGCAGTTACCTGATTACGGGAACGAGCGACAACGAAAACTATAACGTAGTGTTCCATAACGGCGTTTACCTCATTTCCCGTGCAAGCAACCGTTGGGATACCCGCTTCTCCGTTTCCGAGTGGATGGAAGGGGATGAGGTAGGCGATATGGTTGTTCCCGAGGCAAAATACGGTGACGCTATCGTCCGCTACTTTACCGATTCCGCGTGCACGCAGGAGTATGAGGGAGACATCAAGGACGCAAAAGCGGGCACCTATTACGCGCAAGTGTATGTTGAAGATTCCGAAAATTACAGCGGACTTGCGCCCACAGTGTATGAATTCCATATTAAATCCATGCCGTCTGTCGGTGCATTTGCCGTGCTCAGCGTCGTGGAAGTCGTCGCGTTTGCGGCTCTTTTATGGGTCGCGGTGCACTTCGGCAAGAAAAAACGCAAATAAGCAAGCAAAGGAGAGCTTATGACAAACATTTTTAACGCGGTTAGCCTGTTCGGCATGACCCTCGATTTGGACGCGGATTACGTCCTTACGGGAATTTTAATCAGCCAGATTTTATTGGCAATAATCAACATTTTTGCGGTTGCAATCGTTCTCACGCGTATAAGCGTGAGCAAGGCTGTGCAAAAAAATGCCGCCTTCACCCCGCGCAAATCTGTTATAGAAACAAAGGACGGCACGGACGTTCTCCTAACCGCCACTGCGCCGCAGAACGTAAAGGCGGAAGAGCTGGTATGGTTCGTCGACGGCAAAAAGACAGAGGCAAGCGGATTTACCTATCTCTTCCACGCCACAGAGGGCAACCACGAAGTTACCGTCGCGGCGGGTGAGACTACGGTATTCGAAACTTTGGTGTTCGTCAGCGCTTCGTCCGACAAAGCCGCTCCCGCAAAAAAACCGGCTGTTGCGGAAAAACCCGTTCCCATAGCTAAGCCCGTACCCGTTGTGGTGCCCGCACCCATCGAAGAACCCGCACCTGCCGCGGAACCCGTTCCCGTTGTGGTGCCCGCACCTATGGAAGAACCCGCACCTGAAGAGGTTCCCGTTCCCGCAACGGTGCCGAACCTCCCGCCGCGCTACGATTTCAGCTTTACGGCAAAGCTCATCCGCTCCGGGGATGAAGTCAAGAGCTGGTACGGCGCTATAAAGAACGAGCTACTTTCCTATTACAAGGTAAAAGACCGCATGAGCTGGAAGAAAGAGACCTTTAAGAGCGGACGCGTCAAGACGCTCGCCCGCATCTCTTTCCGCGGCAAAACGCTGTGCGTCGTTCTTCCGCTCGATGCCGCCGAATTTGCGGAAAGCAAGTATAAGCTTGAGGCAATCGCGGGGGATACGCCTTCCGCTCTCTACCGCATAAAAAACGAAAGAAGGGCTAAGTATTGCAAAGACCTGATTGCTATTGCGGCGGAGAGGTTAGAACTTGCGCGCACCGAGCGCGAGCCCTTAGATTATTATCTTAAGAACGAGAGTATTTCGCAGCTTCTCGCAGAAGGGCTTGCAAAGCAGATTGCCGGGGAGCCTGTTCCCGTTGCTGTGCCTGCGCCCGCGGAGGCGGTGGAAGAAGCCGCTCCCGCCGCGGAACCCGTTGAAGAAGCCGCTACCATCGAAGAAACGGTAGAAGAAGCCGCTCCCGCCGAAGAAAGGGAAGAAGTCGCTGCTACCGCGGAACCCGTTGAAGAGGTCGCTCCTATCGAAGAGACAGTTGAAGAAGCCGCACCTGCCTCGGAGCCTGCTGAAGAGCCTGCGGACGGGGTTGCACCCGTTCCCGCCGAAGAAGAGGACAATTCTCCCCATTACGACTTAAGTTTCACCGCAAGGCTGATCCGCGCGGACGACGAGGTAAAAGGGTGGTACGGAGCGCTTAAAAACGAACTTCTTTCGTACAACAAAGTGAGAGAACGCATAAGCTGGAGGAGGGAGACTTTCAAGCGCGGGAACAACGTGCTTGCGCGCTTTGCGTTCCGCGGCAAAACACTGTGCGTGTTCCTTCCGCTTGACGCCGCAGAGTTTGCGGAGAGCAAGTATAAGCTCGAGGCTGTAGCGGGGGATGTCACTTATTCCATTTACCGTATCCGCAACGAGCGGCGGGCAAAGTACTGCAAAGAGCTGATTGCAATTGCGGCGGAAAGGCTTGAACTTGCACGGATAGAGCGTGAACCGGTAAATTACTATCTTCCTAAAAAGAGCGTGGAGCAACTTTTGTCCGAAGGGCTCGCCAAACAGACCGAACCTGTTCACTTCGGTGCGCCCGTGAACGAAAACGAAAAATCATCCGATTAATTTACTATAATAAAAATTCGCAACAAGCCGAAAAAACTTTCGGCTTGTTGCTTATTGTAATTAAAAAATTCGGATTATAGTACAACGGGCGGGGAGCGGTGGAAAGCTAACAAATAAATTTTTCTTAAAAATGCTTGACGTAAAATATCGGTTTTTTATATAATAAATAAGCTATATTAGGTTTAAGCGCAATTTTAATATTTAAGCTTCTGTGGCGGAATAGGCAGACGCTCGTCGCGATAAACTTCGCTTTGGGTGTGCCGCGCGGCGCGCCCCGCAAACGCGCTTCGTTATCGCTCCTCTTCCCAAAAATCTCGTTGCACTGCGATTTTCGGGAACCCTATGTCCCTTGCATTTTTAAAAATGACAATAAGGAAAGGGAAGGGGGAACAAATTAAATATATCTGCTTCTGTGGCGGAATAGGCAGACGCAAGGGACTTAAAATCCCTCGGTGGCAACACCGTATCGGTTCAAGTCCGATCAGAAGCACCACCCATAACGTAAGTTGAACCATTCAGCTTGCGTTATTTTTATAAACTTTCACTTTTCAACTTTAAAATCTTCATATCCTGCGTACATTGCATAACCAACATAATCGCAATAACGTGTATTTACACTATGTAAGGCAGGTTCGCTAATACATGATTTATGTAACTTTTTTTTGCGAGATTAACTATAATGCGATTATTATGTTTGATTTCGCCTATATATCTGCCATTAAGATTATATAAATCATCACCATAGAATTTCCCAATAGGGAATCCTTTATACGAATAAAGTATATCCCCCGACCTAATACCTATATATTTTCCGCCCCAAGCCCAAAAATTCATAATTGCTCCCCTTATTATTTATTATCAATTCGCAAATACTCTTCGAAATACTCATTTTTCTTTTCTTCAATAATTTCCAAATATCTTTCCGTATTGCTTTCATCAAAATGACCTGCCGCCTTTTCTTTATCGGCATATAATTTTGCGGCTTGGAAACTAACTAATGTAATTACATATAAAAGTGCTTTACCGCCAATAGTTTGTTTAAAATCTTTTATAAAGTTCTTGTTTATCTCATTTTGGGCTACAATCATTACTTTTTTATTCAAAACATTGAAGTATGATTGTGCAATGCCGGCTGATTGAGTATCAAAATCATATCCAGCAATATCGCCTGCTTTCGCTGAATCAGACTGTTTAGGGACGTCTATTTTGATATTAAGTTGGTCATTACCATTTTTACAAGAGGCAACAACAATATATTTATCATTTAAATCGCCACCAAAAAACTCTAATGAAACATACCCTATTGTGTCTGTAATCATCTTTCCAGATGATATAGCAACAGACGGTGTAGTACAGGTTAATTTCCCTTTCGAAGTGTCAGTTATAATTATTTCATCTTGTATTTTTACTTTTGTAGTGTCAAAATACAATTTAACCTTATTATGTTTTATATCGGGAGCGAAAGTTACTTCCGATTTTTCAAACTGTATGCCGTTTTCGGGATAAATAATACTTTCTTTAATAACCGATACACTACAAAGAGTAGAATATGTACCACATTTTGCCACTAATTCCACAGGAACTTCGGTTTCAAATAGTGCGGAAAGTGCGCAACTTTTAACAGGTATATCTTCAATCAAATCATCTTCGTTTAATATTATTTCATTTTTAAATGCTATATTCCCCTTGTTGCCAATAGCCTCTATCTTAATCGTGTTCCCAACATGAATTAAATTTTTATTGATATAAATTTTCAAATCATATTGATGTCCCATTGTGATAGATATATTATTGCGTGCAAATTCAAGCCCAGATATAGGAGGAACCCTATCCAAGTCAGCTCCTCCACCACCGAGAGGCGTAGAAAAATTACTGCGCAAATCTCGGTTTAGGAATCGTAAAAATTCATTATAGTTTTTTGTATTTGATAATGATATGTTTTGCGCGCCATTTTCTTTAAGAAGTTGCTGAATCGCAACTCTAATCGGAGACTCAATAGCTTTGACAAGTAAGCGACCAAATTGTTTACCTATATCAAAACCTGTTCTGTCATCTTTTAATAACGACATATTTTCTTCATTGAGGAAATATTCTAATTCGTTCCAAAAACCATGTAAAACTAATTTGCCCGATAATTGTTCGCTACCTTGTGCATGATTAAAACCAAACATTTGATTATCGTATAGATTACCTCTATCATCTTCAACTAATATGCAAATAGAATTGTTTTCTTTATCTTCGTTTTTATAAAAACTTATTGTTCCGTTAAATTCACGACGTTTAAAAACAAATTTAATATTATCTGTCATAAAAGGTTCGGGCAAAGAATAAGGCTTTGATAGAATTACGGTTGAACCGTATGCTGTTAAACTGACTTCAATATTATCATCATCAAGTACATTTCTCAAAAGATACATGGTTTCAATAGAGTGCTTAAAATCTTCTATTGTACTATCCAATACAACAGAATTTGGGATACCAAATGTAACAGCAGTACCATTTTCGAATATATTATATTTTTTGCGCAAATTTTCAATTTGCTTTGAATCGGACAAAACCGTATCATCAATTATGATATTGTTGCCTTCATTATTAACTGCAAAATGTAAAATTGTAACTTCTCCGTCTTTAAAAGAGCAGTATTCGGCACTTTTCTTTTCAACAGCACTTGCCGCCATAACATCGGAAGCACCTAACCCAAATAAACCTCTAATATTGCAATTATTTGCACCACCGTTATTATCGGCACCTCTTTCGCTAAAAATTTTGACGAGGGTTTCTCTTGACATGCCCTCTGCATTATCAATTACACGGATAACATATTTTTCAGCGGATTTTCTTATTGCTTTGTCTAATTCTATGCGGACAATCTTTTTCCCTTGAAAATCTTTAATTCTTCCATATGAATCAATAGAATTAGTTATCAATTCTGCAATTTCGCGAGCCAAATTGCCGTCAAAGCGGTTCATCATTTCTCTATTAAAGTACCTTTTTGCAGATTTAACTAAAATTTGTCCCATGTTTATTTAACCCCTTTTTCTATCTTTTTCTTTTTGTCAATTATGTCTTTTAAATCGGCGTACATTTTTTGTACCAAACAAAGACAATTTGAATCCTGCTTGCTTTCAGCAACGGCAATAATACTTTTTATTTTTGCAAGTATATTTTCTAAATTGGTGAAAGGTATAACCCCAAATATTTGCCATATAAGCGATATGTCATAGACATTATTTTTTAAATAGAGTTTATACGCCTCTTTGCCGATAAATTCAACATAATCTTTTGTTTCTAATTTCTTTTTGACTTCGTCATGTCGGACGGTAGATTGTGTTATATAAACACCTTTTTCTAAACCCTCGGCAACCATATCTGCCAACGCTTGTCCTTTCTTTGTTAGCTTATATCTTGTATTTGTTTTACCTGTCGCTAAATCTCTATCTTCGGGACGCATATGAAGTAGAGTACGGTTTAAACCAGCAATATCGGGATATTCAAAAAACTCCGTAGATAATTTAAATTCTTCGGGAAAAAGTTTAAATGCCGTAACACAAATATAATCAAACACGGGTTCAATACCATTATCAGTTAAATATTTAATTGTATATGCCACAAGTTTTTCTCTTGACGAAATACCTGCGTAACGGTCAAAAGGAAAAGGCATAATCTTCCTTATTTTTTCAGACGATTCACTCATAATTAGAATTTAAATCTCTCCTTTGGCTCACTTCCAAACTTTGCTTTCGTTTCGTTTAACGCCTCTTGAATAGCACTAAACATTTTTTCGACGTCTTCTTTTGTGTATTCATAGTTATTAAGGTTTGAACAATTACCTAACAAACGAATATCATCTAATATCTTGTTAGTTCTATTCGTAGCAATTTTAAGGAATCGCTCACGTTTTATGTTATTCATATTATCACCTCTTGTATAAAGATTATACTATATAATTTTTATCTTCGCAACTATATTTTCATATATTTTTAATATTTATAACCAAATTTTTTAACTATATTTGCGAAATGTAGTAATACGGCGCAAGAAAATCGGTTAAATCATTCGTTTGGCACTGTGGCGGGTGCTTGAATAAACGAGCGCGCGGCTGACGCCGCGCGTTCAAGCACCCGCCACAAAATAAACCGCCCAATGTAAAAACCAAAGTATGAACGTCGAGGCGGCGGGTGTTCGTCGCTAACTTGCTTCGCAAGTGTAGCTCACTACACTTAGTTGCGCTTTGCTCCATAAGTTCCGTTCGCCCTTGCAGGGGGCTGTTTTGTAATGTCGGTGTGTAACCGGCGTTCATTCGGCGTGCAAAACTTTACCGATTATGGCGGTCTGATTGTCATTGTTT
>CANQNO010000021.1 GCA_947625245.1 uncultured Clostridia bacterium
AGGCGTTGCCCTTACGCCTTTTGAGAACTCTCGGTCAATCGCCCGCTTCGCGGGTCTCATATCCCTCGAAATGACATACTCGTTAATTTCTACGCAATTATTTAGAAAGCATTTAAGAAGGGAAACCGCGGAGAAGCGAGTTTTTAATAATTAACGGCGCAAGCAAAATCGCCATTTTGCGCCGGCGCACACAATTTGCGCATACCTGCGCCTCAGCGAGGTGAATGCCCGCGATTATATTATTCGTGGGCACTTAATTATCGCGGGCAGAGGGCGAGTAGCCCCAAAATCACGAAAAATCGCAGGCACGGCTTGCCGAGATTTTTGTGAACTGTTTACGAAGTGAGAAACCGCGGAGAAGCGAGCAAGACAAGGAGCCTGCGGATTTTGCGAAGGGAGCGTACAAAGAAGTACGTGACCAAGCAAAAACGTAAAGGCGACACTGTATTGCGAAGCTTATACGCGGTTTACGGCAGTTAAAATTTTGCGGCAAACCCTTTCCCCAATATCTCATTAGCATCGGTGATTATGGTGAACGCCGAAGGTTCCGCTTCGAGCAGTTTTTCTTTGAGGCGTATAGCCTGCGCGCGCTGGCACACGGTGATTATTATAGTGCGGTTGCCGCCCGTATATCCGCCCTGCGCCGCATATTTGGTATAGCCGCGGTTGACCTCTTTGAATATTATTTCCCCAACGGTATCGGGGTGTTCGGTTATAATGGTTACGTACTTAGTCTTAGCGATATTTTCGATTATGCCGTCTATCGCGAACGAGCGGAGCGCGACGCCCAGAACGGAGACCATGGCGACTTCGTGGTTTTGCCAGGGTACGAAGAAGGCTATAAAGGCAATTACGAAATCGCTTGCAATGATTGCCGGTCCTATATTGACTTTGGCGTATTTTTTTACTATCAGCGCAATTATGTCGGTGCCGCCCGAGGACGCCCCGCAATAGAAGATTATCGCCTGAGCCACGCCCACGGTGACAACCGCATACACGGCTTCGAGAAGGGAACCCGCGTTCTCCGCGCCCGAAAGCGGTTCGTCCATGGGGATAATGAGTTCAAAAAGCCAAAGCTCTACGTTATACATTACGGTGCAAAAAACCGTTTTAAGCCCCACTCCCTTGCCGAGGAAAATAAAGCCTATAACGAGCAGTATGACATTGATAATGGTTATTAGAATATTTTCGTCGAACGCCGCAAACAGATTTTTTATGGGAGGGGTTATCAAAATAGACAGACCGCTCACGCCGCCCATTACGAAGTTGTTCGGGATTTCGAACATATGTACGCCCAAAGAGAGCAACAGTACGCCGATATTTAAAACCGTCCAATACTTTATATCCCGAATTAATTTTTTCTTCTTTTCTTCGGGAGAAAGTACGGGTTTTTCCCTTTTTTTCTTCCCGCCGCGTTTCGGGGCATTTTCGTCCTTTACGGAGCTTGACGTCTCCTGAGGCAAAACGACTTCTTCCATTTCCCGCGCGGGCGTTTCTTCCTCTTCCGCGGTTGCGGGATTTTGCAAATCTTTCTCTGTCATAACGACCTCTTCTATGTATTTTAACACAATTTTTGCGGTCTGTCAATGTTTAAACGCCCGTATAAATTTTACGGCGGCACAAAAAGCGCGCCCGCTCTTTTACGGAAGCGGGCGCGCTTTTAAACAAAAATTTCAAAATTCACATTCTTTCGGCAAAACCTTTGCCTAAAATTTCGTTCGCGTCGGTTATTATAACGAACGAAGTGGGGTCCTCGTCGTGCAGTTTGGCTTTGAGGTGCGCCGCCTGCGCCCTGCGGCATACGGTGATTATAACCGTGCGGGGCGCGCCCGTATATCCGCCGACGCCGTCCATTTTGGTGAAGCCGCGGTGGATATAGTCCACTATTATCTCCGAAACCATGTCGGGGTGTTCGGTTATTATGGTCACGTACTTAGTCTTTGTTATGTTCTCTATAACGCCGTCTATGACGAAAGATTTTGCAAACACGCCGATTATAGACAACAGCCCTATCGCCACGCCGAACTGCCAGAACGCAAGACACGCCACGAGGATATCGGCTACGAACAGCGCAAAGCCTATGTTGGATTTGGAGTATTTTTTTATTATAAGGGCAATTATATCAGTGCCGCCCGAAGAAGCGCGGCAGTTGAAAACTATAGCCTGCCCCGCGCCCGTTATGAGCACCGCGAACACAAGCTCCAAAAAGAGCTGGCTGCCCTGCGTGAGCGGCACAAGATTGCCGGGCATGGGTATGAGGTTTAAGAGTATGTTTTCCAGCGAAAGAACTACGGTGCAGTATATGGTTTTGAGGGTAAGCGATTTTCCGAGGAAAATCAAGCCGAAGATAAGCAGTATGGCGTTGAGCAAACCGTAAATTACGGAATAGCTTAAAATACCGTGGGTGGGTCCTTCGAGAACTTTTGCAAGCACGACGGAAATACCGCCTACGCCGCCCAAAGCAAAGTTATTGGGCGCCTGGAATATCCAAAGGCTGAAAGCTATTAAAAATACGCCGAGGTTGAGCACAAGGAAGTACAGTACGGTGTTCTTTGTGATTTTAAACTTCGGCTTGCCGCCCTTAACCGTATTAACGGCGTTTTCCTGCGGCGCGGTCTCTGCGGGCTGTGCGTTTTGCATACCCTCCGCAATTTCTTTTACGGGCTTTTCCCCCTCTGCGGCGGGATTGGAATTTTCCATGTTTTTATTGTCAGTCATATCCTTCTCCTGAAATCGAGCGTTAAATATCATAGCATTACACTTTTTAAAAGTCAACCGATTATTTCAATTAATTTTATAACATTTACGCGTTTGACATAAACCCTCCGCCGCGTTATTATTTTATAGAAAAGTTTATAATTGACACAGTGAGGCTTTTATGAAAAATTACTGGTCCCTCGGCGCCCGCGCCGCGGTGGACGAATTGTCGTTTGAAAACGGGCTTCCCGAAGAAGAAGCTGCGGAGCGGCTTGAAAAATACGGTCCAAACGCGCTTGCCGCAAAAAAGAAAAAACCCGCGATAGTGCGGTTTTTTGCGCAGTTTGCCGACGCAATGATAATTGTCTTGCTGGTTGCCGCGGCGGTGTCGGCGGGATTTGCGGTTTACGGACACCTGAAAAACGGCGCGCCCCTTACGGAGCTTATAGACAGCGGGATAATCCTCGCCATAGTTTTTATAAACGCCGCAATAGGCTATATTCAGGAGAACAAAGCCGAAAACGCCCTTGAAGCCTTGCGTGAAAAAAACAAACCGTTCGTCAAAGTCATACGGGCGGGCGCGCAAAAAACGGTGCCCGCCGAAAAGCTTGTTGTGGGGGATATAGTTATATTGGAAGCGGGCGATGTGGTGCCCGCGGACATGCGGCTCATATTCTCCTCTTCCCTCAAAATAGAGGAATCGGCGCTGACGGGCGAATCGGTGCCCGCGGAAAAACACGCCGACGTAACGGTGGACGAAAACGCGCCCGCGGGCGACAGGTGCAACATGGCGTATCTCGGCGGCACGGTGACGTACGGCAGGGGACGGGGCGTGGTTACCGCGACGGGTATGCAAACGGAAATGGGCAAAATAGCCGATATGCTGCAAAGCGCGAAAGAAGGACCCTCTCCCCTCAACAAACAGCTCGCCAAAACGGCTAAAATACTTTCGGTGGCGGTGCTCGCGGCGGCGGCGGTGATCTTTGCCGTATCGCTCTTCCGCGGGCTTTCGGGCTGGACGGAAGCCTTTATGACCTCGGTAGCCATTGCGGTGGCGGCGATTCCCGAAGGCTTGCCCGCGGTCGTCACCATAGTGCTCGCCATGGGCGTACAAAAGATGTCGCGCCGCAACGCCATAGTAAAAAACCTCTCCTCGGTGGAAACTTTGGGCTGCTGCGAGGTGATATGCTCCGATAAAACGGGCACCCTCACCTTAAACAGGATGACCGTAAAAGACAGTTACTCCCCCTCGGGCGGCGACTCCCTTTTAAAGGTTATCCTGTCCCTCTGCAACGACTCCGCCGTAACGGAAGCGGGGCTGGCGGGCGACCCCACGGAGACCGCGCTCGTTGCCTGGGCTTTCGGGGAAAAGGGCGAGGGATATCCCCGTTTTATAGAGGAAAACAGGCGCATAGACGAACTGCCTTTCGACAGCGTGAGAAAGCTTATGACTACGGTGCACAAACGGGAGAACGGAGTTTTTTCCTATACGAAAGGCGCGCCCGACATGATAATTTCAAGGTGCGACAGAATATTGACGGATAAAGGCGTCCGCCCCATGACCGACGGGGACAGGGAGGAGATAGAAAGAGCCAATTCGGATATGGCGGGCAGGGCGTTGAGAGTGCTGGGCGCGGCATATGCCGAAGGCAATACCTTAAAGGAACAAAACCTGATATTCGCGGGGCTGGCGGGCATGATAGACCCGCCCCGCCCCGAAGTAAAAGCCGCGGTGGAAAAATGCCGCACGGCGGGCATGAAGCCGCTGATGATAACGGGCGACCACCTGCAGACGGCTATGGCAATAGCCGCGGAGCTGGGAATATGGCAAAAAGGAGACTTATCCGCAACGGGGGCACAGCTCGACAAGATGTCCGACGAGGAATTATACCGAAATATCTCCCGCTATTCGGTTTTCGCGCGGGTAAGCCCCGAAAACAAAATAAGGATAGTAAAGGCGTTTAAAAGCCACGGCAAAGTTACGGCGATGACGGGCGACGGCGTGAACGACGCGCCCTCGATAAAGGAAGCCGACATAGGCATAGGCATGGGAATAACGGGTACGCAGGTTTCGAAAGAAGCCGCGGATATGGTGCTTGCGGACGACAACTTCGCAACCATAGTGGACGCCGTGGAAGAGGGCAGAAAGATTTTTACCAACATTACAAAGGCAATTCAGTTTTTGCTCTCCGCCAATATCGCCGAAGTGCTGTGCCTGTTTACGGCGACCGTAATTATGGGCGAACAGTTCCTTACGCCCGTAATGATATTATGGGTGAACCTTATAACCGACAGCTTCCC
This sequence comes from uncultured Clostridia bacterium, assembly GCA_947625245.1. Taxonomy (GTDB): domain Bacteria; phylum Bacillota; class Clostridia; order Christensenellales; family Borkfalkiaceae; genus Coproplasma. The sequence continues at coordinate 4,999 of CANQNO010000021.1, forward strand.
CGCCCTGTCTTTAGGCGCCGAAGCCGCCGAACGCGACGTAATGAACATGCCGCCCCGCAAAAACAAGCGCTCGCTGTTCGCGGGGGCTATGGGCAGGGATATAATTATTCAGGGAATACTGCAGACCGCGCTTGTTATGGCTTCGTACTTTTTGGGCAAATACGTATTTTCCTCCGACCCCGCAGTGGCTATGACGATGGCGTTTGTAAGCCTTTGCCTTATACAGCTCTTCCACGCCTATAATCTGCGCTCGCAAAAAAACAGCATTTTCAACAAAAAGATATTCTCCAATAAATATCTCAATTTATCGCTTATAACCGGTGCGGCGCTCACCGTGCTCGTAGTGGCGGTGCCGGCTTTGAACATGATTTTCAAGACCGCGCCTTTAAACGCTTTGGAGTGGCTTACGGCGGCGGGCGTGGCGGTTGCGGTGATCCCGCTCGTAGAGCTTGAAAAACTCGCCGTGCGGCTCTTTGCAAAAAAGAAAACAGCCGCAGATAAACTGTAAAATAAGATACAGGTATGTTTTTAAAGTAAAAACCGCGCCGCGGGCAAGCCCGCGGCGCGGTTTTGTTATGGCGTTGAACGCCTTTGATTTTTAAGAATTATTTCCCCACTCTGTTGTCCGTGCGGACCACGCGGAAAAACCCGAAAGTGGCATAGCCGTCGGACGGGGCGGACGAGCGGGCGTAAATGCCCAACCTTACCCCTCCGCCGCGGCAGGGCGAAGCGTAAAATTTGCGGGTGAACGCGCTGCCGCCGAAAGTGTATTTTACGGCAAGACGGCAAGGCTCTTCGTACTTCGCGCTTATGCGGAAAGTTACGTGCCCGTCGTCGTAGGGCTGGCTGCGGCACAGCGTTTCGTCGTCGCCGCCTTCCGCGGAACCCTTTCGTATTTCAAGGTAATTCCGCCCCTCGGAACGGACTACGCAGATATAGGAATATTCCTCGCCGAACACGGTAAAGCCCACTTCGTCGCCGTCGTTTTTGAGATTTAATTTGCACTTGCAGTTTACGGCAAAGTTGAGATAGGGCGCCTTTTGGGAAATTATCTGCGGCGCGCCGCCCAACGCGCCCGCACCCGAATTTACGCAATTGAGCCTTAACCCCCGCCTGAACAGATACCACCCCTCCTGCGGGTTTGCGGGGGTTTGCCATTTTAAGGAAAGCCTGTCGCCGTCGAAGTCGTCGTCGGGGCCGGTAGTACAGCCCGCAGCGCCCCGCACGGGAGACTCGGCAAAGCGCACGGGATATGCGGGCAGATCCCCGTCGGAAGTCTTGCCGCACACGGGCCAGCCGTCTTTCCACTCCACCGGCTCCAAATGGAGAGCGCTGCCGTACGCGCCCATATCCTGCGCATGTAAAAACGCCTGCCCGCCGCCGTCAAGGTCCACCATAACCCCGCCGAAAGGTCCGTTCACTTCGGTATCGCCGCGCGTCATAATCACCTTGCTGCGGTAAGGACCGTAAATCTTTTCGGAGCGGAGCGCTACCTGCCAGCCCGACTTGCCGCCCGCCGAAGCAAAAATATAAAACATATCGTCCCGCACGTAAAATTTGGGGTTGTCGGTCTGCGGGCAATTGTCGCTTCCGTCAAAGACATAGGCATATTTGCCCGCCTGAGTTTTAAGCCCCGCGTCGGTCTCGAACACCGCAAGTCTGGAATTTACGCCCGAAAGCTTTTTATCGAACGAAAATACCACATAGCACTTGCCGTTCGCCCACAGCGGACAGGGTGATTTAAAGCCCTTGCCCACAAGAAGAGGCCTTAAAAGCGACCACTTGCCGTACGGGTCGGTTGTTTCTGCAACAAATATCCCCTCTTCGGGAAAAGATACCAAACAGTAAAAAATCCCGTCGTTACACCTCAACGCGGGCGCGCCCGCACCGTCGCCGCGGGTTATGCCGTTAAACCGTTCGAAAGGTATTTTTGGCAGAACGTAGTTTATAAGTTCCCAATCCAAAAGATTTTTGGAGTGATACACGGGCACGGACGGCACGTATTCCGCCGAGGACGTGACCATATAAAAATCCTCGCCCGAGCGCACGACGTCGGGATGGGGAAAACCTGAAATAAATACGGGATTTTCGTACTGCATATTACACCTTGAAAATTTTGTTTAAAAATATTTTATCACTTTATTAAAAGTTTTTCAATAATTTAGCGACAAAATTTCCCCGCTCCCGCAAACATCCGATACCGCCATTTTTCGCAATGACAATATGCGGCATAAATAATTAACGGCGCAAGCAGGGTTTCCCTGCGCCGGCGCACCACATTTGCGCATACCTGCGCCTGAGCGAGGTGAATGCCCGCGATTAAATTATTCGTGGGCGCTTAATTATCGCGGGCAGAGGGCGAGTAGCCCTCAAAATCACGAAAAATCGCAGTGCGCGTCCGCACTGCGATTTTTGTGAACTGTTTACGAAGTGAGAAACCGCGGAGAAGCAAGCAAGACAAGAAGCCTGCGGATTTTGCGAAGGGAGTTTACATAGAAGTAAATGACCGAGCAAAAACGTAAAGGCGACACAGTATTGCGAAGCTTATACGCGGTTTACGGCAGTTACAAACACATATTGTAGATGCTTTCCACATCATTAGCATCCAACGGTATAAATCCCTCGATGACCCCGCCGCGGGTGGCTTTTTGCGCCATTTGGGCAAAGTTTTCGTCGGTAATGCCTATTTTGGAAAGCGTGGGCGCAAGCTTTAAGGTTTTGAAGAAGAAATCGGAAAGCTGTTCCACCGCCTTTTTTGCTATAAGCGTGGGGGCAAGCTGTGGACTTATCCCCATAACGTTCACCCCGAACCGCACTATTTTAGGCAAAGTGGACTTGTCGCCCATGCAGTATTTAAGCCAGCGCGGCGTTAAAATGGCAAGCCCCAAACCGTGGGTTATATCGTAAAACGCCGAAAGTTCGTGTTCCATGGGATGAACGCTCCAGGCGTGTTGTTTGCCGCCCTCTACAAACCCGTTTATCGCCCAGCTCGAAGCCCACATCAGGTTTGCGCGCGCCTCGTAATTTTCGGGCTCTTTCATGGCAATCGGCGCAAACTTTATCACCGTTTTCATTATGGCTTCCATAACGCCGTCCAAAAGTTCGAGGTCGGGCTCGGTAGTAAAATATGTCTCCATCACGTGCGAAAGGATATCCGCCGAACCCGCCGCGGTTTGGAAAGGCGAAACAGAGAAGGTAAGCGCGGGGTCGAGGAAGGATACGCGGGGACGCAAAATTTCCTCTGCCCTGCCTATCTTTTCGTTGGTTTTAAGATTGCTTATAACCCCGCCCGCATCCATTTCGGAACCGGTTGCGGCAAGAGTCAATACGGTGACGAGCGGAAGCGCGCTCTTTATGGGGCGCCATTCCGAAAAGAACAGCCACGGGTCAAAATCCACTTTCGCGCCTGCGGCAATGAATTTGGACGCGTCGAGCACCGAACCGCCGCCCACGGCAAGGATAACGTCTATGTCGTTCTTCTTGCACATGGTCACGCCCCGCCTTACGCTCTCTATCCGCGGGTTGGGCGCAATGCCCGAAAGCTCGTGCAGTTCAAGCCCCGCCGCGTTCAATGCGCTTACTATCCTGTTATACAGCCCCGAAGCCTTGATAGAACCGCCGCCGTAGGTCAAAAGAACGCGCTTGCCAAACTTTTTGAGTTCGGACGCAAGCATGCCGAGGTGATCACCGAAATAAACTTTGGTGGGTATTTTATATATAAATCCGTTCATAAAATCCTCCGAACGATCAAATATTTTCATGGTATAGTTTAACATTTTCCGCCGCGCATGTCAAGAAAGCTTTTTTACAAACCGTACAAAAGCACACCCAATCCCGCCGAAAAAATTATGAGAATTATGGGCGAAAGCGACTTTTTGCGGACAAGCCTGTAAATCAACGGGCAGGCGCACAGGATACAGAAGATTATAAGCCCTTTAAAGTCGAACTCCACCGGGTCGCGCACTTCGCTAATGCCGAACACCGAACTTAAAAACATAAGGCAGAAGGTGGCAATTATAAGCCCCGCCATCGCCGGACGGATGCCGCCGAGGGTAGCCTGCACCCCCGCATAGCCGATTATCTTTTTCATAACGGCGGCAATGAGCAAAATTATTATAAACGACGGCAAAATTATGCCGAGAGTTGCGACGAATGCTCCCAAAACGCCCGCTTCCGACGCGCCGACAAAAGTAGCCATATTCACGGCTATAGGACCGGGAGTGGATTCGGAAACGGCTATAAAATCGAGCAGCTCCTCTTCGGTCAGCCAGCCCGCGCCGACCACCGTCTCGCGGATCAGGGAAATCATGCCGTACCCGCCGCCGAACGAAACCGCGCCTATTTTCAAAAATTCCAAAAAGAGCCGCAGGTATATCATTGTCCGCCGCCCTCCTCCCCGTCTTTCGGCTTTTTATGCCTGTCTTTTATGAAGAGGACGGCGTATACCGCAAGCCCCGCGGCGCCGCCCGCAAGTATGTAGAACACGGAAGAAAAATTTACCGCAAACAAGCCCGTGACAAGCATGCCCGCAAAGGTTGCCGTAAAAATCAAAATATTCAATAGGGATTTTTTGACTTTTACCGCCATCTTCACGCCCGCGATAACTATTAAAACCAACACGCATATCCTTATTCCGCGGAACGCAGCCGCAACGTAGGCGTTGCCGAGAAAGGCGTCGAAAAACAGCGATATGGCAAAAATTATGGCAAACGAGGGTATGCACACGGCTATCGTGGCGACAAGCGCGCCCCAAAATTTTTGGGTTTTATAGCCTATGTACGTGGCGCAATTTATAGCTATGGGTCCGGGCGTGGATTCGGCAATGCCCACAAGGTCGGAAAATTCGTCGCCGCCCAGCCATTTGCGCTTTTCCACAAACTCGTTCTGCAAAAGGCTTATCATGGCGTAACCGCCGCCGAAAGTGAACAGCCCTGTTTTGAGCATGACCGCAAACAGCAACCCCAACGCTTTAAGTTTTTTCACGTCCATCTCCTTTTTGGTTTTATGCGGCGTTTCCCCGCCCGGCACGGGCGGGGAAACATATTGGCGCACCTGAATGGATTCGAACCATCGGCACCGGGCGTCGGAGGCCCGTGCTCTATCCGGCTGAGCTACAGGTGCATGCGTTTATGCGGCGCGGTTGTGCCTGCCCCGCATAAATCTTTCTCGCTTAATTATAACACAATTTAAAATAATTGCAAACCTTATCGTGATATGTTATAATGTTTTTAAAGCAAAGGAGCAAATTATGCCGCAGAAAACCGTAGTCGTGGGTATGAGCGGCGGAGTGGATTCATCCGTCGCCGCCTATCTCTTAAAAGAACAGGGCTACAACGTAATAGGTCTGTTTATGATGAACTGGGAGGAACGCGACCCTTCGGGCACGTGTCCTTCGGACAGCGATTACGCCGACGTGGCAAGGGTTTGTTCCACGTTAGATATCCCCTACTACAGCGTAAATTTTTCAAAACAGTACCAGGAAAGGGTTTTTGAATATTTTTTGAACGAATACGCCTCGGGGCGCACACCTAACCCCGACGTTTTGTGCAACCGCGAAATAAAATTCGGACCCTTCCGCAAATACGCAAAAAATATGGGTGCGGACTATATCGCCACGGGGCATTACTGCAAAATAGAGCACGGCGAAAGGCACCGCCTTTTAAAAGCCGCGGACTGCGACAAGGACCAGACCTATTTTTTAAACCAGGTGCGCGAAGAACAGCTTTCGGACGTGCTGTTCCCGTTAGGCGACATGAAAAAGCCCGAAGTGCGGGAGATCGCCGAAAGGCTCCAACTCTCCACCGCGGGCAAAAAGGACTCCACCGGCATTTGCTTTATAGGCGAAAGGAATTTCCGCAAATTTTTGCAGTCGTACCTTCCCGCCAGCCCGGGCGACATCAAGACCGCGGACGGCGAAATCGTGGGCAGGCACCAGGGCTTGATGTACTATACCCTCGGTCAGCGCAAGGGGCTTAACCTCGGCGGTAAAAGCGGCGAGGACGGGCGGTGGTTTGTTATAAAAAAGGATTTGAAAGAAAACGTTTTGTACGTTTCCCACGGCGACGAAAGCCCGCTGTTTTCGCGCGCATGCAGGGTCAAAAATTTGAATTGGATAGGATATACCCCGCAACGAACGCAGTTTGTAAACGCAAAATTCCGCTACCGCCAGCCCGAACAGGAGATAACGCTCACGCTTGACAGAAGCGGCGCGCTTGTGGAATTTGAAACGCCGCAACGCGCGGTTACCGAAGGGCAATACGCGGTGTTTTACGACTCCCGCGCCTGTTTAGGCGGCGGGGTTATTACCGATGTAATTTATTAATTTGCGTCGAACCGCAAATTAAATCCCGCCCGCGGCGTTGCCGCGGGCGGGATTTCGTTTTTGACATATAATTAAAAGTTAATTAAGTTTCTTACTTATAATCCTTTTATAGTAATTTTTATTAAAATCCCGCATGGATACAAAAAAACTTATTTCCGACTTACTGTTAGTATGCGTTTCACGTTTTTTATTTATCAATTCAAAAGTAGTTAATAAATCGGCTATTTGAAATAATCTATAATATGACGGTCGGGCATCTCGCCTGAATTCTATATTCGTATCGGTCAAAAGGCTTGCCATTATGCTTGTCAACTGCGTTTGTCCGTTGTCATAATAAACGATTACTTTATCAAAGTCTGAAAAATTTACGGCGTCTCCATCAAGAAAATCACGTATTTGTCTTGACAGCATTGAAATTAATTTAAATTGATTGATATCTTTGTCTTTCTCTACAATAAAAGTTTTATATGTAAAATCGACTTTTGCGACGAACGCCATAAAACTGTTTAGGATATGCTTGCGCTCGTCGATACTCAAATATTCGTATACCTCTTCTTTGCGTATGAGCGGTCCTGTATGTAAATAATGATTAGGATATCCTCTTTGGGTTAAACTATTATCCAAATTGATAATCTCTTTGGAAATGTTGCTACTTTGGTCGTGGAAAAGCATTGTAACCAAATAAAAAGGCGAAATACTATTGAATTTTCCGAAATCACCGGACTCGTCGATAAAGATACTTAAAAACTTATTCATAAGCAAAAAAAATTGGCGAGGAATACCCCCGCCGCGGTGGACCTAGGGAATTTCAACCCAGCCCAAATTTATTTTTACAATATAAGTATATGCAAAAAAAAGATAAAAGTCAATAACTTACAGCTTATTTTTTTTGCTATTATCTAAATTTAGCCCCGCGGCGAAAAATTCGCCGCGGGGCACACACTTTATTCCGCCTCTTTATGCTGTTTTACGTTTCCAATAGTAATATTTGTAAGTGTCTTTAAGATATGTTGCGGCAGTTTCGGTATTTTGCAAATCTTCGCTTGATATATCTTCTCCGCTTGTCGCCGAAGTATCCTTTGCGCGATACCATCCGTTGGGATTTTCAAATTTTACACTTGTGAGGTGGTAGCAACTATCAAATGCATTTGTGCCGATAGAAGTTACGCTGTCGGGTATGGTTATGCTTTCGAGGCTTGTGCAACTAGTGAACGCTTGACTGCCGATAGAAGTCACGCCGTTCGGTATGGTTATGCTTTCGAGGCTTGTGCAACCGATGAACGCTTGACTGCCGATAGAAGTCACGCCGTTCGGTATAGTTACGCTTTCAAGGCTTGTGCAAGATCTGAACGCATAATCGCCGATAGAAGCAAGTTGGGATTTATCGTCGAAGTTTATGCTTGTAAGTTTTGTGCAATCCTCGAACGCACTCTCGCCGATAGAAGTTACGCCGTTCGGTATGGTTAAGCTTGTAAGACCTGTGCAGCTCTCGAACGCCCAATCGCCGATAGAAGTTACGCTGTTTGGTATGGTTATGCTTGTTTTTGTTTGCGGTACTCTTATCAGTTCGGTTTTATCTTTGTTATACAAAATTCCGTCCTGGCTTGCATATGCAGTATTGTTATCCATTACCGTAATGCTTTCAAGGCTTGTGCAACTAGTGAACGCACTACCGTCGACATAAGTCACGTTGTCGGGTATGGTTACGCTTTCAAGGCTTGTGCAAGATCTGAACGCATAATCGCCGATAGAAGCAAGTTGGGATTTATCGTCGAAGTTTATGCTTGTAAGTTTTGTGCAATCCTCGAACGCACTCTCGCCGATAGAAGTTACGCTGTTTGGTATGGTTATGCTTTTAAGGCTTGTGCGACTAAAAGCATAGGTAGGGATACGCGTAACGCCTTGAGGAATTGAAACGTCGGTAACCAGGTTACCCCCTAAATATAAATTATGTGCATATTCAAGCGGGTAGTGTGGACCGTCGAAATCAATATTGCACCAGGCGGCTATATCAGTTATGTATACGCTTTCAAGGTTTTTGCACTCCTGAAACGCCCAATAGCCGATAGAAGTTACGCTGTCCGGTATGGTTATGCTTTCAAGGCTTTCGCAATAACTGAACGCATACCTGCCGATAGAAGTTACGCCGTTGGGTATAGATATGCTTGTGCCTTTATATGCACTGAAAGCATTTTCTCCTATTTCTTTAATAGAGGGATTATCTCCCCATTTAATTTCGGCTGTGCAATCTCCGAACGCATAACTGCCGATAGAAGTTACACTGTCGGGTATGGTTATGCTTGTGCCTAAATATCCCCTGAAGGCATACTGACCTATTTCTTTTATAGAGGGATTATCCCCCCATTGAATTTCGGCTGTGCAACCACTGAACGCATATTCGCCGATAGAAGTCACGCTACTCGGTATGATTACGTTTTCAAGATTTGTGCAACCACTGAACGCACTCTCGCCGATAGAAGTTAAAGGTTTGTTATTATAATATATTGGGACTGTTATTGATCCGTCGACGGGATTACCGGAAATCAACGAAGAATAATCGTCCAACTCCGTAATGTTTAATTCGGTGGCAAGCGTTATACCGCATTCTGTACATTTAGGGTCACTACCGCTCATATAGTGAGCATTTTTATCAATGGGAATTGTTTCCGTAACATGTTCACCGCAAGAGCAAACTTTTATAATTTGCCCCTGTACGGTACATGTCGCGGGTTTGAAGTTCATTACAATAAACTCGTGAATATGCGCGCAACCTTCTTTGTAGTATTCAAGGGAACCGCCCATACCCTTTAAAGTTAATTTACCGTTTCCTACGGTACCCGTCATCCAAGGTACTTCTTCACCGAAAAAGTCCATATAAAAGGTAATATTGCCGTCTTTTACTTCATACCTGCCGCCCATACCCGAAGCATCTTGCCATGTGTCTTTTTCAAGTATGTAATAGTCGCTTTCAAAATACTGTTCATCGACAAACAGATAGTACGTGCCCTGAATGTCTTTGTTCGTCGAGCACCCCGCAAGCGCAAATGCAAGGCACAATGCGCAGGCAACCGCCAGAATTAAAACCAAAATTTTTTTCATAAAGCCTCCTTAATGCTTTTTTACGACATTTATTATAACTTGTTTAAGTATTATTTGTCAATTTAAAAAAGCACTAATTATTACGTAAAAAAGCATTAAAATATTAATATGGATTATTCGGTTGGCGTAATTGAAAAAATTGAACGGTTGCGTAAAGAAAGAGGGTGGACAAAATATCGTTTAGCCGATGAAGCGGCGATTACCTACTCCTCTTTAATGTCTATGTACGCCAGAAACACTCCGCCGAAACTCGATATTCTGGAAATGATATGCGGGGCGTTCGGGATATCGCTGTCGCAATTTTTTGCGGACGGGGACGCCGAATATCTTACCGCCGACGAAAGAGAAGTTTTAAAAAAGTACCGCCGTCTTTCGGACGACAGAAAGAGGGCGCTAAGCGTTTTGATTGAAAAATAAAAACACCCCCGCGGGCAGAAAATTCAAGCCCGCGGGGGTGTTTTATTAACGTTATTTAAAATAATTTTATAATATTTGCATTAAGCTTTTTGAGCATTGCTATGCCGAAGGCGACGTTTGATTCCACGTCTTCCATAGCCGCAATGTTGTAAAAGGTGTGGATATATCTTACGGGTACGCCTGCGACTATTGCGGGCGTACCGCCGTTTGCGAGTACTATGTGCGCTCCGTTGTTGCCGCCGCCCCTTCTCACCGCAAACTGCACTTTTATGTCATTTTCCCGCGCAACTTCTTTGCAAAGCGAAACAAAGCGGGGGGTGCATATCACGCTTGAATCCATATGGCGTATCATTACCCCGCCTTTAAGCTTGTCCTGTATCATATACGCGGGTGCGGAGACGTCGTCCGCGGGGCAGCCCTCAAAGCAAATAGCCGCGTCCGCCTTTATTTTGTGCGTAACAGCCTCTATGCCGCGGTCTCCCACTTCTTCCTGCGAGGAGATCACGCCCACCACGTCCACGCCGGGGTCGATGTTTTGCAATTCCTTTAATATGCGGAGCACTATCGCTACGCCGAGGCGGTCGTCGAACGCCTTGCCGAACAATAAGCCGTTTTTGTTTTCGAAAGGAGAAAGGGGAACTACGGGCATGCCAACTTCTGCGCCCATTTTAACTGCGTCGTCCGCGTCCGTCGCGCCGATATCTATGGAGAGATTTTCGTAGCTCACGGGTGCGTTGCGCTGTTCGGCGGTCATCATGTGAGGCGACATTGCCGCAATAACGCCCGTAAGAGTTTTGCCGCCGGGGGTGTAGAGCTGGACTTTGGAAGAGGGCAAAGCCTTTTCGTTCCAACTGCCCACAGGCACAAAGCGGAGCGTACCGTCGGGCTTTATTGCCTGCACCATAAATCCCACTTCGTCGGAGTGCGCGTCGAGCATTACCAGCGGGCGGTTGCCCTTGTTGTACGAGGGTATAATGCAGAGATTTCTTAAGCTGTCCTCTTCGAACGTGCAAAAATCCTTGCAATATTCCCGTGCGATTTGCGTGATTTCATCCTCGAAACCGCTCACTCCCCTTGCATTGCTTAGTTTTTCTATCAACTGTAAAAATTCCATAATTTAAGTACCTCTTATAAGTAAAAAATCAAATGTCCAATGAAAATTTGTACATTTCCGATTTGGAAACGCCCCTGTCTTTAGCCGCCCGCTTTACCGCTTCCTTTTTGTCCAGCCCCTCGTTGACGTAGTGGAGAATATGCTCCCGTTCGGAAAGACCGTTCAGGGGATTTGAAAGGGTTTTGCAGCCTTCGACGACCAGCACGTACTCGCCGCGCTTTTCGCCGCCCAACCCCTCGGAAAGCTCAAAAAAGATCGCTTCCTCGTGGATTTTGGATATTTCGCGCACGGCGCAAGCCCGCCTGTTGCCGAAAACGCGGAACATGCACTCCGCGTCGCGGTCCACGTCCTGCGGCGCAGAGTGGAATAAAAGCGTGCAGTCCGCATTTTTGTATTTTTCCAGAAAAGCCGTCCTTTCGCCCGCCTTTTGGGGAAGAAAGCCCAAAAACATAAACCGCGACGGGTCGAACCCCGACAGCACCAGCGCAGAAAGCGCCGCGTTGGCGCCCGGTATTACGGTGTAGGGTATGCCGTTTTTTATGAGTTCGTTACAGACTATGTTGCCCGGGTCGGAAATTACGGGCATGCCCGCGTCCGAAATCACAGCCGTCTGTTTGCCTTCGCGCGCGGCGGCGATTATCTTTTCCGCCGACTCCCGCTCGTTGAACTTATGGCAGGATAAAAGGGGCTTTTTTATGCCGTAGGCGTTTAAAAGCTTTAAGGAGTGCCGAGTGTCCTCGCAGAACACTACGTCCGCGCTTTTTAAAACTTCCAGCGCGCGCAATGTTATATCCTTTAAGTTGCCTATAGGCGTTGCTATAAAATAAACCATAAACCGACTTTACCCGCAGTCCGTTTAATTGACCGCCGCGGGCAAAATTTCTATGCCCTCTTTGCCGCCCTTTACGGCTTCCGCCATCACGAGATAGGGCGCGGCGCCCTGCGAACCCGACACGAACTGCAATCTTTTGGGTTCGAGGTTAAAACTTTTTAAGGTGTACAGCAGTTCGGCGGTGCGGTCGGCACGGTTTAAAATCGCCAGCCTGCCGCCGAATTTTAGTTTTGAAAACGCCGCCTGCACTATTTCCTTTAACGTCACGGTTATTTCCTTGCGGCAGACAGCCTTTTTAAAGTCCTCTTTGCAAAAGCCCGAACGCTCGTAAGGGGGATTGCAGAGTATGAGAGAAAACTTGTCGTTGTAATCTTTGGGGATATCCTGCACTTTGCAACAGACCACCGAACAGCAAAAGCCGTTCATTTCCGCGGTGCGGCGGGACATGTCGGCAAGCTCTTCCTGCATTTCGAAGAGGGTGAGAGATCTGATTGCGGGGTTTAAGCAGAGAAAGTGGAACCCCACGACCCCGCTCCCCGAGCAGAAGTCCGCCACGTCGTCGCCGCGCTTTGCTTTTGCAAAGCGGGACAGGAGAATACTATCGGAAGTGAACCTGTACAGCGACGTATTCTGTATTATCTTTTTATCCCCGAAAAATTCTTCAAAAACTTCGTTTTCTTTAAGCATAGCCCGTTTTTTTACATAAAAGAACGGAGGGTAAACTCCCTCCGCCCTTTTAAATTTTTATTATTCGCCTTTGATAGCGCCCGTGGGGCAAACGTCCTCGCAAGCCCCGCAATCGATGCAAACGTCGGGAGCTACGCAGTATTTGTCTTTGCCCTCCGATATAGCCTCAACGGGGCAAGTGCCTGCGCATGCGCCGCATTTTACGCATTCGTCCGATATAGCGTGTGCCATAAATCCCTCCATATTTTTTTTAATACTTTCAATACGCGTATTATAGCACACATTTTTTTGCGTGTAAAGAGGAATTTGCGATTTTATTAAAAAATATCTTTATGCCGTTTAAAGGCAAAAATTCAATTTTCCTTTTCTTCTTCCTCTTCCTTGCGGTGGGATTTGAATTTTATTTCCCCGACGGGATAGTCGCGCAGGGTGAAAAAATCCTTGTCCTTGTCCTCTATCCGCACCCTGACCTGCATTTTGAGCATATTTACGTTGACCACCGTGCCCTTGCCGTCGGGAGTGGAGACTTCAGAGCCGAGTTTGGGCACCTTTTTGCCCGCTTCGGAATAATAATCTTCCTCGTAAGCTATGCAGCACATCAGCTTGCCGCAAAGCCCCGAAATTTTGGTGGGGTTGAGCGACAGACCCTGCGCCTTTGCCATTTTTACCGTCACTTTTTTAACTTCGGGCGTACAGCCGCCCGCACAGCAACACTCCCTGCCGCAGGGACCAAGCCCGCCTATCATCTTTATCTCTTCGCGTACGCCCAGCTGCCGCAACTCTATGCGCATTTTCAAAGACTGCGACAGCTCCTTTACGAGCTCGCGGAAATCCACGCGGCGGGGCGAGGAATAATAGAATATTGCCTTTGTGCCGTCGAAAGAAATTTCGCCGTCAATGAGCTTCATGTCCAGATCGAACTTTTTGATTTTTGCGGCAACCGTCTTCATGGCTTCCGCCCGCTTGACGGAATTTTTGCGGCGCGTCTCCCTGTCTTTTTCGGTGGCGGCGCGCAACACGGGCTTTAACGGCAGGTTCAACCTCTCGTCGGCGACTTCCGCGCAGGAAATCACCACCGTGCCGTACTCCGTCCCACGGGAAGTTTCAACTATAACGTCCGTGCCTACGGCGTAATCCTCTTTGCCGGGCGCAAAGTAGTATACCTTGCCCCCCTGTTTAAATGTCACTCCTGTAATTTTAGCCATTTGTCGTTCTCCTTGACGACTTTAAGCATAAAGTCGTACAACAGCCCCTGAAAATACGCGTTGAACTTAATGTCGGCAAACGCCTGCGGAAGTTCGTCGAGCGCGTATATCAAAGCATGCGCCGTAAGCGGGGAACGCCCGCTTTTGAGCGAAGAAAAATATACGTTGCGCATTTCGGATAAGAGCTGTTCCTTGTATTTTGTGTCCCCGTATGCGGAGACGAGCGGGGCTATCCCGGAAATATCCGCGACCGCGCAGATCTTTTCCGCCGCCTCGCGCACCTCTTTGAACCAGCCGCCCTCGGCAATAGCCTGCGCCGCGCCCAAAATTCCGCCGCAACTCTCCGCCGCCGCGCGGTTTAAAGGCGCGGGCGCGCGCCTTTCGAGCGCGCGGAAAATCTGCTCTTCGGTAAAAGGCGGTATTTCCAGCAACTTCACGCGGGATAAAACCGTATCCAGCACGGGCGATACGGACGTCACGCCCAAAAGAAAATACACTCCCGCGGGCGGTTCTTCCAAAGTTTTTAAAAGTTTGTTCTGCACAAGCGCGGACGAGGTTTCAAAAGCCGTAACCGCATACAGCTTTTTATCCCCCTCCACGGGCTTTAACATGCTGTCCTCTATTATTTCGGAAATCCCGTCCACGGCTATTTTTTTGCCTTCCTGCGGGTAGATCGTAAAGTCGGGATAACTTTCGTTTTCTATTCTTTTCAACAGCTTGTCCCCGGCGCCGAAAAACGCCGCGGCAAAAAATTTGAGCGCCGTACGCAGGTTGTAAGGGTCCTGAAAATGCAGCATATACGCATGCGAAAGACTGCCGCCCCGTATGTCGTTGCAAAAAATTTTGTATGCCGTTGTGTTCTTTAAAAGTTCTTCCACTTTAAGTCTTTGTCTATTTGATAATAGCTTTTGCCCTGAGCAGATTTTTTATGTTTTCGGCAGTCCGGTACTTAGTGCCGCCGCAATCCACCGCGGCTATGCGGGGATATTTTTGGAGCAGGCTTTTATAACCCTTATACACTTTTTCGTGAAATTCCAAACCCAACGCCTCGATACGGTCGTTTTTGTCGGCGCCGTGCTTTCTCTCGAAAGCGGCAGTGGGGGAAATATCCAAAAAGACGGTGAGATCGGGCGGATAGTTCTTTAAGGCGAACGAGTTTATGTCCTCTATGAATTCCGCGCCCAAACCGCGCGCCGCGCCCTGATAGGCGAACGAGGAATCCACATACCTGTCGCAAATTACCAGCTTCCCCGCGGCGAGCGCAGGCTCGACTATCTCTTTAAGGTGCTGTATACGTGCGGCGGCGTACAAAAGCGCTTCGCACTCGGCGCACATTTCGGTATTGGAAGGATTTAAAATAATTTCCCTTATTTCTTCGGAGACGGCGCTCCCGCCCGGTTCGCGTGTCATCAAAAAGTCTGCGCCGCTCTCTTTGAGGTATTCGCCCAAAAGCCTTAACTGCGTGCTCTTGCCCGAACCCTCGCAGCCCTCGAAGGTTACGAATTTGCCCCTCATCTTTCCACCACTTTTATTTTTCCGCCGTTCAAGCCGAAGGTCTTGCCGCTCTGCAACGCGCGCACGGCGTATTCGGTGATCATTTCGCCTTCGAGCACGACGGGTATACAGGGCGGGGTAAATCCCGCGCTCCCCGCGCACATCCTGCCCGCAGCGGCTTCGAGCGGAACCCACTCGGAGGGCTTTTTTAAGGCGTACAAAAAGCTGTACGTGCGGGGCGAGGAGACGATTTCGAGCCGCGGCGAATATGTTCCCGCAAGTTTTTTGTCGGCAAACACGGATTTTAACGACTTTTTCAAAAAATGCAAATCGCCCTCGGTCACCGCGGGGGAAAGATAGAACAGTATATATCTCCCGTCGGAAAATTCGCAGTAGACGCCCCGCTTTTCAAGCTCCGCCGCCGCAAGGTCAGCCGAAATTTTCATGGGCTCGCAATCCAGGGCAAGCTTTGTCCAATCGCCCGAAGGATAGAAGGTAAAGTGAGAGTTCTCTTTAAAGAGTTCAGCCGCCTTACGCGCTCTTTCGGTCACCGCGGGGTTGCCCGCAAGGTATTTTACGCCGTATTCCACCGACGCCATAATGGGATAACCGGGCGACGAGGTGCGGAAAATATTAAGACCCTCTTCCACGGCGGGCGCAAGGGAAAGGTCTTTAAGATTTAAAATCGCGCCCTGCGTAAGCGTGAACAGACTTTTGTGCGCGCCGTCCACCCAAATATCGGCAAAGACCCCCGCATATCCCTCTTTTGCGGGCGAAAAGGCAAGATGCGCGCCGTGCGCGCCGTCCGCAAGCAACAGCCTGCCGTTGTCTTTCATGATGCGGGAATACTCTTTAAGGGGCGCGATATTGCCGTAATAATCGGGAGAAGTTACTATCATACCCGCGACGGTGGCGTCGTTTACGGTTATACGCAAAATTTCTTCGGGGTCGGGCGGCAAAATAACGCCGTTTTTGTTTTCACCCTGTACTATAACGGGTTCAAGCCCCAAAATTTTGCAGGCGTTCCATACGCTCTGGTGACTGTTGCGGGGAGTTATTATCTTGCTGCCGCGCTTTGACGCGACATACAGCATGGTGAGCACGCCGGAAGACGAACCATCGGTAAGGATATAGGAACGCTCCGCACCCGTTATGGCGGCTATATCACTTTGCGCAGCGGCTATAACGCCGTTGGGGCAGGCAAGATTGTCCGACCAGGAAAGTTCGGTAACGTCGATATCGGCAAGAGGGAAATTCTTTAAAAATTCCCCCCTGCCCTTGTGCCCCGGCATATGAAATGCCTTGTTCACTTTAGCGTATTTTTTAAGTTGGTTATATATGAGATATTCGTACATAGCAAAGTTTTAATTTTTGTTTCCCTTTCCCCTATGTCATTCTGCGCGAGGGCTTTGCCCGACGCTCTCGCCAACGGCGAGAGGCGTAGCCGAAGAATCCCCCCGAAGAAAAAGCGAAAGAAATTTTAAGAAGTGTTTCCGCTCTTCGTAATTGCCACGAGCAGACCACGGGGGGACGAGCGCGGATTTCTCAAAACAGCACAGTGCGCTGTTTTGCCGCGCGAGATGAGCGAGCGCATATGCAAGCG
>CANQNO010000022.1 GCA_947625245.1 uncultured Clostridia bacterium
TAACATACCCTAATTATAGCGCATTACTTTTGGGTATGAAAAAAGGACCCAAAGGTTTGAGTCCTTTTTGTGGAGTGGAGCTGCTAACCAGATTCGAACTGGTGACCTCGTCCTTACCAAGGACGTGCTCTACCTGCTGAGCCATAGCAGCAAATTTACGAGATTTTTTACACTTTTTTTACAGGTCCTTTTCCAAACGGCTTGAAAAGTGCTAAAAACAAGTCTTTTGGGGCTTATTATGGCTCATATCCATTGGTTAAGTAAATACTTACCAAGGATGTGCTCTACCGACTGAGCCACAGCAGCAACCCATAACGCTCAACTATTATATTCAAATTTTTCAGCAATGTCAATTCTTTTTTACGCAATGCAAAAATTTATTTTGTAATTGCGAAAAGTCCGTCGTTTGTCAATGCTTACGCTTTGCAATGGCTATTCTTATTTTTTTCTTAACGGGCGGAGGAACGGGCTGTTCGGCGTTTTCTGCGGCAACAGCGGGTTCTTCTACAACAGGGGCAACGACGCCGTCAAAACCTGTTGAAGGCTTTTCTTCGCTCTTTTCGGCTTCTGAAACGGGCGCGTCAATAGCTTCCTCTCCGCTTTCGGCGGCGGGAATTTCTTCCTCCGCAACCGCTATTTCGAATTGCAAACCATCAGTCTGTTTGTATTTTATCAGCGCAACCGCACAGGGAAACTTTTCGCTTTTGTCGCAAAACGCGCAAAAAGGCGCATATGCACCGCATAAATCCCTGTTCATTTCTATACTTGTCGCCAATTTGTCCTTGTCGATTTCCGACTGTAAGTATTCCAGATTTTTGGAATTTAGCCTTGTGGGCATGTCAGCCAGAATTTTAAAAGCATAATTGTTGTTCCACGCCATAAATAAACCTCGGTCAGATTATTTCTTCAACCGTCAAAGCCGAAAGAATCTCTTCATACTTTTCGTAACAAAACGATATGCTGTCGGGCGTGGTGACCGCCGCAGTCCCCGCAGCAACTCCGCGTTTGAGTATTTCGCGCAGCGAACCGTCCTCGGTCAAGGCTATAGTCGCCGCAGCCACCATGGCGTCGCCCGCACCTACGGTGGAGTTCATTGCCACGTTCACGCTCTTACAGTAATAAGCCTTGTCGCCGTCAGTTATGACCGCGCCGTTTTTGCCGAGCGAAAGCAACACGCGCTTCGCTCCCATTTTTACCAGCTCTTTGCAGCCTTTGATCTGTTCTTCGCGGGTGGGAAGCGAGCGTTTAAGCGTTCTTTCCAACTCTTCGAGGTTGGGTTTTACAAGGTCTACCCCGCACCTCAACGCCTCTGTAAGTCTTTCCCCTTCGCTGTCCACAACCTTTTTTACGCCCGAAGGTATGGCTTTGAGTATGCCCGCGTAATAATTAGCCGACATCCCCTTAGCAAGTCCGCCCGAAACCACGACTGCGGAACACGACGGCGCGATAACCTTAACGAATTCCGTAAGTTCTTCCTGCTTTTCGGCGGTAACTTCGGGACTTATGTCGTCTATTTCGGTGAGCATGGATTTGTTGTCGACGAATTTATAGTTTTCCCTTACCCTGCCCTTGTTCCAAACAAATTTATAAGTTACGCCCTCTTTATGTAATTCCGTTTCGAAATTATGACCGTTTTCTTCATACATAAAGCCCGTCGCGAAAGAATCTCTTTTCAGCCTCGAAACGCCTATCGCCACATTAATGGCTTTGCCCGTAAAAAATACTCTTTTGCCGATAATCTTGTGAGTCATGCCTACGTTGAGTGAATCGACTTCTATGTTGACGTCGATACACGGACTTAAACATACAGACAATATCATTTATTTATATTCCTTTATATGGTTTTTGCGCAATAAAAGCCGCCCAAGAGCGGTTTTATTACAACGAAATCATTTGCAAAGTTTCATAAAGTTCGTAATTGAATATTTTTTTCATGTTCACGGCTTCAATGATATCCATATCTATAATTTCGTTTTTATGAATACCTACAACCCTGTTGCCTATCCCGTCCTTCAAAAGCCGTACCGCTTTGTTGCCGAACTGCGCTGCGAGCATCCTGTCCGCCATAGTGGGCGACCCTCCGCGCTGTATGTGCCCTATAGTCGTGGGGCGCACGGTATACGTGGTTACCGATTGAAGGCGCTCTGCAAATTCCTGTGCGCTGCAAACTCCTTCGGCAACGACGATAATATTGGAGTGTTTCCCGCTCGCGCGCGAACGGTTGATCCTGTCGACTATTTCGTCAAGCTTGAACTCCACTTCGGGCACGACGATAATTTCCGCGCCGCTCGCAATCCCAGCATACAGCGCAATATCCCCGCAAAGCCTGCCCATGACTTCCACAACCGCAATTCTCTCGTGCGAGGTCATGGTGTCGCGGAGTTTGTTTATAACGTCAATGCAGGTATTTACAGCCGTATCGAACCCGAGTGTGTAATCGGTGTATTGCAAATCGTTGTCTATGGTGCCGGGAATTCCTATCGTGGGAACGCCGTACTCTTCAGAAAGGCATTTGGCGCCCCTGAACGAACCGTCGCCGCCTATCACCACAAGCCCTTCTATCCCACGCCTTTCGATTGTGTTTACGGCTTTTTTCTGCCCTTCTTTGGTGAGCATTTCCAAACAACGCGCCGTTCTCAGCTTAGTGCCGCCGCGCTGTACTATATCGGAAACCGAGCGCATCTGCATCAAAGACATTTCGTCGTCCAAAAGCCCCTGATAGCCGCGCTCTATTCCGTACACTTCCATGCCGAAGTAAATTGCCGAACGCACGACCGACCTTATGCAGGCGTTCATGCCGGGCGCGTCGCCGCCGCTCGTAAGCAAACCTATTCTCTTCATCAATCCTCCCCGGGGTTGCTTTCGTACGCCGACCGTACGATACGTCAAAGTTTCGCTCCAAATATTATTATAGCAAAATACATTAAAAATTACAACACTTTTACAAAACTAACCGATATATTTAACGTCGGCTTGTTCAAGCAAGCTGTAAAGTTCCGCCAACAAGGCGCGGCAATATGTAACGCCCGTACCGATTTTATATCTTTTTTCGCCTCGCACGATCTTGCAATCGATATCGCCGGGATAGTTTCCCAGAACCTGCAAGAGCTCATCAAAGTTCTCGTCGGTAAGCGCGCCCGCGTTAAGCCATAAAACGGCGCGGCTCTCCCGATCTTCGCGCGGGGTTTCGTCCTTTTCCCCGTCGACCTCGAACACCTCGTCAACTATGCAGGAAACACCCTTTTCTGCGTCCACATCGAGTTTACCCGTGATTTTCACGATCTTGTCGTTGGAAGTAAACGCTTTGACCCTTTCGTACACCGCGGGGAAACAAACGCACTCTATGCTGCCCCTGCCGTCCTCAAGGTTGAAAAACGCCATGCTCGCGCCCGTCCTTTTGGTCGTTGTGCGCCTGAAAGAGGCTATTATGCCTGCCATAGTAATATGCATACCGTCATTTATTTGGTTATAAGTGAGGTTTCCGTCCTCATCCTCGGTAGTATCCGATAACATGGAACAATCAAAATCCACGTCGGGAAAAGAATTCATATACTTTGCGAAAGGATGACCGCTGACATAAACCCCCAACACTTCTTTTTCCAGCGCAAGCTTTTTGTGCAATTCAAATTCGGGAATATCCGGATAGTCTACTTCGAGCTTTTCCTCGGCGAGAATATCCCCGAAAAAGCTCATTTGCGCGCTCGCATGCTGCTTTCCTATAACTTTTGCGCGGGCGCAAAGCGGTTCGTAAATTGCGGCAAGCTGGGAACGTTTTACTCCCATTGAGTCAAACGCGCCCGAATAGATAAGTCCTTCCACGAGCCGTGAATTAAGTACGCCCGCCGACGCGCCGCTCTCCTGCTTTTCAGCCAAAACGTTTGTACATCTGAGAATAAAATCGGGAAAATCTTTAAAATCGCCGTGTTCGTTGCGCTCTTTTATAATAACGTCTATAACGCCCTGCCCAACACCTTTTAAGGCGGAAAGACCGAAACGTACGCCGTTCGCCTCAACCGCAAAGGCATTTTTGCTCTTGTTAATGTCGGGCGGATACACTTCGTAGTGCTTTTCTTTGAGATATAATACGTATTTGGTGATTTCGTCTATTTTGTTCAGCCTGTTGTTGAGGAGCGCACAGATAAATTCTTTGCAGTAATATTTTTTCAGCCATGCCGTCTGATATGCAAGAGTGCCGTATGCCGCCGCATGCGATTTGTTGAAAGCATACGAAGCAAAGCCTTCCATATCGCCGAAAATTTTATTTGCCGTTTCGGCGGAAATCCCGTTATTTACGCAACCTTTTATGGTCGAGCCGTTTATGTCGCTTATACCGCCGTTGATAAATTTTTCTTTTTGCGCCATAAGCGTCTTTTTGTCTTTTTTGCCCATCGCGCGGCGCACGAGATCGGCTTCGCCCAAAGAAAATCCCGCAAGATCCTGGAATATCTGCATGACCTGTTCCTGATAGACGGGTATGCCGTAAGTGACCTTTAAAATTTTTTCTTCCTGCGGGCAGTCGTAACTTATCTCCTCTTCGCCGTGTTTTCTTTTGCAGAAGGAATCGATAAATTTCATGGGACCCGGGCGGTACAGGGAAACACCAGCTATCAAGTCCTCGAGGCAGTCCGGTTTGAGGTTTTTCATAAAGCGCTTCATGCCGCCGGCTTCGAGCTGGAACACCCCGTCCGTGTCGCCGTCGGCGATAATCGAATACGCACCCGCGTCGGTATACCCTATTTCATTGAAATCGACGTTTCTGCCAAAGTCCTCTTTAATATAATCGACGCATTTTTTGATATCGGTCAGCGTGACAAGAGCGAGGAAGTCCATTTTAAGCATGCCGAGGGCTTCTATCTCTTTTGCGACAAACTGCGTGGTTATATCGTTCCCGTTTCTTGAAAGCGGCACGTTGTCCGCAATGCGTTTACGGCAAATTACCACGCCCGCGGCGTGCATGCCCGTCTGTCTCGGCATGCCCTCGATTTTAAGCGCCATGTCGATTACCCTGCGCAAAGTCTCGTCCGATTCGTAAAATTCGCAAAAATCTTTATTTTTTGCCGCTTTCAGCTCAAGCAACTTCTGTTCGAGGTCGGCTTTTTTGTCCTCGTCGTGCTCCGCTTCGAATTTCTCCGCCGTCGCCTCTATTCTTCTGCCCAAAAGATCGGTAATGGAAGTTTTTCCGTCCATTATTTTGGTGAGTTTATCCGTTTCGGAATAGGGAACGCGCATAACCCTTCCAACGTCTTTTATGGCGTTTTTTGCAGCCATAGTGCCGAAAGTGACGATCTGGCAAACGTTTTCACGCCCGTACTTTCTTCGTACGTATTCTATGGTCTCTTCGCGCCTGTCCGTGCAGAAGTCGATGTCGAAGTCGGGCATCGAAACGCGGTCGGGGTTTAAAAATCTTTCGAAAAGCAAATCGTATTGCAGGGGTTCGACGTCGGTTATCCCAATAGAATAGGCGACTATGGAGCTAACGCCCGAGCCGCGCCCGGGTCCTACGGGTATCCCCTGTTCTTTAGACCAGTTGATGAAATCCCATACGACGAGATAGTAATCTGCGTAACCCATGCCGCAGATTATGTCAAGTTCGTATTTTGCCCTGTCGAGTTCGCGCTGCCCGGGAACGCCGTAGCGCTTTTTCAGCCCTTCGTCGGTCAGTTTTCTCAAAAATTGCTCCGCCGTGGAACCGTCTGCGGGCGTGTACATAGGAATAAGGCTTTTATCCTTTACGGGATAACCCTTTTTATCGAGGTTGAACGCAGGCTCCGTGACCTTGTCGGCTATTACGCGCGTATTGGAAATGGCTTGCGGCAAATGGGGAAACAGCGCCGCCATCTGGTCGCCAGTCTTGAAATAAAATTCCTGCGTTTCGAATTTCATCCTTTTCGGGTCGTCGAGCTGTTTTTTCATCTGTATGCACATCAGGACGTCCTGCATTTCCGCGTCGGATTTTTCTATGTAGTGCACGTCGTTTGTAGCCACAAGCTCTACGCAGATCTCTTTTGAAAGTTTTACGAGGTCGGGGAGAATTCTGCGCTCTTCGGCTAAACCGTGATCCTGTATTTCTATGTAAAAATCTTCGCCGAAAACGGATTTTAAGTAGAGGGCAAGCTCCTTTGCGCCGTCATAGTCGTATTTTAGAAGTCTTGAAGGAATCCCCCCGGCAAGGCATGCGGAAAGACAAATCAACCCTTCGGAGTGTTCTTTTAAAACATTATAGTCTATTTTCGGCTTATAATAAAACCCGTCCACGAAAGCCATGGAGTCGAGTTGGACGAGATTTTTGTACCCCGCCTTGTTCTTCGCAAGCAAAATCAGGTGTTCGGCAGTATTTTCCTTTTTTACGTTCATGTCTCCCGTAAGATAGAATTCACAGCCGATTATATATTTTATGCCGGCAACAGAAGCTTTTTCGGCAAGTTGCAGAGTGCCGTACATATTTCCGTGGTCGGTTATACATACGGTATCTATGTTGTTTTTCTTGCAGTGGTTTATTAAATTGTCGATCTTGCACGCCCCGTCGAGAAGCGAATATTCGGTGTGCAGATGAAGATGAACAAAATCAGTCATATTTCCCTCAATCCCGGCTGAGCGATTGCGCTATTTCGAGTATTTTTCTCATTCTGTGGTTAAGACAACTTTTTGATATCCCGAGCCTTGCGGACAATTCTCGCATGGAGGCGTTCATATCGGCAAGGCGGCAGGTCGCCACATCGAATATTGGCTTTTCAAGACTTTTCAGCCCTATGGTCTGCGAAATTATTTCTATGGCCTGCACTTGTTTTACAGACGCCGTCAACGCTTTGTCTATGTTGGAAACAGAACAATTGGTAACCCTGTTAGCATTGTTCTGTTTGTCCTTATGTTCGACGACTTTGCTGAGCTTTTCAAGGCTTAAAAAGCAGGACATTATATTCAGAAGGTCGGAAACGACCTCTTTGCTCTTAACGTATACGACCGCCGAGTCCTTGCGAGAAACAAGCTTTGCAAGCACTTCGAATTCGGCAAGAATTTCGCAAAAATCGCTTGCAACGGCTTTATTTGCAAAAACTATTTCAAAATGATAGCCTGTGCGGCTGTAGCTGTTTTCATCGGGAAGAGTGCAGCTCCCGCCGCCCAAAAACGCGCCTTTTATATATGCGGTCATGGAGGCTTCGTCGGACATGAATTTGTCGCTTATACCGAAATTTATATAAATCCCGTCCTCGTCCTCGCCCAAAATCTCCAGTTTGCGCAATAAATTTTGTGCCTTTTCGCCGACGCTTTCGAAAACGAGCTTGTCCCTGCCGCTGAACACATCGAACCTTGCGCCGGACACCGTCAGGTTTACCCCGAAAGTATTTTCGATAATGTCTGTAATAAATTCCGCCGTGCGTTCATTTTCGGTCACTATTTCAAAGCCGTAAAACTCCCCGCGCGAAATTATGCTGCCGCTCGTGCGCATAAAAGCTGACAGCATACAAACAGCCCATTCCGCGGAAGGAACGGGTGCCGAAATTATTTCATTTTTGATTTCTTCGGTGAAGTTCATAAAATTACAGTTTTTTAATCTTGTATTCGGTAAACCTGAACTTAGGGAGACGTCCGTCTATGTTGTCTATGACTTCCAGCGGGATCTCAGATTCTTTTAAAATTTCCTCGGCGATTTTGGTATCGCCCACCCTGTCGGCGGAGTGCGCGTCCGAATCTATCAAAAAACGTACGCCCGTCGAAGCCATCATATTCAGCTCTTCGGCGGAAATGTGACGCTTTTTTGTGTTGATTTCAATATAAGTTCCGTAGTCCGCGCAACATTTTGCGACTTCGAGAAGATTGCAATAGCATTTGAAGTTTACATGCGTCAAAATATCGATGGGATTGTTTTTAACGGCGTTAATATAAGCTCTGGTAGTGGTATCGATGACCTTTTGCGAAGGCTTTTTCCCGAATTTGTAGGCGGCATAATTTTTCATCATTATGTTGTACATATCAGAAATCTTTTTATATTTGAGGACTTCGTGTATGCCGCAAAGATATATGTCGAAATATTGCAAATCGCTTTCCCGCATATCGGTGGAACCGTCAATGGAGATCAGATTGCTCTCCATGCCCATGAGAACCCGTATGCCCGTCAGTTTTTCGGCTTCGCCGCATTCGACGCGCAAATCGACGAGATTTTTTCTCTTAAGCCCGAAAAGAATATGATTGAAGCCGTGGTCGGTGATGGCAATTTCCTTTAACCCCAGCCTTTTTGCCGCCCTCGCGTTTTCGAGCACGGTATTTTTTCCGTGCGAATATGGCGTATGCGTATGATAATCAGCCGTAAGAATCATTGAAATCTCCTATGTACACAACTTCTTCTTCGAGCAAAACGCCGAACTTTTCGTAAACCTTTTCTTTGACGAACTTTATCGTTCTGTATACATTGTCGGCGCTGCCGCCGCAATTTATAATAAAATTTGCATGTTCGGGGCTGACCTTCGCGCCGCCTATACCAAAACCTTTGAGACCGCACTCCTCCACAAGTTTGCCCGCGGAAAGCCCTTGAGGGTTTTTAAATACACAGCCGCAACTCTTGCCGTGGGGTATACTGAGCCGCGCATGCAAATATTTACTTATATTTTGGGTAACTTTTTCGCACGTTGAAGTTTCAACGGTAAGCGTCGTACTCAAAATAAAGCAGTTTATGTCACGCATAATACTATGCTTATAGCCGAAATCACACGCGGAATTATCAAACACATGCAATTTATCGCTAAAAACAGTAACGGATTCGCATATATCGGAAATATATTTGCCGCCCGCCCCGCCGTTCATAAACGTAAGCCCGCCTACGCTCGCGGGGATGCCGGCAAGAAATTCCGTTCCCGAAAAACCGTTTTTCCGGGTAAAATTCATAAGTTCGGATACGGTAGTGCCGCTAAGGCAGGTCAATTGGTTCTCGCCCGTCAAAAAAATTCCTTTGAGCTTTGAGGTACAGATTACGTATCCGTCGTAAAACCTGTCCGATACAAGCATGTTTGAACCGCGGCCGAGCACAAAAAATTTTTCTCCGCTCGATTTGAGTTCACAGTACGCCGCTATCGCCTCTTCTTCCGTTTTAGGGTAAAACGCAGCCCTGCACATGCCTCCCAAACCGTATGTAGTATTTTTAGACAAGTCGAAGTTATCCGTATGGGTTAACGAGTAAAGTTTTTTGATATTTGTTTTATTCAATTTTTTACCTTTTTATTTTACCATTTTTTTTATTTTTTTTCAATTATTTAAACAAATTTTTCAGCTTTTTTATATCCGAATTTTTTATTGCAGCCAAAATTTCGTCTTTTTGGCTTTGGCTCAACGGCGAAGTGAGTTTTACGCCGTATTCCACGCCCTCTAAAGCGCTTAGCTCGTCGTCATACAGCTTTATATCGCCCAGCATGCCTATTTTTGTAAGTTGGTTTGAATTCTTACATAAAAACTCAACGTATTTTTTACCGTAAGCAACTTTATCGGTATTTTCGGATATTACCGAAATAATCTGGAACAAATCGTTGAATTCATCTACGGGTCTTACTTTAAATCCCAATCCGCGGGTTTTCAACCTGAAAATATCTCTCTGCGTACCCAAAAGATATTTATAGTTACCGTTAATCAGATCCACATACGCTTCTGTAGGGGTTTCATTTTTTGCGCCGCCTATGCCGCAAAAAAGCGCCGCGGCGTCGGCAAAATTGTCTTTACCGCCGTTGACGACAGTATTTTGGACTGAAATATCGCTGAAATCGGCGTTTTCGTCCACCGAAAGCACACAATAGCCGCCGTGCGCCCAAACTGTTTGTCCCCTGCCCGATATAAGATTATCTATGCCGCAAATTCCCGCCCCGTAGGATATAATGTCGGGCGCATTTCCCGCATCGAGATTTTGCAAAACCGCCGCGGGTGTGAGCGAAATTACTTTTATGTGGCACCCGCCGGCTTCTTTAAACTTATTCCCGAGATTTTGGAGATAATCAGCGCGCGAACCTTTCCCGCCCTCGAAACAATCAACCTGCCATATGGTTAGCATCATAAAATCGGAGGTTTTGTTGGAGGCAGATGATTTTTTTACGGTTACAACAATCGGCGTCGCTATCAATATTGCCGCGCAGAGGATAAAAAATACCGTTCTTATAATAATTTGCTTAATTTTAACGGGCATATACTATTTTATTAATAATACAGCGCGAAAAATACATTTTAAGGCGGCTTAAAGCGCTATTTAATAAAAAATTATAGGGAGTATCCATACAGATACTCCCCCGCCCATTTATTAAAACGTACAACGCTTTAACAAATAAGCTATATATATTAAAGCGTTGCCGCTTGTAAAAATATCTTGCGCAATAAATATGTTTATATGCGCTCTTATTATAATATTTTTAAAGTTTAAAAATTGTTACGTATAAGAAAAAATCCGCGGTGCAACGGTTGCACCGCGGATTTTTCGATTGATTATTATTCTTCATCCTCTTCGGGAAGTTCAACGTTGTGATAAACGTCCTGAACATCGTCAAGCTCGTTAAGCCTTTCAAGCATTTTTTCAAACTGTTCCAGCTTTTCGCCCGATAATGTAATGTAATTCTGGGGAATCATTTTGATTTCAGCCTCGAGGAACGTAACGCCCTTGCTTTCGAAATATCTGCGCGTTTCGGACCATTTTTCGGGAGTGGTAAACACCTGATAAACGTCCTCTTCGTCCGTATAATCTTCGGCTTCGGTTTCAAGACAATATTCCATCATAGTGTCCTCGTCAAGCGCGACCGTCTTTTCGATAACAAATACGCCTTTGTTGTCGAACATATACGAAACGCAACCGGTATTGCCCATCTGTCCGCCGCATTTAGCCATGGCAGAG
This sequence comes from uncultured Clostridia bacterium, assembly GCA_947625245.1. Lineage (GTDB taxonomy): Bacteria > Bacillota > Clostridia > Christensenellales > Borkfalkiaceae > Coproplasma. The sequence goes on from CANQNO010000022.1 coordinate 10,859, forward strand.
CGCACGTCTCCCGCCGTCCTGTTGACATTGTCGGTAAGGGTTTTAATGATAACGGCTGCGCCGCCGACGCCGTATCCCTCGTAAGTCAGTTCTTTATAATCTTTGCCCGCAAGTTCGCCCGCCGCCTTTGCAATCGAACGCTTGATGGTGTCGTTCGGCATATTTGCGGCTTTGGCTTTTGCAATTACGTCGGCAAGTTTGGAGTTTGTGTCGGGATTGGGGTTGCCCTTTGCCGCCACCGCTATTTCTCTGCCGAGTTTTGTAAACGCAGCGCCGCGTGCGGCGTCTGTCTTACCTTTTTTAGCCTGAATATTATGCCATTTGGAATGTCCTGACATATTTTACCTCACATTTAACTCTTTTAATACGTACATGCAAATTCCCGCCGAAACCGCCGCGTTCAAACTTTCGCAACTGTCCGCCATGGGAATTTTAACTTTAAAATCGGATTTTAAGGCAATGGTATCGCTTATGCCATTGCCCTCGTTGCCTATGCAAAGACAAAATTTTGCAGGCGGGGTAAACCCGAAAATATTTTCCCCGTCCATATCCGCGCAAATCAGCGGAACCCCTTTTAAGGCAGAAAGAATTTCTCTCTCTTCGCCGCGGTAAACGGTCGTGAAGAAAATTCCGCTCATGCTCGCCCTGACGGCTTTAGGGGAATACGGATCGGTGCAGCCTATCATATAAATTTCTTTATAACCTGCCGCGTTAGCCGTGCGGACGATAGTGCCCAAATTGCCCGGATCTTGCAGTCTGTCGAGAAGAATACAGCTGCCGACGGGCGGTTTTAAGGTATTTTGCGGGATTTTAACCGTCGCAATCACGCCTTGCGGCGTCTTTTCGGATGAAATGCCCAAAAATACTTCTTCGCTCACGGCAACCGCTCCGCCGTAAACCGTGGCAAGTTTGTCGGTACAGATAATTTTATCTATATCGCAGCCCGCCGCAATACATTCGTTTACGGGCTTAGTGCCTTCAACGATATACAGCCCCGACTCGTCGCGGAACTTTTTATCCGAAAGTTTGGCGATTTCTTTTATGAGCGGATTGGATTTTGAAGTTATGACCATAAAAAATTAAGCCTTTAAGGATAAAGGCTTAAAATCCGACTTATAATGCCGCTTTTGCCTTTTCGGCAAGCGCCGCAAAAGCCTGCGCGTCGTTTACGGCAAGATCCGCAAGAACCTTTCTGTTGAGCGCGATCCCCGCGTTTTTGAGACCGTGCATGAACTTGGAATACGAAAGTCCGTTGATTCTCGCCGCGGCGTTAATGCGCGCAATCCAAAGACTGCGCATATCGCGTTTGCGCAATCTTCTGCCGATAAAGGCATAATTCAGCGATTTCATCACCGCCTGACGGGCGATCCTGTAATTTTTTGACTTATAACCGCGGTAGCCCTTTGCAAGGCGCAAAATCTTTCTGCGCTTTTTTAAAGCGTTAACTGTTCTCTTAATACGCATATTTTCCTTCCTCCATTAATCCTTATAGGGAATCATCGCTTTTACGTTGGATTCCGTAGCATTGGAAACAAGCGTATTTTTACGCAAATTTCTCTTTCTCTTTCTGTTCTTTGTTTCAGCTTTATGGTTTTTGCCGCCATGGGGACGTTTAACCTTGCCCGTGGCTGTAAGCCAAAAACGCTTTTTGCTGCCGCTATGTGATTTCTGTTTAGGCATATATGTTCCTCCAAAATTTTTACAAAATTAAGATTTTACGGGCGAAAGCATCATAATAATGTTTCTGCCCTCGGTTGCGGGTTTTTTATCCTGAACCGCTTTGCCGCCCAAACCTTCAAAAAAGTCCTGCATTACCTTAACGCCTTGATAAGCGCGGGCGTTTTCACGCCCTTTCATCCTTATGGAAACTTTGATTTTGTTCCCGGCTTCCAAAAACTTAATGCACTGTTTGGTTTTGACGGCTATATCGCCTACGTCGATTGTCATGGAAAGCCTTATTTCCTTTAATTCGGCAATCGATTGATTTCTACGGTTTTCCTTTTCGCGTTTAGACTGTTCGTACTTGAATTTCGAATAATCCATGATTTTGCATACCGGCGGCACGGCGTTGGGCGAAATTTTTACAAGATCCAACTCTTTTTCGTTTGCAAGACGCTGCGCCTGCATGCTCGACATAACGCCTATCATATTGCCGTCGCTGTCGATTACTCTCACTTCTCTGTCGCGGATAGCTTCGTTTACGGAATATAAGTCTTTTATAATTTTATTACCTCTTTAAATTATTAACCGCAAAAAAATCGGGCTGCAAAGGCAACCCGAAATAATGAAAGCGTTAAAAAAACTTCAAACATTATTTTGCCGGACAAGCCTTTTGTACGGCGAAAGGGTTAGCCTTTACTTTGATTACTGTTATATTTTATACCCGACAAAAACATTTGTCAAACGATTTTACATTAAAAAATAGTCTTTTTCGCTATTTCAAGCACCACGCGCGAAATAAATTCGTCCGCTTTTACCGTTTGTTTATCTTCAACGCCGCGTTTATTTACGTTTACGGTGCCGTCATCCGCTTCTTTGTCGCCTACGACAAGCACATAAGGTATTTTATCCATCTTGGCTTCGCGGATTTTATATCCTATCTTTTCGTTGCGCCTGTCGACTTCCACACGTACGCCGGCTTTGCTTAACTTTTCAGCCAGATCTTCGGCATAACCCAAAGTCCTGTTCGTTATGGGCAAAACTTTAACCTGCGTGGGGCACATCCACAGCGGGAACGCTCCCGCATACTTTTCGATAAGGAACGCCAGCGTCCTTTCATAGCAACCTATCGAGCTGCGGTGAATTACATAGGGAGTACGCTTTACGCCGTCCACGTCAACGTATTGCATTTCGAAACTGTGCCCTGCGGCAAAGTCTATCTGTATGGTTATGAGCGTATCCTCTTTGCCGTGGACGTTTTTGATTTGGACGTCGAGTTTGGGACCGTAAAACGCAGCTTCATCGTCCGCTTCCACATAGTCGAGTTTAAGATCGTCGAGGATCTTTTTCATCATCGCCTCGGTATTGTTCCAGGCTTCGTCGTCGTCGATATATTTATCCGACTTTGACGCGCCGCGTTTGGAAAAGCGGAAAGTTACGTCGTTCCTCATGCCGAGGGCGTCGAGGAGATAATAGCTCAAATCGAGACAGCGTTTGAATTCCTCTTCCACCTGTTCTTTCGTGCAAATTATATGCCCGTCCGACAAGGTGAACTGCCTTACCCTTATAAGCCCGTGCATTTCGCCCGAAGCTTCTTTTCTGAATTCCGTAGCCGTTTCGGAATAGCGGCAAGGCAAATCGCGGTAGCTCTTTAAGCCGTTTTTATAAATCTGGTATTGGAACGGGCAAGTCATGGGACGCATAGCCATAACCTCTTCGCCGTCCTTGCTTTCGCCGTGTTCGTCTATATCGCCCAAAATAAACATTTTATCGCGGTAATGATCCCAGTGACCCGAAATTTTGTAGAGGTCAGACTTTGCCATAAGCGGGGTTTTGGTTATCATAAAGCCCCTCTTTTCCTCTTCGTCCTCTACAAATCGCGACAATATCTGGATCATTTTTGCGCCTTTGGGCATGAGGATGGGCAAACCCTGTCCTATTATGTCGGAGGTCATAAAAATGCCCAAATCGCGCCCGATCTTATTGTGGTCGCGCTTTTTTGCCTCTTCCACAGCCACGAGATATTCTTCCAACTGGGCTTTCTTTTCAAAAGCCGTGCCGTATATTCTCGTAAGCATTTTGTTCTTTTCGTTTCCGCGCCAATACGCGCCCGTAAGCGAAGTGAGTTTAAATGCCTTTATTTTTCCCGTGTTGGGAAGATGGGGTCCGCGGCACAAGTCGGTGAAAGTGCCTTGCTTATAGAACGAAATAACGGCGTCCGCGGGCAAATCCCTTATAAGCTCTACCTTATATTTTTCGCCGTAATCGCTCATGAGTTTCAAAGCTTCTTCGCGCGGAAGTTCAAATCTTTCTATGGGGGTTTTAGACCTGATTATTTTTTCCATTTCCGATTCGATTTTTGGGAAATCTTCCAGCGAAATAGGAGTTTTGAAATCGATATCGTAATAAAAGCCGTTGTCGATAACCGGTCCTATCGCGAGATTGCAGGTAGGATAAATGGTCTTAACGGCCTGCGCGAGGACGTGCGCGCAGGTATGGCGGTAAACTTCCAGCCCTTCCTTGTCCTTCAACGTGACGATTTCGAGCGTATCCCCGTCCTTAAGCGCCGCGCTAAGATCGGTGAGTTTTCCGTTGATTTTAGCCGCGACTGCGTTTCTTGCAAGCCCTTCGCTTATCTTTTCGGCGGCATTGGCGCATGTTGCGCCCTGTTCAAGCTCCAACTTTGCGCCGTTTTTTAATAAAATTTCCATAAAACCTCCAAACGCAATATAAAAAAATCCTTAAACGAAAAAAATTATCGTTTAAGGACGCAAAATACAATTTCGCGCGGTTCCACCTTAATTGCCATAAAAGCCGCTTTTAAATTACTTGAATTTTACGAAAAGTGGTTTCCCGTTCCCCTTAAAATTATGCGCTCACACCGTCCGCGCACTCTCTGAAAATTTTTCGGCGGTACTTGTCTCTTCATTCAAGTGTTTAGATTTTAATACATAAATCGGGTTTTGTCAACAACTTTAAAAGGATTGCATTTAAAAATATTTGCCATTTGCCGCACAAAACTGTATAATTTATCTTGTATTATATTAATCTTGTATTATATTAAAAGGTAATGAAATATGGCTTACACGACCTTTAACGAAGTAGAAAAAAAATGGATCGCATATTGGGATGAACATAAAACTTTCCACACCGATCTACACGACTTTTCCAAACCGAAATACTACGTTTTGGATATGTTCCCCTATCCTTCGGGCGCTGGCTTGCACGTCGGGCACCCGGAAGGCTACACCGCCACAGATATTCTTGCGCGGATGAAGAGGATGCAGGGATACAATGTTTTACACCCCATAGGTTTTGACAGCTTTGGGTTGCCCGCTGAACAATACGCCATAAGGACGGGCAGAAATCCCGACGGTTTTACGCAGGAAAACATAAAGACGTTTACCGAACAGCTTAAAATGCTGGGTCTTTCTTACGATTGGGATCAAACCGTTTCTACCTGCGACCCCTCCTACTATAAGTGGACGCAGTGGATCTTTGAAAAACTGTACGAAGCCGGGCTTGCGCGCTACGTCGAAACGCCCGTGAATTGGTGCGAGGAACTCGGCACCGTGCTTGCAAACGACGAGATAATCGACGGAAAAAGCGAACGCGGCGGCTATCCCGTCGTGCGCAAAAACATGAAGCAATGGGTAATCGACATCAATAAATATGCCGAAAGACTTCTTGAAGGGCTTAACGAACTCGATTGGCCCGAAGCTTCGAAAATTGCCCAAAGGAATTGGATAGGCAAGTCCGTAGGCGCAAACGTAGACTTTAAAGTGGACGGCACGGACAAGAAATTCACCGTTTTCACCACCCGCTGCGACACGCTGTTCGGCGCAACGTACTGCGTCCTTGCCCCCGAACACAAGCTCGTAGACCAAATCACTACCCCCGACAGGCGCGCCGAAGTCGAAAAATACAAAGCCGCCTGCGCGAGCAAATCCGACCTCGAACGCACCGAACTCAATAAGGAAAAGACGGGCGCGTTCACGGGCGCGTATGCGGTAAACCCCGTAAACGGCAATAAAATTCCCATATACATTTCCGATTACGTCCTCACCTCTTACGGCACGGGCGCGATAATGGCTGTTCCCGCGCACGACTCGCGCGACTATGAATTTGCAAAAAAATTCAATATTCCCATCGTCCAGGTGCTTGAAGGCGGCGATATTTCCAAAGAAGCCTACACGCAGGACGGACTTCATATAAATTCGGACTTTTTAAACGGCCTCAACAAACAGGACGCCATAGATAAAATGGCAAAGTGGCTCGAAGACGATCATTGCGGCAAAAAAACCGTGACTTATAAACTGCGCGAGTGGATATTCGCCCGCCAGAGATATTGGGGTGAACCTCTTCCCGTTATCCACCTTGAAAACGGCGAAGTGGCGCTTTTGGACGAGAGCCAACTCCCCCTTATTCTTCCGCCTATGACAGACTATAAGGCGCACGGCGGGAACGCCCCTCTTGAAAACGCAAAAGACTGGGTGAACGTTGAGGTTAACGGCGTAAAAGGCAAACGCGAAACGACGACTATGCCCGGTTCGGCGGGGTCGAGCTGGTACTTCTTGCGCTATTGCGACCCGCACAACGACAAAGAATTTGCAAATTACGAGCTTTTGAAGCATTGGCTGCCCGTCGATTTTTATCTCGGCGGCAAGGAACACCTTGT
>CANQNO010000023.1 GCA_947625245.1 uncultured Clostridia bacterium
AACTACAAAAACGGAACGCAAACGGTCAGCCTTGACGAGCTTTCGTGTTCGGATTATAATTGTCTCGGTGCACCAAAACCGCGTGGATGATTTCCGCGCGGTTTATGCTATAATCACAGTGCTAACAGGAATTTAATGGAGAAGTGTAATATGAAAAAATTTGCAAGTGTAATCATTGCAGTGGCAACATTGGTATTGTGTTTTACATTATCTGCTTGCGGAAATAAATATGTAAGCCGCTATAGTGCTACGCTGATGGTAAGGACAAATACCTCAAATAATGCTTCGGTCTCGTTTGGCAGTTTTAGCGGAACATACGTAATGCATTTGAAAAACAATAGCGCAGAAGAGGTATTTATAACTTATGAAGCGACGCTTCGTGAAGGAAATATAAAAGTTTACTATGATTTTAATAATGAAAAGCTGAACTTATTTGAAATTGAAACTAACGGTTCTGTTAATGGAAAAACCGAAACTCTTACAGGCAATAAAACAATTTACATAATAATTGAATCGGACGGCAAATGCAACGACGGCAGTTTTTCGTTTGTTTTGGAAAAATCAGATAAATAAATTTCAATTTAACGGAGAACCCGATGAACAAAATAAAACAATTATTGATTGTTTTAATAATTTGCATTACTCTTGCGGGATTAGCCGTTTTACTATGCCTTCTCGACCCGACTTTTATCCCCGACGCATATGGAGTTACGTCAATGGTAATTGTCGTTTCCTGGGCGTTTTTTATTATTCCTTCCATGCTTTTTGGCGTGCAATCGGCAATAAAATTTTTCGAAGGCAAATCCCCCGAACATGCTTTTAAAGACGGAGTACGCATCGGCGTAATTGCGGGCTTCGGCGGAATCCTTGTATCGAGCCTGCTCGTCTCCCCCGTAACCGGAATATTGTGGTATATACATACCGTCAAAACAATCGTCATATCGAAAAAGAATAAAAATCAATATTCGGACAACTCAAACGAAAACGATATTTTCAATTCGTAAAAGAACTCAAACAAAACGATAAATTCAGCGAAAAGGAACGCAGGGACGGCTGAATACCTTTAACTGATTTTCGCATCGTCCGTACCAAAACCGCGTGGAAATCATCCACGCGGTTTTTTGATAAAGAACAATAACGGAGGGTCTTGCCCCTTTGGCGGCGCGCCCCGATGAACAGCACAGTGCGCTGTTCATCGGGGCGTTAATCCGGATTGTTATTATTTTACTTATAAAAATTTAAAAAGTTGTTTTTGTTAAATCAGTATTCGGTTCTGCCTATAAGATAATCAACAGTAGTATCAAATATATTTGCAATAGCTATAAGCATATCAAACGAACATTCTCGTTTGCCATTTTCCCAATATGAAATCAGCCTAACTGAAACATTTAATTTTTCAGAAAGTTCTGCCCTTGTCATATTCGCGCCTATGCGTAATTCACGCAATCTTGTTTCAAATCTTTCCACTAAAATTATTTTAGAACATTTTGTTCCTAAATAGTTGACATGGAACATTGTGTTCCTATATAATAAATATGGAACAAAATGTTCTAACGGGGATTGAAACTGTTACATTTATTAAAAATCTTATTTAACAGAGGAGTAAATATGAAAATTAGTTATGAAAGTTTAAAAAAAATAATTTTGGGTAAATTATCGCATGATGGAGGAGAATCTTATCATGTAATGATTAGCGGTAAAACAATCAAATTTTGGTTATCGGAAAGTGGTGATGGCATAATGAATGATCGTTATAAATTTCTTAATTGTAAATTTGAGATTTTATATGCAATTTACGAAATGGCACTTTCTCTCGGAGGTAAAATGTATCTTGGGGCAAGTGCTACGACAACCGGAAAATTAATTGGTAGCAAAGAATTTCCCGTTGATACGATAGATGCTTTTATTTCCATAGAATTTTATAATAGAACAGTAGGAGATTCAACTACGCGCCGTTCTACTTATTATGCATATATCCTTGAATGGGCGGGCATTGCAATAAATCATAGAGGCGGCTTTATTACGATAAATAAAAAATTTTTAAATGAGGACTAAATATGAAAGCTCCTAATACTTGTCCGATGTGCGGAGAAAGAGAGGGGTGGAAACTAATCGACACTTCCCAAAAAGGATTTAATGCTAAAAATGCTGTTATTGGCGGCGTTTTGTTGGGCGGAGTAGGGTTAGTGGCAGGTTTTTCTGGAAAACAAAAATCTATATATCAATGTGTTAAATGTGGTTTTTATCACGAATATGACGGTGGGGTGGCTGAAAAAGACCAGTATGCGCAAGGTTTTCCGCCAAAGGGATATAAAAATTCCGGACTGAACTCGGTGTATATCGATTTATTACGAAAAGCTACTCCTAATTGTGTGTTTTGCGGCAATCCGCAGGATTTATATGTAAAGCAAGATGGATCGGCTTATCGTTTCTTATGTTCGTATTGTCATTCTGAATTTAGATGTGAATTTACATTTAGAAGTCTAATAAAAGGAAAAACTGTTCAGATACTTAATTGCGGTGAAATTAATCAAAATAATTTAAGCGTAGGTACTTGTGACCCGAGCCTGCTTATTCTTGACACGACTAAAATCAAATATTAAAGCAATATTATTGTTGTAAGCTTATGTAAATGCGCTTCGTACGCCCAAAGACCGCGGGAATTTCCCGCGGTCTTTGGGCGTTTTTACATTTTTGCGGCTGTTCTCTAAAATCTATGAGCGGCTGTTTTAAGCTGTTGATACAGCCAATAGTGGCTAAAATACGGTAAAAATACGGTATTCAAATATTATATACCATAAAAAAATATGGTTTATAATATCACTATGGACATTAAAAGCCGCATTGAAGAACTGCGTTTAAAGAAAGGTATGTCGATTTATGAACTGACTATAAAGGCCGACTTGTCGGAGAACACGATTTATCATTGGTATAACAACAGGTCGTCGCCGTCGTTGGGCGGTTTAAATGCCGTTTGCAAAGCCATGGATATCACAATCGAGGAATTTTTCAACCCGAAAACCAAAGAGGCGCTGTCCTCGCGCGAGTCGGAAATGGTGGAACTCTTTTCCCAAATGATGTCCGAAGAGCAGGATGCGCTGTTGACGATATTAAGGAAAAACAGAGTTCGTGAAAGATGAATTGCGGGCGTTTTTTCAAAAATGCGGATAACCCCGTCATAAAAGCCGTAATATCGGCGTTGTTCGTCCTTATGGTTGCCGCCCTTGCGGCGGCGTACTTTGCCCTGCCCGAAAAGACCGCGGCTTGCGCGGCAACGGGAGCGGAGGCAGACTCCGTAATTATTGCGGGAGTGGGGGAAGAAAACAAAACTTCCGTATTCGTATCCGATTCTGTAACCGTTACCCTTAACTTTTCCTTCGTTCCGTCCAATCAGTATTATCTTGCCTTTAAGGCGGAAGAAAACGGCGGCTATCTGCCCATATCGGTGCTCATGGACGGCTATTTCCTTTATCCCGTCTACAATACATATTCAAACGCCTTTCTGGTTCCCGTAAACGTGCGCGAAGGTTCGGCGGCGGTTCTCGAAGGATATTCTTCCGAAGGGATATCTGCCGAAGTCTATCTATGCGGCTTGTTTGTTGGCGAAAGTACCCAAAACGCCGTATACGGGCTGAGCGTCGGCAACGGGGATAAGCCTGAAATAGCGGTCGCAGACCTCGAAAACGGTCCGTACGACGTGCGCCTGCAACTATACGGCAATGCGGAAAGCGGCACAAAATTTTATATTACACCTTACGGCGGGAATTCTGCCGCAATGTATTTCGACGCGGAATTCGACTGTTACGCCGCCGAAATTGCGGTCACCGATGCCGTAAGGTCTTTTATTATAAGCGGCACGGGCGGCGAGTCGGTGCTTGCCGATGTATTTCTCGTGCCGTCGGTAAAAGTAAACACACCCCTTCCCGTAACCTCGCCCGAAACGTTCGTGCAGTACGAAACGAGATGTTTTGTTTACAGAACATCTGAAGAGGGCTATTACACGTTAAGTTACGTCACCGACCCCGCAAACGCCGAATTTTCTCTGGCGTACAAATACAGGGCGGGCAGTTCCGCGGGCACGTCTATTCCCGGCGGCGACTACCCCATCTATATAGAAGCGGCGGTAAATTATTATTTCGACGTGACTTATACGGGAATTGCCGGCGGCAGTTTCGAAAATATGCCGCGTACGGTCGAGGCGGTATTTATCGTAAGCGAGTGGAAGGACCCGACTATAGAACTGTACCAAAGCGTATACGTGCCCGTCACTTCCTCGCGCGATGCAAAGACCGCGCCCGTAAATATCGAGGGCGACGACGGCACACAATATTCGTTAGTGTTTTACGAAGTTCCCGTCGGGGCAGAGCGCATTTTCGTCCTTTACGCGGGTAAGACCCAAATTCTCGATACAGGTACCGATTTTGCCTGTACCATAACAGTTGAAAGCGGCTACGGGCAAATTCTTTTCACTTCGGATTACGGAGAATTTGTTTCGTGCGTATTTCTTTCCTACGTTCCCGCGGATTATGACGACGAACTTTCAACCGACAAACTTACGGCAATAACCTTGCGCCGCCGCGAAACGCTCGGATATTACCTGTACGGCTTGCTGCCGGGCGAATATAAAATCACCCTCGTCAACTGCAACGGCTACGTATCCGTATCGGACGGCGGCGGGAACACCTTAATAGGCAGGGGTTCAACCTCGGGCGTCTTTACCGTCAAGCCCGAAGAATCATCTTTTACGGCTGTGCTGTATTTTGCCAACGAGGGCAATACAAAGGTTTCTTTCAACGCGCTTGTAATGGTTACGCCCGTAAAAACCATCGAAACGGGCAAAGAAGTTTCCTTAACGCTCCAAAGCGGCGGGGAGAGCAATTTCGAATTAAATCAAGGAATAAACATTTATACAATCAGCCTGACTTTCGGCGAGGATGCGCTCATTGCCGTTTATCTTGACGGCGGGCAGCTCCTTGCGGCAGGCGCGGATTACGGCGAATTTTTCTTAACTTCTGAAGGCAGTCATATAATTACTTTCAAAAACGTCTCCTCACGGCAGGCGTCCTTTACCGCAACGATATCTTATTATCAATAAGCCTTACGGCTTTTGAAAATATATTTAACGTACGAAAGGAGAATAATATGACGATCAAAAGACTGAAATCGGCAGTTCTTGCTTGTCTCGCTTTCATGGCTTCGGGTATAGCGTTATTCACGGCGTGCGGTAAAGAGGGAAAGTCTGCCTATGACATCTGGCTGGAGCAAGGCAATAAAGGCACAGAACAAGACTTCCTTACGAGCCTGAAAGGAGAAAGGGGCGACAAAGGCGAAAAGGGAGACAAGGGCGAGACCGGCGATAAGGGAGACAAAGGGGATAAAGGCGATCAGGGCGATCAGGGTATCCCCGGCAAAGACGGAGACAAAGGAGAAAAGGGAGACAAAGGCGACCCCGGCGAAAAAGGCGACAAGGGTGATACGGGCGATCAGGGTATCCCCGGCAAAGACGGCGAAAAAGGCGACGACGGGCAGGACGGCGCGCAGGGCAAACCGGGGCAAAACGGCAACAGGTGGTTTTTGGGCGCCTCTGCCGACCCCGAAGACGACCCCGATGCGCAACTCGGTTCCACGGGCGATTTTTATCTGAACACAGGCTCGTTCGAACTCTGGCGCAAAGAAAGCGGCGGCTGGAAAATGTGGGGCAGCCTAAAAGGCAACGACGGCGCAAAATGGTACACCGGCACGGAAGCGCAGCCCGCCGACGACCCGTATGCGGCGCAAGCGGCGGAGGGTGATTTTTATTTAAATGTCATCTCTTTCGAGCTGTGGCAAAAGGGGCAAAATTTATGGGTAAAACTCGGCATTATAAAGGGCGATAAGGGCGACCCCGGCGAAAGCGGGACCGCGCCCGGCACGGACGACGGTTCGGTCAAAAATTTGGGTAAATTTACGTTAAAGAGCGGCGTTTCGCAAACCCTCGACTTGTCGGGCGTGGACGACGGGGAGTATTTTCTCACAGCCGTAAACCCGTCCGTAGTTGCGGAGGATACGCTGAAAATAAAGCATTATGAAAGCAAAAGTTCTTTTATAAACGAATACGATATGTACGGTGCGCTGTCTCAAACGTACAGGTGCATTGTCAAAAAGGAAGAGGGAACCGTTGCCGAAATCATATCTTCCGTGGACATGACTTGCGAAATCAGGCTTGAAGAGTGCGGCGAACCACCGACGATAGAAGCTGAGGGCAATAAAGTTGTTTTCGAAGCGCCTGCGGTGCATGCCCAGTATCCCGCAAAAGCGTACTTGTTTAAAATCGGCAAATCTCTTGCGGGTAAAAAGGTTAGCGTGACCTGCGAAACAGGTTTGGGAAGGCTGGACATGAATTATTGTGCAAATATCGATGCCACGTTTGATTCGCTCATGTCGTGGCAGGCAAAGCCGTTTGAGAAAGAAATTACCCTTCCCGAAAGCGGATATATAAGTTTTGCCTCAAATGCTATATTAAAAAATGCAAATGTGTATGTGACTATTGAAATTATTTCGTAATTACAATAATGCGCCCGCGCGGAAAAACCCGCGCGGGCGCATTTCTAAATTTTTCACTGCGTTTATTTATCAAAATTGACTATCTTTGCAAAGTCAAGTTTCAGCGAAGCCCCGCCAATAAGCCCGCCGTCTATGTCGGGTTGAGCCATAAGCCCCTTGCAGTTGCCCGCGTTCATGCTTCCGCCGTATTGTATAATCACCTTTTCGGCGCACTTCGGGCAGAACAATTCGCCCAAAGTCTTTCTTATATACGCAATCGTCTCCTGCGCCTGCTCGTCGGTAGCCGTCTTACCGGTGCCTATCGCCCATACGGGTTCGTAAGCGATCACTATTTTTTTGATATCTTCAACCCCTTTAAGCCCTTCGGCAAGCTGGCGGTAAAGCACTTTTTCGGTTTCCCCCGACTCCCGTTCGGAAAGCGTTTCCCCAACGCAGACTATGGGCTTAAGCCCTGCCGCAAGCGCGGCGGTAAGGCGTTTATTCACTGTTTCGTCGGTCTCGCCAAAGTATTGCCGCCTTTCGCTGTGCCCTATAATAACGTATTCCACGCCGTATTCTTTAAGCATCTCAGCCGAAATTTCCCCCGTGAACGCGCCCGAAGCCGCCCAATGCACGTTTTCCGCGCCTATTTTAATGTTGCTTCCCGCGGCGGCTTTGACCATGGCGGGTATCAAAATGGCGGGAACGCACAGCGCAACGTCGCAATTTGCGTCCTTAACCAGCGGTTTAAGCTCTTCAATCAGCTTTGCGCCGCTTTCCGCCGTCATATTCATCTTCCAGTTTCCCGCAATAAAAGGCTTTCTCAACATAAATTCACTCCATAAAAATTTAGTTAACCAAATTATACCACTCCGCCGCCGCAATTGCAACGCCAAAAGCAAATTATTTTTATTTAATAAGGCATTTCGGTTGCGAAAGGCGAGGGGAGAAGTAAAAAGGCGGCGGGCGCGATTATTTCGCGCCCGCCGCATGTTGATTTAAAAAATATAACGCCCTCTGCACAAGAGGGCGTAATTAATCTTCAAGCAGTGCAAGGATTGCTTTTTTCTTTTTTTCGGGCAGTTTCCGATATTGTTCGATAAGCGTTTTTTCCTGCGCGCTGACTAATTCGTTTTGTTCTTGTTCCATAAAGAATTGGGCGAGTGTGATTCCAAATGCATTGCAAAGACTTGTAAGAGTGTCGATGCTCGGCAAAGAATTGGCTTTTGTCAGCAGCGTTGAAACCGTAGATTGCGTAAGTTCTGCCTCTAATGCAAGTTGATTTGTACTCCACCCGCGTGAATCGCGCAGTTCTTTAATTCTTGCAATAATATCCATAAAAATATTGTAAACAAAATTTCGCTAATTATTTAGCGTAATTTCGTTGACTTTTTATCGTACTTTCGATATTATATTGTCGAAATATCGTTAACCAATAGGAGGTATTTATGAAAAAACTTTTGATTTTACTATTGACTGTTGCCTGCGCTTTATGCCTTGCGTTCGCGGTTGCGGGTTGCAAACCTGACGGCGGCGAAAGTTCGGGCGGCACGAACACCCAACAGGGTGAAACGGGCGGTTCGGGAGAAACGGGCGGCGGCTCTGAAGAAACGGATGGCGAACAGGAAGTAAATCCGCCGGTTACAAATAAGTACACCGTAACTTATGACGCCAACGGCGGAAAATTTGCCGAGGGCGGCTCGACCATTACGCAATCCGTGGAAGAATTGAGCAAGTTGACCGCGCCTCTTTCCCCTGCGCGCAGCAACTACGCGTTTTCGGGTTGGGCAAAAAATAAAAGCGGCTCTGAAATGTGGAAATTCGAAGAAGATACCGTGACGGGGAATATCACGCTCTATGCTCAATGGACGCAAGAATCGGCGGTCATTTTAAGCGTGGAGGGTGCAAGCATAGAAGATAAATCCATTTTTATGCTGGTAGATAAAGATACGGACAGTGTTTCTCTTTCAAGCAAAGTCGTTTGCAGCGACGACAGCATCTGGCGGCTGTACAGCGACCCCGATGGACAGCGCGAGATCCCCACAAAAATGGTTACGCGGCTGTCAAACGGCAACAATACATATTATATCGTAGTCAATTCGCAGAACCAGGCGCAGGTTAATGTTTACGAACTCACTGTTCACCGCAGTTATCTCGTGACGGTTTCCTATTATGACGATGAAAGTTTGCTTGACACTGCGGAACTCTATACGGGCAATACTTTCACGGCAAGCTACCTCCCCGACATTACCGGCTACACGTTTAACGGTTGGAAAGAGCTGAACGGAACGGCGTTTACTTCCGACGTTATATATTCGCCCCTCGTTCTTTATGCAGACAAAACGGCGAACACCTACAAGGCAACGCTTGATGTTAACGGCGGGAACGCTCTTTCCGAAACAGAGAAAACAGTTACTTATGACAGCGAATATTCCTTCCCCGTACCCACGCGCACGGGCTATTCTTTCACGGGATGGTACGCCGACGGCACACAGCTGACAAACGAAGAAGGCAAAAGCATTTTAAAATGGCAGTATGCAAAGGCACAAAACATAACTGCGCATTGGAGTGCGAATAACTATAAAGTTACCCTTAATGTAAATGATACACAAGCCGGAACCGTTTCGGGCGGCGGTGAGCATTCCTATGACAGTCAAGCTACCATAAACGCAATTACAAATAAGGGCTATAATTTTATCGGTTGGTACGACAAAGATAATCAGCTTGTTTCCGATCAAGAAAGATACACCTTTAAAATGGGCTTTGCGGTAAGCTATACCGCAAAGTGGGAAGTTGACCCTGCAATGGAGAATTTTGTCTTTACCTCTACGCCAACAACTTGCACAATTAGCAATGTTAAAGACAACAGCGTTCAAACGATTGACATACCCGATTACGTAACTTCTATCGGCAGTACTGCTTTCAGCGGTTGCACGGGTCTTACAAATATGACCATACCCAACAACGTAACTTCTATCGGCGGCAGTGCGTTCAGTGGTTGCACAAATCTTGAAAACCTGACATTGCCATTTGTGGGCAACGGTTCGGATGTAGCCTATTTAGGATATATTTTTGGCGCAAGAGGAAATTATTCTGTTCCAAAGTCTTTGAAAACCGTTATTATTACAGGCAGTAAAAATATCGGCGAAAGGGCGTTCGAGGATTGCACAAGCCTTACAAGCATAACCATAGGCAACGGCGTAACTTCTATCAGCGAAGGGGCGTTCAGCGGTTGCTCAAAACTTGAAAGCATTACTATACCTTTTGTTGGAGGAAGCAGAAAGACTGCAGACAAGACGGATCAATATCCTTTCGGATATATTTTCGGAACAGAAAGTTTTTCGGGCGCTTCGGCAATAGAACAAAAATATTACGGCAATAGCACAAGTAAAACCACCATTACTAAATACTATATCCCCAACTCCTTAAAGCAGGTAACCATTACCGGGGGTAATATACTTTATGGAGCGTTCTATAATTGTACAAACATTACAAGCGTAACCATAGGCAACAGCGTAACTTCTATCGGCGAGGATGCGTTCTGGGATTGCACAAGCCTTAAAGGAGTATACGTAACGGATATAGCCGCCTGGTGCAATATTGATTTTGACGATGCATATGCCAACCCGCTTCATTATGCGCATAATTTATATTTAAACAATCAACTTGTAACCACCGAGCTTACTGCCGAAATGTTGCAAGGTGTTACCAAAATTAAAAAGTATGCGTTCCATGGTTGCACAAGCCTTGAAAGCGTAACCATACCTGATAGCGTAACTACTATCGGCGATAGGGCGTTCAGTGGTTGCGATAACCTTACAAGTATTACGGTAACGGATAAAAATACTGCATACGCAAGTCAGGACGGAATTTTATATAACAGAAGTAAAACTAAAATAATTTTTGTACCCGAAGCTATGAAAGGAGCAGTAACCATATCGACCGACGTAACTTCTATCGGCGAATATGCGTTCGAGGATCGCACAGGTCTTACCAGCATAATCATACCCAATAGCGTTACTTCTATAGGCTGGGGTGCTTTCAGGGGTTGCACGGGTCTTACAAGCGTAACCATAGGCAACGGCGTAACTTCTATCAGTCACTATGCGTTCAGGGGTTGCACAGCAGAAATAAAATGGGGAGATAACCCCTCTATAAAAGAAATAGGAGAAAATGCTTTCAGTGACTATAAAGGCACAAGCATAACCATACCCGACAGCGTAACTTCTATCGGCAAATATGCGTTCTCTGGTTGCACAAGCCTTGAAAGTGTAACCATAGGCGACGGCGTAACTTCTATCGACATGTATGCGTTCAGTGGTTGCGATAACCTTACAAGTATTACGGTAATGGATAACAATATTGCATATGCAAGTCAGGACGGAATTTTATACAATAAAGATAAAACCAAATTCGTGCTTATACCCGAAGCTATTAAATCAGTTAC
>CANQNO010000024.1 GCA_947625245.1 uncultured Clostridia bacterium
GGGGAAGATTTCCCCTAAAACCCTTTCTCCTTGCGTGGACTAAACAGCCCCGCAGGGCACACGGAACTTATGGAGCGTAGCGCAATAAGTATAGTGTGCTATACCTATGGTATAGATGCCTGTCGTCCGTGCGGCTAAATTGAAGTTTATTTTACTTGCCTTTCATAGGTAACTATAATTCCGTAACCCATAGCTATATTCGGCGTAACAGCAATAACCCGCCAGCCTTGTTTAGCCAATGAATTTAATTCTTTTTCCAATTCTTTGACTTTATAAATTTCCACTTTGTATTCAAACATAATATTCCTCCGCTAAATTCCTGTTTATCGTTCTAATATTATAGCATAAAACTCTGCATAAATCAAGCCCGAAACTATGCTCATAGATAAAAAGTAAATCCGAACCATTCACTCGTTATGAGTATTTGGTTCGGATTATACTGACTTGGTGCACTCGACAGGAGTTGAACCTGCATGGGGTTAACCACAAGATCCTTAGTCTTGCGCGTCTGCCAATTCCGCCACGAGTGCTTTTGAAAACGATAATGATTTTATATTATTTTAATTATCTTGTCAAGCTAAAACAAATACAAATTATAAATTTTTTATTCCGTGCCGCACGCTATTAAACAAAGCGTTTTTAGAGTTTTTGCACGCAAATCAGCCAAATTTGAGTTATTATGTATAACATAGTACTTCGCAAAGTCGTAATTATCGTAATCAAATTGCCTTTTTATGCGATTTATCACTTCTTCGCGGCTGATTCCGTCGCGAACGGTCACAGAACTTATTCTATTTTCGTAATCGCGTAAAACCACTATTACTTTATCAAAACGGCTTTCAAGCCCGTTTTCGAACAGGAGCGGCACTTCCAAAAACGAAAGCCTTTCCCCTTCGGTTTTTATAAAAGCGGCGGAAAGAATTTTGCCGTGCGTAAGGGCGTTAAGCTTTTTTAATTTTTCTTCGTCTTTGAAAACTTCGGCGGAAAGTTTGTTTCTGTCGAGCCGTCCGTCTTTTACCGAGCCGGGAAAATTTTTTTCGATTTCCAATAAAAATTTACCGTCGCGCAACAATTCGGAATAAATTTCGTCGCAGGAAAATACGGGATAGCCCTCCGACGCAATTATATTTGCAACGGTGGACTTTCCGCTTCCTATCCCGCCCGTTATTGCGATTTTTATATTATTTTGCTTCATACCAATCTCTGCCCGTATGCAATTCTACGGTCAAGGGAACAGCCAACTTTACGGCGTTTTCCATACCGTTTTTCAAAATTTCGGACGCCTCCGCCACTTCGCTTTCGGGCGTTTCAAGCACCAGCTCATCGTGCACTTGCAAAATCAGTTTGGATTTTAGCCCTCTCTCCTTTAACGCGTTGCAAACGTTTATCATTGCAATTTTGATTATATCGGCGCTCGAACCCTGCAAAGGCATATTCATTGCCGCGCGCTCGCCGAATTGCTTTAAACCGTAATTCGCGGAAGAAATTTCGGGAATAACGCGCTTTCTGCCCGTGAGCGTTGAAACATAGCCGTGTTTTTTGGCAAATTCTACGTTGGCAAGCATGTATTCCTTTACTGCAGTGTAAGTAGCAAAATATTTATCGATATACTCTCTTGCACGGGCGACGGGAATATTCAGGTTTTTCGAAAGTCCGAATTCGCTTATACCGTAAATTATTCCAAAGTTTACTGCTTTGGCTTCCCTGCGCATTTCGGGCGTCACGCTTTCGGGCGGTACGCCGAACACCTGCGAAGCGGTCACAGCATGGATATCCACGCCGTTGTTGTAAGCTTCGATAAGTTCTTTACAGCCCGAAAAATGCGCCAAAAGCCTTAGCTCTATCTGGGAATAATCGGCGTCAATAAATACGTTCCCCTCGCGCGGGACAAAGATTTTTCTAAGTTCCCTGCCCTCGTTTTCTCTTATGGGAATATTCTGCAAATTGGGGTTTGAGCTTGAAAGCCTGCCCGTCGTGGTCAAAGTCTGGTTATAAGTCGTGTGTATCAAGCCCGATTTTTTATCGATCAACGGCAGCAACCCGTCGCAATAAGTAGACAAAAGTTTTTGGTACAGCCTGTATTTAAGAACGTCCGCTACTATCGGCGCTTTGTCCACAAGCTTTTCAAGGACTTCCGCGCTCGTAGTAAATTTGCCCGTCTTTTTCTTTTTTACTTCGGTCAAGCCGAATTTTTCGTATAAAATTTCGGCAAGCTTTGCGGGGCTGTTCAAATTGAACTCCTCACCGCACTCCCGATAGATTTTAAAGC
This sequence comes from uncultured Clostridia bacterium, assembly GCA_947625245.1. Classification (GTDB taxonomy): domain Bacteria; phylum Bacillota; class Clostridia; order Christensenellales; family Borkfalkiaceae; genus Coproplasma. The sequence goes on from CANQNO010000024.1 coordinate 2,270, forward strand.
GATACTCTTCGGCAAGAGACTTGAATTTATCGGAAAGTTCATAAAGCCTGTCGCAACTTACCTTTACGCCCGTTTTTTCCATGTCGTACAAAATATTCAAAATGGGCTTTTCTATATCCGCATACAGCGACAGCAGATTTTCAGATTTAAGCGTATCGAGATAACCGTCGAACATGCGGCGCGCGGCAAATGCCGCAAAAGAATAGTCGTAAAGATAATATGAACACAGCTCTTTCAAATCAAAAGCCGCAGTCTTGCTGTCGCAGAGATATTTTGCAAGCGCAAGGTCCTCGAAATCGCACCCGGCTTCTACGCCGAACTCGTCGAGATAATGCCTTACGGTTTTAAAGTCGTAGGTCAAAACCTTTTTGCCCGACGAAAATACGGCTTTCAGTGCCTTTGTATAGTCCTCAGCCGAAAGGGCGTCGTCCTGAAGATTTATAAGAAGATTTACGGCGTATTCCCTGCCGCCGACATATATTTCCATCGTATTTTCTTCGAGTATGGCTGTAAGCTCGGTGTTTGCGGCGAGAACACTCTCTAATTCGCCGAATGTACGGCAAACGGTTTTTTCGGGGTATGAGACAGCCTGCGTCTCCCCGCATGCCTCTTCGAAAATATCAAGGCTTAAAAAACTTCTGAACTCAAACTCGTTGAAAAAATCTTTAACTTCCTTGCCGAATTTTTTGGGCGCGGCGCAGTCGGCAAGTTGTAAATCGATATCGCAATCCCTGTTGATTTTGGCAAGCGAATACGAAAGATAGGCAATTTCGCGGTTGTCCTCGAATTTGGAGCGCATTGAAAATTTCAACTCGTCGATATTGGAGTAAATCCCGTCGAGGGAACCGTATTTTGCAAGCAAGTCGAGCGCCGTCTTTTCGCCTATTCCCGGAACGCCCGGTATATTGTCGGACTTGTCGCCCATAAGCGCTTTTAAATCGACTATCTGCGACGGCTCGAGCCCTGTTTCTGCTTTGAAATTTTCAGCTGTGAGGTGCAATATATCCGTTACGCCGCGCTTTGTAAAACACACGTCGGTGCAACCGTCCACAAGCTGGTAGCTGTCCCTGTCGCCCGTATAAATATAGCTGTGTACGCCGAACTTTTTGGACAGGGTTCCCAAAATGTCGTCCGCCTCTATGCCCTCAGCGCCGTAAATTGCGATTTTCATCGCCTTTAACAGATTTTTTAGCGGCTCCACCTGAACGGCAAGTTCGTCGGGCATAGGCTTTCTTGTCGCCTTGTAGCCGTCGTACATCTTATGCCTGAACGTGGGCGCCTTCATATCGAACGCTACGCATATGTAATCGGGGTTTACGTCGCCCGAAATTTTAAACAGCAATTTGATAAAGCCGAAAATCGCGTTGGTGGGCATACCGCTTTTGGTCGTAAAAACGGGCGTCGCATAATAAGCGCGGTTTAAAAGGCTGTTGCCGTCAATCAAAACAAGTTTTTCCATAATTTAATTTTAACACCGTCAGCCCGTAAATGCAAGCATTTGGCAAAACGGCTTAATTTTATTCTTGTATACGGGGCGCGTTATCCCCGCTTTCTTCTCTTTTACGTAGCAACGATATTTTTTTCATAACCCATATCATTGCGGGCACGGTTATGGCAAAAGCCGCGGCGTCCGCCGCAGGGGCAGCCCAGATCACTCCCCATACTCCCAACCCGAGCGGAAGCAAAAAGGCAAATAAAATCACCAGAATATCTCTCAAAAACGCCAGCGGCGCAGACAATCCCGCAAAACCTATGGATTGCAGGAAAATAGCGCAGACTTTTTGCAGGCAAGTGAGCGCAATGAGCATAAGATAGATTCTTATGCAGGGCACGGCAAACTGCATGTAGAGCTCGTCAAACGCATCGCCGCCCTTTGCGCCGCCAAACATGGAAATGAATACGGCGGGCATGGATTCGAACAGCACGGTAAACAAGAGGCACAGTCCGCCCGTCCACAGCAAAACCAATTTTAAAAGTTTTTGGACCCTGCCGTATTTCCTCGCCCCGTAATTATATCCGATTATGGGTTGCGCGCCCGCCGCGATGCCGATAGCTATGTTGATTACGATCTGGAAGAGTTTCATTATAACCACAAACGCCGCAAGCGCAACGTCGCCGCCGCAGGCTTCGTTCCATTTGTAACCGTATTTTACAAACAAAACGTTGTTTACAATCGTTGTTGCGACTATGCACAGCTGTGTGAGAAGGCTTGAAAGCCCGAGCCTGCATATTTTTTTGAGAATTTGGAAATCGGGGATAAAACTCGAGAGTTTAAGCTTAAACGTCTTGCTCCTGAAAAGATAGCAGATACTTATAATAAATGACACGAACTGCCCAAAAATTGTTGCGTAAGCCGCGCCTGCGATACCTGCGTGGAGCGCGAATATGGCAATGGGGTCGCCTATTATGTTCAGCACCGCCCCTACCGTCATCGCCATCATGGCAAACCGCGGCGAGCCGTCCGCGCGTATGATTGCCGCAAGAGTACTTTGAACAAGAGCGAACGGAATCATGGCATAAATTATCACGCCGTAATCATGCGCAAGACGGATATTTGAATTTGTGCCGCCCAAAAGCAGCAAAAGACCGTCTCCCCACAAATAGGCAACCGCAATTAAAATCCCGCCCGTCAAAAAGGAGCCGAGTATTGCAAGCCCCACGCTTTTATGTATTTGTTCGGGACGGTTCTGTCCCAGCGATATCGAAAGAAAAGCCGCAGCGCCGTCGCCGAAGAACAGCGAAAGTCCCCAGCCTATTACCGTAATGGGAAAAACCACGCCCGTTGCGGCGTTTGCAAGCGGTCCCACGCCGTGCCCGACGAAAATTTGGTCGACAATGTTGTAAAGACAAGATATTACAAGCGAAAGTATGCAAGGAACGGCAAATTTTACAAGCAACTTCCCCACTTTCTCTTCGCCCAAATATGCGGTGTCGTTCATTTAAAACTCCTTTTAGACACAAAAAAAGCACACAGTAAACCGTGTGCCGTACAACGACGCACGTCCGAAATGTGTACCGTAATCAGATTTACGCGCAAAATGCGCCACGTGTGTCGTTTCTATTGATTTATCTTGATTATTTTAACATTAAACGGCGGAAAAAGCAAGTGATATTCCGCTCGTGTAAAGCAATAAATTTTTCGGCGGGAAACGCTTATAGTTTTTCATCAAGCATATAATCGACCGATACACCGAAAAATCTTGAAATTCTTAATAAATTATCCATATCCGGCTCACGGCTTCCGCTCTCCCAAAAACTGATAGTTTGGTTACACACGCCGAATATATCCCCCAGCGCACGTTGCGAAAGCCCGCGTTCGATCCTTAATTCTTTTAACTTTTTACCGAAAACGTTTCCTGTCACAAAATTATTTTACGTCAATTTGTAGGAAAACACTTGACTTCCTACATTTTGTAGGATATAATTTAAAAAAGTATGAATTCTTAGGAGATTTTGATATGAAACTTAAGAAAAAACGTTTTATATATATGGTTGTAGCAATCGCGGCGTGTATGATGGTTATGCTTTTAACTGCATGCGGCGGGGCAAAAGTTTCCGAATTATATGACGCCGTATGCGAATCGCAAAGCCGATTAGACCTAATTGCAGACGACATTTATCAATGTTGGTATGACGCAATTTACAACGATGAATATAGTAGTGATATCAATGTTGCGATCTACACTGCACAGATATACAACAGTGACAATCTTAATTTTGTCAAGGAAAATGATGAAAAAATTCAATCAATATATAAAGATGTTCGTGATTCGGATTTAAAATCGGAAATCAAGGCTGTCATGCTTGCATATAACGACTATTATGAACTTGTAATAAATGTAAGCGGATCATTTAACAATTATTCGCAAAACAAGGAAACATACAAAAAGCAACTTGCAGCCGCGCTGAAAAATTTAGAAATGGAACTGTAAACGTAAAAAATTGATTATATTAAGGCGAGAACACAAGTTCTCGCCTTTTTCAATGTTTACGACCGCTCGCACGGGGTATTCGACCCACTCATTTACAGCACCAAACAGAGCCCCGACCTCATTGCGATAACCGATTCGTTTTATTAAAAATACAAAAGCGCGGTGCGCTTTGCCGCCGGTCTTGCTCCGCAAGAGCGTCGCGGTCTGTGACCGCTCGCACGGGGTATTCGCCCCACTCATTTACAGCACCAAACAGAGCCCCGACCTTGAAAAGGTCGGGGCTCTGTTTGGTGCACCGAGACAATTATAATCCGAACACGAAAGCTCGTCAAGGCTGACCGTTTGCGTTCCGTTTTTGTAGTT
>CANQNO010000025.1 GCA_947625245.1 uncultured Clostridia bacterium
ACATCGGTCTGCTTGTCGAAATTCAGAACGTTCTGTTTGAGAATGATCTTCGTCGTCTCTACGCACTCATACGAGACAGTAACACTCTCCGCATCGCGCAAGAGTGTAATCGACCGCACAGCGTCGTCAAGGGAATGATCTTGCGCGCCGAATTGCTTCGCCCGCTCTCCGTATTTCACCCCAAAAGTCACATTGAGAGAGGAGAGTGCCGCACCGAAAGCGATATTACCCGAAAAGGAACGATTGCCGTCGTTTGCCGTCTCGTTCGCAGAACCGTAGCGCAGATACAGGGTTTTCCCTTCCATAAATCCGCGCTTATCATCAATATTCAAGGAATACGCTATATTTTCGGAACTTGCGCCGTAGGTGTCCCCATCGCAACGCCGCCCGCCGAGCAAAATTTCAAGCAAACCGATCTCCACCGGGCAGTCAACGTATACATCGACCGTGTAAGTCTTACCCGATACTTGCGACGAGGTCTCATCTGGAATCACGGAGACCGTCACCGTTGCAAAACCGCCCATTTGAGGAACGATGTGCCACACACCATTCTTGTTCTCGAGCTTGATCACTTCTTCCCCGTCCGTGACAACAGGAGTCACCGTTGCACCCGCAGGTACGGCAAAATACAAAATGCCGTCCTGCCGATCCGTTTCGTCCTCCATCGCGAGAAGAATTTTTTGATTATCCGTATCGTCATTGATATCGATTCTTTTCTCGGTCGCATCAAAGGGGGCATAAGTGACGATGATTTCTTTCTCCGCCGTCACGGACCCATCTGCCGCGATAAACGATATCTTCACCGTGACGCTACCCGCTTTGGTGAAGGTAAGCACGCCGGCATCCGAAATTTGCGCTGTGTCCTGTCCGTCTGTCAGCGCATACTCGATCCCGTTCGTGTGATTTGCGGGCTCGACGGAAATATTTGCGACCGCCGCGCCATTCTGTTCTGCCTCCAATGTAAATTTGAATGTGTTTTTCGAGGTCGTGATAGCGGCTACATCCTTAGTCCCGCCGTAGGAGATAGCGACTTTCTTCGCATTGCGTAAAACGTGAAGCGTAAAGCCGTCCTCGTAATCTATAAGCATTCCATTCGTCGCATCGTAAATCCGCGCTTTTACCGTTACTCTCAACGACCGTGTACCGTTGGGCATAGGTCCCGAAAAACGGAATTCCTTTGTTGCCTCGTCAAACGAAAGCACATTATCGACGGAATACGTTGCGCTGATAAATTGCCTGTACGAGCCGTCAAGTGTCTTGGCAAACGGAATGGGCAGAGCTTTGTCCTCGTCTTTATACTCATCGTAATCGACGGTGTATTCCTTTTGCGCGAAAAGAGGGGGCAAATAGTAGCCGTCCGTGGACGTGTATTCCTTTTTCTTTTCCACCGTCCTGTTGCCGAAATCGGTCGCCGTCACCGTAACAGTTACGTGTCCTTCTTTTTTGAAATAGATATTTCCATCGGCATCCACAGTAGCAATGTCCGTATTGTCCGTCTTAAAAGTAAGCGTAACGTCCGCATCTGCGGGAACAGGCGTAACTTGCGGAAATTTGCTCTCCGTAAGAGAGGTTACGACAAGCGTTTGGTCTACTTCGATATCGGTGATCTTTGTATGACCGGTAATTTCGACGGAGGCTTGCACTTCACCGTTGTCGCTTGAAATTGCCGTAATCGTGGCTTTCCCGGCACCCTTTGACGTTACGGTGCCGTCCGCACTTACCGACAAAATATTTTCGTCGGAACTGTTCCACGTTACGGATTGGTTTGTGGCTTCCTGCGGATATATCGTTACTGAAAGTTGCTGCGTTTCATCTTCGTACATATCCGCAGCATAACCTTCGTTTATCACAATTGAGTGAACGGAAGTGTCCGTGACGATCAGCTTGCGCCTTGCGCTTGCCGCTTTGTTTTCCGAACTCACTACCGAAATATAAGTTTCACCGTAAAACTTTGCTGTGACAATACCGTTTTCGTCTACCGACGCGATATTCTTGTTATCGACCGAGAATACGACGTCACGGCTTTCCGCGTTAAGCGGGAAAACGTTTACCGCAAGTTGTTCCGTCGGCGGGTTTTCCTCATTGCTCATGACAAGCACGAGGGTATCGTTGTTAACGAACTCAACCGATTCGACGTAGACGTGCGAACTCATGCTTATAATAGCACCGCTTACGAGCATGATTGCAAGAAGCAAAAGCGGTAATAAGATGATTGTAGATGTCATCAGTTTTTTCATTTTGTATCTCCTTACATTTCAATCTTACGGTACATTTTTTCTGCCGTAAACCAAAACACCAACATATTTACTGTCGCATATACAATTGCAATGCCGACCGAAATACCATACGCCCAAGCCGCGCCGCTTTCCAAGAGCCTCGGAAAGATTAAGGTCGTCGCGCCGAGAACCGCAGCTATCGCAAACCCAATTAAAAGCATATAGGTGATATTGATTTCTTCCACTTCGCCGTTGGCTTTTGGTTTCAGATTCGGATTGCTCAAATTCAGATTGATCCCATTAAAGACCAGCCCGACCGTGAATAAAAGTTGCGTAACGACCAGAACCGCTATCTCTGCCGCATTGACAAAGCTCAGACTGCCCATCACAATCGTGCTGATGGCGAGCGCCACAATGCCGACTGCGATATAGAGCAGCCCTTTGATCGCAAGTTGTTTTCGATAGGGGACGGGTACGAGCTTGGAAATATAGAATGCTTTTCCGTCAACGCTTAGAATGGATGCCGAAAAAGAACTGATCATCGCCATAAAGACTGACAATGTAAGCATTGCCGCCCCGAAATTGATTCCGCTTCCTATTTGCGCTTCGCCAACCATTCCCACGAGCCTGTCGCAGAAAAAAACCATGACCGGCGTCGAGATCGCTACTCCCAAATAGAAATAAAAGTAAGCCTTGTCTTGAAGAATCTTCTTAAAGCTGAAACGGAAAATCGCCCTTGCGCTTCCGTAGCCGTCGATAGCGGTCCGTTTTTGGTAAGCGCCAAAGCCGCCTTCGAGAGCTTTGCGCCGAAGTTTATCGCAAGTAACTTTCGCAAGCGCAATGCCTATCGCCATCAACACAATGCTTGCCCCGATAAGACTGCCGAATCCGATCCAGAATCTCTCGAAAAACATAACGTTTCCGAGGTAGTAAGCGGGATTATAATAGCTATCTAAGCCGGCAAGCAGTTTATCCCATATTTCAAGCGTGCCCGTTTCCCAATTCCTATGAATGAAAAAACTGGCAAGGATCGTAAGAATGTAGTCGTAAAGCAAAAAGCAACCGACCAAAAATACAATGAAAAGTATCAAACGAACGATATTGTATCTTTCAAGGAATGTTGTTGCATATACGACGGGGATTGCAATCAATACCGACAGCCCAAAAGGCAACAACGGCAACAGAATGGCACCCAAAAGCACGCCCAAAACGTACACAAAGGTAATGCAATGCACAGCCCAGCCGAAAACCATCATTACGGGGACGAGCAGTATCACCGAATATATGGTAAGATCGATGTAGTTGATAATCAGATAACTTACAAAAACCTTGAACGGACTTAGGGGAAAGCGCGCCGTGATGTGGAGATCGCCCGGGCGGTACAGTCTGTTTATCTGCATGCCCGTTGCCACCACCGTCAAACCTATCATCAAAATGGTGACAAAAAGCCCCGACAACACTTTGGCGGTTACTTGGAGACTTTGATTTAGCACAAAGGACAATCCCCACACAAGAGCCAAAATTATCGCTACCGCAAAAAACGCCGCGATCGCAGTCATTATGGCGTTGTTTTTGCTGTTGTTGCGATTGAAACCCCATTTGAGTTTCAGTTGCAAACGAATAAAATCACGCATTTTCCACCTCGTTTATCGCCATAAACTCTTTTTCGAGGTCGAAATCTTTGTTTTCGCGCAGGTCTACCGTTTTGACGATTTGACCGTGTTTGATGAATATTACAATGTCGCAAGCCTTTTTTACCGTTTCCAAACTGTGCGACGAAAACAATACCGCGTGATGTTCGTCGGCGTAATTGCGTATCAGCTTGACAAGCAACGCCATCGTTTGCGGATCGAGACCGACCATGGGTTCGTCGAGTATCCACAACGCGGGATTGTGTACAAGCGCGCCCAATATGCATATTTTTTGCTTCATTCCGTGCGAGTAGCCCGCAATTTGCGTGTCCAACGCGTAGGCGATGTCAAATTGCTTGGCAAGATCGTTGGCAACATACTCCTTTTGCTGTTTTGTTGCGCCGTAGAGACTGCCGATGTAGTTGATGTATTCTCTACCCGTAAGTTTGTCGTAAACGGAGTGGTCGTCGGGGACATACCCTATTTGCTTTTTGGCTTGTTCGCTTTGGGTATTTAGGTCGAAACCGTTGACTTCCACTTTGCCTTCTTGAAAGGGAAGCACGCCGATTATACTTTTGATTATGGTGGACTTTCCCGCGCCGTTACTTCCGACAAGTCCGACAACTTCGCCCGCCGCAACGGAAAAACTTATATCGTGGGCGGAATATTTGTCGTTTGACGGATACTTCTTGGATAAACCTGTGACATTGAGCATATAATGTTTTCTCCTTTTGTAGAGGGTGTTTTTTTGTTATTTTAACATATATTTAAGAAAAATGATAGCAAAATAGCACATAAACGGAAAACTTTTCCGTTTTGACGCCGATTGCGCCTTCATTTTTTGTTACAAATCGCGCCCCCATGTTATTTTGTTGCATTTTTTGGGGTAAATTTACCGTTTTGGCATATTTGTCTGTTCGGTGGAAAATTTTGCGTTTCGCGCTCTATTTGCGCCTATAATTTTGCCGCAATTTTTGGGCAGTTACGGCGCAAACGATTTGGACTTGTTCGCCACGATCGCTTTGCGCGCGCGTTTGCCCTTTTGAGACATAAAAATTGCGCCTGCCGAAGCAAGCGCACAAAAACGCAAACTCCGTAGTCGCCAAACTAACCGCTATCGCAAGAATTGATTGCCCGATAACCGTGTGGGAATTTGCATTTTATCAAATTCTATGGTTGTCAGGCAATACGCATATTATACGATTTTTTTTGTTAAACAAAAAAATTCTTGCGTTGGTATTAAGTTAGTTTGGCATAGTCAGTTTAACATATTTATAACTGAAAAGCAATCAAATGAACGCATTTTTTCGCAAACAGTGCCGCCGCGGCGAGACGAAATCGGACGGGAAGTAAAAAACGTTTTTCAAAGTGACAAATAATCTTTGACAATTGCAAAATTGTTTGCTATACTAAGTAGGCAATTGAATTTGCTGGTGTGGCTCAGTCGGTAGAGCGAGTGATTCGTAATCACTAGGTCGGGGGTCCGATTCCCTCCACCAGCACCAAAACGTCCGAAAGGGCGTTTTTTTGTCGGAATATCCGTGATTCGTAATAACGAGTCTGCGACTCGTTGGCGTTCGCCTACGGCTCGGCTAAGCACTAGGTCGGGGTCCGCTCAGCCGAACGAACGTAGTGAGAGAACGCCACGGAGCGTAGCGGAGTATTCCCTCCACCAGCACCAAAACGTCCGAAAGGGCGTTTTTTTGTTAACAAACCCCTGCGATACAAACGATCGTAGGGGTAATTAAGTACAAAAAAGTAAATTGTTTCGGAAACAGCCAACGCGCTTTTACGCAATGAGAGTAAGCGCCAAGCCAAAGTAAATAAGTGTCTGCCCCGCAAGATAGGTGAGCATTATATAGAAATCACGGCGTTTGACGTCGCGTTTGTTGGTGACGTAGTTGAC
>CANQNO010000026.1 GCA_947625245.1 uncultured Clostridia bacterium
TTCGGTAAACCTTTCCTTAAACAATATTTCCATAAATTCAGTTTAACTGATTTTAATCCAAACGCTTGACAAATTCAGTTTAACTGAATTATAATGCTGTTATTGACAAAAGGAGGAAATTTTAATTCTAAACCGCAGGACGGCAAAGGGAAAATTTTATGCAATTCCTTGACAAACGCTTCCCGCAATGATATATTTAAGTCACCACATTTTACTACTTTTAATATTGTACGTTTTATTGCAAAATTTCACAAATTATGGGTACACAATCCGGCATTGTGTATCTCTTTATCTGTAATTTGCGAAATTTGTTAGCAAAGTAGTAAGGTGTGGTAGCCGTAAGAGATACCGTGCGGTGTGCTCTTTCGGGGCACACCTTATTTTTTTACCGCACAAAGGAGAAAAAAATGAAAAAATTGTTGGTTTTGTTGTTGACCGCAGCCTGCGCATTGTGCCTTGCTTTTGCGGTTGCAGGGTGCAAGCCGGACGACGAACACGTCCACGATTACGGCGAACTTATTCCCGAAAAGTCCGCAACTTGCACGGAAGAGGGTCTCAAAGCCCACTACTACTGTTCGGGTTGTCAAAAGTATTTCGACAGCGAGAAGAGCGAAACAACTCTTGACGAATTGAAAATCGATATTGACCCGACCGCGCATACATACGGCACACTAATTGAAAAGGTAGAGCCGACCTGCACGACCGAGGGAACGGAAGCGCACTATCACTGCGACTTATGCGACAAGTATTTTGACCTTGATAAGCAGGAAACTACCCGTGAAGAATTGAAGGTTGATATCAACCCCGACGGGCATAGCTTTGTGGGCGGCAAATGCGAATACTGTGAAAAGGTTTTATATGCCAAAAATGCGGACGGTACAATTAATATGGGCGAATATCCTCAGAGTGAGGTTGAGGAAAGCGGATTGAAAGTGACACTCGGTTTGGAAGCAAGTAAGGGCGAATTGCCCACGGCGGACAACGCGCACGGCTGGACGAACTACGGCTATTATATCGAGGGCGAAGTGCAGAACTTTATGTGGTACATAGACGTGGAATATGAAGACAACCGTTACCGCGGAGTATACTTTACAAGTTACCGTCCGGAAAGTGCGACTGATAGCAGTATGTATAGCTGCTATCAAAACGACAACGGATATGAAATAAATACGGCTTATTGGTTTAAGTTCGAGCCTATTAAATGGCGCTTACTTTCCCAATCCGACGGCACGGCGTTGCTTATGTCGAATATAATTCTCGACAGCCAGCAGTATTACCACGAAAAATCGGGTACGCGCCAGATAGCCGATAATACGGTTTATACAAGTAATTATAAGGAAAGCGACTTGAGGAAATGGCTGAACGATACTTTTTATAAAACGTCGTTCGACGATTTGGCGAAGAGCATAATACAGGAAACGGAAGTGGACAACAGTGCTAATACCGCGTTTATGAACGACGTTAAATTTGCTTCCGAAAACACGCACGACAAAATATTCTTGTTAAGCCCTGCGGACATAATAAACAGCGAATACGGCTTTGCAGAGGATGTTAGTACATCTGACTCTGCGCGTCAATTAGAGAGTACGGCTTATGCAAAGTCACAAGGAGTTAATGTAACTAAGGATGGCTACAGTTGGTGGTGGTTGCGTTCACCTATGAACGAAAAAATGGTTCATTATATACACAACGACGGCACCGGCAAAACCCGCAGTGTTGTTAACACCTTCGTCGGAGTTGTTCCCGCTTTGCGGATAAAGCTGTAAAAAAGCACAAAGCCCCCGCCCCGCGCAAATTGCGCGGGGCGGGGGCTTTATTTGCATTTTATTTTATTTGTATTTTAATTTATATGTTCCGGCATTTATATGTTTCGAAATTTATATGTTTTAACAACTCTTAATCATAAGGCGGATAATCTCTTTGTCCGTTTCGCGCATACCGTTGCGGGCGATTTCGCCCACGTTTGCAATGGTCTCCTCCACGTCGCCGCCCAAAATGCCGTCGCCCCCCATAAAGCCCGAGCCGCTTTTCGCCATCTCCATCGCAAGCAAGCCCGCTTCTACCGACGAAGCGATTTTAGCCGCGCAACTTGACTTAGCCCCGTCGCAGAACAGCCCGGAATTTACCGCAAGCGCGTTGGTTATGGTGGCGGAAATTTCTTTAAGCCCTCCGCCGTACAGATAGCACACGCCGCAACCCGCGCCGCAACCCGCGCTCACCGCGCCGCAGTAAGAAGAAAGCCTGCCTATGCCCGTCTTTAAATGTATGGTTATCAAGTCGGATACGAGAAGGGCGCGCAGCATTTTTTCGTGCGAAACTCCCAAATGTTTTGCGTAAACTATTACGGGCAAAGAAGCCGTCATACCCTGGTTGCCGCTTCCCGAAACAATTACTACGGGCATACTGCAACCGTTCATCCTCGCGTCCGAACCCGCCGCGGGCATTGCCTTTGCAAGGGTGCGCACGTCGTTCCCGAGCGATTTTATAGTCTTTCCCACCTTTGCGCCGTAGTCGTTTTTAAGACCCTCTTCGGCGATTGCCGTGTTATAAGCTATCTGGCGTTCGAGAAGATCCTGCACGTCGGCGAGATTTGCGGTTTCGGCAAATTCCAAAATACTTTTTACGGACAACAGGCTTCTGTCCGCGCCCTGCGGAGCCGTCTGCTCGCCCGAAAATTCTTTATTCAATATGTCTTTCCCGTCTTTGCGGATAAGAACCACGTTTGTATGGTGCCCCGCTATACGCACAAAGGACGTGTGCTTTGCGGACTTTTCCTCGATACATATATCAAAAATACAGCCCGAATCGGCTTGCTTTACCTTGAAGTCGGCGCTTTTTATGTAATTATTGATTTTGGGCAGGTCGCCGTGCTTGACCGAAGAGATAACTTCCAGCTTTTTGTCCGCGCGCCCCGCCACTATTCCCGCGGCGGCGGCTGAAATTACTCCTTTAAGCCCGCCCGTGCCGGGTACCACCACGCCTTTTACGTTCTTTAAAATGTTGCCGCTCACCGCTATGGTCACGCATTCGGGTATTTCGCCCAACGTCTCGCGCGCCAGTGCGGCGGCATACGCTACCGCAATGGGTTCTGTACAGCCCATGGCGGGCAACAGCTCTTCTTTAAGTACGGTTACGCAACTTTTGTAAATCAATTCATCCATAGCAATAAAATAATACTCTCTTTTGCACCTGCTTGTCAATGATTTTAAAACAATTTTAATGGGTAAAGCGTAACGCAAACTCCGCCCCGCGGCATATTATGGCGTATGAAAGTTTCGGATTATGACAGAACCGCCGCAACGGATTATGCGCGGCGGTGGGCGTTAGGAAGAAACCCCGAATACTACAACTTCAACGCTTTGGGCGGGGATTGCACCAACTTTGCCTCGCAATGTATTTACGCGGGGTCAAAAGTTATGAATTTTACGCCGACGTTGGGGTGGTATTATAAATCTTTGAACGACCGCTCCCCGAGTTGGACGGGCGTGGAATATCTATACAATTTTCTTATCAACAACAAGGACGAAGGTCCTTTTGCCGAAGAAGCGCCGTTAGGTACTCTGGAACCGGGTGACATTGTGCAGTTGGGCACGGGTACGGGGGATTTTTATCACTCTCCCGTGGTAGTATCCGTATCGAGGGGGCAAATTCTGGTTGCGGCGCACACTTTTGACGTGTACGGCAGACCCCTCTCTTCCTATAACTTTTCGGTTGCGCGGGGAATACATATTAAGGGTGTTAGAAAAAACGAGTGAAATAAAAGCCCAACGCCGCGGAAATTATTGACAAGTAAAAATAAATAGTATATTATAAATGCGTTGCGGGGATATGGCTCAGTTGGTAGAGCGATGCGTTCGCAACGCATAGGTCGCCGGTTCGAATCCGACTATCTCCACCAAATCAAAATAATCCGAACTCAACAAGGGTAATCGTAACCCGTGATTGGTTCGGATTTATTTTGTA